>CAVDFQ010000001.1:0-190903 GCA_963608065.1 bacterium
AGGCCCGAGCCTCTTCTGCGATATTTTTTTCAAATATTATGTGTCAAACTCCCGGGCAGGATTCGGGAGCACCACGCAGACATCCTTTCCGCGCCGCTCGGCGAGGTAGGACGCGAGAGCCGTACTGCTGCCCACCGCATCCCCGTCAGGACGGGTGTGAGTGACAACAGTGATCCGGGAAGAGTCCCCGATCAGCGCCTCCAGACTGAGAATTCTGTCCTGCATAGTGTTCCTGTCGTTTTTCCGAGTGCAAATTTAGAAAGAATAATTGCATTTCATAAATGTATTTCATAACTTTGTCGGGATTTGAGATAATAATAAAACTGAAATATAATGAACGGAATTCTTAAAAAATTGCTGACGTGGGTTGTTCTGCCCGTCGTTATCGTAGTGTTATGCTACGTAGTAGTAAGAAGCATTATGGAGCCAGTGGAGTTTAACAAGGAGAAGGACTTCCGCGAGGGCATCGCCATCCAGCGCCTCAAGGACATCCGCACCCTGCAGGTGGCCTACAAGAGTGAGAACGGCCGCTATTCCTCCACCATCGACAGCCTCAAGGACTTCTACAAGCAGGGCGAGATGACGGTTCTGATGCAGATCGGCTCTATGGACGACTCCGTTGCGGTAGCACATACCGAGGCAGTTCAGAAGGCTAACCGCAAGCTCACGAACAGGGATCTCTACCAGAGATACCTCGCCGGCGACACCAAGCTCGTGTTCTCCATCGAGAACAAGATTCCGGTACGCGACACCCTCTTCAACGGCCGCAACGATTTCCGTGTGGATGACCTCGGCACCATTCCTTTCTCCGAGGGCAAGCCTATCATTATGGAGTCCACCATAAAGACCGTATCCGGAGTTCCAGTTCCTCTCTTCGAGGCCAAGATTCCTTACAGATACCTGCTGACCGGTATGGACAACCAGCTGAGAATCAACCTCGACGCTTCCAGAAAAGACCAGAACAAGTACGAGGGTCTTCAGGTAGGAAGCATAACAGCCCCTAACAACAACGCGGGAAACTGGGAGTAGAAACATACTGTGATGAGCGGATTGCATCGCGAGAGGATATCCATTCAAGTCTGCTTGAGTGGATATTCTTTTAAAGTGGACGGGGAGGATGGACAGCGTTCCTCCTCCTCCTCCTCCTGGCTGGAACCCGGGACTCTTTTCAGCAGAAGGGAGTTTCAGCGCAGCTATCCGGAAGCGGAACTGTCCCTGTTCACTCCCAAGTGCGCTCTGGTTCCCGAGAAGTTCTTCGCTAAGGGAAACGAGCGCGAGCTTCTGTCCCGGACGGTCCGGCTCGATGCCGGAGACAGCGTATCGTATCTGGCAGTCCCTCAGTACGGCGCAGTCCTGCTCTATAGCGCCGAACCGAGGCAAGGATGGAGCGATGCCATCCTCAGCAGTCTCCACTGCAGCTCACCGCAGAGACCGGAGTTCCTCCCCGAAATGTACTATCTGCTGCGGGACCTTTCCGAGTGCGAAGACTATAACAAGATCATCGCCTCCCTCGCGGACGGATGGCTGTATCTGGGCATAGCCCAGGGCCGTAATCTTCAGGTATCCAACGTGTACCGGGCGATGGATTTCACCACGGCGGAGTATTTCATCTTCACGGCACTCAAATCACTTCAGCTGAATCCGGAGATGTCCGTCATCCGCTTCCGCACTCCTCTGGAGGCGGAGCAGGAGATGTCCCTCTACCGCTATTTCCGCTGCGTGGAAAGGATATGAGAAACAGCTTCTGACTATGCGCATCATCGGAGGCCGGCTCAAGGGCAAGCTCATCTGCCCGCCCGACAACTATAAGGCACGCCCCACTACGGACTTCGCCAAGGAGGGACTTTTCAATGTCCTGGATAACGAATACGAATTCGCGGATCTGAAGGTACTCGACCTTTTCGGGGGGACGGGCTCCATCGCCTTCGAATTCGCTTCACGCGGAGCCTCAAGGGTCTACTGCGTGGAGATGACGCGCGAGAACGCCTCTTTCATCAAGACCGAAGCCGCGCGCCTGGAGCTTCCGAACGTCACTATGGTCCGCTCCAACGTCTTCGATTTCCTGCCGCTCTGCCGGGAGAAGTTCGATATAATCTTCGCTGACCCGCCATACGCTCTGGAGGGCCTGGAGAATCTTCCTGACAAGGTTTTCGAGCTCGACCTCCTGCATCCGGGCTGCTATTTCATCCTCGAGCACGGGGCGGAACACTCATTCTCGTCACATCCCCGCTTCATAAAAGAGAAACATTACGGCCGCGTCCATTTCTCTTTCTTCGAGAGATAAGGGCACGGCCGCAGTGAGATGAAGGAGCGTTCACGCGCGCTCCTGTCAAACTATTTCGCGACGAACATCGCAGCCTCGGCGATGGAGTTCAGCTTGGTGTCCACGCTGTCTGCGCGGCTGGCCAGAATGCAAGGTGCTGTGGTGCCCACGAGCATACCTGCCTGCTTGACTCCGAGGGCGAGCTTGGAATTGGTCTTCCAGAAGACGTTCGCTGACTCGATATTAGGGAAGAGGAGGCAGTCCGCATCGCCGGCCACAGGGCTGACGAGCTTCTTTATGGCTACGGACTCGTCATCTATCGCCACATCCAGGGCCAGAGGGCCGTCACCTATGCAGGCACCCATCTGACCGCGGTCCGCCATCTTCGCGAGCATAGCCGCCTCGACGCAGGCCGGCATGGAATCCAGCATCTGCTCGGAAGCCGCCATAAAGGCGATCTTAGGCTTGGCTATACCGAAACTGCGGGCCACGCCGAGAAGAAAACCGCTTATCTTGACTTTCTGACGGAAGTCAGGGAGCGGAACCACCGCCATATCGGACATAAAGATAAGCTTGTGATAATTAGGATTCTCGATCACGCCCACGTGGCTGAGAAGGCCCTTCGGAGGAAGCAGACCGGTCTCCTTGTTCAGGATGGCGCGCAGGAACTTGTCCGTGCTGCACAGACCCTTCATAAGTATGTCGCCCTCACCGTCGTGAACAAGCTGCACCGCCTGGGCCACAGCCTTGAGCTCCACCGGATTATGGATAACGTCAAACTTCTCGACATCGATTTCATTATCCTTGCATACCTGATGTATGAGCTCCTTGTCACCCACGAGAGTGGCCTTCACGAAACCCATATCCACTGCTTTGCTTACGGCGAGGATGGAATGCGCATCCACTGCCCAGGCTCCGACAAGCCTCTTGCACACTCCATTGCTCTGAAGAGTGGCGAATACGTCGGAAAAAGTCTTGATCATATCGAAATTGAAATAATTGCCTCTACTCTTGAGCTCCCTGTACCAGATGCATAGTGTCCCGTGCGATGACCAGCTCCTCGTCGGTGGTGATCACGGCGACCTTCACCTTGGAGTCCGGACAGGAGATCAGGACATCCTTGCCCGTGGCGATGTTCGCCTCGTAGTCGAACTTGAGGCCGATGTAGCCGAAGTTCTCGCATACGCGCCGGCGCAGGCGGGTGTTGTTCTCGCCGATGCCTGCGGTGAACACGATGAGGTCCACTCCGTCCAGAACCGCGATGTAGGCTCCGATAAGCTTGATGACATCGTAGGAGAGCTTCTTCATCGCGAGCTTCGCCTTCTCGTCCCCGGCATTCGCGGCGGCGTCGAGGTCGCGCATATCCGAGCTGATGCCGGTCAGGCCGAGGAGGCCGGATTTCTTGTTCATCACATCGGTCATCTGATCCGGAGTGAGATTCTCCTTCTTCATTATGTAAGGGACGATGTTCGCGTCGATGATGCCGCAGCGGGTACCCATAATCATACCCTCGAGCGGAGTGAAGCCCATAGAGGTGTCCACTACCTTTCCGTTCTTTATGGCGGTCACGGAGCTGCCGTTGCCGAGATGGCAGGTGATGATTCTGGAATCATTTATGTCTATGCCGCAGAACTCCGCTCCCTTGTGGGCCACGAACTGATGGCTCGTGCCGTGGGCTCCGTAACGGCGTACACGATACTTCGTGTAATACTCGTAAGGAAGAGCGTACATATACGCGTAGTCCGGCATAGTCTGATGGTAAGCGGTGTCGAAGGTGACTGCCTGAGGCACTGACGGGAGCACGTGCTGCACAGCTCTGATGCCCAGAAGGTGGGCCGGATTGTGGAGCGGCGCGAAGTCGCAGCATATCTCTATCTTCTGAAGTACATCCTCATCCACTATGGCGCTGCCTGAGAAGAAGTCCGCGCCCTGTACGATTCTGTGGCCCACGGCCTCGATGTCGTCAAAGGACTTCAGCACGCCGTGCACGGGATCGACCAGCTCTTCCAGAACCATCTGCATCCCGACCTTGTGGTCCGGGACAGCTACTTCCTTCTCCACCCTGTCCTTGCCCGAAGGCCTGTGGGTAAGCTTGCCCATAGGGAGGCCTATCTTTTCCACAATGCCCTTTGCCAGAAGATCATAGACATCGTCGTTTTTCATATCGAGCAGCTGATATTTTATGGAGGAGCTGCCGCAGTTGATTACCAGGATGATCATCGCTTATTGTTTTAGTTTTTATGAATAATCTGCTTAAAGCGAGCCAAAGTTAAGCATTTCTCACTATATTCGCAAAAATCGGAATCGAAATGGATTGCAGGAGGGAGATAGTGGGGTTTTCGTTCGCTTTCGTGCTGGGCAGCGCGGGGGGCTCTCTCCTTTCCGCCCACGCCTCACTTCCGGGCAGGACCCTCATTCTCAGCTCTCTGTGCTTTCTCTCCTGCGCTCTTGCCCTCACCATATTCTTCTCAGACAGGACCCTCAGATGGCAGATCCCTCTGCTTATGCTGCTGCTCGGAAGCCTGTGCAGTCTGGGCAGCGGGCTGCGCGAAGGGCTGCTGGCGGAAGAGTGGCGCCTAAGTTTTCTGGAAGAGTGGGCGGAAAAGCTGAAAATACTGACCGAAAGCCTGCCGATGAGGCACGAGGAGAGCAACGCGCTGATGAAGGCTCTGGTCAGCGGAGACCGCAGCAGCTTGAGCGGCAGCACATTGGACGCCTTCAGGGCGGCCGGCGCATCTCATATTCTCGCGCTCTCGGGTATGCATCTGGGTATCATCTATATGCTGCTGCGCCGCCCGCTCGCGCTCGCGGGTGGCAGTACTCCTGCCAGGGTGCTGAGTTTCGTGACTGTGACATCCGCAGCCGGACTCTTCACGGCGGTGACGAGGGCGGGGGCGTCGCTCGACCGCGCGTTTCTCTTCATCCTCATCGCGGAGACGGGCAAGCTGATGAGCGAGCGCAGAAGCTCTCTGGCGCTCACCTACGCCGCTGCGCTGACTATCCAGCTGACGCTCAAACCTTCCGTGCTGACGGATGTGGGGTTCCAGCTCTCGTACCTCGCGATGGCCGGCATAGTGTTCCTGCTGCCGCGTATGCGGAAGTGGTATCCGCAGAGCGACCTGCGGCCAAGCCTGACGGCGCGTCTGTGGAACACTCTGGCGCTGTCGCTGAGCTGCCAGCTGTTTACGGCTCCGGCGGTGTGGTACTATTTCCACAGCTTCCCTGCTTTTTTCCTGCTGACGAATCTGCTTGCTATGCCGCTGACCACCGCAGCGATGAGCACGGCCGTCATCTGTCTGGGACTTAGCGCGATAGGTATCTGCCCGGGGATTCTCGTGCAGCTTTGCGATGTGCTTTTTCAGGCTTTGCTCTTCACCGTCAAAACCATCGGGAGTCTGTGAGACTTTCAGTGGTCAAGAAAGAAGTCGGACGAGGACCAGGTCTGTAGGCGCCCCTGCTCGTCATAGATGAGATAGCCCTGCAGCTGTGCACTGCCGCTGATGAACTCGCGGGCTGCATCCAGCCCGATGACCATACAGTAGGTCGCAAGCGCGTCGGCCTCTGCGGCAGTCGGAGCCACTATGGTGGCGCTCAGCAGGTTATGCTGCACAGGATAGCCCGTGCGGGGATCAATGGTGTGCGCGAATTTGCGTCCGTCGCGGACGTAGAACTTGCGGTAATTGCCGGAAGTCACTACTCCGTAGGCGCCGCCGTCCGAATGCCAGATGCCGCTCAGCTCGGCTCCGGGGGTCTCGTTCCCGTCCACAGGACGGTCCACTCCGAGCGTCCAGGGTTTCGAGGAGGGGTTAAGTCCCTCGCAATAAATCTCGCCGATGTCCACAAGCATATCCTCCACCCCTATGGAATGCAGGTAAGAAGCCACCATATCGCAGGTCCAGCCCTGAGCTATAGCGTTGAAATTCAGCTTGGGAGCCTCTCCTTCGCCGAGAAGCAGGTCTGCCGCGCAGAGCGTTCCGTCCTCCGAGAGGGCCTCGCGCATATCGGCGACCAGACGGTCCATTCCGCAGCGCGCGAGCGCCTCGCTCACCCTTGCGGGCTCCGGAAGACTGTCTGCTGTGAAGCCGAATCCCCAGATGTCGAAAAGAGGGGCGGACGATACGTCCAATGCTCCCCCGGTCCTGCGGTACATATCATGGGAGTAGGCGTAGATCTCCATCAGCAGAGGTGACGGAGCTATCCTTTCGCCCCTGTTCAGACGGCTCAGCTGGGACATCCCGTTATAGCCCGACAGCGTAGTGTCCACGAGGGTGAGAACGGAATCTATGGAAGAGGCCACAGCCTCCGGAGAGAGCTTCACGGGAGAGAAATTCACTTTCACTGTATATGTCCCGCCCTGGGCGTAGCCTCCGAACACCTTGTAGGAACTCATCTGAGTGCAGGAAAGCAGGAGGGCGGAAAGAAAGGCGGCGAGGATGATTCTGGCTGGGGGATATGAGCTGTTCATTCCGGAAATGGTATGTTAATTGCACAAAGGTAGTGGTTTTTTTCAGTAATAATGTGCATATTTGCAAGCTAATATTTCGGACAGATGAAGTTAGAGAGATTTTTGCTTTTGGGCGCGGCCACGCTCGTCATTGCGGCGGCGGTTTCCTGCAAGAAGAATAAAAAAGATGATGACAGCTCGACCGAGTCCTTTACCGGTTCCGTGTCTTTCACCCTGCCCTCATACATTTCTCCGGGAGAGGTGCACAATTTCCACATCGACAGCGTAAGCCGCGACGACGGAGGGACTTACGGATGCATCTGGACCATCGAGGCTCTGGACATAAAGGATACCACCAGGGTCGAGTCTGACCCCGCTTCCGTCACCGGCGACTACAGTTTCACGGTTCCGGACACGCTCTGCGCCATCACCGTGAAGGGCACCGTGTTCGCGGACGGCTACACCACGACTTCCACTTCCCTCTCGTCCACCATCGTGAGCGCGGATAAGGAAAACGGCTCCATCACCGGAAGAAGCTTCGATGAGCAGAAAGACTTCGTCTTCACCGACAGCCGCGACGGCAAGCAGTACTGGTGCACGACCATCGGGGACAGAGACTGGTTCAGAGAGAATCTCGCCTGCGAGGGCACCGGCTACCCTTATGACGGAAGCAGCAATCTGTCGCAGATTCTGGGTCACTACTACAGCTGGAACGAGGCTGTGGACGCCTGCCCGCAAGGGTGGAGACTGCCGGACACGGACGACTGGTCGGCACTCGCGACCTCTCTGAGCGGCAAGGATTTCGGCGCGACTGACAGTTTTACCGGCATAGCCGGAAAACTGATGGCTAACGTCTATTTCAACGGCAACAGGATGTGGGAATACTGGCCGAAAGTGAACATAACGGACAGCAGCCGTTTCAGCGCGATACCGGCGGGCTATGCATTAGGCTATGAGGAGGACGGATACAGTTTTACCGGCTACTGCGACTACGCTGCATTCTGGGTAAACGGGACTTACGGAGACAGAGCCCTATATAGATATCTCTACGAGGACAAGACGGACTGCTTCGCCGGCGCTGCGGACAAGGACGGCTTTCTCGCTTCAGTCCGCTGCGTCAGGGATACGGAAAGGAGGTAGCAACCTATCTCAGGTCAGTGACCACGTAGGAACTGTCCAGAGAAGAAATATCGAGAGTGAAGGCCGGTGAACTGCTCACCGGTTTTTCTTTTTTCAGGTCCCTAAGCGTGACCGTGACTGTCGCGCCGCCCCTGAGGCCGATGACGAGGGCGTAGAGACTGCCGTCACCGAGAAAATGCACCGTGACCCTGTCCAGACGGGAATCGTCCGCTTTCGGACTGAGACTCACAGCAGAAGTGGAACGGCCATCAAGAGATGAAGGCTGGGCGGCGGCAGGGGCTGAGAACGCCTCATCGAGTGCCATAAGCATCAGAGCCGGATTCTGCTCGTAGTCCGGCGAGCCGCTGTCCACGGTCTCTATATAGCATTCCTTGGCCTCCTCATCGAGAGTCCAGCGGGTCGTTCCGTCGCAGATGATGCGCATCCCGTTGCCGCTGAGGCGGAAAGCCCGGTCCTGAAAGCTCAGTGTTCCGCTTCCGCTGACCGGTATGTCGCCTTCCTTGTACACGAAACCGTATCCGGTGGTGACGCATCTGCCCTTCACCGACTCTACAAAGGCTGTGAGCGGATTGTTCCCCGCAGCACTGAGGCAGACGGAAAGTAGCAGAAGAAAGGCTATGACGGTTTTCGTCTTCATAATTATGTGTATCTGCGGAGTTCTACTGTCCCAGAGTCCTGAGGATATCCTCCAGCTCTTCGGGCGATGCCACCAGAACCTTGCGCGGCTTGGAACCCTCCTGCGGGCCCACTATGCCGGCCTGTTCGAGCTGGTCCATCACGCGTCCCGCCTTCGCGTAGCCCATTCCGAGCCGGCGCTGCAGATCGGAAGTGGACCCCCTCTGTGTATTCACCACGAGCTGGGCCGCCTCCACGAAGCGCTCGTCCAGGTCATTCACATCCAGGGCTGCGGACCCGCTCCCGTCCTGTCCCTCAGGAGACGGGTCAGGGAGATAGTAAGGAGTATTATAAGACTTGCCGTGGCCCGTCTGGGAGCCGATGTAGGCGGTAAGGTCATTGATCTCGTCATTGCTGATGAAGCCGCACTGGATACGCTCGGTATCGACTCCCGCGTAGTAGATCATATCTCCGCGCCCTATGAGCTTCTCTGCTCCGGTAGTGTCGAGGATGGTGTTCGAATCCACACGGGTCGAAACGCGGAAAGCTATGCGGGCAGGGAAATTGGCCTTGATGAGGCCGGTTATCACGTCCACGGAAGGCCTCTGGGTGGCTATGACCACGTGAATGCCCGCCGCACGTCCCTTCTGGGCCAGCCGGACTATGGAGCTCATTATGCTGCGCTGCAGTGCCCTCCCTTCCGGGCCCGAACCTCCGGACATGGCGAGATCCGCGTACTCGTCTATGATGACCACAATGTACGGCAGATACCTGTGCCCTTCGGTAGGCAGCAGCTTATGGTTCAGATACTTCTCATTATAGAGAGTAACCTTGTTCACCAGCGATTTGCTGAGCAGGGCATACCTCTGGTCCATCTCGATACAGAGCGAACGGAGTGTCTTCTCGGCATTCTTCGGATCCTTCACTATGGCTCCCGACATCTCCTCCTGCTCATCCCCCGCAGTAGGCAGCACCGCCAGATAATGATGGAGGAGACGTGCGTAGGCGGAGAACTCCACCATCTTCGGGTCTATGAACACGAGCTTCATCTCGGAAGGATGCTTGGCGTAGAGCAGAGAAGACACCAGCACGTTCAGGCCCACTGACTTGCCCTGTTTCGTGGCGCCCGCCACCAGAAGATGGGGAGCGTCAGCAAGGTCGAACACGCGCACTTCCTTCTGGATGTTGCAGCCTATCGCCACGGGCAGTTCCGCCTTGGTGCTGCGGAAGGCGCTGCTGTTCAGCAGGGCTTTCAGCGGCACAGTCGCCGGCTTGTCGTTCGCGACCTCGATACCTATGGAATCCGAAAGCAGGACTATACGCACTCCCTTGGCATTCAGACTCATAGCTATATCTTCCGAGCGGCTGCGCACCGAGGCTATCTTCACGCCCGGCGCAGGATAGACCTTGTAGAGCGTGACGGTCGGTCCCACTATGGCCTTCACTTCGCGCACTTCTATGTTATAGTTCGAAAGGACGGCGCGGATGATATTGTTGTTCTTCGTAAGCTCCGCATCCGGCACTTCCTCACGGGTATCCGCATAGTCCTTCAGCAGATCCAGAACAGGCAGTTTATAGCTCGGAAGACCCTCCGGAGGGTCGATGCGGACATTTATGCGCGGAAGCGGCACGCTGACCCGGGTGTCCAGAGCCTGGCCACGGTCGATGTCGGAAAGCCCGCCGTTCTCCGCTTCGCCGACATCGACAGTCGTGGAGGCGGCAGGGGTGCTGCGCTCCGGCTCGGGTTCAGGTTCCGGCTCCGGTTCCGGCTCGGGTTCAGGTTCAGGTTCCGGCTCCGGGCTGTCAGGCAGAACTGTCTCGGGAGCTTCCTTCATCCCGGCATCTGTGGCCGCAGGCTCTGAGTCAAGGCTCTCTCCGTTATGCTCTTTCGCGGAGAACAGGTCGTTGAACCAGCGAAGGAAGCGATGGCTCGCGAAAAGCAGCCACATCACCACGAGCAGAAGCGTCGCCAGAATGGTGGCCGGCAGACCGATGAGGTCCAGCGAGCGGACGATGAGACTCGCTCCGCACTCGCCGCCGAGTCCTCCGCCGAAGACGCTTCCCAGACCGCCGATGCACTGCCCGGCCAATGCGCATAGCAGCGAGGTGACGAACGCACCGGTGACAGTCACAAGGATGGTGCGCAGCACGCGTATGCGATATCTTCTGGTCAGCAGGCGCACGGAAATCGCCGCCATAAGCGCCACGAGGGCGAGGCTCCCCAGACCGAACCATCTGTAGACGAGAAGGCGGGACCATTTCAGGCCCAGTTTCCCGGCCAGATTTGCGCAAGACTTGGCGCTGTCCATAATGGCCGGGTCAGTGAGCAGGCTCTGGTCACGCTGCCAGGTAAAGAAGTACGACAGCACGGATATGAGGCTGAAAAGCGTGAATGCGGCCACCAAAAGGCCGGTCACGCGCACAGCAGTCGCCTTCTGGGCGTCATCCCAGTTTTTCCAGAATCGCAGCATCCGTATTATTATTTCTTATTTGAGTTCCCTCTCCTTCCGGCACGTCCGCGGTTCCACTGGCGGCCGCCGTTCTGACGGGCCCCCTGACCCACGTTTATGCTCATAGTCGGGCGGGAGAAGTTACCGGAATCCCCGACCGGGGTCAGCCGCAGGCCGCCCGGAACAGTTATGCGATAATCGGACAGCTTCTCTATGTCCTTGAAGATGGTGGAATCGGCCACGCTGTCCTTATTCCAGATGAGGTACTGCTGACGCATATAGATGGCCAGCGAACGGATCATCGCGGTCTTCATCTCGCCTTCCGGCTCAGAGGCGATGAGGTCGATTATGCTTTCTATGTTGCGGCCATAGTGCGTGGCCTTTATAGGCTTGTCTCTCAGAGGGATAGGTATCGGCTTGGTATCCAGTGACTCCCGCGTCGGGACAGGATACGGCGCATCTATGTCCAGGTCCAGTCCTGCTATGATGAAGAGATGGTCCCAGAGTTTCTGCTCGTAGTTTTCCTGCTGATGGACCTGAGGATTCAGAAGCTCCATAGACTTGACCACGGCCCTGGCCTGTTCGGAACGCTTGTCGCGATTCTTGATGGCCTTAAGACGCCCGATCATCTCCAGCACGTTCCTTCCGTACTCGGGCATACGGAGTTTCTCTCTTTCGGTATTGTAATACAGTTTCACGGTATTCTCGTTAGCTTCCATAACAGTAGTGTAAAATGAGGACATCCGGCCTGGGGGGGCAGTTCCGGGCACAATGATTGACCTGCAAAGATAGTTATTTTTAGTGACGTGCAGGCCGCGGAGATAGAAAACTTTCTCCGGGGACGAAAAAAACAGCTTCTCAGAGAGGATAATACTCAGCCCCTGTGAAAGAAATCAGGTCCTGCGGTGAGATTTTCAGCTGAAGTCCCCTCTGACCGGCACTCACGTATATGTAGTCGTACAGCTGACAGGATTCGTGGATGAATGTCGGGAAGTGTTTTTTCATCCCTATCGGGGAGCATCCGCCCCTGATATAGCCGGTGACGGGGAGCAGTTCCTTCACGTGCAGCATCTCACAGCTTTTGTTCCCTGAGATGCGGGCGGCTGTCTTCAGGTCCACTTCGAGATTTCCGGGTATGACGCAGACGAAGACACCCCTGCGGTCTCCCATCAGTACCAGAGTCTTGAAAACCTGTTCTATGTTCTCGCCAAGCTGCTGAGCAACGTGGGGTGCAGCGAGATCGTTCTCATCGACCTCGTAGGGGACGAGTTCGTAGCTGATGCCGGAGGCATCCAGCAGGCGGGCGGCGTTAGTCTTTTCCTTCACCATAACGGATAGCCCAGAATAAGTGTCCAGCCGACAGTCCTTATGAATTTGCTGACGAGCATAAGGACCGCTGTCCAGAAAGGATGTGTCTTGTAGAAGCCCAGAGCCAGCACAAACACATCGCCGGCGAAGGGAACCCAGACCATAAGGGCGAGCCATATCCCGTACTTGTCCACATAGGTTTTCTGCTTCGCGAGGGTTTCGGGCTTCACCTTGAACCATTTCTCCAGCCATTCCCAGCGGCCTATCCAGCCCATCGAGTAGGTGATCAGACTCCCTATCCAGTTTCCGAAAGTGGCTACCAGAAGACATTCCCAGGGCTGCTTGATGGCGGCGAGAGCACCGATATAGAGGGCATCGGAACTGAAGGGAACTACAGTGGAAGCCAGAAGGCTTCCTATGAACAGACCCCAAAGGCCGAGTTCGCTCAGAGTCGACATTCTACTTCTACGACTTCATTTTCATATACATACCATAAAAAACCTCTCACGTGTGCGTAGCCCATCTTGCGATAGAGCTGCACGTATCGCGCCACCTGTCTTTCGTAGGTGTCCGCGTGACGGCCGAACTTGTAATCTACAATAATCACGCCGCCTCCGCTCACTTCCACCCTGTCAGGCCTGTGGATGCTGCCGTCGCCGTCTATGATGTCAGTCTCCGCTATGACCCTCGCATCAGGGGAAAACCAGCCGCGCCGCTCTGCGGAAGCTATACGGGAAGAGAGCATAGAATAGTCTCTTTCGGCATCTTCACTCTCCAGCCGTCCGGCTCTCACCGCATCGTCCACGGCAGCGCGCAGGTCCTGCGGGTAGCGGACGGAGGCAAGGATCCCGTGGAGGACTATGCCGTTTATCCGGCGCGAGGATTTCGCGCCCACAAGTCCGTCAGGGCTGAAAAAGTCCGAAGCGTCCTCCGGGAATGTCAGGCGGTCACCGAGCGGATACGAAGGATACTGCGCATCACAGCTGTCTTCCTTGCCCGCCTTGCGTTTCATCCGGGTGAAATCATAGGCATCACCGAAGCTGCAGCTTCCGTCCTCATCGAGGCTGTTCCGCAGATGCACATACAGGAGCTGGGAGATGTCGGAGTACTCCGTAAGGGCTTCCCCGCCGCGGAGTTTGGCGCAGGGCTGCTTCGCTATGATATGGAGAGACTTGGCGGCACGCGTGAGGGCCACGTAGAAAAGATTTATGCAGTCCATTTCCTTCCTGCGCCTGTCCTGTTCGTAGTCTTTGCAGAAAGCGGTGCTGCGCAGGGTGGAAGAGAGACTCAGCGGATATATGGCGTCCGCGGCCGACTTGAGGGGCTCTGATCCGTCCGGAAGATGCAGGGCAGGGTCATCCCCTCCCAGATAGCACCAGTGGGTGGCGGGTTTGGACATACTGACGGTCTCCGCGAACGGGAAGATCACATAGGGAAACTGCAGTCCCTTGGATTTGTGGATGGTCATCACCCTCACGGAAGACTTGTCCTGAGGGGAGCTGATCTTCGGGGACGCGTCCTCGAAGTACTCCAGGAAGGCCTGAAGATTCTGCCCGTTCGCCGCGGTCCATTCCTGCAGGCAGTCCATAAACGACTGGATGAAGAGAACCTGACCGTCGATGCAGCCCGGATTGCGCTCCTCCATCAGACGGAGAATGGACTCGCACAGGTCCGTGAGCGAATGCCATTCCATCTTCCACTCATCCTCCGCTCCCTCGGGAATGAGGCGGGAGGCCAGATAGCAGCTGATCTCGTCGCCCGGATCGTTGACCCAGTGAAGCAGAGAGACAAGACGCCGCACCGTCAGCGAGGACTTGACTTCGAGGGAATCATCGCTGATGACGGGGATGCCGCTTCCGATCAGACGGGAGGCCACATCCGCGCCGCTGGAGTTGTTCCGGACCAGAACCGCTATATCCCCGGGCTCCGCCCCGTGCGCCATAGCGTCCCTGACGGACGCCAGCACCAGGTCCAGCTGATCCTGCGCAGTGAAATCCACCTTGACGGAGCCCTTCTGAGGCTCTTTATCTGCCTCTACGGCAGACTTCTGCCAGACATCGGCGTACTCCTCGCAGATGGAAGGTCCGAGCTGCGAGGCGGCGAAAGTGAAGAAGGAGTTGTTGAATCCGACCACGGCGGCGGTGCTGCGGTAATTGGAATCCAGCACCTCCGTCTCGGACGAGGGGAACTGCTTCTGCAGCGTGCTGCCCAGAAGCTCCCAGTCGGAACCGCGCCAGCGGTAGATGCTCTGTTTCACGTCGCCCACGACCAGACTCTCGTGACTGTTCGACTCGCTTTCGCGCAGCAGAGGCAGGAAATTTTCCCACTGCAGACGCGAAGTGTCCTGAAACTCGTCGAGCAGGAAATGCTCATAGCGGACTCCGAGCTTTTCGTAGACGAAAGGGGCGTCGGAGCCGCCGATGATTTTACGGAGAATCTCGTTGCTGTCTTCAATGCACAGCACGTTCTTCTCCTTGACAAGGGCTTCGAAATGCCGGAAGAATTCCCCCGCGATGCCCAGACTGCAGATCTGGTCCTTCAGCAGGATCGCCGTCCGGTAGAGCCGGTATCCCTGCGAGAACAGGTCACGGAAAGATGCCAGAGGCCCGTCCAGGACTCCCTGGGCCTGAGGCAGGAGTTTAGGGGCCCTGCTCTTGGGGAACCACTGCTGAGGGTCTGAGCATTTCTCCATAACCGCATCGGACGGAGCCGCATAGCCGGTCTTCGTATCCGGCTTCTCCGCATAGCCCAGAACCGACTGCAGGAACTTGCGGTTCGAGTCCGCAGGGTCTATGCCGCAGCGCTCCAGAGCGGTCCCGACCTGCTCCGCCGCTTTGCGCACCGCAGCCTCGTAACCCGCGATATAGGCCGCACATTCTTTCCTCACTGCCTTGAGGCGGTCGCGTGAGAACATCTTGGCATCATCCAGACCGTATTCGTCCAGAAGCGAGCCGTGCTCGGCCGACTTGAGATTGCGGGCGTTCTCGAAGAGGGTATCCGCAAGATTTACCCGGCTGCCCTTCTCCAGAGTGTCCGCCACATCCTCGTCCAGCCAGCCCAGCATCTCCTTGTCGTCTTCGGTAATGGAGTCAAGCATCCTGTCCACGGCTTCTCTGATGAGGGAATCCCTGTCCAATTCCACCTGATAGGATGCGAAATACCCTATCTCGCGGGAGAAGGCCTTGAGGGTCTGCTGGAAGAAACTGTCGATGGTGCTTACCGCGAAAGCCCCGTAATCGTGCAGTATGTTTACCAGCACGTCCTCCGCCCGCGAGCGGAGATGGCCGGCATCCGCAAACAGGGCCGGAACCAGAGAGGCATAGTAATCCGATCTTTCCGGACTGCGCGAGAGTAAGGAAAGCTCGGAAAGGATGCGCGATTTCATCTCTGCGGTGGCCTTGTTCGTGAAAGTCACCGCAAGAATATGCCTGTAGGCATATCTGTCGCGGTCCTTCAGCAGCAGAGTTATATAGTCCCGGGTCAGGCGCCAGGTTTTTCCCGAACCCGCGGAGGCTTTAAGAATCTTCATCTTTCAGGAAACAGTTACTAAATTATCGTCCGCATATGGTCTTGAAGTCGCAGTACGCGCATTTCTTCCCGGTCCCGTTCCGCAGGAAAGGCCTGCCAGGGTCGGAAATCTCCTCCAGAAGACCGGTCAGTTCCTTCTTCATAAGGGAGATGAACTCCCCGCTCACCGGGACGTTCCGTATCTTGTTCACGAAGAGATCAGTAACAGGATAGATGCAGTTCAGGACTTTGCGTCCCTTCCTTTCCTTCTCCACGTACATATCGTAGAGGAAAAGCTGGAAAGCATATTTCGGACGCGAGGGCGGATCGCCCCTGAAGAGAGCCTCGACCACTGTCGCGGCATTCTTGTCCGATATGTCTATGTCGGCCTGCTCCACCTTGCCCGTCTTGTAGTCCACCACGCGGAATTCCCCCGCGTCGAAACTGTCGATGCGGTCTATGTAGCCCTTGAAGCTGTACTCCCCGAATCTCCAGCTGCAGGGCTGCTCGAGACCGATGATGCGGAAAGCCATCGTGCCGTAGTCTTTCATAAGCTCGAGGTCTCGCTCCAGAGTCTTCTTCACGTAACGCACCACCATATTTTCATAGACCAGGTCCCGTCCGCTCACTTCCAGACAGTGCAGCTCATTCATTATGAGCGTCTTTATCCTCGCCCGGATATACCCTTCCCTCTTCAGGAGGTCTTCGATGTACCCGCGGCTCACAGTCTGCAGCGAGCGCTCCCGGATCCTTGTCATATTCTCGCGGTCGGGGATGAAGCCGGGATCCATCGCCTCGGGACCCGTATAGATGGCCTGCATAGTCTTGTGATAGACATTTCCGATCATTCCCGCATCCAGGGATTCGCTGACCTGCTCGGCCTCGCTCAGATGCTTGACAGCCTGGTAGTAGAATTTCGCCTGACAGTCCAGATAGCAGTTCAGCGAAGAAGCCGACAGATGGCCTTTTTTAAGGCTCTCCACATCGGCGGCAGTCTTCTCTATCGCATCTTCTCCGCCGCAGAAGATGATCGGAGATCTGGCCGTGCGTCTTTCGATCCCGACACCGAAATGCAGTTCCAGCTGTTTTATGTATCGGCTCTCTTCGCCTGTGCGTGTGGCGGCAGAGCGGGAATCGCAGAGCATCCATACGCTCGACGGCCTCCGGATCATCCTGTAGAAATAGTAGGCCCAGACCGCATCCTGATATTCGGAGGCCGGTAGATCGAAGCCCCGGCGCAGCTGCGGAGGGATAAACGAAGAGCTTACGGAGCGGCGCGGGAAGAGACCCTCGTTGCAGGAAAGTATGATGAGATTCTCGAAATCGAGCGCGCGCGTTTCGAGCGGCCCCATAACCTGCAGTCCCTTGAGCGGTTCGCCTCGGAAAGGCACGCTCACCCCGCTGACCATCTGCGCGACCAGACGGACACAGGTAAGAGGCTGCACAGGCAGGTCCTCGGCTTGCAGCCGGGCGAGGCTGAGGTAGTATTCCTGGGCGAATTCGAGTTCCAGGCTCATTTCCTTCCGGTCCCGCAGCCGCGAGGCGAGGGCGAGGACGACCTCTTTCTGATAGTCCAGTATTCTGCGGACACTCTCGCGGTCTGCCGTATTCAGGTCAGTGACGACGGGGCGGAAGATGACTGAGGAAAGCTCGTCCGGGGCGAGCTCAGACTCAGGGATGTAGTATCTGGCACCTGCCTTCACTTTCTGTGCGGCCTCCAGGGTCTCGGGGGCGAGAAGAGAGGAGAAGAGACTGTTCGAGAATATGCTCCAGACCTGACGATGGTAGAAATACCATACGCCGTCCTTGCAGCGGAGATGGAGCTGCAGGGACATTATGTCGTTCATAAGGGAGAAGAACGCACTGCCCCCCATAGGGTAGCCCATAGTGACGTTAATGTCCTTTATCTCAGGGGGTATGGTGTTCAGCACGCTCATCAGCAGGCCTTCGTCCGGAAGGACTATCGCGGTCTCGGTGCCGATGCGTGAAAGGTCGCCGCCGTAACTTGCGTCCGCTATCTGTCTCAGGATGGCGGGGAGCTGCTTGACCTGACCGATGGAAGAAGGGACGCTGACGACCTTGAATTTCCCGCTTTCCCGCTCACGCTCCGCCGCAGGCCGCAGGGACGGGAGACTTTGCGGGAAGTCTATGATGTTCTGTGACATAAAGCGGGAGGAAGCGTTACGAGGGTCCAGTATCCGGCTGTCTTCGCAGTCCCAGCAGAAATCGGCGATGCCCTCATCGCGAAGCCGTCTGAGCAGAAACTTCTCGCACTCGTTCAGAGCGTTCAGAGCGACGAAGACGAAGCGCTCCTGCTCCCGCTCCGGACAGACAGTCTTCATCACATCGACGGCCCCTTTTTCCTTTATGGACTGCACGAGGGAGCGGTAAGCCATCCCTTCGTAACAGATTCCTTCGGAGCGCAGGGCGGCGTTGAAGTCGGTGTAGAGAGGGAGCAGAATGTTCCATATACGGCTGAAACGCTCCTTCACGTCCAGCTGCCCGGGAGCCTTGCCGTCTGCGGAGCCTTCACTCTCCTGCCCGCTGCGGCGGAAATGCCTGATGAAACGGCTCAGAGCATCCCGCTGGCCCTCGCTGAGCCAAGAAAGGTCATCCTGAAGGGAATTGAAGTCCGAGACGTTCGTGAAAAGGCGTGAGGGGTCCGCGAGATATTTGTCCACATCATCGAAATCGGAGAGCAGCACATCTCCCCAGAATATGAAGTCATCCAGAGGCTCTGCCGTGGGATTCAGCTTGCGGTAACAGTCGTAAAGCTTGACTATGAGATGGATCCTCTCCGCCTTGCGCATTCCGGAGGCCTTCAGGAAAAGGTCGCCCATCGTGGTCATCGCAGGGGCGAGGATGGCGGGGCCGCCGCGCTGCTCGAGCGTTTCGCAGAGGTATTTGCGGAAGAAGACCGTCGAGCGGCGGTTCGGGAACACGAACTGCAGGCGGGAGATGTCCGTACTGCCGAGATAATGCTCGGCGACCTTTCTGAGAAATTCTGTCATAAAGTCTTTATCCATTGGCCGTAAGGCCGCGAAAAAAAGGCCGTAAGGCCTCGGGGGTAATGTTCAGGGGGGGCGGGTTCTCGAGTGCCGCGAGGAGTTATTCCCGCCCTTGCGAAGCTAATATTTATTTCTTATTTTTCCAAAAGTATCTTTCCCTTTCCCGGAGAATGTCCGCGTGGAGGTTTTTGCGGATTTGGTGGCGGAAGCACGGGATAATTCTTGAGATTTTTCTATATTTGTGGGTTTTAAGACGCGAATATATGCAGAACAGAAAAATAGTAGTGGGCATCACGCAGGGAGACGGCAACGGCATCGGCTACGAAGTCATCATCAAAGCCCTGTCTGACCCCAGAATACTCGAATCCTTCACCCCGGTGATCTACGGTTCCTCGAAGATCCTGGGATTCTATAAGAAGGGCATCCATAATATAGACCAGTTCGACACTTACGTGATAAACAGCGCGAAAGACGCGCGGGGGAAACGCATAAACGTGGTCAACTGCCTGCCGGACAATGTTTACGTGGAGCCGGGCCAGCCTTCGGCGGACTCCGCCAAGGCCGCCATCACTTCGCTTGAGCGGGCGGTGGAGGACATCAGGGAGGGAGATATCGACGTGCTCGTGACCGCTCCCATAAACAAGCGCTCGATGGCCGCACAGGGCTTCTGCCATACCGGGCACACCGAGTATCTGGAGGAGCAGTTCGGAGTGAAGGACGGAGTGATGTTTATGGTCAGCGACAGGATCAGAGTAGCCGTGGTCACGGGGCACATTCCGCTCAGGGACGTGCCTTCCGGCATCAGCACGGAGAAGATCCTGAACAAGCTGCGCCTTATGGACGCCTCGCTGAAGAGGGATTTCGGTATCGACAGCCCGAGGATAGCCGTGCTCAGCCTGAACCCTCACAGCGGCGACGGCGGACTGCTCGGCGACGAGGAGCAGACCATAATCATCCCTGCGGTGAAGGCGGCGCGCGATGAGGGCATCGACGCGTTCGGCCCTTACTCCCCGGACGGTTTCTTCGGTCTGGGGAACTATTCCCGTTTCGATGCGACGCTGGCCATGTACCACGACCAGGGACTCGCTCCTTTCAAGGCCATCGCCTTCGAGGACGGAGTGAATTTCACTGCGGGTCTCCCGATTGTGAGGACTTCTCCTGACCACGGGACCGCTTTCGAGATGGCCGGCAAGGACGAGGCCGATCCGCGCTCGATGAGAGCCGCCATCTTCCGCGCCATAGACATCTTCAATGCGCGGGAGGCTTATGACTCTCTTCAGGAAGGCAAGATGAAAGAAAGCCGGAGGGAGCAGCCCGTCCGCTCGGGCAGAGCCCAGATAGAGTAGCCCCGCCTTGATGAGACGTTTTCTGCGCATACTTCTTTTTCTGCTCATCCTCCGGATAGGGCAGGTTTCCGTCGTCCTCGCCACAAGGGCGGAGAAGTCCGCGCTCTGCGTCACGGAAAGCGTCCTGCACACAGACGGATACTCGAGCTCGAGATATTCCGACTTCGACTCCCCCTGCGGCAGCTCGGCGGTGACAGTCCCGTCTCCGGTTTTCTCCCCTGTGGAACGGGGCGACGGGGGACATTTCTGGAATTCCAGACGGCCACGCACGGCCGCCTTCGCATCTTACGCATCAGTCAGACTCGACAGACTTCTGAGCAGACACGGCTCTGCGGATTCCGACCGGCTCGCGACCTGCCATTTTTCGGGAGCCCTCTCTCCGGAGAACCTGCTGTTCTTCCTATGCATACTCAAGAACTGATTTCTTTTCCCTCCCTCAGGGCGGTCACGCCCGCAGTAACAACTACATCCACTCACTTAATACACAATCAAATGGAAAAGAATTTCAGACGAGTACATACTCTTACCAATATCATAGTCAGCGCCGTCATCGCAGTAGCGGGCATCGGCCTTTTCTTCGTTAACGCGGGGCTCGGAATATCTCTCATAGTACTGGGCATCCTCCTTTTCTTCCTCTGGAAGAGCGGGTTCAGAAAGGACGGGCTTGACATTGTCCTCAAGAAAGAGGCCATAGATGTGCCGCGCAGCTTCAGACAGAACATCCTCGACTTCCTCGAAGGGAAAGCCGACGAAGTGGAGTTCAAGGAAGGCTGCGAAGGAGGTTGCGTCCGCATCGAAGCTTTTTACAACAAACACGAACAGATAGTCTTCGCACAGCTTATGGATTTCAGCTCCTACACCTACCGGCCGGTGGGCGAGATGACTGAGCTCCGGGGCGGGAAGGCCGCAAAGTTCATAGAAACCTTAGGTAAATAATAATGAGTCTTTTTCTGGTTCTGATCGCCGCGATCATCCTGATCTGCGTATGGCTTAACAACCTTTCGTTCCGTATAGGAATCCCCACCCTCCTCGCATTCATCCTGCTGGGAATAATCTTCGGAAACAACGGTCTCATACCGATACATCTCGAAGACCAGGAGTTCGCGAAGGACACCTGTACGGCGGCCCTCATCTTCATAATGTTCTATGGAGGTTTCGGAACCAAGTGGGAATCCGCCAAGCCGATTGCGCTGGAGGCGGGCCTGCTCGCCAGCGTCGGAGTCTTTCTGACAGCCCTGCTCACGGGCGTCTTCTGCCATTTCGTCCTCAAATGGGGCTGGGTGGAAAGTCTTCTGATGGGTTCCGTGATAAGTTCCACAGATGCCGCTTCCGTATTCTCGATCCTGCGTTCGCGCAAGCTCGGTATGAAGAACAACATAGCCCCGCTTCTCGAAATGGAGAGCGGCAGCAACGACCCTTGCTCGTATATGCTGACGGTTGTGATGCTCTCGGTAATGCACGGAAACGCCTCCGGAGGACATATAGTGTGGATGATTTTCGCACAGATCTTCTTCGCCGGCGTATGCGGCCTGGGGATCGCCAAGATCTCTACCATTCTGCTGAAGAGGATCAAATTCCAGACTGACGGTTTCGATTCGCTCTTCATACTGGCTATAGCCATCGCCTCCTATGCGATTCCTGATCTCATAGGAGGCAACGGCTATCTGAGCTGCTATATCGTCGGCATCATCCTGGGCAACACCGACTTCAAGAACAAGAAGTCTCTGGTAAGCTTCTTCGACGGCCTGACCGGCCTGATGCAGGTGCTCATCTTCTTCATCCTGGGTCTTCTGGCCCGACCGGAGATTATGCACAAGGCGCTGCTTCCGGCCATCGCGATATTCTTCGCGCTGCTACTTTTCGCCCGTCCGATTTCCGTGGCTGCGGTCCTGCTCCCCTTCAAAAAATACGGGATACGTCAGCAGACCGTGATTTCCTACGCGGGTCTGCGGGGAGCTGCGTCCATCGTGTTCGCCATCATGGCCACAACGGGGAACGAACTCCTGACGAAGGACATCTTCAACATAGTCTTCGTGATCGTGCTCATCTCCATACTGCTGCAAGGTTCTCTCATCCCTGCGGTCGCCAAGGCCACGGATATCATAGACGAGAATGCGAACGTCCTGAAGACGTTCAATGACTACGCGGAGAACAGTGAGATGCAGTTCAGCCGTCTGGACCTGGCGAAGAACGGCCCGTGGAACGGACGCCCTATAAAGGATCTGCACCTGCCTGTGAGCGTGCTCATCGCCCTGGTCATCCGGAACGGGGAGAAAATCGTCCCGAACGGCGACACCGTCCTGCAGGAGGGCGACTGCGTGATTATGCTGTCGCGCACCTATGAGGACAAGGACACGTCCATAGAGGAAGTTACGATGAAATCCGGCAGCAAGTGGATCGGCAAGACTCTGAGCGAGTACCGCAAGAGCAACGACTACATAGTGCTGATGATTCAGCGCGGCCCGCGCAATATCGTGCCTCACGGCAACTCCGTCCTCCAGGAGGGCGACGTCCTCACCATCTGCCGGCTATAGAGGCAAAGACATCAACCACGCCCGGATTTTTTTGCCCGCTCGTTCAGAGCAGCCTGAAAAGCCCGGGCGTTTTTGAGATGCTGCTCGTAGGTCACGGCGAAAAGATGGCTGCCGTCGAAATTGCTGTTCGCGCAGAAATACAGATAGCCGTGTCTGTCCGGGGAAAGGACTGCCTCCAGACAGGCTTTCGTAGGCACGCAGATAGGTCCGGGAGGAAGTCCCTGATAGATATAGGTGTTATAGGGCGACTCCACGTTCAGATGCTTGCGCAGTATCCTGTTTATGCTGTAGTCATAGCAGAAAGCTATGGTCGGGTCAGCCTGCAGCCGCATACCTTTGCGCAGACGGTTCAGATACACCCCGGCTATCTTGGGGAACTCGGGTTCATAATTTGACTCCCCCTTCACTATGGAAGCCACTATGGAGACCTGCTCGGGGGTCAGTCCCTGAGCCTGGGCCTGTCTGAGGCGCTCCGCCGTCCAGAAAGCGTCATAGGCCTTCTTCTGGCAGTCCAGGATCTCGCTTATGCCCGCCGTCCAGTACATCTGATAGCTGTCCGGGATGATCATACTGAAGACATTCCCAGGCGTGAAACCGTAGCGGCTCAGAAGCTGGGGGTCATTCAGGGCGGAAGCCACTGTCGCAGAATCTATCATAAGCTGCGAACTTATCTTGCGGGCTATAACCCCTTTCTGGCGCAGCGTGCCGGAAAGCACAAGAGTGCAGGGAGTCTGCCAGCCGTTGTTCAGCATACGCGCCGCGTAGGCGCTGGTATGTCCCGGCTCCAGCACATAGCGGCCCGGTTTCAGATAGGCGGAAACCTGCTTGCTCTCGAAAGTCCGTCTGAGGCTCCGGGGGCGCATCACCCTGCAGGAGTCCATAATGTTCCGGAGCACCTCGTCCACCCCGGTGTCAGGATAGACGTATAGCACAGTCGCACGGCGGAAATTCGACAGCTTGTTGTCACTCAGATAGGTCCCGAAGACCATACCCGCAGCGAGCACGCATGCGGCCGCGGCGCAGCCGACGGCCAATACCGTTTTCCGGCCCCTGAGGGCTTTCCCGCCCTTCTTTCCTGCTTTGTTGTCAGTCATAATCATCTGAGCAAAATAGTGTCCCCCTCTCTCAGGGAGTGCCCCGGAGCGAAGCCGTTCATCTTCTCCACGCTCGCCTGTCTCACCGCAAACCTCTGGCAGATGTCCCGAAGGGACTCCCCGTCGGTGGAGACGATATATTTGTCCAGCCCCTTCTGCGTGCGGTTTTTCTTCTTCTGGAGATATACTATGTCCCCCTCGTGCAGGGAAGCGGACGGAGACGCATCGTTAAACTTAAGTATCTCTTTATGGAACAGATGGTTAGCCTCGGCTATGGTGGCATAGGTCTCGCCCCTGCGCGCATAGATGAAGGTCACACCGTTCTTCGACATCAGGGTCCTGCTGAGAGAGAAGCTGAATGTCTCGGAAGCCTTCACTTCTACGGCTTCCTCCAGTTCCAGAGGTGATGACGGGATCCTCCCGGCACTCGCCTCGCTCCTTTGCTTCTTTGCGGCTTTCGCCCTCGCCTTGGCCGCCTTTGCGGCCGCTCTCTCTTCTGCTCTGCGCTGTCCGGTGCCGGCGGAAGTTTCCTCTGTCTGAGCGGAGCCGCCCGCTTCACTGCCGGAGGAAGAACCGTCCGCGAATGATGCCAGAGAGCTGTCGTATCTGTCCAGAGCGTAATCTTCTATCAGCTTTATGAGCTTCGAGGGATAGGACGGGTCGGTGGCATAGCCCGCCTTCTTCAGCCCGTGCGCCCAGGCCTTGTAGTCAGTCACATCGTAGTCGAAGAGGAACTTGTACCTGTCGCGGTAGCGCAGGAAGTCCGAATGGTCCCTGAAAGACTCATCCGCGCTGTCATAGACTCTGAAGCACTCCGCCTTCCTGTCATCGTCAACCTTCATACTCCTGCCCTTCCAGTCCGAATGGCACTTGATGCCGAAGTGGTTGTTACCCTTGGCGGAGAGTTCCGACAGCCCGCAGCGCGACTCCAGCATACCCTGAGCAAGTGTTATGCTCGCCGGCACGCCGCTGCGGTACATCTCGCGCACAGCGGTGGGAGCCCATCTGGTGATATAGGCATCGTGCATCGAATCGGCGCTCAACTGACTGAGCAGCAGAGAGAAAGCGGCGATTATCCCTATGGTTTTCTTCATAACGGAGAGCAAGTTAGTAAATTTTCCGTCTCAGAGAGTCTTCTTCAGCGGAAAATCGAAAACATCCCCGTCGCTTACCGCTGTGGTCTTCGGAAAAATGCTCCGGCATTCGCGCTCATAGACGGAGGCATCCCGCTCGCGCGAAGAGAAGTGAGCTATGAGCAGCTCGGAGACGCCGGCAGAGTCTGCGCAAGAGGCGGCCTGCAGCGTGGTGGAATGCTTTCTTTCGGCCGCTGCAGCGGCCAATGCCGCAGTGTACGTGCACTCGTGGTACAGCACATCCGTGCCCCGGAGCCACTGCGGGAGCTGCGGGAAGGGAGCGGTGTCCGAGATGTACGCGTAGCTCCTCGGCTCCCAAGGCAGATAGGTCGCCTCGGAGTTCGGGATGACGCAGTCCTCGCGCACTACGTCCGCCCCCTGCTTAAGGGTCCCTATCTCAGTGAGAGTGAGGCCGTAACGCTCGATAAGAGGCTTATAGACATTACGCTGCGGAGTATTCTCGCGGAAGATGTAACCGTAGGTCTCTATGCCGTGGTTCAGAGGTATGGCGCTGACACTCAGGGTTTTCGTCCGGTAGAGCACTTCCGGTTCCTTCGCTTTCACGACTATGTGCCTGATTTCGAAACCGATTCCCGCTCCGTAATAGGAAAGGAAGAACTTGAGTATCGGGCCGAAAGAGAGGGGGGCATAGATGTTCAGCGGGATCTGCCGCCCGAGCATCCCCATAGTGGAAAGCAGCCCGAAAATGCCGAACACGTGGTCTCCGTGGATATGCGAGATGAATACGGAGTCTATCTTCTGTATGGAGATATGATTCTGCTGGAGGCGCATCTGAACGCCCTCTCCGCAGTCTATCAAGAACAAGCGCCCGTGTACCGAAAGTACCTGGGCGCTCTGATATCTTTCATTAATGGGTTTCGCCGAAGCGGAACCCATTATATGAAGCGTGAAATTCATTCTCCCTTCTCGAGCTTTTCCTTGAGAGCCGCGAGTGCGTCGATGTCACCGAGAGTGGTCTTCTCCACTGACGAATTGATCTTCTTCACGGCCTTCTTGGTGTTGTCCACCTCGGTAGCGGCTTCCTTCTCCTTAGCCTCGGCATAAGTCCTGGTGTGGGAAAGGATGATGCGGCGGGTGCTTCTGCGAAGCTCCACTACTCTGAACGGAAGAGTCTCGCCCTGAACGGCGTTCTTGCCGTCTTCCTTTACGAGCTCACGGTTGAAAGCGAAGCCTTCTGCACCTCCCTCGAGAGCGATGTTCGCACCCTTGTCGGTAAGGGAAGCTACTGTGCCCTCCACTACGGAACCTACGGTGAACTTGGCCTCGATCTCATCCCAAGGGTTAGGGAGAGTCTGCTTGTGGCCGAGGCTGAGTTTGTGGTTAGCCTCGTCGAAGTCGAGGATCTTGACATCGATGACGTCTCCTGCGGAAACGATCTCGGACGGATGCTTGATCTTGTTCCAGCTCAGGTCGCTGATGTGCACGAGACCTTCCACGCCGTCTTCGAGCTCGGCGAATACGCCGAAGTTAGTGATGTTGCGGACAGTGGCCTTATGGACGGAACCTACAGGATATTTGTCGCGGATGCTCTCCCAAGGATTTGCGGAAAGCTGCTTCAGGCCGAGGGACATCTTGCGGTTTTCGCGGTCGATGGTCAGGATCTGCGCCTCCACCTCGTCACCGGCCTTGAGGAACTCCTGTGCGGAATGCAGACGTGGGCTCCAGCTCATCTCGGAAACGTGGATGAGACCCTCTACGCCCGGAACGATCTCCACGAACGCGCCGTAGTCAGCGATGAGGATGACCTTACCCTTGACCTTGTCGCCGACCTTGAGAGCAGGGTCGAGGTTGTCCCAAGGATGAGGGGTAAGCTGCTTGTAACCGAGGGCGATTCTCTTCTGCTGCTCGTTGAAGTCGAGCACTACCACCTTTATCTTCTGGTCGAGCTGAACGAACTCCTCCGGATGGTTCACGCGGCCCCAGGAGAGGTCTGTGATATGGATGAGACCGTCCACACCGCCGAGGTCCACGAACACACCGTAATTCGTGATGTTCTTCACTGTACCCTCGAGGATCTGTCCCTTCTCCAGCTTGCCGATGAGCTCGGCTCTCTTCTGCTCCTGCTCGGCCTCGAGAAGAGCCTTGTGGGAAACGACTACATTGCGGAACTCCTGGTTGATCTTGACGATCTTGAAGTCGATGCTCTGGTTCACGTATGCATCGTAGTCGCGGATAGGCTTGATGTCGATCTGGCTGCCCGGGAGGAAGGCCTCTATTCCGAACACGTCCACGATCATACCGCCCTTGGTGCGGGTCTTGACGAAGCCCTTGACGATTTCGTTGTTGTTATATGCCTCGTTCACTCTGTCCCAAGACTTGAGTGCGCGGGCCTTCTTGTGCGAAAGAACGAGCTGGCCTTTCTTGTCCTCGGCGGACTCCACGTAAACCTCCACCTTGTCGCCGACCTTGAGGTCAGGGTTATAGCGGAATTCGTTAGCTGAGATGACTCCTTCGCTCTTTCCGCCGATGGTCACCACTACTTCCCTCTTGTTCACTTCGATGACATCGCCTTCTGCGACCTCACCTTCGACGACCTTGGAAAGGGTCTTGTCATAAGCGGCGCGGATTTCTTCTGCGTCAGCGCCGCCGTAAAGTTCTGAATTGCCTTCGAAAGCGTCCCAGTTGAAATCCTCCGGGGCTACTGAAGCGTTCAGTACGTTCTTTTTTGTTTCTTCCATAACTGTAATGTAAATCAAAACAAGTAGTTAAACATTATTTCCGTACCCGGGCGGCGCAGCAAAAAAGCACGCCGGCCACAAAGGCGTGCAAAGGTAGTTAAATAATTATGATTCACAAAGAAAAGACTCAGATTCTTTTCACTTTTATCACGTGCTTCAGCACCGAAAGGCGGGAGATCACCTTGTCCAGTTCCATATTGGACGGGACGAGTATGCGCGCGGTGATTTCGTAGGTGGAGCGGCGGCTGTCACGCTTCACATCGATGGAGCGTACGGATGCCTTGAAGCCCGAAGTGACTTCCACAATGCCGTTTATGACGGAGTGCTCCGGCTCGGCGGTGATGCGCAGAGTGCACTGGAAGCTGCCCGAAGCCGGAGTGTCCGCCCAGCGCACCTTCTGCAGGCGGTACGGATAGCGGTCTATGAGCCGCGAGGCGTTCGGACAGGACATCCTGTGGATGGTGATGCCCTTGCCTCTGGTCACGAAGCCGAACACATCGTCTCCGAACACGGGGTTGCAGCAGCGCGCCATCTTGTAGTCCAGCCCCTTCACATCCTTGGCATCGAGCACGAGGATGTCGTCTCCCGTCGCGTCGCCGCCTTTCCAGTTCTTGTCCTTCGGGACTTCTTCCTCCTCCGGGCTCTGCGTGCGCTCCTTCCGGCTTTCGAGTATGAATTCCTTTATGTCGTTCACATCCAGAGACTCCTCTCCCAGAGCGGCATAGAACGAGTTCAGAGACGTGAAGCGCTTCTTTTTCATATACTCCGCAAGCAGATCGTCCGGAAGCTCCAGCTTCCAGTTCTTCAGCCTGCGCTCGAGCAGTCCCTTGCCCTCCGAGGCCTTGCGGAACTCCATCTCGCTGAGTTCGTGCTTGATGCGGCTGCGCGCCTTCGAAGTCACGACCCAGGTGAGCCAGTCAGGAGACGGCTTCTGGTTCTTGCCCGTCATAATCTCCACCACGTCTCCGGTGTGCAGGGTCTCCCGGATGGAGACGGCCTTGCCGCCTATCTTCGCGCCCGTGCAGCGGCTGCCCACGTTCGAGTGTATCCGGAAAGCGAAATCGAGCACGGTAGATCCCGCCGGAAGTATCTTCAGCTCGCCCGTCGGGGTGAAGACGAAAATCTCCTTGCCCGGAGGCTCCGGAAGATCTCCGGCTCCCGCCTCGCCCGGATGTTCCAGGGCCCAGCGGACGGAAGTCAGCCAGTTGTCGAGCGTCTGCTCGTGCCGGATGCCCTTGTAGGACCAGTGCGCGGCGTGCCCGTTCTCGGCGATGTCATCCATCCTGCGCGTGCGTATCTGCACTTCGAGATAGGCCCCGTCGCGGTTCCGCACGGTGATGTGCAGAGACTCGTAGCCGTTCGCCTTCGGACGGCTCACCCAGTCGCGCAGCCTCGTTTCGTCCGCCTCGTACTCCTCCGTGACATAGCCGTAGACCTGCCAGCAGAGGTCACGCTCCGTCTTCAGGTCACAGTCGCAGTCTATTATGAGACGTATCGCGAAGACATCATACACTCCCTCGAAAGGCACTTTCTGCACCAGCATCTTCTTATAGATGGAATACGCCGACTTGGTCCGCACCTTGATGTGGAAACGGATGCCGGCCTCCTCCAGCCTGGTCTGAAGCGGCTTTATGAACTCCTCCGTCAGTCTCAGGCGGTCCCTTTCGCCCGCTTTCAGCTTATTCGTTATGAGGCGGTACTGCTCCGGCTCGGCAAATTTGAACCATATGTTCTCCAGCTCCCCCTTGATGTTATACAGTCCCAGCTGATGCGCCAGCGGAATATACAGCATAAGTGTCTCCAGCTGCTTGCGCTCGCGGTCCGCCTTGGGAAAGAGCGACAGATTACGCATAATCTCGAGCCGGTCCGCGATCTTGATGACCGTCACGCGGGGATCCCGGGAGTACTGCACGATCAGTTTCTTGTAGTTCTCCGCTTCGAGGCGCGTGTCTTTAGGCTTGATCGAGGAGATTTTGTTCAGTCCGTCCACCATCGTGAGCACATCGGAGGAGAAACCTCCGAGCGGCACATCGGAGTGAAAGCGCGAGGCCTCGTGCAGAAAGACAGCCGCGACGCACTCGGCGGGCAGTCCGATCTCATCGCTCACAATGCGGGCTACGCCCAATGGGTGTTCGAAGAACGGGGAGCCGTTTCCGCGCACGTCCCCCGCAAGCGCGGTCTGCGCAATCCCGGCCGCTTTCCGGATCAGTTCCAGCCCGGCCCGGTCATAATGAGGGAATAATTCTTCAAGTCCGTCCATACTGACTAACATATAATACACCTGCCGCAAATATAGTGAAGTGTTAAAAAAAACTCGCATCATCTTACGGAATCTGATGCGAATTTTCATTCTTCACCCCGTCTGAGGACAAGTCCGTGCTGACGCCCTCCTTCAGCCGGAGAACAAGGGGCTTATGTAATGGGCGGGCTTGCGGCTACTTCGTGCCGAAGATGCGGTCGCCGGCGTCACCCAGACCGGGAACGATGTAGGCGTGCTCGTTCAGGCGCTCGTCCACTGCGGCGACGTAGATGTCCACGTCAGGATGCAGCTGCCGGACTTTCTTCAGGCCTTCCGGAGCGGCCACAAGGCACATAAGGCGGATATTGGTGCAGCCGTGCTTCTTCAGCATCGTGAGCGCGTCGCAGGAGCTTCCGCCTGTGGCGAGCATAGGGTCTGTCACTATGACGAGCCTCTGCTGTATGTCCTCCGGGAGCTTGCAGTAGTACTCCACAGGCTCGTGCGTCTCCTCATTTCTGTAAAGTCCGATATGTCCGACCTTGGCGACAGGGACGAGGGTGAGCAGACCGTCGAGCATCCCCATTCCCGCGCGCAGGATAGGGACTATGGCGAGTTTGCGGCCGGAAACCTTCGGTGCCGTCATCTTGCAGATGGGGGTCTCGATCTCCTTCGTGGCGAGCGGGAGGTCCCGCGTCACCTCATAGCCCATAAAAAGTGAGATCTCGGTCAGAAGCTGTCTGAAATCCTTGGAACCTGTGTTCTTGTCACGCATAATGGTCAGCTTGTGCTGAATCATCGGGTGGTCGATAATGTGGACTGTGCTCATAAAAATGTTTTGTTAATTAGGATTCCTCGGAAGCCCCCTGTCGAAAAGAAAAATGGCGGCTTCTTCAGTTCTGAAATGCAAAATTAGCATATTTTTTATATTTTTGCGAACCCGAAACTCACATCCGGCAATTTTAACCCAAATCTCGCGACAATGCTCAAAGTTTACTGCAAGAATACGGGTACCTATGGAGAATTCCAGGAAGGTACCACTCTTCTGGATATGGTGGACAGCTTCGATTTCGAAAAGCCGTACCCGATTCTCTCCGCTAAAGTGAACAATGTCTCCCAGGGACTCAAATTCAGAGTCTTCAACAACCGCGATGTGGAGTTTCTGGACTTCACCAGCTACAGCGGCCGCCGCTCCTACTGCCATTCGCTCTGCTTCCTGCTGAGCAAGGCCGCGCAGGACGTGTTCCCGGGCTGCAAGATTCTTATGCGCCGTCCCATCTCGAAGGGCTATTTCTGCACCCTCATAAAGCAGGACGGCACGTCGGTCTGTGAGGAGGATGTAGCCCTCATAAAGGCCAGGATGAAGCATCTGGTCGAAAGCGCGGTGCCTTTCCGCCGTCACGAAGTGCGTCTGGCGGAGGCCATAAAGGTGTTCCACTCCATAGGCTGCGAGGACAAGGTCCGCCTCCTGGAGACTTCCGGGGAGCCTTATGTGGCATATTACACCCTCGAGGGCACGCCGGATTATTTCTACAATGCCCTCGTACCGTCCACTTCCTATCTGAAGGTATGGGACCTGATGCTCTATCACGGCGGGATGATACTCCGTCTCCCTTCCAGGCATCAGCCGGAGGAGCTCGCGCCTTTCATCGAGCAGCCGAAGACCTTCGAGGTGTTCGCCGAGACTTCCCGCTGGAACAAGATTATGGGACTGGGCAATGTCGGAGACGTGAACCTCGCCGTCCGCAGCGGACTTGGAAGCGAACTCATCCAGGTGGCGGAGGCTCTGCAGGAAAAGAAGATAGTGAAGATAGCCGAGGAGATAGAAAGGCTTTTCCACAGTTCCAGACAGATGAGGGTGGTGCTCATCACCGGTCCGAGCAGCTCGGGCAAGACCACGGTATGCAAGCGTCTGAGCGTCCAGCTGCTGGCCTGCGGCCTGCAGCCCATCACCCTTTCCACTGACGATTATTTCGTGAACCGGCTCGACACGCCGCGCTTCCCTGACGGAAGTTTCGATTTCGACAACTTCGACACGGTGGACCACGGAATGCTGCAGCGGGATCTGGTGCGGCTTCTTTCCGGCGAGGAAGTGGAAGTGCCTCAGTATAACTTCGTGACGGGTCTTCGCGAGTACAACGGCCGCCGTCTCAAGATGGGGGCTGAAACCGTTCTGCTGCTCGAGGGCATCCACGCCCTGAACCCGAAGCTGACGGATATGGTGGACGAGGACAAAAAGTTCCGCATCTTCATAAACGCCATCACCTCCCTGTCTCTGGATGACCACAACTGCATCCCGACAAGCGACAACCGTCTGCTCCGCCGCATAGTGCGCGACTACAACAAGGGCGCTTTCACGCCGATGGAGACCATCTCGAACTGGCCTAACGTGCGCCGTGCCGAGGTCAAGTGGATCTATCCGTACCAGGAAAAAGCCGATGTGCTGTTCAATTCCGCCTATCTCGTGGAGTTCGCGGTGCTCCGCCTCCACGCCGAGCAGATCCTCTCGCTCGTGCCGAAGGACCGCGAGGAGTACAGCGAAGCGCACCGCCTGCTGAAGTTCCTGCATTACTTCCTGCCTGTATCCGACAAGGAGATACCTCCGACCTCCCTGCTCCGCGAGTTCGTGGGCGGCAGCAGCTACAAGTATTGAGCGCCCGCAGCACACGAAAAAGGTCGCCCCGGCATCGGAGCGACCTTTTTCGTATGCCGATCAAGATATATCATACCGGGGCTCCCTATCCTCTACGGAAGCTGCGGCTTCTTGTAGTTTTTCGGACGCCAGGCCCCGTAGATTTCACTCACATTGCCGGCGGTAAGGAAGATCTTTATGTCATTGGAGCGGATGAACGCCATCAGGCTCGCGAACTCCTGCTGGGTGAGAAGGCTCTGGATTTCAGTCCTTTTCGTTCCTGAATAGCCGCCCGTCACTTCATAGAGGCTGCATCCCCTGCAGAGGTCGTTGATGATATAGCTGCGTATCTTCTCCGCTTCGTCTGAGATGATGCAGATTCTCTTCTTCTTGTTCAGGCCGGCCGTAAAATAATCTATGCACAGTCCGTCCATCCAGGTGCCGATGATACCGATGACCACCATACGGAAAGGATTGATGGCAAATGCGGTGCAGCAGATGAGTATGCCTCCCACGGCTACGGATGCGCCGATGTCGAAGTGGAGATATTTGTTGAATATCTTGCCCAGGATGTCCAGGCCGCCGGAAGAGGCGTTTATGCTGAAAAGCAGGGTCTGGCAGATCGAGACCATAAGGACGAAGCACATAAGGTCGAACCAGATGTCGCCCATCACCGAAGTCTGTCCTTCCGCGATGAGGGAGGTGTAAGGCAGCACCTTGTCCCAGAAACTCATTATAGGGCCCAGAATCAGAGCCGTATAGACCGTCTTGATTCCGAATTCCGCTCCTATCAGGACGTAGGCGAGCACCAGCAGTATGGCGTTCACCAGAATCACCATATTCGGAACGCTGATGTTGATGCCGATATTTTCGAGTATCGCGCTCAGTACGATCGAGAGTCCGGACACGGAGCCGATGATAAGCTTGCTCGGAACGAGGAAATAATAGACGGCGGCTCCGCCGATGAACATCGCCGCGGTCATGATGATGAATTCTTTCCAGAATTTCTTCGTCTTCAGATAAGACAAAGCCTTATTCAGATTCATAAAGTGGCTATCAGTTTTGGTTTTACCCTACAAATTTACATATAAAATCGATATAAACTAACAATTCTTTAATTTCTGTCGGCAAAATCCATAGAAACTGACAGCCACCTCCCGGTGCCGGGGCGCAAAAAAATCCCCGGAGGGATTCGGCTCTCTCCGGGGATCCGGACTTATGCCCGGCTAGCTGTAGTCAGTAACTATTAAGCATTTAGCAGATTTCGATCTGGCGGGATGCAGGAGTCTTGACGGTCTCTTCCTTCTTAGGAAGGGTGATCTTCAGGACACCGTCCACCATCGCCGCGCTGATGCCTTCTACGGACACTTCGTCCGGCAGTATGTAGCTCTGGCGGAATGACGAGTAGGAAAACTCCCTGCGGAGGTAATTCTTCTTGTCCTTCTTCTCCTCCTCGGCCTCGTGCTTCTTCTCGAGGGATATCACAAGCTCGTTGTCGTTCTCGACATTGATCTTGAAGTCTCCCTTCTTCATACCCGGGGCGGCTACCTCGATCTCGTAGTTCTTCTCGTTTTCGAGGATGTTCACTGCAGGTGAAGCGAACTGCTTGCTCGGGGTGAACGTAGCGAAGTCATCATCAAAGATGTCATTGAAAATACTTGGTAACCAATTCTGGTTTCTTCTTACCGGTAACATAATCATAATCTCCTATTCTTTTAATTTTACTTTCTGTTTTCCCCCGCCTCAGTGGCGGGTTCGACATCTGATTAGGCAAAAGCGGGGCCGATGCCAAAAGGTCACGTTTTTTTGCGAAAATTCTGACAAAATGGCATAAATAACTGTCATTCAGTCAGTTACGTTGTCATTTTGTCACCCCCCCACACATAAGAAAACCCGGGGACTCGTCGAGTTCCCGGGTTTCATTCGAGCATTACCTTAAAGCTTTACTTTCTGCGTCTTCCGTGCTTCTTTCGCTTGCCGAGGAATGCGACAAGGATTATGGCCACGACTGCGGCAGCTATGCAGATGTAGGTGAAGATTCCGGCGTTGTCGCCCTTTACGCGGGACCACATCTTCAGCAGGGCCTCGGTGCGGTCGCCGTTGTCATGCATCATTCCGCAACGCTTCATAATCGAGGCGTCAGGATACTGGATAGGGTTTATGCACACCGCTCCCGCCTCTTCTCCGAAGAAATAGCGGGCATCGATCGGGGCGTATTTCACCGTATCGATGATATTGTCCAGAATCTCGTCTCCGCCGACCGCACTGACGTATCCGATGGCATCCATATTCCGGACGGCGTTCTCAGGCTTGCACAGGAAATTGATGAAGTAGCGGGCCGCCTTGACATTCTTCGCATATTTCGGGATGACCCAGCCGTCGAACCATACGATGCTGCCCTCGTGAGGGACTTCGTAGTCGAGGGACACGCCCACTTTCTCGGCTTCTTCGATGGCCCACTGCGCATCGCCGCTCCAGTCGAGGTTTATCCAGGCCTTCTCTTTTGTCATCTGCTCCTTGCCGAAATCGGCTTCCCAGCCCAGGACATTGTCCTTGACTTCGTTCAGGAAGTCCTCCACAAGACGGATATACTCGTCCGAGGCATCGAAAGTTATCTCCTCCAGACTCAGCGTCCCAGCATCTATCTGATCCTTATGGAGGGCTATGGTGAGAGCCGTATAGACATCCCTGAACGCGTCCTTGATGAAAATCTTGTTCTTGAAGCGCGGATCCTTGAGGCAATTCCACGAAGAGACTTCCTCCCTGGTGACATACCTGGTGTTATAGAGGAGTCCGGTCGTCCCCCACATATACCCGACGGCATAGTCATTGGCATTCTTGCCGGAGCCTTCGATCTCGTCGAACTTTCCCCGGATGTACGGAGCGATGCCGCTGATATAATTCGGAGTGTCTCCGAAATCTGTGTCGATCTCCAGCAGCAGGTTCTGTCTGAGCATCCTTTCGATAATATAGTCCGAAGGGCAGACCACATCGAAGTCCTCGTGCCCGAGTTCTATCTTGGAGAGCATAATCTCATTCACGTCGAAGAGCTGGTAGATGATCTCCACATCTTCGCCGGTCCGGGCCTTGTACCACCCCTTGAATTCTTCCAGAAGGCTTTCGTCAATGTAATCGGCCCAGTTGTAGATTTTCAGCGTGTGCTCACGATCCGCAGCGCTGCAGAGGATGACTCCGGAGAGCAGCGCGAGTAGGGTTGCAACAAGTTTTTTCATTTCGTATTTGATTTTATGGAATTAGCTTTCGCAGATCTTAAGTTTATGATTATGAGAAGGATCAATACCGTCAGGAAGATGATGGTCATAATGGGCCGTATCTCCGGAGTGAGACCACCCTTGCGCGCGTCCGCGTATATGTAGGTGGACAGGGTTTCGAGTCCTCCGTTACCTTTCGTGAAAAGGGTCACGGCGAAGTCATCGATCGAAAGGGTGAACGCGAGTATAAGTCCCGATATGATACCAGGCTTTATCTGCGGTATGATGATCTTGCGCATAGCCTGGCGGGGCGATGCGCCCAGGTCCAGGGCCGCCTCATAAATGTTCTCGGGCATCTGCCGGAGTTTCGGCAGGATGCTCAGGATTACATACGGTGTACAGAACGACACGTGGGCCAGTATGACGGTAGTATAGCCCTGCCTTACACCCAGGGCCACGAAAAGCACGAAAAGCGATATACCCGTTATGATGTCCGGATTCAGCATCGGGATGTCATTCAGGAAGGTCATCGCTTTCTTCTTTCTGCCGTGAAGGTTATGGATGCCTATGGCGGAAAAGGTCCCGAGCAGGGTGGAAAGCACGGCGGAGATGACACCTATCAGCAGAGTATTCTCGATGGCGCGGATCAGCGAATTGTTCAGTCCGCCTCCGAACACGTTCCTGTAGAGGTTGAAGGAGAAGCCGGTCCAGTTCCCCAGGACCTTGGCCTCGGTGAACGAGTAGATCGCGATGATCAGAATCGGGGCGTAGAGAATTATGAGCAGCAGCCAGATATAGGCCTGAGCAAAGAACTTCTTCATCACAACAGCCCTCCAGTTTCGTTAGCCCGGGTATCCTCCTTGTCGGAGAATATGGTGGTGACTCCGATGAGCAGCAGCATTATCAGCGCGATGGCAGCCCCGTAATTCCACATACCGTTATTCACATTCTCCTGGATGGTCGTACCGAGCAGCTTCACCTTGTTCAGAGTCAGCAGCTCGGCTATGGCGAAGGTGGAGACGGTCGGCATAAATACCATCATCACCCCGCTCATCACCCCGTGCATGGACAGAGGCACCGTGACCTTGGTGAAAACCTTAAGCGGGCTTGCTCCCAGATCCTTGGCTACCTCGATATAGGAGTTGTCCAGTTTGTCGAGAGTGTTGTATATAGGATAAATCATAAACGGCAGGAAATTATAGACCATACCGAAGATGAGCGCCCCCTCTCCGAGCGGGAGACGGAGAAAGTCGAAAAGGGCCACGGTAGCGAGGGTACGGATGAGCATATTTATCCACATCGGGAGGATGAACAGCATAACTGTCACCTTCGAACGGTTGAGACGGGCATTGCTCAGTATCCAGGCAGCCGGATAGCCTATGATGAGGCAGAGGATGGTGGTGATGATCGCCACCTCTATCGAATAGGCAAAGGTGTTCAGGTCTTCGGACGTCGTGAAAAAACGCCTGAAGTTGTCCGGAGTCAAAGCCCCCGCCGCGTCGGTGAAAGCATAGACCGCTATCATCACCAGCGGCAGCACCACCATCAGCAGCATAAAGATGAAGTAAGGGACAGACCAGTATGATCTTCTGAATGCTTTCATCACTTGGAGGCCTGGGATTGCTGCTCTTCCACCTTGCGCAGGCGTATGTTTTCCGGACTGATCTTTATTCCGACGAGGTCACTCTTGTCCCAGACGTCATCGGTCTGCACATAAACCTTGTCGCCGCTCTCCGTTTTTACGGTGAGGAAATAGTGGTTCCCCTTGTACAGAATGAAGAACACCTTTCCGCTGACGGTACCTTCTGAGCTTTCGTCCATAAGCTCGACCGAGCGGAATTCCACATCCGCGATGAAACTCTCGCCCTCTTTCGCGCCGGAAAGGAGCTCGGAATTGATGGCGGCATCTACAGGCCACTCGCCACCGAGAAAACTGACTTTCCCGTCCCCGGCATACTCGGCGCCGAAACTGTTTCTCAGACACTCCTTGTGCATCACGTGGATATCGTCGGGACGGATGAGCAGTCCCACTTCCAGTCCCGGCTTGAAGGCGTTATAGTCCTGGACCATAATCTCATAGCCTTCTTTCGTCAGCACCGTCATCTCATAATGCACACCCTTGAAGATGCAGGACTGGACTACGCCCGTGAACTGCGCCTTGTCCAGATGCTCGCTGAATATGTATATGTCTTCGGGACGGATCACCACATTCACGTGCTCGTCCGGCTCGAAGCCTCTGTCCACGCAGTCGAAATCGTGGTAGATGAACTGCACCTTCTCGTCACAGGGGATGATCCCGTTGAGAATGTTGCTTTCGCCGATGAAGTCGGCGACGAACTCGTTGCGCGGCTCATTGTATATGTCGGTAGGGGTCCCTATCTGCTGTACAAGCCCCTCGTTCATCACTACGATGGTGTCGCTGAGGGTCAGAGCCTCTTCCTGGTCGTGGGTGACATAGATGAAAGTGATGCCCAGCTTGCGGTGCATCTCCTTGAGTTCCATCTGCATATCCTTGCGCATCTTCAGGTCCAGCGCGGCGAGGGGCTCGTCGAGCAGGAGGACCTGGGGCTGGTTCACAAGGGCGCGGGCGATGGCGATTCTCTGCTGCTGTCCGCCGGAGAGAGACTCCACATCCCTGTCCTCATAGTCGGACATATTCACCATCTTCAGGTATTTCCGGACCCGGCGGTCTATCTCGTCACGAGGTATCTTCTTCAGTTTCAGGCCGAAGGCGATGTTGTCATAGACATCGAGGTGCGGAAAGAGCGCGTAGCGCTGGAAGACTGTATTGAAAGGGCGGCGGTAAGACGGGATTCCGGAAATGTCCTCGCCTTCCATGGAAATTATCCCTTCATCGGCAGATATCGAGCCCGCTATAATGCGGAGCATCGTGGTCTTGCCACATCCGGAGGGGCCGAGCAGGGTGACGAACTCGCCACGCTTTATCTCGAGATTTATGTCATTCAGAACCCTCTTGTCCCCGAATGATTTCGAAAGATGTTCAATCTTGATGATTACATCGTTCTGCGCCATTTCCCTAAAGCATAAAATAGTTATTTACAGATGCACATTTTTTCCGAGTTGCAAATATCGGAATAATATGCAATAAACAAGGGCTTGCGGAAGTTTTTTTCGATGAAGGCTGACCCCCCCCCCGGCCGGCAGGCCGAGAAAAAAACCGGCATTGGACAAAAATGCGTAACTTTGCGCGCGTTATGACGACGATTGCAGAAGGTTTTCTGGATAAGCCTATTTTCGGGATAGTGTCGCAGGTGGCACAGCAGACGGGTGTGCGGGCATTCGTGATCGGGGGGTATGTGCGAGACTGCTTCCTCGGACGCCCGTGCAACGACATAGATATAGTGGTGGAAGGAAGCGGCATCGATTTCGCGAAGGCCGTGGGGGCGCGTACGGGCAAGCAGGTCTCGTATTTCAAGAATTTCGGCACGGCGATGATGCATTTCCGGGGCGACGAGATCGAGTTCGTGGGCGCACGCAAGGAGTCCTACAGGCGCGATTCGCGCAAGCCTATCGTGGAGAACGGGACTCTGGAGGACGACCAGCTCCGGCGCGACTTCACCATCAACGCGATGGCCCTCAGTCTGCAGAAGGAGGATTTCGGCGCGCTCGTGGACCCTTTCGGCGGCATCGCGGACCTCGCGGCGGGTATCATCCGCACTCCGCTGGACCCTGACACAACCTACTCTGACGACCCTCTGCGTATGCTGCGGGCCATCCGTTTCGCTACGAAGCTCAGCACCGGCGGGGCTGCATTCACCATAGTGCCGGAGTCTCTGGAGTCGATGCGCAGGATGAAGGATCGTATGACCATCCTTTCGCGCGAGCGGATCGCGGAGGAGCTGAACAAGATTCTGGTGACTCCGCATCCTTCGATGGCGTTCGTCCTGATGGAGCGGACGGGGCTGCTGAGCTATGTGCTGCCCGAGCTGGAGAAGCTGAAGGGCGTGGAGACGGTCGAGGGCCGCGGGCACAAGGAGAACTTCTCGCACACTCTGGCGGTTCTGGACAATGTCGCAAGCGCCGAGATCTCCGCCATAGCGCGAGGCGAGCTGCACGACTATACGCCGGAGAGCGACGGGAACGGCTTCGTGGAGAGCGTGCGGAGCGAGCCTTATCTATGGCTGCGCTGGGCGGCTCTGCTTCACGATATCGGCAAACCCGCATCGAAGCATTTCGACCCGCAGACCGGCTGGAGCTTCCACGGGCACGAGTACATCGGCGCGAAGATGGTGCCGAAGATCTTCAAGTCGCTCCAGATGCCGCTGAACGAGAAGATGAAGTACGTGCAGAAGCTCGTGAAACTGCATCTGCGGCCGATCGCACTCGCGGGCGAGGGCGTGACGGACTCGGCCGTGCGGCGCCTGCTCTTCGACGCGGGCAACGACATAGACGACCTGATGCTGCTGTGCAATGCCGACATCACTTCGAAGAACCCCGTCAAGGTGGCACGTATCCGTGCCAATTTCGAGACGGTGAAGCGCAAACTTGCCGAGGTCGAGGCGAAAGACGCCATACGCAATTTCAAGAATCCCATTACGGGCGAATACGTTATGCAGCTTTACGGCATTCCGCCGTGCAATACCGTAGGCACAGTGAAGGAGGCGGTGAAAAACGCCATCCTGGACGGGCTTATCGACAACAGCTTCGAGGCGGCAGACCGCTATATGCGCGAGACCGTCGCCCCGGAGCTGGGGCTGGGCGAGTGCGGGAAAAGTTGAAGTTTTTTCACGGGGAGTGCGAAAAAAAATTTGGAGAGTACGGAAATTTCCTTACCTTTGCAATCCCAAAGAGAAACGCTGGGTTCGTATAACGGTTAGTACTCAAGATTCTCAATCTTGCAATAGGAGTTCGATTCTCCTACCCAGTACCGAAAGAAGAGAGTGGCTGCGATGCAGCCACTCTCTTCTTTTTTCCATTATTTCCCGGGAGCCGGAAACAGCAGGCGCATATCCTTCTCCAGCAGCGGTTTCACCGTCTTCTGAGGGACGAAACTCCAGCTTCCTATGACAGAAGGGTCCCCTATCGTGTCCGGATCTATGCAGCCCTCGGACTGCAGATACCCGTACAGCAGATTGCGGATTTCCGGGAACTTGTCCAGAGTACGCTCCTGTATCTGTGCCGGAGTCAGTCCGACTCCCTGCGGAAGATGACCGCCGCCGCCCGAAGCGCGATAGGAAGTCATAGCCACAGTGTACATCGCGGACTCATCGAAAGCGCTTCCGTCGGCAAAGCAGCTGACCTTGACCCTCTGTCCGAGCGGCCGGGTGACATCCACCGTATAATTCAGGCCGGCAGCCGAATCGAAATTATAGCTGCGCTCCACAAACGACCATCTGAGAGTGCCGGTACGGGGATCTGGACGGTCCCGGATCTTCAGGACGTGACCGCCCTGAGGCGACTGTATCCACAGGTCATACGAATACTCCAGATACCTGAGAATCTCCGCGCCGCTCAGACTCATCAGATAGATCTGATTCTCATAAGGATAGATGGTGAAAAGATCGTTGTACACCAGAGTCCCGGCCTTCACGCGGGCATCGAAGCTCAGCGGGGCGGCGAAAGAGACCCGGGCCCCGGTGCTCAGCAGACTGACGGTATGTATCAGATTCATATACGGGCACATACCGCTGAAGGCCTCGCGGGTGCGAAGGTCCTCCTTCAGCTGCCCCACCTCGCGGAGAGTGAACGCCTTCACGGCCTCGTAATCCTTATGGAACTCCCGGGCCATAGCGCTGTCGGAGCGGAGCGGATCCACCTTTATGAGAGAGGCCTCAGCCGACTTCGAGGCGACCTTGCCCGAGACTATGTTCACGTTCACTTGCGCATAGCCCAGATTGCGGGCGTGGCTGCCGGAGTTTACCAGAGCGCGCCCCTCTCTTGTGATGACCAGAGGAGCGTGGTCGTGGGCGCAGACAAGGACATCCACTCCCTTAAGGGACTCGAAGAGATCCAGGCCCTGGCTCTCGAGCACTGTCCCGTCCCCGCGGCCGGTCCCGGAATGCACCGCGACCACCACTACCTGCGGCTTCTCGCGGGCTATGACCTCATCCACATTCTCCTGGACCAGAGGTATCAGGGACTTGAAAGTCATCCCGCTCCAGAGGGACTCGTTCAGCCAGGCGGAGATGTTCGCGTTGTCATAGCCGAGGACGGCCACTTTCAGTCCGGCACGATGCAGTATGGTATAATAAGGGAAATACGGCTTGCCGTCGGAGTTTCGGATGGCATTGCCGGAGAGGAAAGGAATCCCCGCCGCCTCCAGATCGGAGGCCACACGGTCATAGACCGGATGTCCCGTCTCGATGTCGTGATTCCCGCCGACCACCACATCGTAACCCATATAGGCTGCCATACGCGGGAAGATATGCGGGGTGAGGGTATCCACATAATTATAATAGTACACGGAATTGTCCCCCTGCAGGAAATCCCCGTCGTCGAGCAGAATCACATTTTCCGCTCCCGCTGCCTCGCGCACGCTGTCCACATACCATTTCACGGCGCAGAGCGAGCTTCTGATGTCCCCGTCCACATAAGAGGAGTCGAAAAGACGGCCGTGCAGGTCGTTCGTGGTTAGAATCCGGAGACAATGCTCTCCGTCCGCAGGGCCGCAGCCCGCGAGCATACAGGCCAGCAGTGCTGCGATGCCGATGAATTTTCTGATCATAAATTATACTTTTTTCCTGAATAAGTCTTCTTTCCGCCGGGGCGGCGGGTGTATGAAGTCTCCGGATGCCTGTAGGAATCCAGGTCGAATATCAGTGAAACCTTCTGCTGCCATCCGCTGAAAGGCTGCATCTCATCCGTAAAATGGAACACGAACGAGACGTTCAGGCGGAGCCACGAGGCAATATGCGGCTCCCAGTACACTTCCAGCCTGTCGTAGCCGCGCCCTCCCCTGTAGAAAGGCGAGCCGGTATACAACTCAGTACCGTACTTCTTCCCGTAGCGTTCGCGGCTGTAGTAAGGCATAAGATCGTCGCCCACATAGAGGTCATTCCGCAGACCCAGTTTCCGGTAACGCATATGGAAAATCATCTCGGCCCCCATCGGCAGGCAGCCCTCATCCTCAAGCCTGTCCCACTGATAGCTCAGAAGTCCTCCGAACTGTAGCGAAAGCTCGTCCAGGCGGGTGGAGTTCGAGAAGTCATAGCGCAGATACGGATTCAGAAGATGGTTGTCCACGACCCCGGGCTGGCCGACGGAACCTGCATAATGATACATAACGGCAGCCCAGCCCGCCGACAGTCCGTCGAGCAGTTTCCATCGTCCGGCAGAGAAAATCTTGAAGCGCTCCCGGCGGCCCTGTCCGTACTTCCCCATCCAGTCGCAGCCGATCTCGGAGTAGAGTCTGGGGCTGCGCCATTTTATGAGCACCCCTTCGAGATTGTTGTCGAAAAAGCGGAGCGAGTCCGACATAAAGGCATAGGAATACTCCCCTTCGGACATCTTCCGAGGATACAGACCGAAAGTGCCGCTTATGCGAGCGCGGCGCAGTACGGCATCCACATTATAATAGAACAGAAGCTCGTCAAGTGCGGAAGAGGCCGGAAGCTGCTCGCCCATATTGCGTTTCAGGTCCGCTCCTACGCGCAGCGTGTGCGTGACGAAACCTCTCTGGGGGATCCGCAGACCCACCCAGGGCGTGAGCCGCGCTGCGTTTATGGTCATCGATGTGGTGTAGTTCATCAGACGGTAGTCGAACTCGCGGTTATCGAAGTAATACTCGAAATCAGCGTCGTAGTCCCATAGTTTCGACTGAGCCGCCGCCGCACCGCAGCAGAGCGTCAGAGCCAGAATAAGCGGAAAGAGCCGTCCCATAATCATAGATGAAGTCAGAAAACTCCCAAAAGTACTCATTCCTACTGAAAAAACGGCTATCTTTAGCCGCAATTCGGTGAGGTGCGTGATTATTTCACCCTCTTCACCGGCAACAGTTCAGATATGCTCAAGCTTCAGACCCCCGTAGAATTCCCGCAGAGCCGCGTTCGTATCGGCCTCGAAAACAGAGTGACCGTACTCGGCAGCTGTTTCGCGGACGGAGTCGGCGCACTTATGAAAGACGCCGGCCTGAGAGTCTGCGTGAACCCTTTCGGCACGCTCTACAACCCCCGCTCCATCCTCAACGCAGCCCGGCGGCTGTGCAGCGGAGAGCATTTCACGCAGAAAGACTGCGTCAGACTGGGCGCCGGAGCAGACTCCCTGACCTGTTCCTTCAGTCACCATACGAGTTTCGCCCGGGCAGGCGAGAGAGAGTTTCTCGAAGTCGCGAACGCTTCTCTGGATGAGGCCGCCGCATTCTGGAGAGATTGCGACCGCGTAGTCGTCACCCTCGGCACGGCATACTGCTGGCGGAGAGTCGAGAACGGCGAAGTGGTCTCGAACTGCCTCAAGCGCCCCGCGTCCGAGTTCGTGCGCACGCGTCTTGACACCGAGGAAGTGAGGAGCATCCTCGAGACTCTGATGGACCTCTGCCCCGAAAAAGAATTCATCTTCACCGTCAGCCCGATCCGGCACCTGGGAGGAGGCGCGCACGCCAATCAGCTGAGCAAGAGCATCCTGCTGCTCGCTGCCGATGAGGCCATCCGCAGTCACTGCGCCGGAGCGGATTATTTCCCCTCGTACGAGATTCTGCTCGACGAGCTTCGCGACTACCGCTTCTACGCCGAAGACCTGACGCACCCGTCGGCGCAGGCAGTCCGCTGGGTGTGGGAGCGATTCTGCGACTTCGCGGTCCCATCCTCCGAGCGTGGGCAGCTTGCGGCCCGCGAGCAGGCGGCCCGGCACTCCCGTCACCGGCCAATCCTGCAGAAATAACCCCCCCCCCCGGACGCAGCTCCCCCCCCGGGAAGCGACGGGCTTCTTTTTTGCTCCATACCGGAGAAAAGGTCCCCGCATTTTTCCCTTCACTTATTTGGTAGTTCCGAGATAAGCCGTATCTTTGCGGTGTATTATTAAACTATTACACTGAAATGATTGAAATACGCGATCTCGCGTTCAGCTACGGTCCCGTTCCGGTGCTGGACCATATCACGACTACGCTTCAAGACGGCCGCGTTTACGGACTTCTGGGCGAGAACGGAGTCGGCAAGACCACCCTTCTCACCCTCCTCTGCGGACTCAAGAAAGCGAAGTCCGGAAGCATCTCCGTGGACGGGAAAGACCCTTCGCTCAGGCTCCCGTCACTTCTGCAGAATCAGTTTTATCTTCAGGACGATGTGATGCCTTTCGGAGTCAGCGCGACAGCTTTCGCCGCCGAGTCGGGGCGCTTCCGCCCGCTCTTCGATATGTCCAAGTTCCGGAAGATAATGGCCGAGTTCGAGACGGACGCCGGGCAGAAGATGAACAGGATGTCCTGCGGGCAGCTGAAGAAAACCTATATAGCCCTCGCGCTGGCAAGCAATGCGAAATATCTCTTCCTCGACGAGCCTACGAACGGTCTGGACATCCCGTCGAAGGCACAGTTCCGCAGCGCCATAGCCGGCTATGCCCGTGAAGATGCGGTCATCGTAATCTCCACACATCAGGTCAGGGATCTCGAGAACATCATCGACCCTATCATCATCCTGGACCGTCAGGACGTGCTTCTGAACGCCGGCATCGCGGAGATCTCCGAGAAGCTGTATTTCGATTACGGGAACATCCTGCATCCGGAAGCCCTCTACAGCGAACAGCTTCCCGGCGGCTTCATACAGGTGCTCCCGGGTAACGGAGAAGAAAGCCGCGTGAACATCGAGGCGCTTTTCAACGCAGCCCATCGCCACAAGACTTACATAAAGGAATTATTCAGAAAATAGCGCTATGAGAAACGAAACATTCCTTCCCGGCAGATTCGCCCGCTATTTCGCCTGCGAACTCGGAGCATTCAGAAAGAACTGCGGCCTGACGCTTCTTCTCACCTGCTCGATACCCTTCATCTATCTGTTGCTGCATATTCTTTTCACTGCTGACATATATGTGGACGATGACAGCTCCGGGATGCGCTGGCTGCTCGCCATAGTGGCCATCTGCATAAGCGTGATATCTTTACCCATAAAGCTTTACGGAAACATCACCGACCGCCGCTCGGGTCCGTGGTGGACTCTGACGCCGGTTTCGGTGTTCGAGAAATACCTCTCGATGGTGCTTATGACCTGCGTGGTGCTCCCCGTCTGCTTCTTCGGACTCTATGCGGCCGCTGACGCTCTGGTCTGCCTGATTCCCGGCGATAGCGAGCCTCTGGTCAGCCAGTTCCTGAGCCTCGGGGATCAGACGACAGGCTTTTTCGCCTCCTTCGGCAGGATGTCCCTCTGCCTCGAGTTATGGCTCAACTGGTGCGCGGCCATCCTCACCTTCACTCTGGGAGCCATATTTTTCCACAAGGGCAAGGCTTCGAAGACCATCCTTGTGATCATCGTGTTCAGCATGCTCCTGAGTACCCTGTCCGTGTGGACCCTGAACGGGATAGACTCCACCGGATGGGACGATCTCGACAGGGACGCCTTCCTCGCCGGGATGCACACCGTCCAGTTGCTGCTGTACTTCGCCGCGGATGTGATTCTGCTCGCGGGGATATATTTCAGACTCAAGACCATAAAATATTAGCACATTATGGAATTCGACAACAATAAACCCATATATGTGCAGATCGGGGACTCCGTGTGCGACAAGATACTCCGGAAGGAACTGCTGCCGGACGAGCGGATACTCTCCGTGCGCGAAATGGGAGCGCAGATAGGGGTGAATCCGAATACTGTGGCCCGCTCTTACGAGAAACTGATGGAGGCGGGAATCATATACAACAAAAGAGGTATGGGGTTTTATGTGGCCCCGGATGCCCGGAAGATCGTTCTGGACAGGGAGCGCAGGTCTTTTCTGGAGACCGAGCTTCCGCGTTTCCGTAAAAGGGCGGAACTGCTCGGACTGGACTTCAGGGAACTTCTGAGCAAGTAAGGTGTGAGGTGATGTGTCTCTTGACACTTCAGTGCAAAGGAAGCAGATTTGGTTTTAAAAAATAATGCCTATATTTGCCGAGTGTATCAGAACCTGACCCGGGATAAATCTGTCACCGGATGAAAGTTGGAGTCATATTATCGGCCGCTCTGGCCGTTCTGCTTTGTGCCTGCTCCTGCAGCAAGGGCGAAGCGGAGTTGCTTATCGGCACTATGGTCGTGTCCGGGACGGTCTGTGCCGACACCGGAGAAGCTCTGGAAGATGTGACCGTCACACTGATGGGCTTCGGGGACACGGACGTGAATATGGAGCATAAGGCTCTGGACACCCAATCCGCCCGTACAGACGGTGCGGGAAGGTATAAGATCACGATCATCGGCCCCCAGGCCCAGAAGTACTTCAAGATCGTAGCCCACGACGATGCCGACTCCCGCAAGAACGACGCCTACCGGTCTTCTCTGGTACTGCTCTACATCAGCAATGGGGAGGCATATCATCCGAGAAGCAGGACCTACGAGCTGAAGAATATCGATTTCTATCTCACGAAATAATCCTTGAGCAACTCTTGCTCCTGACTGACCGGTCCCTGAAAACGGTTCCGGATCGCACCCCCCCTATTCGATGGTGAAGGTAATGGAGAGCGAAAGCCCGTCGGAATCAACGACGGTGAGGCTGTGCCGGCCTTTCGCAGGGCTGAGTCTGAGCTGATGGATGTAGCGGGTGGAGCCCACATAGCTGTCGTCCAGATGCCAGAAGACCTCGATATCGGGATCGGAATGTGCCAGGTTGAAGACCACGCCCTTGACGCTGCCGTCCAGCTGTCTCGGAATGGAGATGCGCGCACCGCTTTCCGGATAGATGAACTCCATAGGAAGATAGGCATCGCTTCCCCGGCTTCCCTCGGCTGCCGGAGGGAGTGGACGGTACTCGGGATGCCTGTTCCTGTAGAACCATTCCATCGAAGGAGGCAGCAGGAAAAAAGTCGCGCTCACAGCCCCCGGATAGGATGACCCTACACGCCACGCACCGTCGGGAGACAGCAGCACAGGCCTGTGATAGGGGCAGACCTCAGTCTGCAGAGCCTTGAGCGGCAGAAGCAGAGTGTCCGCGCGCTCACAGTACGGACCCATAAGATGGCCGGAATCGGCACACACTTCAGCGATGACCCCCTCTTCCTCTGTCGGAGAGGAAAACCACTCCGAAGCCGGGAGGGAATTGAATATGTCGAACAGCACCGGTCCCGCAGTACGGGCTCCCACAAGAGCGGCTGTCCCCTGCCCCTGAGCGTTTCCCGCCCATACTCCCACCGCATATTCGGCAGTCACCCCCACGGCCCAGGCATCGCGGAAGCCGTAGCTCGTACCGGTCTTCCAGGCCACTTTCCGCAATGAAGAAATCAGCCTCCAGTCCATCTCGTCCGGACGGTTCACGTCCTTCAGGGCATCCAGAGTCAGGTATAGGGCGACAGGGTCGTGCAGAGGGAAATGTGAGGCATATTCCTCCCCCTGATACGCAGCCGCGAGGGAGGCATACATCCGGGTGATGTCCAGAAGAGTCCCCTCAGCTCCGCCCAGAATCAGGGAAAGCCCGTAGAATGAGGGCGCGCGTGTGAGGGTATGCATCCCGCAGTCTTTCAGCAGAGTGTGGAACCGCGGGACCCCGAAGCGCCGCAGCATATACACCGCCGGCACGTTCAGGGAACGGGCGAGAGCCTTGCCGGCGGGGACGGCCCCTTCGAACTGCAGGTCGAAATTCTGCGGCGAGAAACCGTTTATGTTCACCGGGATGTCGGGAAGCAGCATATCCGGCGTCAGCTCCCCTTCCTGAAGCATCGCGCAGTAAAGGAAGGGCTTAAGGATGCTGCCCGTACTGCGGGGCGAGCGGACTATATCGACCTGGGCGCCGGGGCGGCCGTCCGAAGGACGGGAGTTGCCTATGCAGGCAACCATCTTTCCGCTGTGGACATCTATGACCACAGCGGAAAGATCCGCCACGCCGCCCGAGGAAAGGGTGGCATTCCAGCGGTCGCAGATATTGCTCACGGAAGCCTGCAGGCCGAGATCTATGTCAGTGGTGACTGTCCGCCCGCGCATTGTCTTATAGTAATGGTCCGTCAGATGCGGGGCATAGCGCGGCAGAGCCTGAGGCTCCTGCGGAAGCGGCTCCGAGACGGCGAGATAATGGTCGGTGGAGTCCATATAGCCCTTCTCGAAGAGCCTGTCCAGAAGACGGTTGCGTTTCAGCAGAAGCGCGTCCCTGTTCCGTCCGGGATGTATCGCCGAAGGAGAATTCGGGAGCACGGCAAGCAGTGCGGCCTCTCCCCAGGAAAGGTCATCGGAGCCGTGCGAGAAATATCTCCAGGACGCGGCGTCTATCCCGACCACATTCCCCCCGAAGGGGGCGTGCGAGGCATAGAGCGCGAGTATCCCGTCCTTGCTGTAAAGCCGCTCCAGCCTCCAGGCGAGCAGAGCCTCCAGAGCTTTCTGGCCCATATTCCTCTCCTTCCCTCTGGACATTCTGACCACCTGCATCGTGATGGTGCTTGCCCCGCTTACCACCCTGCCCTCCGAAAGATTCTGCATCGCGGAGCGCAGCACCGACAGGACATTCACCCCGTGATGCAGGCGGAAATGCCTGTCCTCGAACTGGATGAGGGACTTGGCATATCTTTCCGGCACCGCAGATGGGGACGAAGGCGGGAAGCGCCACTGACCGTCATCCGCGATGTGTGCCCCCAGCAGCTCCCCGCTGCGGTCGAGCACCACCGTCGAATAGGAAGCGTCCCGGAACGGGTCGCGTGGAAGGGCGTACAGAAAGCACAGATAAGCACACAGGAGGATGAGCGGAAGCGCCTTCCCCCTGAGTGCTGCAAGGATGTATTCCCGGAACCGGGACATCGCCTATCTGCTCACCCTTGCCGTACCCGACGCGGTGCAGGCGTAGGTCTGAGGATCGTACATATCTTCGCAAACGATTGAAGGAAGGGTATATACGCCCTCATAGGCAGCCTGCAGGCGAAGCTTGATACGCTTGCGTGTCCCCACAGGGAGGTCGAAATACCAGATGACCCTGTCATCCCGGATATCCTGATATGCGTATTCTCCACCCTGCACGGAAGAGCCGCCGCCGTAAAGCCTCTCGTTGAAGATTTCCCAGCCGGAAGGAACCCGGGCCGTAAGGGCCAGATTACTGCGGCTGGCAGCCGAAGCGGAGAGGTTCGTGATGAGATACTCGGCATAGAAGTCGGTCCCCTGCCTGAGATTGTCCGGAGACAGAATTTCGCCGTTCAGATCAGTATAGCGCACGCTGAGGCTGATGCTCGAGCTGCGGGAGCTGACACTCTCCCCCGCCGCCGGGTAGCTGTGCAGCAGGACTACGGCATAGACCGGATCGGAAGCCTCGTTCTTTATGGACAGAGCCCCGGAGGACGGGTCGATGTCCCTGCATACGGTAGATTCTGTGCTGCGCACGCTCTCGCCGTTCACTGAGACATTTATGGCGGAAGAACCCAGCTTCTGCGCGAGGCGGCTCATCGCGAGCGCGGCGAAAGCGCTGGCCTGGGTACCGTACTGCCCCTGTGACATCTGCTCGGCGACCTCCCGCGCGAGCGGCAGGGCGGCAGTCAGATCATCCGTAAGGACTTCAGTTTCGAGCAGCATAGCCTTGTCGCGCAAGCTGTCGCCGAAGGTGTATGTGTACGAGGCCTGCTCGGAGGCGTCAGCGGCGAAGGAGCATATCAGCTGGGCCGCGATGTTCTTCTTGCCGCACACGGCATAGGCCGCCGCGAGTCTGCGGCAAGCCTGCGGAGTCATCGCCGGAGCGGATTTCAGACGGTTCATCGCCCCTTCGTCGGCGGCACCCGCAAGTGCCAGGACATAAAGACGATACGCCTGCTGCAAGTCGTACTGCGCATAGCTCTCGCCGTGTCTGTAGTTCGACACGCATTTCTTCTGGAAGCGTTTCCACGAGGCGAGCACGCCCTTGTTTACGCTGAAGCCCCTTTCGGAAGCCGCCGCGAAGAACTGGCCCGCCATAGAGGTCGTCCACTCGTTCGCGTAAGACATTCCCGGCCAGTAAGCTATACCTCCGTCGGCGAGCTGCCTGGAGTAGAGTTCCTGCAGGATGAGCGGAATCCGGGCATCGGCTTCCGCTGCATTCTCACTGTTCAGATAAGGCCTTGAGTAAAGCAGAGTCATACCTATGGCGGCAAGCTGCTCGCTGCAGCTGTACCGGTAGCCGGAGGCGAAATAGCACAGAGAGTTGAAATCCACCGAAGGGAAATTGCTGAGCGAGAGCTGCGCGAGGCTCTCTCCGTCCGGAGCGAACGGGGAGAATGTCACCGACTTGCTCTCGAGCGGAGCGAGCAGATACGCAAGCGTTGCGGTGGTCGCCGGAACCGGATGCACCACTTCGACGCTTATGGTCTCGGATGTCCTGTACGAGCCGCATTCGGCGCTGACTGTAATCTTCGCCACTCCTGTGCCGCCGTTCGCGGAGAGTGCGAATCTCGCTATCCCGTCCCCCGGACGGGCGAAGGCCAGGGTCTCCGAGGCGGAGCCCTGGATCTGCACAGGACCCTCCGCCTTCACGCTCACGCGCACATTCTTCATATCTTCCTCCATCGCGAAGACGTTCACCGGCAGAGTCACCTTGTCTCCTGCAGCGATGGTGCGCGGCAGAGTAGGAAGCAGCATCAGAGGCGAGCGCACTGCAGCGGTCTTCTCGGCATTCCCGTAGGAGCCTCTCTGGCCGGCCACAAGCATCACGCGCACCGACCCCACATACATCGGGAGCTTGATCTTGTGGACCTTCTCACCACGGCTCAGCTCGAACGGCCCGTAGAAGCGCACTACCGGGTTGAAGCGGTTATCCTTGCGGGCCCCGGAGACGATCTCACCGTCGCCTCCGATGCCGGCGACCGGCGAGAACTTGCCGCTGTATGCTCCGAACACATCATCATAGAGGTCCCAAGTCTTCACTCCGAGCGCCTCCCGGGCATACATCGCAGTGTAAGGGTCCGGAGTCCTGAAAGCGGTCAGGTCCAGCAGTCCCTCGTCCACCACCGCGAGCGTATATGTCATCGGACGTCCCTTCTTCTCGCGTACCTTCACGCTGAACTCCTCCTGCGGACGAATCACATCAGGCAGGGAAAGTACAGGCTCGAGCTTCGCGTCAGGATTCTGCACCAGCACAGGCTGCACCCCGTACATACGGACAGGGAGGTCGTTGCCGGCTTCCTTGCGGCTCTGGAGCATAGTGACGTGCACATAGAAGTTAGGAGCCATATCCTCAGTCACCCTGATCACGTGCCTGGTGTCCCGCTCCCCGTCCGTCTTCACCCAGGTGCGCGAAATCACGCCGCGCCCGTTCTCCAGCGAGACGAGAGCTCGTCCTGCCTTCGCCGCCGGGATATAGACTGTCACGTCGTCCCCCGGCTTGCACTCCCTGCGGTCGAGACTGAAGGAGAGCATAGTGAGAGAGGAAGGGTCATTCTTGTCGGAGCGTCCGCGCCAGCTCGGCCAGTCCACATAGAAGATTCCGCCGGAGGCGTGCCCGCTGTCCAGGTCCTTGACATACAGAAGGAAACGTCCCCAGTCAGGATACGCCAGACGGAACGGGACAGAGACAGGGGATCCGGATGAAGTCAAAGTCCCCTGACTTACAGGGACTGAGCTGCTGCCGTTCACGTAAGAGCTGAGGGATTCGCTGCTGCTCTCCCACCACCAGCTCCAGTCCATCTTGTAGATGCGGTATTCGAGTCTGTCACCCGATACGGGTCTGCCCCGGCTGTCGAGTACCACGATCGGGAAATTCAGGTCGGTGTCAGTCTCCTGCCACTCGGAAGGCAGCTTCACGCCCACATAGGAGCGGAACGGAGAGAAGAGCTCAGTGCACGTGGCTATGCTCGCGTCCCCGCCCGGTTCCATCACGCGGGTGACTATGTTCGCGTTCATCATTCCCGGTGCGGACGGCTCCGAGGGGAAGTTCACGTTCCTGCCGGCGCGGCCGGAGTTGTCGAGAGTCACGGTACAGACAGTCCGCTCGGTCTTGTCATAGGTCGAAATCGGATTCTGGAAATTATAGCCTTCATAGCCGCTGAAAGCAGCATTCCTTCTGCTCAGAGTCATAGTGCAGACGGCTTTCAGACCCGAAGCGGCAGCTCCCGTGAGCCAGGCGGAACTTACATCGAAACGGATCACTCTGCCCGCCTGTATGATCTCGTCAGAAAGCTCCGCATTCACTTTCAGCCTGTTGGCCTTCACCGTCTCCACCGGGAGAGACTTGTGGAAGCTTGCGCCTCCCACCTTGAAATAGGCGTTCCAGGTGCCTGTAGGGTCGCTTTCGCGGGTAGGAATGTCGAACACGTAGAGTCCGTTCATCCCGGAGGTGTTCACCTGCTTCGAGTAGAACTGTCCCTGAGGGGTATAGAGTTCCATAGTGACGGGATGGCGGCGCGGTATGTCCTTCTCCCCGTCCTCTATCATAGCGCAGACGTGCAGGGTGTCGCCCGGCCGCCAGACTCCCCTCTCCCCGTAGATATAAGCCTTCATCCCGGAAGACAGCTCCTGTCCGCCCACATCGAAACGGCTGAGAGACTTCTGCTCGCCGTCCACAGTGCGCAGATAGCCGATCCTGTCGTCCTTGCGGACAGTGAACACGAAAGGTTTTGCGGAAGTCTTCAGGTGCGCGAAGCCCTTGCCGTCAGTCTTTGCGCGGCCGATCTCCTGCAGCTGGAAACTGTAGGCGGTCACATCCGCGAAACCCAGAGGCTCGGTGGTCGCTATATCGTTAGCAGTCACCCAATAATCCTCTCCTGCGGCGCTCTTGACTATGATGCCCACATCGGAAGCGAGCAGAGAGCAGCTCGGGAAGCGGTAGGACATCATATAATATGTCGGAGCGGTCGGATCGTTCCGCTCCTCCCAATTATAGAGTTCCCAGTCGTAATTGTCGCCGTTGTAATAGTAATATGGCTCCGGAGCGTCCCAGACCTTCTCGTCTTCAGCGGTAAGGGAGCCCTGCGCGGGACTCACCATAGAGGGGAGTTCCGCCGCCACGCCTCCTCCATAGAGGGAATACTCCCGGCGGAAAGACAGGCAGATGCGGTACAGCGCCCCCGGTTCTTTTCTGAAGAACTGACTGAGGTCGATGGAGAAGTCCTGCCATCTGTGCAGGTCCTTGCCCGGGTCGGCGTCCAGACGGACCGTACCCTTATAGACCAGACGGCCGCTCCGGCGGAGGCCGTTTCCTTCACCCAGGCTTGAATTGTCCTGAAGGTACATCAGCATATTGTTCGCATACACCTTGATGATGGACACGTCCACGGCGGAGAGGTTCACCGCCCTCAGCGGAAGGACCACTTCGGACGCGTCCGGAAGGATGGAACCGGTGAAGGCGAGCGTCACCGCCGGGGCGAGTTCCCCCTGGCTGAAAGTCTTGGTGAATTCCTCTCCGAGTGCCTTTCCGCCGGCGTTCTTAAGCAGCGAGGACACTGTGAGTTTCACCTCTTCAGGGGCGGAACCGCGCTCGAAGAAGAGTTTTATCCTGTTTCCCTTCACGTCCATATAGCTCCTGCCTTCCGCGTTGGTGTAGACAAGTCCCTTATAGTCACGCGACTCGTCCAGAAGACCGGAAAAGCGTATGTCCGCATAGCAGTCGCCCTCCTCCCGGACCAGCTCGGCCGAGATGACGCTGAACTCCGAAGTCGGAGGGAGCGCGACCTGCCGGGAGTATTTGTCTTTGTAGCCGAGCGATGAGGCGTCCACGATAAGTCTGAGCTGCTCCTGCGAGGACGGAATCTCTATGCCCCTGACCGTAAAGTCCAGAGACGTTCCCTCGCCCGGAAGAACCTCCACGCTCGGGGAGGCCCCTTGACACTTCACCGAGATGATGTCGGAGGCATCCTGTGCATCCACAGCCTCGCTGAGCTGTATCCTTCCTTCCAGCTGATAGAATTCAGGTTCGGAAGGATCGATATAGAGGCCCAGCCTGTCCACGGACAGCTGCTTTCGCGCGACGCGGAAAGTGAAATCGAACTTTTTCAGAGACTTCCCGCTCACCGCGGCCACATCGCCGAGACGGAAGGCAGCCTTGTAGGTGGCACCCTGTTTCAGGGCTCCGCTTTCGGGGATGAACTCTATGCGGGAGGCAGAGACCCAGTGCGCGCTGCCCTTGAGCGAAGGGCTGAAAGAAAACAGCGCGTCCGGGTCCACGGAACTGTCCACGTCGGAAGCGAAATCGATGCGTATCGCCGCATCGGGAGATATCGTGCCGCCCGTGTAGGCATACACGTAGTCGATGAATGCGGAGGCAGGGGTCTGCATCCCTTTTCCGTCACGGCAGCCGCTCAGCAGCACCGGCGACAGCAGCAGCAGCGCAAGTTTCGAAGCGAGTTTAAGATTCGTACTCATAGTATCTCAGTTTTATTTGAATTCTGTCAGGCCTTGGGGCCGGTCTTCTGCGTCGGGGCGGGATTGGCCGCAGGCGGCGGAGTCTCCGCGTCCGGAGACGCAGGGGCGGAAAGCTCCGCATAAGCCGGAACGCTCGAGGAGCGCTCCCAGGATGTCTTCCCGCGCAGGCAGACCACTGTGGAGCGGCCGCCGGTGAGTATCAGGCAACCTACTCCGAGCAGGGCTGAGTAGCGCAGCGCCTGAGCGAGCACCTCGCCCGTCAGCGCGACTTCGGGCCTTTTGCACTCCACTATGGCCGCAGGAACGCCGCCCCGGCCGTACACCACTATGTCGGCGCGGTAGATCTTCCCGCCCGGGCACTCGAGCCGCACCTCGCTCATCATCTGATGCATAGGCACGCCCCTGCTCGCGTGGAGATAGCGTATGAACCACTGGCGCACCCTCTCTTCCGGAGTGAGCGCCACGTCCTTTTTCCTCAACGGGTCCCAAATCGTTTCCACTTTGCAAATATAACAACTTGCCGTACTTTAGCAAAGGGATTCCGCAGATTGGCTTTTCCCGCTTCCCCCGGGGAGGGAGGGGGGGGGACTGTCATCCGCGTGCGCGCTCTTGCTTTATATGATGATTTTCCATATCTTTGGCAAGATTATCTTTAAATTACGTAACGATGACACCCATTATTATCATTGCGCTCATCGCCCTCCTGATTCTGTGGGCGATCGGAGTCCAGAGAAGACTTGTAAAGCAGGATGAACTCTGCAAAAATGCTCTCAGCCAGATCGGCGTGCAGCAATCCAGCCGCTGGGATGCCCTGAGCGCCCTCGCGGAACTTGTGAAATCCTACAACGAATACGAATTCGACGCCCTGATGAAAATCATCGGGCAGCGCAAGCCGATAGACAGAAACAGCAGCCCGCAGGATGTGGACGCGCAGGAGAGTGCACTCCGCAGTCTCGCACTGCAGTTCAATGCAGTGGCCGAGCAGTACCCGGCCCTGAAGGCGAACGAGAATTACGGCAAGGCTATGGACAGCGTGAACCTCTATGAGAATCAGGTGCGTATGAGCCGTATGGTGTTCAATGACAGCGTGACCCTGATGAACCGTCTGGTGCGCCAGTTCCCGAGCTCGATAATGGCGGGCATACTCGGATTCAAGGAGAAGGACTACCTTCAGGTGGAGACGGAGAAGACGCAGATGCCTTCGATGAAGATATGACCTGGGGGATGGGGAGAATCATAGCCTTGGCCGCGGCCGCCCTTCTGGCGGCTGCGCCGCTTTGTCGTGCCGGAACTGATATTTACGGTATCGACATAGATGTGGCTCTGAGGCGCGACGGGACCACTCTGGTGAAGGAGACCTGGGATGTGAAGGTGTCCGGCATCACCGAATGGTATCTGGTGCGCGAGAACCTCGGCGACATAGAGATTTCGGGGCTGAAGGTGCGCGAGGGCGACAGGGATTTCCTTGACGAGGGAGCCTGGGACGTGGACAGGAGCATACGCCGGAAGGCCTTCCGCTGCGGCATAGTGGAAAAGTACGACGGCTGCGAGATATGCTGGGGAGTGGGCAGCGACGGCAGGCACGTATTCACGGTCTCATATGAGATGTCGAATGCGGTGAAGAGCCTGCAGGACTACGATATGCTGCATCTGCAGCTGGTCTCCCCGGGCCTGTCGTCCCTGCCGGAGCAGGTCAGGGCGAGCGTTTCGGCTCCGGTGCAGCTCGACACTGCCGTGGCGAGGATCTGGGGCTTCGGATATCACGGGACCAGCGGATTCGAGGACGGGAAAGCTGTCTTCGAGGCCGCAGAAGGGCTTGAGGACGGCGGCTCTCTCATCGTGCTGCTGCGCTTCGACAAGGGTATCTTCGAGTCAGGCAGCGTGCAGGACAGACCTTTCGAGGAGGCTCTGGGCACCGCTCTGGAAGGGGCCTCTTTCTCCGAGCGCAGCTTCTGGGATATGCTGTATGATTTCTTTCTGGCCATTTGTGCCATATTGACGATATTCCTCATCCCGGTTCTGGCTGTTGTGAAAACACTGAGCGGAGGCGGAGACGGCAAGCCGGGCAAGCACCGGATAAGAAAATTCCTGGGCAAGAAACCAAGCGATATTCTCTGGTGCAGGAGCATACCGTTCGGCGCAGACCTGCTGAAATGCAACTATATAGCCCAGAACGCCGGCCTTAACGGAGGGAAGAGGACACTTTCCGCCTCGCTGATACTGAAGCTGCTGCAGGACGGCTACCTGACTGTACGCAAGGACGCGGACGGCAAGATCGAGATTATGTTCAGCGAGAGCGCGGACACTTCGCGTCTCAGCCCCGGCGCAGCCAAGCTGCTGTCAATGATGCGAGAGGCTTCCGGCGAAGATAAGGTACTTCAGGACAAGGAGTTCAGCCGCTGGGCGAAAAAGCACGGCTCGAGGGTGAGCCGCTGGGCCAAAGAGTCTATGAAAGAGGGGAAGACCGGCCTGGAGAAAAGCGGAGACCTCGACGGGAAAAAGCTTACGGCCGCCGGCAAGGAGAATGCCTGGCAGCTTGTGGGATTCAAGAAATATCTTGAGGACTATACACTTCTGAAAGAGCGTCATACCGAAGAGGTGGTGCTCTGGAGAGACTATCTCTGTCTGGCCGCCCTTTTCGGGATAGCCAAGGAAGTGGCCAAAGAGCTGAAGAACATAAATCCGGAGGCCTTCGAGCAGTCCATAGGCTACGATTACGGCACTATGGACACCATACTCTACACCACTTCGCGCCTGTCCCTTGCCATCACGAACACCCTGGATGCCAGAAGCTTAAGCGGAAGCGGCGGAAGCACGGGAAGTTTCGGAGGCTTCGGAGGCTCGTCCTCTTTCGGGGGCGGCGGCGGATTCTCCGGCGGAGGCTTCGGCGGAGGCGGAAGATGAGTGCGCGGCTAGGGGAGTGCGGTGCAGGCGGAAGATGAGTGCGCTACCGCCTCTGCCGGCACAGGGAGTTAAAGAAGATTCACAGAATTCAAGATTCGTGAAGCGGCGGAAAAATGTGACGAAAAAACGAAAGGAAACGTCACGGTTTTCGCCGCTTTCTCCGTATCTTTGTGGGTGCGGGCAGAGAAGAGCTCCGCAAGGTAGAATTCACAATGAGCGCGGGGACACCCCGGGAAATACACAACACATTATGGCTAAAGAAGTAGAAGCAAATGCCGCAGCGGGAGCGAACGAGGCCAGACTCAAGGCTCTGCAGGCGACACTCGACAAGATCGAGAAAGATTATGGTAAAGGCACGATTATGAAGCTGGGGGATCAGCCACAATGGGACGTCCAGGTCATCCCGAGCGGCTCCGTGGCCCTCGACCACGCGCTGGGGATCGGAGGCTATCCGAGAGGCCGTATCATCGAAATATACGGACCGGAATCCAGCGGTAAGACCACTCTGGCCATCCACGCCATAGCCGAAGCCCAGAAACTCGGAGGCATAGCCGCCATCATCGATGCGGAACACGCCTTCGACCGCACATACGCCAAGGCTCTGGGCGTAAATCTCGACACTCTCCTCATCTCACAGCCGGATAACGGCGAGCAGGCTCTCGAGATCGCGGATAACCTCATCCGCTCCGGAGCCATCGACATCATAGTCATCGACTCCGTGGCAGCCCTCACTCCGAAGGCTGAAATCGAGGGCGAGATGGGCGACAACAAGGTAGGCCTCCAGGCCCGCCTTATGAGCCAGGCCCTGCGCAAGCTCACGGCGAACATCAGCAAGACCAACACCTGCTGCATCTTCATAAACCAGCTCCGCGAGAAGATAGGCGTGATGTTCGGAAATCCGGAGACCACCACCGGCGGCAACGCCCTGAAATTCTACGCCTCCGTGCGCATCGACGTGCGCCGCACCACCCAGCTCAAGGACGGGGACGAGGCCACGGGGAACCGCACCAGAGTGAAGGTAGTGAAGAACAAGATGGCCCCGCCTTTCAAGAAAGCGGAATTCGACATCGTCTATGGCGAGGGCATCTCGCACAGCGCGGAGATCTGCGATCTGGGAGTCGAGCTCGACATCATCCACAAGAGCGGCAGCTGGTTCAGCTATAACGGCGAGAAGCTCGCCCAGGGCCGCGAGGCTGTGAAGGCCCTCCTGCGTGACAATACGGAACTCTGCGAGGAGATCGAGGGCAAGGTCCGCGAGGCTCTCGCGAAAATCAGCGACTGATGGGAAAAATCATTCTTACGGGCGACCGTCCTACGGGACGCCTCCATATAGGACATTATGTAGGGTCGCTGCGCCGCAGGGTGGAGTTGCAGAACAGCGGCGAGTTCGAGAAGATCTTCATAATGATAGCCGATGCGCAGGCTCTCACGGACAATGCCGACAACCCCGAGAAAGTCCGTCAGAACATCATAGAGGTAGCCCTCGACTATATGTCGGCGGGGCTTGACCCTGACAGGTCGACCCTCTTCATACAGAGCCAGGTAAGCGAGCTCACCGAGCTCACTTTCTTCTATATGAATCTGGTCACGGTGCAGAGGCTTCAGAGGAACCCTACCGTGAAGCAGGAGATCCAGATGCGCGGTTTTTCCGAAAGCGGCGAGGAGAACAAGGCCGGAACTCCCGTGGGCTTCTTCTGCTACCCCATAAGCCAGGCGGCCGACATCACGGCCTTCAAGGCCACTACGGTGCCGGTCGGTGAGGACCAGGAGCCTATGATCGAGCAGACCCGCGAGATAGTGCGCAAATTCAACTCTGTCTACGGGCCCGCTCTCGTGGAGCCTGAGATACTGCTGCCGGACAACGCGGCCTGCCTGCGTCTGCCGGGCACTGACGGCAAGGCGAAGATGAGCAAGTCCCTGGGAAACTGCATCTACCTTTCCGACTCCGCCGACGAGGTGAGGGCGAAAGTGAAGGGGATGTTCACGGACCCCGGACATCTTCAGGTGAGCGACCCGGGCAAGGTGGAGGGGAACACCGTCTTCACATATCTGGACGCATTCTGCACCCCGGAGCACTTCGACAAGTTCGGAGGCTGTTTCATCGGGAGGAAGGTTTCCTTCGACTTCCACAGCCTGGACGAGGTGAAGGCTCAGTACAGGGCGGGAGGTCTCGGAGACGTGATGATAAAGAACTTCCTCGCCGAGGTGCTGAACGACACTCTGGAGCCGATGAGGGTACGCCGCAAGGAGCTTGAGGCGGACCTGCCTTACGTCTATGAGGTGCTGCGCAAGGGAAGCGAGACGGCACGCGCGGAAGCTGCGCGTACCCTCGCGGACGTGAAGCGCGCTATGAAGATAAATTACTTCGACCCGGGCGTACTGGAGCAGCTCATAGAGGAGCAGAGCAGAAAAATTCGGGAACAGTCTCTGAGCTATCCTGGGGGACTGAGCCGGTTCTGATGAGCCGGAACCGGGAAGCAAGGATAGAAAAGCCGGTAAAGTTTTATCACAGAATAAGATGAAAGCGAAACTGCTGGGGATGACTCCGGAGGAGCTGAAGGCTGCGGCACTCGACTGCGGCCTTCCGCCGTATGCCGGTGGGCAGATAGCCAAGTGGCTGTATGTGAAGCGCGCGCGCAGTTTCGCCGAGATGACTGACATCTCCAAGGCCGGGCGCGAAGCTCTCGCCGGGCTATATGAACTCGGGCTTAGCCTGCCGGTGGCGAGTGCGCAGTCCTCGGACGGCACCCGCAAATACCTCTTCCCCGCCGGAGAGAACGCGGTGGAGGCGGTAGTGATTCCGGACGAAGAGCGCCGCACCCTCTGCGTCAGCTCCCAGGCCGGCTGCAGGATGGGCTGTCACTTCTGTATGACCGGCCGCCAGGGCTTCCACGGACAGCTCGGCGCCTCGGACATACTCTCGCAGTTTATCGCCATAGACGAGTCCGCAGAGCTGACCAATGCGGTATTTATGGGTATGGGCGAGCCTATGGACAACTACGCCGAAGTCTCGCGGGCCATCACCGTGCTCACTTCCTCCTGGGGTTTCGGCTGGAGCCCGAAGAGGATCACGGTCTCCACCATAGGGGTCATCCCTGTGCTGAAACGCTTCCTGGAAGAGAGCCGCTGCCATCTGGCCGTGAGCCTGCACGACCCCTTCCCCGAGGAGAGGGCCTCCCTTATGCCCGTCCAGAAGGCCTACCCGATAGCGGATGTGATAAATCTCATCCGCCGGTACGATTTCAGCGGACAGCGAAGGGTCAGCTTCGAATACACTATGTTCGCGGGATTCAACGACACGAAACGCCACGAAGACGCACTGATACGTCTGCTGAAGGGGATAGAGTGCCGGGTGAACCTCATCCGTTTCCACAAGATTCCGGATTTCCCCTACGAGAGCACCGCACTTCCGCTGATGGAGAATTTCCGGGACAGGCTCTCCGCGCACGGCATCACCTGCACCATACGTGCCTCCAGGGGCGAGGACATCCTCGCCGCCTGCGGAATGCTTGCCGGGCGGCATAAGACGCAGAATCCGCAAAGCTGATAGACAATCATTTAATCCCGCAGAGATGAAAAGCATAAGGATAAGCATACTGCTCCTCGCCGTCCTGCTGCTGACGCAGGCGGTGGGGAGTGCGCAGATACAGACCCGCCGTCTGTCCGTGAACCCGAAGTCCGACGAGAGTGCGATGCAGCTGATGCGCGAGAGGATGAAACGCATACGCAGCAAGGAGAAGAGGCCGACTGTCGCCCTGGTATTGAGCGGCGGCGGGGCGAAAGGCGCCGCTCACGTGGGAGTACTGCGCTATCTGGAGGAGCAGCAGATTCCGGTGGACATAGTGCTCGGCACGAGTATGGGCGGTCTGGTCGGAGGCCTCTACTCCCTGGGCTACTCGCCCGCCTTTATGGACTCGCTGCTCAGGACTTCGGACTGGAGCGTGCTGATGTCCGACAAGGTCCCGCGCGAGTACATCTCCTATAACAATGTGAAATACAAGGAGAAGTTCGTCCTCTCCTTTCCTTTCTCCATAACGCGCGACCTGCATCTGGGAGCAGATGAGGACGGAAGCCAGAACTCTCTGAGAGACAATATTATGCGCAGCCTTCCGTCCGGATATATATTCGGGCAGAACGTCTCGAACAAGTTCAGCAGCCTTTCTGTGGGCTACGAGGACAGGATGAATTTCTTCGACCTGCCGATACCTTTCGTCTGCGTGGCCACGGACCTGGTCTCCTGCCGGGCCAAGATATGGCACGACGGCAAGATCACCACGGCGATGCGCTCCACGATGTCCATACCGGGAGTCTTCGCCCCGGTGAAGACTGAAGGGATGGTGCTGGTGGACGGCGGTATGCGGAACAACTTCCCTACCGACATCGCCCGCGAGATGGGGGCGGACATCATCATAGGCGTGGAGCTCTCGGACAGCTCGATGTCCTACGATGACATAAACAATCTTGGCGACCTCATCTGGCAGTCCATCGACCTTATGGGCTACGACACCTTCGCGAGCAATGTGAATATGACCGACGTGTTCATCAAGCCCCGGCTCGCCGGCTACAATATGATGAGTTTCGACAGCGTGAGCATCGACACCATCATAAACAGGGGCTATCAGGCGGCCGTCGCCCAGGCGGAAAGCATAGCTGAGGTGCAGAAGCTCACGGGCAGACGCGAAAAGAAGCTCTCGGCGCCGCCCGCTACGGACATAATGACACATCCTGTCACCATCGACCGTCTCACCTTCACGGGGCTGGACGAAACCGAAATCCAGCACATCTCGAAGAAGATCGATCTGAAGGTCGGCAGGAACATCACCGGAGGGATGATAGAGAATGCCGTGGCCGCCATCTACGCGACAGGCGCGTACAATTACGTGAATTACGAGCTCAGCGGCTCCGAGGAGCCCTACAAGCTCGACATAAAGTGCCAGCACGGCCCGGTGAACCGCCTGGGTCTGGGCGCGAGGTTCGACTCGGAGACCCTCGTGTCCGCCATCTTCAATGTCGGACTGAACGTGAACGCGCTTTCGAGACACGCATTGGACGTCACCGCCAAGGTGGCGGCCAACCCTTATCTCGACCTGCACTACATTATGAATACGCGCCACGGCAATACGCTGAATGCGGACCTGCTGTTCGCGTACACCGACGCGAATATGTTCGATATGGCGGACTCGCGCTACAATATAAACTACTGGCGGCTGCGCCAGAGGCTGTATTTTTCGAATATGAGCTGGTCGAATTTCGACGTGAAGCTGGGAGTGCGCAACGAGTGGTTCAAGACGGTGTCCTTCCTCGGGCAGGATACCGGCTCCGGCAGATACTCCGGGGGACAGTCGAAGAACGACTACGTCTCGCTGTTCGCGGACGGGCGGCACGACTCGACGGACGACGGATATTTCCCTCACAGAGGGAGCGATACGAGGCTGCGGGCGAGCTGGACTTTCGCTGATATGCGCGGGACGGCGGGCTCGATTCTGGAGTTCCAGCTGGGGCACAAGAGCGTCATCCCGACACGGGGGATGCTCGACTTTCTGCTGAGCATAAACGCCCGCGCGGTCATCGGCAACTCGGTTCCGCTTTCCTATATGAATGTGATAGGAGGCAGTACGCCGGGCAAGTATGTCGATCAGCAGATTCCGTTTGTGGGGATAAACTACGCTATGCCTGTGGAGCGGCTTCTGGCGGTGATGGGATTCGAAGTCCGGCTGGACCTGGGCAAGAACCACTATCTCTCTGCCGTGGCGAACTGTATGGGGACAGCCGACACTCCGGACACTATCGATCAGGGACGTGTGGGAGTGGGAGCCGCTCTGGAATACGCCTACGACTCCATTATAGGACCGCTGAAGTTCAACGTGCACTGGTCGGGCCTGACAGGGCGCGTAGGGCTGTACTGCGGGATAGGCTTCGATTTCTGAGAGTCTATGGACAAGGAGCAGTACACGTCCGCGCTCACCTCCCTTCAGCGTAGCTGCGTCAAGCGGGAGCATTGCCGCCAGGATATCTTCCGCAAGGCTCTGAAAGCCTCCGGCGGGGATGTGGAGAGCGCGCGGCAGCTGGTGGATGCCCTGGTCGCGGAACGTTTCGTGGATGATGCCCGCTATGCGGCGGCGTTCGCCCGCGAGAAGGCATCGCTCTCCGGCTGGGGGCGGGTGAAAATCAGCTATATGCTTAGGGGCAAGGGAATTGCCGGTGGGGACATCGAGGCGGCGCTTCGCGAGGTGGACGCAGATGCGGCAGCCGAGCGGCTGGAAAAGCTCCTGAGGGGCAAGTGGGCTGTGCTGTGCGAGGACCCGTACGGGAAGTTCAAGCTTATGAAATACGCTCTCACAAGAGGTTATGAATACACTGACGAGCTCACGGCTCTGGTAGAAAAAATAGTGAAAGGATTATGAATGTTCTGGTAACAGGGGCGAACGGTCAGCTGGGGCGCGAACTGCGGTCTCAGTCCTGCGGCAGTCCGCACCGTTTCATCTTCTCGGATGTGACCTCCGTCCCGGAGCTTGACACAGTTTTTCTGGACATCACGAACATAGATGCCGTGCGTCTGGTCGCGGAGTCGGAGGGAGTGGACGTTATCGTGAACTGCGCGGCCTACACCGACGTGGACCGTGCGGAGGACGACTTCGCGATGGCGGATCTTCTGAACCATACGGCGGCAGGGGTGCTCGCCAAGGTCTGCTCGGAGAGGGACTCCACGCTCGTGCACATCTCTACCGACTACGTCTTCAGCGGCGAGGGCTGCGTGCCTTACCGCGAGGAGGACACCCCGTCGCCCCGGAGCGTTTACGGCTCGACCAAGCTCGCGGGCGAAGAGTCCATCCTGCATTCCGGCTGCAGCAGCATCATTCTGCGCACCGCGTGGCTCTACTCGCCCTACGGCAAGAACTTCGTCAAGACCATCTCCCGCCTCGTGGACGAGAAGGAGCAGATAAGGGTGGTCTTCGACCAATGCGGGACTCCCACTTACGCCGCTGATCTCGCCGCTCTGATAATCAAGATACTGGATAAGAATATGATAGAGCGCTACGGGACCTATCATTTCACGGACGAGGGGGCCGTCTCCTGGTATGATTTCGCGAAGGCCGTCAGAGACCTTCGGGGCAGCGGCTGCGAGGTGCTCCCCTGCCGGAGCGAAGATTATCCCTCGCGTGCACGGAGGCCGCACTATTCTGTGCTGGACAAGTCGAAGGTCAAGGAGACTTTCGATGTGAAGATTCCGCACTGGTACGATTCGCTGAAAGACTGTATGGAGAGGATGAAGTGATGGAGAGGCAGAAGATTTTCCTTTATACTGACGGCGCTTCGAGCGGCAATCCCGGTCCCGGGGGATTCGGGGTGGTGCTCAAATGCGGGGAACTGCGCAAGGAACTCTCCGGGGGCTTCGCTCTCACGACCAATAACCGTATGGAGCTTCTGGCTGTGATAACGGGCCTGGAGGCCATACGCTGGGAGCGGGCGGACGTGGAGATATGGAGCGATTCCACTTATGTGGTGAAGGCCGTCAACGAGGGCTGGCTCCGCTCCTGGGAGGCCAAGGGCTGGAAAAAGGTGAAGAATGTGGATCTCTGGCAGAGGTTTCTGGCGGTCTACCGGAAGCACAACGTATGCCTGCATTGGCTGAAAGGCCACGCCGGGCATCCCGAGAACGAGAGGTGCGATGCTCTGGCTGTCGCCGCCGGTGCAGGGGCCGCCGCCCGTGGAGTGGTTCTGCCTCCGGACGAGGGCTTCGCAGCGGGGCATCTGTCAGAGGGTGCCGAGGAAGGCGGTCATCTCCGGGGTCTTGGACAGGGCGGAGCGGAAGAGGGCCATCTGAGCTCGGGTGCGGACGAGGTTGTGCTCCGGGTATGAGGTCTTGTAATAGGTGTCGCCGTTTATGTAGTCGGCGAAAAAGCGTACGGCCTGCATAAAAGGGAAAAGACAGGCGGCGTAAGGCAGATTCTCCCTCTCGACAGGGGTGAGGAACTCTCGTGTGCCTCTTATGTAGCCCGCTGCGAAGGCCCGGAAGATGGACATATCGAAATCCACCAGCTCCGGCTGCGGGGAATCCTCCGGCACGGGATTGGCCGCTGTGCGCAGAAAATCTCCGAAGTCGGAGAAGACGTAACTCGGCATAACGGTGTCCAGATCTATGACGCAGAGCACCTTCCCCTGCGAGTCGAACATCATGTTGTTTACCTTCGTGTCGCAGTGGCAGATGCGCTTGGGGAGCTTCCCCTCGCGATGCAGACGCTCGGCGCGGCACATCTCCTCCCCGTGGCTTTCCATCTCGCGGAGTATCTCGTGCAGCTCACCCGAGTCGGCGGCAAGACGCCCGGCGCGATCGAAGCTCACAGCCTCGCGCAACTGCCTCAGCCGCAGCTCCATATTATGGAAATCGGGGATGGTCTCTCCGAGAGTGTCGGGCAGATCCGCGAGCATAGCCTCGAAGTGTCCGAAAGCCTCGCCGGCAAATTCCGAATACTTCGCATCCACAGTCTGGAAAGTATAAGCGTCGCTGATAAAGAGCGAGACCCGCCAGAACTCCCCCTCCGAGAGGGCATAAGTCTTCCCGCTGCCATCCTTCAGAGGAATGAACTTCAGGACCTTACGGTCGATGTCGCTCTCCCCTGCGGCCTCCAGCTTGCCCCGGATGTGCCTTGTCACCGCTTCTATGTTTCTCTGCAGTAGAGGCACGTCGGTGAAGATGGAGTCGTTTATCCTCTGGAGGACGTAATCGGGCGCACCCGCCTGCGTCTCTATCTTATAGGTGTCGTTTATGAGTCCGCTTCCGAGCGGAGTTATCTGCTGCACCTTCCCCTCGAGGGCAAAAAGGCCGGCTATGCCATAAAGATCTGCCATATTCTTTCAGCAATTATGAGATAATAATCAGGTAGGAGTTTCAGGTACTATGTGCGTATCAGTGCAAGTATGCGTTCGAGACTTTTAAGATCGCCGCTCGAATAAAGATCGAGCCTGCGGCGCTCTTCTTCGGAAATCCTGTAGGGGGCAGCACCTTCGGCTGCGCCGGAAAGGGAGAGGGCCTGCTCGCAGGTGCTGTCAGGCAGCAGGCCGTGTGCGTGCATGACACGGATCAGTTGGCGTGCAACCGCCGGAGCGGGGTCGATGATATCCACTTTGCGTTCCGGGTCGAAGTCAGCTGCGACTTTCTCTATCATCGGCCGCAGGAACGGGTAATGCGTGCAGCCGAGCACCAGGACATCAGCTCCCTGCTCCAGAAGCGGAGAAACGCTCTCGCGGACTGTCTGCTCGGCGTGCGGGGAGGTCAGGTCGCCGTTCTCGACAAGCTCGACGAAACCCTTTCCCACGCAGTCCACCACCCGCAGACCGTCGGGAAGACTGTCCCGGAGGTCAAGATAATTGGACGCTTTCAGCGTCCCTTCGGTGGCGAGCACTCCTATGACTCCGCTACGTGTGCTCAGGGCTGCGGGTTTCACGGCCGGCTCCATCCCTATGAACGGGATGGGGTAAGTCTGCCGCAGGTAGGAGATGGCGGCGGCGGTGGCGGTGTTGCACGCGACGACTATCACCTCGCAGCCCCGGCCGGAGAGAAACTCGCTGATGATGGCTGCGCGTCCGCGGATGTACTCGGCGCTCTTGCCGCCGTAGGGGCAGTGCGCGCTGTCGGAGACGTAGATGTAGCGCTGCTCCGGCAGTATCCTCGCGATCTCGCGGTAAACGGACAGGCCGCCCGATCCCGAATCAAAAATCCCTATCATAATCCTTGCATATGAATCAAGCAAATATAAGCTTTTTTCGGGAAATGCGAAGCGGCGGGCCGGGGCAGCTGTCGCACGAGGCGGCGGACCGGGGCAGCCATCGCGCAGCACGCTTTCATCGCACAGCGGGCGCCGAGGGCATAAGCAAGCGGACAGGTCCGGAAAACACTGAGACGCTAATGAGTGCGGCTGTGGTATTTCACCAGACCGTCGATCGGGGACTTTATGAAAGTGCCGAGGCGCATTCCGAATTCTTCCGCCACTTCGCCGAGAAGGTCCCGGTAGAAATAACCCACCGAGCCCACGCAGTTCAGAGCGTATTTACGGTAGTCGGGATAGAGGCAGACCTCATTCCGGAAGAAATCCCGGAACGCGTTCTTCATCAGGGCGTTATAGTAAGGGTGATCGTGTCTGTGGTCGCCTACCCATTTGCAGAACTGGGCGCAGTAGCGGTTCGGCTGAGGACGGCAGTAAACCTGCTCTATGATCTGCTCGGCATTCTTGCCGACGAGCGCGGCCACCTCGGAGTAAACCTCGGGGGGCATATTCCCCCTCGCATAATCCCTGAGCAGCATCTTCCCTATATAGCCGCCGCTCCCCTCGTCTCCGAGGATGAAGCCGAGAGAGTCGATGTTCAGGGTCTCCTTCGTCCCGTCATAGAGACAGGTGTTCATCCCCGTGCCGAGAATGGCGGCAAAGCCCGGCTCGTCGCCCAGAAGGGCCCGCGCCGCAGCGAGCAGGTCCATAGCCACGAACACCGTCACGGCTTCGGAGAAGACCCCGAGCAGGGTCTCCCGCATAAAGCCGTATTCCAGTTCGCTCACGCCGGCACCGTAGAAATACACCTCCCGTACATCAGAGGTGCGGAAGCCCTCAGGAAGGTTCTTTCTTATGTCCGCCTGAATCTCGGCGGCTGAAATATAGTTGGGGTTATAGCCCAGACTGCTGAAATACAAGGGGTCAGCGCCTTCGCGCAGGAATGCCCAGTCAGTCTTCGTGGAACCCGAATCTGCGATGAGTATCATTATTTTCTGATTTTATATCCGATGTATGCGTAGTAGAAGATGAAGAGGTAGCAGGGCAGACATATCCAGTAGGCGGCCTGGTTGCCTATGCCGTCCTTCAGGAAGCCGAAAATCAGCGGGATGAGGGCTCCGCCGCCATAGGAGGCCACTACCAGGGATGAACCCACTTTCGTGAAGCGTCCCAGATCCGTTATGGCGAGCGGCCAGATGGCCGGATTCATCAGCGAGCAGGCCAGGGCTATGAAAGCCACGCACCAGATGGAGATGCGCGCCGGGGTGAGGACGATGAGCAGAGTCCCCGCCACCGCCACATAGCAGCATATCCTCAGAGCCTTGACCTGAGAAAGGAAGCGTGGGATCAATATGATGCCCAGCACATAGCCGAGGGCCATGCCCACGCTCGGCCAGACTGCGTATATCTGCGGGTCAGGCAGGTGCAGGCTGTTCGCGTAATCCACCACGGAGGACAGGGCGAGAGTCTCCACACCGGTGTAGAAAAACATCGCCAGAGCGCCGAGAATCAGATGCGGGAACTGCCAGATGCTCGTCTTGCCTGCGGCATAAGGGCAGTCAGCGGCCTGCTCCTCATCCTCGCCGGTCGCCTTCACCTCTTCGAGGGGCGCGAAGCTGACGAGTATCCCGAGCAGAATGAATATGCCTATTATGATGATAAAAGGCCTGGTGACGTCAGCGAGCACGGCCTCGTCGAGACTCTTACCTATCACAGCGGCGAGGAACACGGGGGCTGCCGCCCAGGCCAGTGAGTTGCAGATGCCCATAATGCTCATTCTGCGGGCTCCGCTTTCGATGGGGCCGAGAATGGTCACGTAGGGATTTATCGCGGCCTGCAGCACGGTATTGGCTATGCCGCTGAGGAACGACGCGAAGATGAAAAGGGGAAGACTTCCGCATTTCGCGGAAGGTATGAAGAGGGCGAACGCCAGGGCGAAGAGGACGAAGGAGAGCGACATGGTCTTCTTGTAGCCTATCCGGGCGATGATGCGGGCGGAAGGGTAGCTGAAGAAGAGAAAAGCGCAGAATGTGGAGGCTATCAGCAGATAGGACTCCCCCGAAGAGACCTCGAGGGTGGACTGCAGGAGAGGGACCAGATAGCTGTTTATACCGATGGCGAAGCCCACGATGAAGAACATCGAGCCGATGATCGCCAGAGGCAGAATGTATTTTCTGTTTTGTGCCATTGTCATATGATCAGAACGGAAGTTCGCTGTACAGGCCGTTGAAAGTCCGCATACCCTTCCAGACAGGTGTGCCGAAAGTGGAGTTCGAGTTTGTCGGATCGCAGATATACCACTTCCCGTCGACATAGATCTGAGGGATGACGTGGCCTATGACCGAAGTCGAGAAATAGCACTGTCCGTGGATGTAGCGTGCCGGTATCCCTGCGGCGCGGCACATCGCCACCACCGCGTGGGCCATATCGCAGCAGTTGCCTCCCTTCGCCCTGATGGTGCCTACGGCGCCCTTGCGGGTATTGTTGTAATTCTCCCACTCCCATCTGTCGCGGGCGTAGGTGAAAATGGCCTCGGCCTTCCCGCGCTGCGTGCTCTCGCTTCCTACCGCTTCCTTCATAGCGGCAATCACCTGCGGATCGTCTATAGGACAGGAAGCCGCACTGCGCAGAAAATCCGACCACCACACTGAAACCTTCTCCGGAAGGGTCAGATTATGCCGGTAATAGTCCATCACCCGGGCCATCGCCACAAGAGCCTGCTGAAAGAGCAGATTCCCCACGTATTCTTCGCTGTCCGACTTGTAGTTATACTCGACCGTAGAGTCTCCGCTGCGGTCGTCCTTCCAGCTGCGTGTACCGAAACAGCAGTAGTTGGGATACGTGCCCACCTTCGCGGCATAATCGTTCATCTTGCCGATCGCCCACTTGAGAGCCGGGATAGAGATGGAATCCTGCTCGAAGGTGTTCCACTGCATTGCAGCGGCGGAAGAATACTTCGGCAGCTCCACGTCCGGCTGCTGCTGCCATGAGGAGGAGCCCGGATAGTCTTCGATGAGCGCGAGAATCTCGCAGGCGGCTGCGAAATACTTCGCCTGCGGGTAGTTCATACCCTCCACATTCACGTACACGGGCATCGCGTCCGTCTCCACGAACTGCGCGTAGGCATCGGAAATCGCGAGCAGGAACTCCCCGTTCCAGGAGGTCGCTTCGAACTCGGCCGGAGAGGGCTGAGGAGTCTCTCCGCCGCCGCTGCCGGAGCAGGCGCAGCCTGCCCAGAGGGCAGCGGCCAATATCAATACTGTTTTCTTCATTGCGTATCTCATTTTTCAGAAGCTGACTGAAAAAAAGCCTCTTATTGGCAGACACAGGGGCGGTCAGGCCCCTGTGCCATAAGAATTATGAAAGGTTCCGGTTTCAGAAAGTCTCGCCCTGATGGTACATATCGAAGTCGAACTGCTGATCCTTGAGAGCGGTATAGACATTCTCGGTGATGTCATTGTCCAGGATGTACCGGTAGACTCTCGCGAGGATGTAGAGCTCGCGTACAGGAGAGATGAGACCCTCGTAACCGTCGAGGACGATGGTGCTAGCAGTATCGGTGCCGAACTGCTGGAAGTTGCCGATCTTCCCCAGAGGCGAAGAGCACCAGCCGTTCTTCACGAACGCGCGGCCCACGTGGATGGAAGTGGCCTTCACGATGAACTTGACGCCTACGGTAGAGATGGCCTCACCGTTGTAGGTGACAAGAGCATTGCCGCTGTTGTCCGATTCATACCACGGAGTAGCACCCCAGACGCATCCTTCCGACGGTGACGGAATCCTGTCGCTGAGCTTGCATCCGTCTCCATAAGTGAACTCGTCATTGCGTTTCTTCATATTCGCGATAAAACCATCGCCTTCTTCCGTCACGAGGTTGAGGAAGGCGCGGATCGCAATCTCCCAAGCCTGAGCTGAAGTATATTCCGTATCACCTACCTTGACTGACCATACGCCCCACTTAGGGTCATACTGGTTGCCGTCGTGTCCGTAAGGATTGCCCGAAGGCTCCCCGATAGGGATGAAATGCACATTCTCCCAAGCGGTACCGTTGTCCGAGCAGTGAAGACCCTCGGCATCCACCGTACCATAGCATTTCTCCCACATAGGGAGGCACTTCACGAATTCGACGGCGAAATCGCGGATCGTCACCTCTGAAGGTGCGACATACTCGGCCTGGGTAACTGTAATCTCAAGACCCTCGGTGACATTGCCGCCCTTGATGACGACCTTGCCTTCACGGGCCTCACCGGTATTGGCCTGTACCGTGACGGTAATCTTGGCAGGAGATGCAGCTTCGCCCGATGCCGGAGATACGCTGATCCAGTCCTGTGTCGACTCGGCCGTCCAAGCCTTCTTGGCGATGAACTCCGCTTCGGAAGAACACTCGTCAGCCTTCATCTTAAGCTCCTTGGTCTGAAGCTCTATATCAGGCATCTCGACACCGTAGAGGTCATAGTCGAGCTTGAGATTCTTCACCGCGTCATAGACATTTTCGGTGATATTGTTGTCGATAAGATGCTTGTAGAAGCGGCAGAGAACCAGGAATGCACGCATAGAGCAGATGTATCCGTGATAAGGCTCCATAACGACAGAGCTGGCGGCATCGCTCTCGAAATTCAGGAAGTTTCCTATCTTGCCCAGCTCCGGAGCCCTCTTGAGAAACCAAGGAATGGCGCGGACCATAAAGGCGACGTCGCACGGATTCTCTTCCGAGAAATTCATAGGCCCGATTTCTCCTTCATTCGTGCTTTCATACCAAGGATACTGTCCCCATATGGCCCACTCCTCGGTGGAAGGAATCTTTTCAGTAAGGGCCTTTCCGTTACCGAGAGTATGTACAGGAGTGTTGCGCTCAGTCTGCTTCAGCGCTGAGCCTTCGACTGTTATGAGGTCCAGGAAGCCCTTTGCAGCCACAACGAAACACTCGGCGGCAGTATATTCGGTACCTGCCACGGTGATGGTGTGATAAGGCTGATATTTGGCGTCATACTGGTCCTTGCCGTCGGCGTAAGCCCCGCCGCTGAAAGGAACAGGGATGAAATGCACATTCTTCCATACATTGCCGTTGTCCGTACAGTGGCTCGCATCGGCACTCACGTCACCTACGGTCTTCTCCCAGATGTCCAGATAAGACACCAGAGCCTCGGCGAAGCCCTTGAGGGTGGCGGAAGCGGAGAGATACTCCGTGGAAACGCTCTTCGGAAGGGACCCTGCGCTCTTGTACTCCGAGACAGTCCTGGCGAGGGTGACGGTGGCGCGGTTTGTGGAGAAGGCGATCGCGGAGCCGTCCCTCGTGAAGAGGGTCTGGTTAGGAATCTGTCCCTTCTCTTCTGCGGCCGCAAGAATCTTCGACGCTACGGTAGCCACGCTCTCCTCGCCGGTCACGGCGATGGTCTCTGCATCATAGCTGTCCCTTTCCGGATGGTCTGCAGCCTTGTAGTTCAGCACCTCGATGTCAGATGACTTCCCGTTTACGAGATTGCTGACAAGCGTACAGAGAGCCCACTGGTACTGAGGCTGAGTAAGGGTCGCTCCGGAGACGGTGACGGTCTCAGGGATGATGGTGTTAGCCTCCCAGGCGGAGTACATATCCGCGAAGGCGTCGATTGCAGCCTGCTGCGAAAGAGTCGCCACAGGCTTCACGTCCGACTTGTTCTCGTTATCCTTCTTGCAGGAAACGCAAGCGAGAGCGATACAGGCCAGAGCGATGAGATAAATCCGAAACTGTTTCATAATGTTACTGATAGTTTTAATGATAATGTGATTATTCGAGAGTAAAGTCCGACAGGTCAGGAATCTCCCCGAGGGCGCAGCGGAAAAGCACTATCCCGCTTGCCTGAGTGCCCTTATAGACTTCGCAGTCCTTGAGCACACCGGCCGCGTCCATAGGAATGACTCCGCTGTCGTTGCCCCTGTAGGTGGTGGTACCGGCCCAGCATTCCGCACCGTGTCCGGAGAACTCGTCCGCCTTCTTGCGGCAGCCTTCGTCGCTGTAGCCGTAGGAGTAGCGGTAGATCATCGGCATGAAGATGTGGATATACTCCCCCATCCGTGCGCGGTTCTGACCGTAGTAAGTGCCCGAGGCGGTCTCGTCCGGCATCATAGCGGCCGAGGTCACGAGACCTTCGGAGTAGCTGTCGCACAGCTCCCTTATCTCGCGGCAGCAGCGTGTCACGGCCTCGACGCTGTTCACTTCGTCATTCACGTTGTGCTTCTGTGCGGTGCCTCCGAAGCGGATGTAGTCCAGATGTATGCCCTTCACTCCATAGTCCTCGATGTAGGATTTGGCATTCGCCACTATACCCTCGAAGACATCGTCCTTGAAGCGGGCATTCTCGTCATCGATGGGATTTATCCACCCGCCGGAATTGTGGAAGCACTGGATCCAGGCGTGAACCGTAAGACCCAGACTCTCGGCGGCTTCGATAAACGCGACCGTGCTTTTGCGCGAGGTCGGGTGGAAGGCGGCATAGTTCAGGATGATATGGTCTATACCCTTGGCTTTGAGAGCCTTGAGCTCTGCGCAGTCATTGGCCGTAAGGCCGCTTATATGCGAGCTCCAGGTCCATAGGCCGTGGCGGCGCGTCCCGTCGAGGTCGAAGACGGCGTTTTCGCGTCCGGGGCTGGAGTATGTGAGATTTCTCCACTCGGGCGCACCGTCCGGAATCCTCTGGTAGCTTCCCCTCGCGGTCTGCACACTGACTTTCCCGAATGCCTTGAGCGGCGAGAACTCGTCGATTGCCTTGCCCGAAGCGCTCCGGGCGAGCTTCAGCGTAAAGTCCGAGTCCGAGGCGATGCCGGTGAGAAGAGTCTCGTCCGAGGTGGAAAGGCAGAGGCGCTCCCCCGGGGAGAGAACCGTCCCTTCGGGCGCGGTATAGATGCACTTGCGGTCGAAATACTGATCCGTGAGGTAGAGGGAGACGCCGGAAATGTCGATGTCACGGGAAGAGCTGTTCAGCAGCTCCACGCAAGTGGCGGCATCTACAGTCTGGTCGTGCGCGGCGATCTCGTTCACAAGGACTCCGTCCAATGCGGCGGTTTCTCCGCCCTTACCCCCTGTACAGCCGGTCTGGCAACTCGCCGCGAGGGCGAGCGTCGAGAATAGAAGGATAGTGGTCAGGCTTCTGTTCATATTATTCACTTTTACTTAAATGACTGCTGCTGCCTTGAGGCCCTTTTCCGCTTCGGTGAGTCCGCCGTATTTCTTTATGGCTGCCTCACAGACATCGTAAGTGAGGGAAGGGTTGCGTTCCACCATAGTACGGGTGAGACGGTCCACTACCTTGTTGTTTATCAGATGGGCGTGGACCATTCTGTTCCCCTCGACGCGGCCCAGACGGCACATCACCGTGGTGCTGATCATATCGCAGATGAGTTTCTGCGAGGTGCCGGACTTCATACGGGTGCTGCCGGTGATGAATTCCGGACCGGTGATCACTTCCACGGGATAGTCCGAATACTGTGAAATCGGAGAGAGGGGATTGTTCACGAAAGACCCCGTAGGGATGCCGTGCTCGCGGCAGGCTTTCAGAGTGGAAAGCACGTACGGGGTGTTGCCGCTGGCAGAGATGCCCACGACGATGTCCTTGGGGCTGATGTGCTTCTCTTCCAGCAGTTTCCATCCCTCCTCCACATCGTCTTCCATCTCCTCGAGATCCAAGACGAGGTTCTCGACCCCGCCCGCGAGTATGCACTGGAACATTTCCGGGGAGACTCCGTAAGTGTTCGGAATCTCGAGAGTGTCGAGCACCGCAAGCTTTCCGCCTGTGCCCGCTCCGCAGTAGAACATTCTGCCGCCGCCGCGAATCTGGTTTTCGATGGCGCTTATGAGTTTCTCAAGATCGGGGAGCACCGCCTCGATGGCAAGCGCCACTTTCTTGTCTTCTTCATTGATCTCGCGGATCAGTTCCGCGACGCTTTTCTTTTCCAGATGGTCGTGCAGTGACGGCTGTTCAGTAAGTCTTAATGCCATATACTATGTTTTATTGTTTGATTTCAGTTAAAGCTTTTTGTCTTGACCTCGCCCACTCTCTCCCCGTCTCTGAACAGGGCGGCGCTGACCGTCTGTGAGCGGTTTATGACAAACGGGAGTTCGTACAGCGCCGAGCCCGGGGCAGGAACGCTCCCGTCGAGAGTATAGCGTATCTGAGCATCGGGCAGATCGGAGGTGATGGTCACGACCTTGTCATAGGCAGTGTCCTCGTGGAACTCTATGTACGGGCTGAAGAAATTCCTGCAGGCTCCGACTCCGAGGCGGTCCAGACGGGCGAAATGCTCTTCCAGCCGGCGCGTGAAGCCGTCCCAGTCTTTCTGCGCATTGCTCCAGCCGCTCTCGGCGATGGCGCACATCCTCGGCCAGGCCATATACTCCACTCTCTGCGGGGTCGGCATATATTCTGTCCATACGCAGCCCTCCACGCCCATAATGTAGCGCTTCTCCTCTTCGGTGAGAGAGTCGGGGACAGGGTCATATTCGTACATCGTGCGGAGCATCGTCGGTCCCCCCATAGCGAGCGGCTCTGAATCCGGGTCGCCCTGCCAGTAGTCGAGATAGTATTTGGGGTACGGGGCCATAACGGCATAGTGGTGCGCTTTGGCGGCCTTTATGCCTCCCTCCTCTCCGAGCCAGGACATTACCTTGGCATTGGGCGCAAGCCCGCCCTGGAGAATCTCGTCCCAGCCGATGATTTCACGCCCCTTCGAGTTCACGTACCGCTCGATCCTGCGGATGAACCAGCTCTGAAGCTCGAACTCGTCACGCAGCCCGAGTTTTCTGATGAGCGCCTGGCAGTGCGCACACTGCTTCCAGCTCGTCTTCGGGCACTCGTCTCCGCCTATGTGGATGAGAGTCGAGGGGAAGAGTTCCATCACCTCGTCGAGCACGTCCTCCAGAAAAGTGAAGGTCTCCTCTTTCGGGCAATACACCTGACGGAAGATCCCCCATCTGGTGGCGGTCTCGTAATGATCTTCGAGTCCGCAGCTCAGAGAAGGATAGCAGGCGATGGCGGCGAGCGCGTGCCCCGGCATCTCGATCTCAGGGATGATGGTGACGTAGCGATGAGCAGCGTATGAGACAAGCTCGCGGACCTGCTCCTGAGTGTAGTAGCCGCCGTAAGGCTTCCCGTCGTAGATGCCCGAGGAGAGCGAGCCTATGACGGTTTCCTTTCTCCACTGGCCCTTTTCGGTCAGAAGCGGGTATTTCTTTATCTCAAGCCTCCAGCCCTGGTCCTCCGTGAGATGCCAGTGGAAACGGTTCACCTTGTGAAGAGCCATAAGGTCTATGTAGCGCTTGAGAAAGTCCATATCGAAAAAGTGCAGACAGCAGTCCAGATGCATTCCGCGATAGGAAAATCTCGGAGAGTCCTCGATGTGGCAGCAAGGCAGACTCCAGCTGCGCCGGGAGGTCTTTCCGCCGGCGAATATCTCCGTATCCATAAGCTGCAGCAGCGTCTGGAGAGCGTAGAACGCTCCCGCTCCGTCGCCGTATTCGATGACTATGCGTGAAGGCTCCACTGTCAGGGCATAAGCCTCGGCGGGAAGCCCGGCCTCGAGGAAGAAGATGCCCTCGCTCTTTGTGAGATCCACTTCTGAAGTCTCGAGGGTGAAGCCCGAGACGGTGCGCAGACGCTCGTTGAGAAACCCCACGGTGCGCAGAATCTCCTCTCCCCCGGCATATACCGGAGTGCTCTCCCTTATGGTGAAATGACCTTCCCCACGCTCCATATGCGAGGGCTGGGGGATAACGCTTAACGCCTCGGAGACCCGGTTTCCGGACTGTCTGCAGCCGGAAACCAGGGCGAGAACCAGAAGGAATACACTGACTATTCGTCTCATCAGAACGGAATCTCTACAAGTTCACCTACCTTCTCCCCGTTATGCTTTATGCCCTGTGCCTTCACGACGGTCCCCTTCTCGGGAACGAAAGGACGGGTGAATACCGGAGAGTCAAGGGACGGATCGCTTCCGTCCAGAGTATAATGGATGGCGGCTCCCGGATAGTCGAGCATCATATCGGCATCCTCGGGACGGGCGAGATTCACGCTGTCATAGTCGAAGATCACGTTCCAATACGCCTTGGAATGCCCTACTCCTTCCGCCTCTATGCGTTCCATCTCCTTCTCCATCCTGCAGCGGAAAGACCACCAGTCCTTGTTCCGGCGAAGTGTCCAGCCGGACTCCGCCAGAGCCGATGTACGCGGGAAGGCGTTGTATTCGACCTTGCTGCTGCTCGGAGCATATTCTCCCCACAGGCATCCTTCGACACCTATGATGTATTTCGCACTCAAATCCGGAATGGAATCGACCGCAGGGTAATAGTTGGCGACCTTCTTCAGCGGCAGGAACCTCGGCTGGTTTGCCGGCTCACGGAGCGGCCCCTCCTGATAGTAATTGAAATAGCACCAGCGGTCAGGCGAGAGTATGACCCTGTGTCCCTTGCGTATGCCTTTTGCCGCAGGACCGTGCCCGCGATAGGACTGGGCTATCATCTCCTGAGCTATGGCCTTGCCGTCGAGAATCTCGTCCCAGCCTATGACCTGCTTGCCTTGTGCGCGAAGGAAAGCGCTGATACGGTTCACGAAGTAAGACTGCACTTCATCATAGCTGCGCAGACCAAGCTGCTTCATCACCTTATGGCAGTACGGGCTGTTTCTCCACGCATCCTGCGGGCATTCGTCACCTCCTATGTGATAATACTTCGAAGGGAAAAGCGGGAGCAGTTCCGTAAATACGTCTTCCAGGAAAGAGAGCGTAGCCTCGCTCGGGCAGTAGACATCTTTCTTGACGCCCCAGTCGGTGGACACGCTGTAGGTCCGCGTCGTGTCGCAGGAGAACCTCGGATAAGCGGCCAGAGCTGCTGTGGAGTGTCCCGGAATCTCTATCTCCGGAACCACCTCTATCTGTCTCAGACGAGCATATTCCACGACTTCGCGCACATCATCCTGCGTGTAGAATCCTCCGTGAGGCGTTCCGTCCGGGTTCTTGCCGTCGTAATCCGACGTGAACGGACGACTCGAGCCTATCTCGGTCAGAAGAGGATATTTCTTGATCTCAATCCTCCATCCCTGATCCTCGGTCAGATGCCAGTGGAATTTGTTCAGCTTACGGATGGACATATAGTCTATGAACTCCTTGACGAATTCCTTCGGATAGAAATACCTTCCGCAGTCAAGCATCATAGAGCGGTACGGCAGAGCCGGATAGTCGCTGATGCGGCAGCACGGGACCGTCCATTTCACGCCTGACACTTTCTCCGGGGAGTATATCGAGGCAGGAAGAAGCTGGCAGAGCGACTGCAGCGCGTAGAACGCTCCGGCAGGAGTGGACGCTTCTATCTTCACGCCCTTGGTGCTGACCTCCATCCTGTATTCCTCCTCTCCGAGTCCTTCCACCTGACGCAGAAGGATATCTGACCCGCGTCCCTTGCCGAGGTCTATCCCCGTGGATGTCCTGACCCGCTGCACGAAGACCACGGCGGCCTCCGCGAAAGCAGGGTCTTCGCTCTCCACGCTGAGATGAGAGCCGGATTTCAAGGTGAATTCCCCGTCAAGAGGCTCGAGGGACGCGGGCTCGGGGATGATCCCATAGCTGAGCCAGTCATTCTGAGAGGCGGAGTTCTCGGAAGCGATGGCATCACGCAGAATCCTGTTCACGCCCTCGGCATAGACGGCGGGAGCCTGCGATGAGAGCGGATAAGGAGCCTTGATGTATATGTGCATCTGCTCGGTCTCATACTCGTAGCCTTTGCGTACCTTGTATGCCCGCTCGGATGGCAGGTATGAGTTCTGGCCGTTCGTGTAGCCGGCGAAGAATACGGTTCTGTCCGGAAAAGACTCGCGGGCCGCCATCTGGTATTCGCAGAACGGCTCCCCGTCCGAGAAAAAGAACAGCACGCCGTCGAGATCCACCACGTGCAGGCTGTAGCGCAGCCTGCACGGAACCGGTCCGGCCTTGAAGCGCTCGAGTATCTCGGCCTCCCACCTGCGTACATCATCACCGAACGAGGCTGATACGGCAGAGGAGCAGCGTGCGAGCGAATCGGCGTGATGGCGCACATCCTCTGCTCTTATCTCGTCCTTCTGATAAGGAAGGTCCACTTTCTCGTTTATGAGACGGAGCAGTCCGCGGCTTTTCACCGTGGTGAATTCCACTTCGGCTATGTCAGATGCAAGCTGCTCTCCGCATTCCTGCGCATAGGCGGCGTCACGCGGGCCGAGCGAGGGGTCCATATTGCCGGCTGCGCCGGTAAGGAAAAACACTTCACCGCCCCATTTCTCGGAAAGGATGGACGAGCACACTCCCGGATAGTCCGAGGATACGGAGCGGCTTCGCGGTCCCATACATACGGGATGGCAGGCCAGATTGACTATGCTCACCGCGGGAGCGTCTTTGCGTATGAAACGCGCCACATAGACGTCGTGGTCGGCAGGGCCGGGCTTTTCGCAGCGGTTGCCATTGATGAGTGTCGTGCCCCGGCCCGTCTGCAGGGTGAAAGGTTTGAACTCCCGCTCGGAAGTGATGGTTTTCACGGCATTGTCCACGAGGGCATCGACCATACGCAGTTTCCACGCCCTGTTCGTTCCTCCTGTGATGACGGAGGCACCTCCGCTGCGGGGAGCGGAGTGGGTATGGATGTTATGCATAAGAATCCTTCCGAGATCCAGCCCCGACCTTTCGGCTATCATAGTCCTTATGGAGTCGGAGATGGATGGAGAAATCTCCATCAGGTCATTCGATATGATGCATACCTTCCGCCCTTCACCGTCCTTGAGGACGAGGCAGTGCGTGTACAGGCTCTGATGCAGACCGTCGGAGAGTCCGTTCCTGGCGGCGAAACCGGCCAGGACGACGTGCTCGTCCTCTGTCGTGGAGATGTCTGCGCTGTGATAATTCATCTCCAGGCGGTTTCCCGTGCAGGAAACCGCCGTGAAGATGAGCAAACAAGACACAATGTTTTTTATGGATTTCATATTCTCAGTCTAATATCCCGGGTTCTGGACGAGCGTTCCGTTGGCTTTGGTCATCTCGTTGGCAGGGATCGGCATAAGATAATTAGCCCATTCACCGTTTTTCTTGTAGAAATGCTTCTGGCTTGGAGGTATGTTCAGGAGGCAGTCGCCGTAATCCACCCAGTAGTCCTTGCCGAGCCAGCGGTATTTGATGCAGGAGCCCTGTATCTGCACGGCTCCTTCGGAGTCTGTCTGCGCCTGCTCGAACATATCCTTTCCGTTGTTGGATTCTATATATTTGGCCCTTTCGGTAGAATTGAGCCAATAGTAGCAGGTGTTGTTCAGACTCTCGTCATAGGTGCGGGCCACACGGTAGATGGTCTCTGACGATGAACCGTTCTGCAGTATCATCGTCCTCATACCTATGATAGGAATGTTCTCGTAGAAAGGAGCGGTCTTCCAGCGGCGCACGTCGAAATAGCGGAAAGCCTCGAAGGCCAGCTCCACCCTGCGCTCGTTGACTATTCTGTCCCAAAGGGCCTCGCCGCTCTCAGTCACTTCCGGCATACCGGCACGCGCGCGTATCTTGTTTATGTACTGACGGCACAGAGCTTCATCCCCTGTATTGTAGGCGCATTCGGCGTAGTTCAGGTACATCTCGGCCAGTCTGAACCAAGGATAGAGGAGCGAGCCGGTCTCGGATTCGGTTATAGGGGAGGTAGGGATGTACCACTTCATCATCTCAAGCCCGGTGCCTGAGGTCGCCGACCACAGATGCTTGGCTTTTGACGTATAGTTTGGCTCCGTCTGTCCCTTCGCGAAAGCGCTTTTGTCCACATTGCTGTAATACAGCGCCAGATCAAGAGTATTGACGTGATAGCCGTCACCGTCAGTGTTCGGATATTCTCCGCCGTGATATGCTATGCTCTGATAGAAACGCGGGTCACGTCCGTCGAAAGGCTTCGCGGGGTCGTAGCCCGAACCTTCTTCGAAGATCTTCTTGCCGTTTGCCATTTCGTAGTCGATGAACATAGCCTGTGTAGGCTCGAAAGCGGTCCAGCCGTTGAAATAAGGGATGGAGTAGAGAAGCTGAGCCTTCTTCATCGTATTGTCGTTGGCGTCGGAATTGGAGATGAAATACTTGGCCCAGATGAGCTCCGGCGAGTCCGTATTCTTCCACACTCCGTCATAGGTGGCATCGAGACGGTATGCTCCGTCCACGTCGGCCCGGTCGATGATGAGCTTGGTGGCATCGAGGGCCCTCTTCCATTTGTCTGCGCTATATGTCCCACGGAAAATGCCTCCGTCCGGACGTTCAGGGTCATTGAAGAGAGGAGAGGCGGCCACAAGAGTGAGACGGCTGCGCAGGGCGAGGACCATATCCTTGTTTATTCTGCCCTTGAGCGCATTTTCCTTGGAAGGAAGAAGACTGTAGGCCGTGTCGAGGTCCTCAAGGATGAAATCCACGCAGTCATCGAAATCAGACCTTGTCGCATCGTAGACATCCGTCAGATTGTACGCCTTGGTGATGATAGGCACACCCGCGTAGCGCTGGATGAGGTTGAAATATGTCCAGGCGCGCAGGAAGTACACTTCTCCCTTGAGTCGGGTCAGATCCTCCTGAGATATCTTGGTGCCATTCTCGTCCACATAGGTGAGGAAATAGTTCATCCTGTAGATGCGTTCATAGGCACGAGACCAGATGTTCAGGATGGTGGTTCTGGTGCTGTGAGCCGGGCCGCCTTCGTTCATATACATTATATTGTCCGGAGTCATAGTGCCGGAAGCTATGTATCTGGTGGAAGTGCCGCCGTAACGGAAATAGCCCTCGTCCGTGATACAGCCTATGTTGCCCTCCTGGAAAGGATCCGGCAGGACGGTGTACAGGGCGTTGATGTAATTCTCTGCCAATGCCGCGCTGTTGAAGACAGCATCTTCGGAGAGTTTGTCCAGAGGAGTCTTGTCGAGGAAACCGTCATTGCACGAAAGTGCAAGCAGAGCGGCAGAGATTATTGCCAATATCTTTTTCATACTCGTTTGATCTTAGAAAGTCAGTTTAACACCGGTGTTGAAAATCCTCATCTGCGGATAAGTCTGATATGACTCGTCGCTTGTCTCCGGATCGACATTCTTCAGAGGAGAGAAAGTAAGCAGGTTGTAACCGGCTATATAGAAGCGGAGGTTCTTGATATGCAGGTTGTCGGTGAGGAACGAGCCTGTGAAGTTGTATCCTATCTCCACATTCTTCAGGCGGAGGAAGGACGCATTGCGGTAGTAGTAGGACGCCTCGGTCACACCGCCGTTGCTTATGTTCGACCCGAGTCTCGGATGGCTGGCATCGGTGTTCGTGAGAGTCCAGGCCTTCTCGGCGGCTTCCTTCTCGACGTTTCCGGAAAGAGGATCAGTCAGAGGAGCGTAGTAGAAACGAGCCCTGGCCTGTCCCTGGAAGAGGACTGAGAAATCCAGATTCTTCCAGTGCCCGTCAAAGGTGAGGCCATACACTATCTCCGGCACGGCCGTGAGGTCACATCTCTTTCTGTCATAGGACGTTATCTTGCCGTCGCCGTCGAGATCCTCGAAGATGAAGTCTCCGAGGGTGGCGCCGGACATCTGAGGATTATTGTCCAGATCTTCCTGCGTCCTGTTTATGCCCTTCACCTGATAGTAGAGCTGCGAACCCATAGGATGTCCCGTAAGGTTCATATACTCGTGTCCTTCTCCCCACGGGGTCTCGTCCATATATTTGATGCGGTTGCGTGCGTACATAAAGTTGCCGCTGATATGGTAGGCGAAATCGCTTGCCGTATAATTCTTCTCGTGATGAAGCTGGAATTCGAAGCCCTTGTTCGTCACGATACCTATGTTCTCGTCAGGAAGGCTGTTGGTAAGTCCCGTGTAGTAAGGGATGGAGGCGTTGCGGGTGCAGAGGATATTGCTTCTCTCGGTGCTGAAGAATTCGAGTTCCCAGCCGAAGAGACCGTTTCTCACGCTACCGTCCAGACCCAGGTTCCAGGTCTCGGCCACCTCCCAGGTGATGCCCGTGTTGGGTACTTTGCCCGGGATTATGAAACTTACGTCCTTGTCGTCAAGACGGAGCTTGTACTGGGAGGACGACGAATATTCATAAGTCGTCATATACTGGAAAGCGTCCACCTGGTCATTACCCTGCTGTCCGTAAGAAGCGCGGAGTTTGAGGTTGGTGAGCCAAGGGGCCCTGTCTTTTATGAACGACTCCTCGGAAAGTCTCCATCCGGCAGATACGCCCGGGAAGAAGCCCCAGCGCTTGTCTGAAGGGAAGTTCTCCGAACCGTCGAAACGTCCTATGAACTGTACCATATAGCGGCTCCTGAAGTCATAACCCAGACGGGTGAAGTAGCTCCGGCGAGCCGTCTCCGTGGCGTAACCGCCGATGCTGTACCAGTTCTTGTCGGCCGTTCCGGCGAAGAATTCGTCAAGTATGTCGGAATCGTATTTGTTTATGCCCGCCCTGAAATAGTCCAGACGGTAGGAGGCCTGCTCGAAACCGGCGAGGGCCGTAACGTGATGGCCGTGGAAATCCCGGTCGTAGTTAAGGTTGGCGTTGACGGTGGTCTTACCGCTGTTGCGCTGATATTCGTGGAGGACAGGGGTGCTCCAGTAAGAGGCTGTCCTCTCTTCGAAAGTCTCCGTCACCTCGTCGTAAGACCAGTACTGCCAGTTCTTCTGCCAGTTCTTCTGGAAATTGCCTATGACATCGTATGCCAGAGTTCCGTTGACTGAGAGTCCCTTGGTGAGAGAGGACAGATCCCAGTTGAGGGTGAAAGTGGAGTTGATGGTGTTTATCGTGGTCTTGTCATATCCTGTGAGATCCTGTACGAGGACGGCGGGGTTGGAACCTCCGCGAAGGTATCCGTTAGGATAATATGCGGCTCCCGTAGGTTTCAGACGGGTGGCGATATAGAAAATACCGTAGCTGTCGGACGGGAAGGCGGAGTAGTTCTTATGCTGCTGGCGGGCGTTGAGATTCACCCCGAGCTTGAGGCTTTCCGTCACCTTGATGTCGATGTTGGTGCGGATGTTATACTGGTCGTAATTGGTGGCGGACTTCTTGTAGATACCGTCCTGATACTGTCCGTTGAGCTCGACAAAGTACGCTACATTCTTTCCTCCACCGCTGATGTTCACGCCGTATTTGTGCTGCATCGAGACAGGCTTGATGATCTCCTTGAACCAGTCCGTGTTAGGATAGTTGATCAGATCGTCTCCGTCACGATAGTGTGCGAGCTGGGTCTCATTGTACACGGGAGCGGCTCCTGTGATGGCGAGCTCCGCATTGTAGGCGTTCGTGTAAAGGACGGCGTCGGCCATCTCCACCAGACGTGTAGGCTGCTGAAGTCCGAGGTCGTAGTTGAAAGTGACTTTCGTACCTTCACCGAATTGGCCGCGCTTGGTCGTGACGAGGATGACGCCGTTCGCGCTTCGGGAACCGTAGATGGCGCCGGAAGCGTCCTTGAGGACATTCACGCTCTCGATTTCATCTCCCGACAGACGGCTGAACTCTTCGTTGCTTCTCGGCACGCCGTCTATGACTACGAGAGGGCTGTTGTCTCCGAGGGTGCTGCGGCCTCGGATGAACATCGTCGCGTCATCCTTTCCCGGCTCACCGGTACGGTTGCTGATGATGACACCGGAAAGACGTCCGGCAAGACCCTGGGAGAGGTTCACTCCGGAGTTCTTGGTAAGTTCGCGTCCGGAAGTCTGGGTGACGGAACCCGTGAGGGTCAGCTTGCTCTGGGTACCGTAACCGATGACCACCGAGTCATCGAGCAGAGTGGTCTCGGACTCGAGTATGAAATCGATGACCTGACGTCCGCCCACAGCCTGCTCCTCGTCGGCGAAGCCGAGAAGACTAGCGACGATCACGGCATCCGGCCGCACCTTCAGGGTGTAACGTCCGTCGATATCCGTCATAGAGTTAGATGCAGTCGTGGAGGCCACACCTTTAATATAGACCACCGCGCCGATGAGCGGCTCTCCCTCGGAGCTTTTCACCACGCCGGTAACGGTGATGGTCTTATCGTCCTGCGTGGCGGCGGCGGCAAAAGCCGGAGCGGCCGCAGTCATAGCGATGCCCGCGGAAAGGAGGGCTATCGTAAAGAAGTGTTTGGCATTTATTCCCATTATCGTGAGTTTTAATGTTATCCTTTTTATGACGCCGTCTTGGGGTGTTTCGCCCGAGAGACAGCGTCCTTATGCAGGTGCATTCTCAAACGGTCAGCCGGCCTCGCCGGTGTGGGGATCCGAATGGGATGCGTTGCAAATGTAATAACAAAAATTCGTTTCTCGCAAATATTTCTTCGTTTTTTGTTGCGTTTGCACACAGTTATAAGTTTCGTTCATAATTAAAACGAAACTTTCGAGAAATATTTTTGGACGTAAAGAGAAATATGCCTACCTTGTGCTACTTTTCGAAAATTACGTTCGATAGTCACAACGAAATTTCCGTCAAGGGTGATGCCTATAAAATTTAAACGAATTAAATTCCTACTGTATAAGAAGAAGGATTATGGGAATGATCAGGGAGAGGAGGCAACAGATCCTCAACGAAATACTCGAACAGGGTTACGTAAAAGTTTCGATTCTCGCGGACAGATTCTCCGTCACGCAGACCACAATACGCAAAGACCTCAACGCCCTCGAGAAACAGGGGCTTCTGCACCGCTCCTACGGCAGCGCCGTGGCTTCGTCCGCCCCGGTAAAGGACATCAGCCTGGACAAGAAGAAAATGATAAACTACGACGCGAAGCTCCGCATAGCCCTCGCCGCGGCCTCCCTCGTGCAGGAGAACGACTCCATCCTTCTGGCATCCGGTTCCACCATCGCAGTCTTCGCGGACAACCTGAAGCCCAAGGGCAGAATCAACGTCGTGACCACCGCCGTGAACATCTCCAGCCTCCTGGGCGAAAATGACAGCATCTCCGTGATGCAGGTCGGCGGAATGCTCTACAGCAACACCCTGTCCGTCTATGGGAGCGATGCCATCCAGACGGTGCGGGGCATATTCTGTTCCAAGCTGTTTTTCGGCATCGACGGGATGGGACTCTCGCACGGAGTGACCTGCGCGACCCGCGAGGAAGCCGAACTGACTCAGGAAATGATGCGCTCCTCGGCGCAGAAAATCGTCCTCTGCGACTCGAGCAAGCTCGGCAAGCGGGGCTTCGCGCACATCGCAGACATCTCCGACATAGACATCATCATCACGGACAGCGGCTTCCCTGAAGAAAGCCGCGTCCAATTCGAGGCCGCCGGGGTGAAGATGCTTCTGGTCTGAAGGAGCGCCCGAGCGCTTTCACACGTCATTTTCGCCGCCTGGGGTTTGCTTTTCTCGCGGCGCAGCCTTAATTTTGTAACCCGACCACCATTACATACGGAATGAACGAAAACGAAGTGACCATCTATCCTCTCATCGATATGTCAGAGCTGAACCGTTGCCTGCTCTGCCACGATGCCCCCTGTACCAAATCCTGCATAAAATCGCTGCCTGTCGGCGACATACTCAGATCCATCTATTTCCGCAACGCTATGGGTGCTCTGGACAAGGCCCGTGGCGAAAAGTGCATAGGCTGCGACGCGCCTTGCGAGCAGGCCTGCGTCCTGGGCAAGAAAAGCACGCCTGTGATGATAAAGAGCATCATCAGTTCGCTCTACAGCGCCGCGAAGGACACTGTGGAGTACGGTATCATCGGGGAGCGGGAGCTGCGCGACGCCTTCACTACGGAAAAGGAGCCTGACATAAGCACCGGGATCAAGGACATCAAGCTCGAAAGCCCGTTCCTTCTGTCCTCATCCGTCGTGGCGAGCAGCTACGAGATGTGCGCCAAGGCTTTCAAGGCCGGCTGGGCCGGGGCCGCGTTCAAGACCATCTGCTCTTTCCCGCAGCACGAGGCCTCGCCGCGTTTCTCCACGGTCACAAACCATTCTAACTCCTTCTGCGGCTTCAAGAACATAGAGCAGCTGTCCGACCACAGCGTCGAGGAGAATATGGAAGTCTTCCGCCGCCTGAAGCGGGATTTCCCGCAGAAGGTCATCATAGCCTCGATAATGGGCCGGGACGAGAAGGAGTGGACTTCCCTCGCGCACGAATGCGAATTGGCGGGAGCCGATGTGATAGAATGCAACTTCTCCTGTCCTAATATGGAGTCCGACTCGCTCGGAGTGACTATCGGGCAGGACGCGGTCCTCATCGAGAAGTTCACTGCCGCAGTCCGCAGGGGCACGGCTCTGCCGGTGCTCGCGAAGATGACTCCGAACATCACCGATATGGTCCCTATGGCTGTGGCCGCCCGCCGGGGCGGAGCCGACGGAATCGCGGCCATAAACACCATAAACAGCATCACCGGCGTGAATATCCACACCTTCACTGCCGAGCCTGACGTGCACGGTCACTCCATCGTGGGCGGGTATTCGGGACAGGCGGTCAAGCCTATCGCGCTCCGCTTCATCTCCGATATGGCGCACAGCAAGGAGCTCAGCGGAATGCATCTGAGCGGAATGGGAGGCATCGAGAACTGGATAGACGCGCTCGAGTTCATCTCGCTCGGAGCAGGAAGCGTCCAGGTCACCACGGCAGTGATGCAGTACGGATACCGTATCATAGAGGATCTGCTGGAAGGCTTGCGCTATTATATGAAGATCAAGCATTTCAGCAGCATCAAGCCCATCATCGGCGCAGCCGTCGGCTCCATCGTGCCTCATAATCAGCTCGAGCGCGACACTATCCTCTTCCCCCGTTTCGACTACAGCAAATGCATAGGCTGCGGCCGCTGCTACACCTCCTGCTACGACGGCGGCCATCAGGCCATAGAGTTCGACCTGCAGACCCGCCGGCCGCGTCTGCTCGGAAGCCGCTGCGTGGGCTGCCACCTCTGCCGCCTCGTCTGCCCGTCGAAAGCCATCGGCGTCGCCGCGAAACGCATAGAGCGCTGAGCCGAGAACTTCTCCGCCGCGTCGGGATGTGCGGAAAAAGACGCCCGATCACATCGGGCGTGACGATGAGCAAAAGACGCCCGAGCGGGTCGGGCGTGACGATGAGCAGAAGACGCCCGATCACGTCGGGCGTGACAAAGTGTGCGGGCGCTCTTACCAGATGTTCACCCTGTCCTGCGGAGCGACGTAGAGTGAGTCGCCGGGCTGAATGCCGAAGGCGTCGTACCAGTAGCTGCACTGCGCGAGACCGCCGTTCACTCTCAGGCGGGCGATGGAGTGCACATCCATCATAGTGAGGTAGCGGAGCATCTCCTCGGAGGCTGTGCCTGCCCAGACGTTTGCGTATGAGAGGAAGAAGCGCTGCTCAGGAGTGAAGCCGTGGTCGTCTGAGAGCCTGCCGTGCTTTTTCTGCCACATCTGGAAGGCATCGTAGGCGATGTTCAGACCGCCGTGGTCAGCCAGGTTCTCGCCGAGACAGAGAGCGCCGTTGGCGTGCAGCTCCCCGGGGATGACCCAGAGGGAGTTGAAATACTCCACCATCGCATCGCAAGGCTTCTTGAACCCCTCGGCATCGGCCGGGGTCCACCAGTCCTGCATATTGCCTTCCTTGGTGAACATACGCCCCTGGTCATCGAAACCGTGGGTCATCTCGTGTCCGATGACCACGCCGATAGAGCCGTAATTAGCCGCCGCGTCCGCGTTCAGGTCGAAGAGCGGAGCCTGCAGGAAACCGGCCGGGAAGCAGATTTCATTCGTGGTAGGATTATAGTAGGCGTTCACCGTCTGAGGAGACATATACCACTCGTCCTTGTCCACAGGCTTGTTGTAATCCTTTTTGTAACTGAGCTCCCAGTAGAATTCGGAGGCAGTGCGCACGTTTTCGTAGAGAGACTTGGACGGGTCGATTACCAGACCGCTCAGATCTTCCCATTTGTCGGGATAACCGACTTTCACGGTGAAGGAGTTCAGCTTGTCGAGGGCCAGGGACTTGGTGGAATCGCACATCCACTCCTGAGCCATAATCCTCTGTCCGAGGGCGGTCTGCAGATTCGAGATGAGCTCGAGCATCTCGGCCTTGGCCTCCTTGGAGAAGTACTTCTCCACGTACATCTGCCCGACGGCGTCGGAAAGGAGGTTGTCCACGAGGCTCTCGGCCCTCTTCCATCTCGGAGACTGCTGCTGAGTGCCGTAGAGCTTGCGGGAGTATTCGAAATTCTCGGCCGTGAAGTCATCGGAAAGAAGGGAGGAGCCGCCGCTGATGATCTGCCATTCGTAAATGCTCTTCAAGTCTTCGAGAGGAGCGGTCATAAGGATGCGGCAGGCGGCCGCGACAGGCTCAGGCTGACCGAGGTCCACTTCGGATGTCCGGTCATAGCGGTACTCGGCGAGATACTTCTTCCAGTCGAAGCCTCCGCAGAGGGAAACCAGGGAATCCACGCTTATCTTGTGGTAATTGGCCTCGCTGTCACGCTGCTTCTCCCCGGAGTAATATGGCACGGCCAGCTCCGACTCTATGGCCCAGATTCTCTGCACCTTGTCGGCGGCTACATCCTCGCCGTAGCCGGCGAGGAGGAAAAGATTCTTCATATGCTCTTTCGTAGCCTCGCGTACCGCTGCGTTCTGCGGGTCGTGAGAAAGATAATAGTCGCGGTTGCCCAGCGTCAGACCGCTCTGGGATACGCAGACTATATTGTTGTCGGCATCTTTCTGGTCCGCGGAGACGTAGAGTCCGAAAAGGAGGTCATCGTGCTCCTTCGCACAACGGCTCAGGAGTTCTTCGCGGGTGGTGATTTCATCCAGCTCGGCGAGATGTGCGCGCAGAGGAGCCGCTCCTTCGTCATTCAGACGGACGGAGTCCATAGCCATATTATAGAGGTCGCCTATCTTCTGTGCGATGCTGCCCTGCCTGTTCTGCCGGGCGGCTATCTCCTTGATGAGGTCCGCGAGGGCTTTCACATTGTCATCGGCCACCTTATAGACGGTGCCCCAGTTCGGATATTCGAGAGGCTGAGGGTTGAATTCAGCCCAGTGCCCCGTGGCATAGCGTGCGAAGTCGTCGCCCGGACGTGCGGTGGTGTCCATATAGGCGTAATTGATTCCTGCCGTTCTGACCGGCTTCTGCGAGCAGGACGCTACCGCGAGCACTGCCGCACAGAGAAGAATAGTCTTGAGTTTCATCGTATGTCATAATAAAGTCTTCGGTACAGCTGTGCAGCCCCTCCCGAAGGCTGACATCTTTCCGGGCGCAAAATTACTTAAAAGCGGAAAATATTGTACCTTTGCGCCGATTGAAATTTGTGATGGAGAAACTTCTGACCTTCATAAAAGACTGGATGCTCCCGCTCGCCATCGTTCTGGGCATACTGTCATACCTGCTGCTTCATTTCGTTCCGCTGCTCCACGCGAGCGTGGAACCCTGCTTTTCCGCTTTCGCGAAGAATACCCAGCCGGTGTTCGTGGCCACTATGCTCTTTCTGCAGTTCAACAGAATCTCCCCGCACGACCTGAAGATAAAACGCTGGCACTTCGGCCTGCTCGCTTTCCAGGTCATAAGCTTCGCGGGGCTGGCAGTATTGGCCGCAGGCCTGCCGGAAGGAGAAATGAAGATTCTGGCGGAGTGCGCGATGCTGTGCTTCATCTGTCCGACTGCGGCCGCAGCGGGGGTGATTACCGACAAGCTCGGCGGAAGTCTCTCAGACACTGTGACTTATGTAGTGATGATAAATGTCGCGGCTACCGTCTTCATCCCGCTCGCGATTCCTATAGTCAAGGACAGCTCCGAGATGAGCTTCATCCAGTATGTGCTGGCCATCGGCGGGCGGATTTTCCCTCTGCTGGTGCTTCCGCTGCTGCTGGCCTGGGCCATACGCTACGGCTGGAGAAAGCTTCAGCGCAAACTGATGAGATACACGCACTGGGCGTTCTATTTCTGGGGCATTTCGCTCTGCCTGTCGATCTATCTCGCGACCCGCGCGACGGTGCTCAGCGGCATCTCGGTCTGGACGGGGCTCGCCATCGGGGGGATCTCTCTGGCAGCCTGTCTGCTGCAGTTCTGGTTCGGGCACCGCATCGCCCGCAGGAGGGGACGTTCCGATTCCATAACTGCCGGGCAGGCGCTCGGGCAGAAGAACTCGGGCTTCCTCATCTGGGTGGGCTATTCGTTCCTGACTCCGGTCACTTCGGTCGCAGGAGGCCTGTACAGCGTATGGCAGAACCTCGTGAATTCTATGGAGCTTTTCGAGCAGAAAAAACATCCCGAACAAACGGCATCGTCCGGTAATTTCTAAAAAACGGCTTATGAGACAATTGCTTTCCCTCGCCCTCTCCGCACTTCTGTGCATCAGCTGCTCCCAGCAGTACAATTCCGCATACCTGATTTCCGGCGGTATGAAACTCGCGCAGGCCGCCGCGCTCACGGATGAGCAGATCCAGGCCTATGTCGGCCAATACGTGCAGCAGCTCGACGCGCAGAGCACGGTTCTGCCGGAGAGCGACGCGTATGTGCAGCGGGTGCGCAAGATGACCTCCGCTTTCAAGAGCGTCGACGGTACTCCGCTGAATTTCAAGGTCTATAAGACCGATGAAGTCAATGCTTTCGCCTGTGCTGACGGGAGCGTGCGCATCTACACCGGGCTTCTGGACGCGATGACGGACGACGAGGTGCTGGGCGTGGTGGGACACGAAATCGGACACGTGGCCCTCAAGCATTCGAAGAAGCAGTTCCAGGAGGCTCTGATGAGCTCGGCCCTGCGCGATGCGGTCATCTCGACGGGCGGGACCGTCGCGGTGCTGACAGCCTCGCAGCTGGGAGACCTCGCCGAGACGCTGCTGAGCGCAAGCTATTCGCGTAAGCAGGAGACTCAGGCGGACGACTACGGCTACGAGTTCCTTAAAACCGCCGGCAAAAACCCGTGGGCGATGGCGATGGCGTTCGAGGAGCTGCAGAAACTCTCCGGCAGCAGCACCGCAAGCGGCACGCAGGGAGTATCGGGCATCTCCGTAAGCGATCTGTTCTCCACCCATCCCGCCACAGCCGACCGCATTCAGCGTATGGCATCCAAGGCCACCAAGGACGGTTTCACGCGTCCCGGCAGATAGCCGGCAATGACGGTTTTCGTCACGCCCGACCCGCTCGGGCGTCTTCTGCTCATCGTCTCGCCCGACGTGATCGGGCGTCTTCTGCTGCCGGCAAGGCAGATTGCCGGTCGGGGCCGGCAATGACGTGAGGTCGGGCCGGCAATGACGGTTTTCGTCACGCCCGACGTGATCGGGCGTCCTCTGCTCATCGTCACGCCCGACCCGATCGGGCGTCTTTTTCCGCACATCCCGATGCGGCGGAGCCTCACCACTTTGAGGAGAATAATCTCGGATTGATGTTGAGGGACACCCATCCCCAGCCCTGCCAGCTGCTGTGGTCACCGCCCTTCACTGCGTCCATAGTCTTTGTGCCCAGCATAAAAGAATAGCCCGCAGAGAGTTTGACATCCTTCATTATCGTGAAGTCCAGTTGGGTATCGACCTCCGACCCCAAGGATTTGCTGAGTTTTTCCTTAGACAGAGGCTTGCCCGCCGCTGCGAAATAGTGGTAATGGGCCTGCAGGGTCACTTTAGGGGAAGCCTTGCAAGAGACGCCTATACGGCTGTCCCACAGACCCGGAGAGCCGGACTTCCAAGCCGAAGCATAGAAATAATCCATAGCTCCGTAGAATTTATGATGCGTCCCGTACAGCGGGTCGAAGGCCGTGTACTTATCCGGATCGCTGCCGTTCCCGCTCAGATAGTCGCTGCCTGCGGTAAGCGTCCAGACTTCGCGGATCTTGCGGGAGGCAACCACGCTCCACATATAGGCGTGGACCCGGGCGGAGCCGGTCTTCCCCATCTGATAATAGAATGACCCGGTAAGATTCCATCTTCCCGGACTGTAGATGAGATGGGTGCCGGCCGTCTGCATATAGGATGTGGCGGGCTTTTCCATCGTGCCCGTCTCCCGGCCCAGATTCATAAAGAGCAGTGAAGCCTCGAAAGGCCGGATGTCCGCTTTATAGTTATACCATAGGGTCTGCATCGCTTTGTACGGCTGCGCAATCTTCATATCGTAGTAGGTTCCACCGTTGACCCGCTCATCATTCTGGTTGAAAGCCAATATCAGGTGGACCTTGTGTCCGCCCATCTGATAGCCGAGCTTCAGAGCATCGTGATGACGCCCGGCCACATTCCAGTCCAGTCCGCCCAGCAGACGCTCATCGTCGTATGACAGGGTCTGACGTCCCAGCTGCGCGAAGAAACCTTCCCCGGCACCGATCCTTGCCCACGCTTCATTCATAATGAGACGTCCGTTCTTGTCTATCTGCGGATCCTGACCCCAGACTCCGACATACTGGGAAGAAAACTTCATCCGCAAGTGCGCGGAACCGTATTCCATCGAGAGACGGGCGCGGCTGTTCGTAAAGAAGGCTGCTGAGGTGCCTTCGGCGCGAGGTGTCAGGGCCCCATAGCGATATTCCGTCCGCGGACGGAGCTGGGCTGACATCGTAAATTCATTATTGTTCTGAGCAAGCGCGAGACCTGGCGCCACGCACAGGACTGCGACAAGGATAGCTGTGTATTTCATCGTTCTGTCATATTCTAAAGGTTATACGTATGCACGCTCGCCCCCTGTGCGGACGGAAGATAGTTGATGCCGTACCAGCACATCTGGAGCAAAACGAAGGAAAGTATCAGGACGAGCAGCGGTGTCCTGTAATCTGACGGGCGGTCCAGACGGAAATGAATATATATCAGATAGCTGAGCCAGGTGGCGAGTGCCCAGGTCTCTTTCGGGTCCCAGGCCCAGTAATGACCCCAGGCTTCCTTTGCCCAGACTGCTCCGAGAAGCATCCCTATGGTCATAAAGGCCAGCCCCACGTACACGAGATTGTCACACAGGGCCAGTTCACGCTCTTCCGTGTCTTTTTTCTTCAGCCACAGCAGATAGACGGCCATAACCATCGCCGCCCCCAGCATAGCGTAGGCAAACATATAGACGATGACGTGTGGAGCGAACCAGGGACTCTGGAGGGCAGGCATCAGCGTCTTGTTGTGGATCTCGGGCTTGAAGAGATTTATGCAGACGAACACCGTCGCGAGGACAAAGCTGAAGCTCAGAATCCATTTATACTTCCAGCGGATATAGACTATCAGTCCTGCCAGAGGCAGGAAGAAAGAATACCATAGTCTGGTCTCTCCCATCGTCCGCAACGGAGGGCGTTCGAGAGAAATCCACATAGAGGCGATAAAAGCGAAGAACACGGCAAGCCCCAGCAGAGTGAAGCCGTATATCCATCTATCGCTCTTCCCTTTCCAGACAAGAGCAGAGCCCGTCCCCCAACAGATCAGGGCGGGAATGGCGAAAAGATAAAAACTGTCCCAACTCATCTGCGTTCCTCCCTCGGACTGCCGGGCCGTGTAGCGACAAACAGGCCGACGGCTCCGGCAAGCATCATAATTATACCTATGTACACGTAGAGCAGCCAGGGATCCCGCACGAGCTCGAACACGCTGATGTCGCTCCAGCGCCCTTTGGCCTGGTCATAGCTCAACTGGTATATTTTCCATCCTTCCACATCAAGCGGCTTGTTGACCTCTATAGTCCCTTCTTTCTGCAGACCCCTCTCAGTATATGCCATAACCTCGGAAGCAAAACGGCGAGGCTCGCGCTCAGGCATCACTACGCTCACTTCATCGCTCAGTTTCAAAGACTTGTACGGAAACATAAAACTGCCGCAACTCACCCAGCCATCTTTCTGCTCCCCGCTTATGCGGCTTCGGGCCCTGATGCGGACGGCATAGCCGGAACCCGCAGAGCGGAACTCGACGAACCTCACACCCTCCGCCGTCGTGACGGCAGCCGCCTCGGGGACAGACTCGGTGACGCTTATGTCCCAGTCCATCAGGCGGCCTTCGTCCACTCCCTCCTCAAGCAGCAGATGCACGGGGGACTTCTCCGGCAGCAGGTTACCGCTTTTGTTGTCTATCAGCATAAGTTTGGGAGGATACTCATCGATCGTGAAGTCTTTGAGCTCGATGGCCAGCGGAAGTTCCGTCATCCGCCCGTCCTTTTCATCCTGTGCACGCCACTCGGTCCGGCCCAGTGAGACTGTCATACGCAGACGCTGCATATCCGCACCTCCCAACGTGCCCGCGACAAGTACCACAAGCAGCCCGATGTGGTTGAGAAGGAAAGGCAGTCTGCGCCATCTGAAAGGCAACCCGGCGCGCAGGACTGTCATCCCCAGCACCACCGTCATCCAGGCATAAAGCAGGACGAAAGGCCACGAGGAGAGCATCCCGGACAGCCAGCCGATCATTTCAGGGCCGCTGTGGAGCTGACCGGGCGGGCGCTGTCTGACCAGTCCCATAAGGACAGTCACCACGAGCACATAACACAAGGACGATACTGCGGTCGAGCGCTGGCTGAGCCAAGCGAACAGATACACTTTCCGCCGGAAAGCATTCATCAGGAGCAGCGACAATAAGAACACGGCCAGAATGACCACGTTGACAGGGTAAGAGAGACGCCCCCACTCTATGTCACCGATGACTGCCTGCAGGAGCAGGCCCGTCGCAAACAGGCCTGCCCCGGTCAGCATACCTTCTTTATATCTCCACGGCCTTGTCCACATAATGATTTAATATGTCAGATACGCCCGTTCTCCTTCGCTTTCTCCAGCCAGAGAGGAACCGCCTCATTCAGAAATCTGTGCTTGGCGGACTTTTCCGCTGCCATATCCAGCCCTATATATTTCTGGGCCTTTTCCTTTGTGGAGATGTCCGGCATAGGAACTTCACCCATATATCCGCCGAGCGCCAGGGCTTTGGAAATCGCCAGTCGAGCCTGCAGCGCCTTGTCCAGACCACTGCCGAGGATACGCTGAATCTCCTGCGGAGCGTGGAAAGCGCCTCCGTGGGAGGCCACCGCGAAGTCCCATCTCCATTGTGCCTGACGGATCAGAGTCAAGGCATCGCTCATCTGCTCCCGGGTCGCGCCCCTGTCCCACGCGAACTTCGCCTCTATATGCGCTCTGGCGAGTTCCTGCTCCAGACGGTTTCGGGCCTCGTTTGCCTTGCGCTGACGCTCATACACATTGTTGCGAAGCGTCTCCTCGCTTTCGCGGTGGCAGACCTGACAGGTACGGTCGATCATCGCCAGCGGGCTCTGAATGTGGTGATCGCTGAATTTCACGCCGCCCTCGCTCTTGTAAGGCATATGGCAGTCCGCGCAGGACACGCCTCTCTGCGCGTGTATGCCTGACTGGGCTATCTCATAGCCCGGATGCTGCGCCTTCAGAATGCGTGCGCGGCTCAGCTTATGGGTATAGTCCGCAAAATCGGCCTCATCATAGTAACTTTCCATATCTTCGACCGTGAGACCCTTGTCCCAAGGGAAAGTAAGATATTTGCCGTCACCCTTGAAATAATATTCCACGTGACATTGGGCGCATACCAGAGAACGCATCTGCTGCGGAGTCGCTTTGCTGATGTCCTTTCCCTGCCGCCGGAAGGCTTCGACCAGAGCGGGGCGGCTTATCTGAAGATTCATGTTTTCCGGTTCGTGACAGTCGGCGCAACCGATAGGGTTCACTATCTCGCTGCCGAAAGCGGCCCATTTGTCATTATAGAAAGCTTCTACCCCGACCTCCTCCATCATCCGGGGCACGTCAGGACTCTTGCAGGTCCAGCAGGTGGAAGGCTGCGGACCCTCGGTCCCGCTCATCGGAGCGCCTGTGCGCAGACTTGCCCTGATGTCATCGACGGCATAGATATGTCCGCGTGGAGTAGAATAGTCTTTCGAAAAGGCATAGCCCGCCCATAAAATCACCATCTCGGGACGAAGCTCCAGGACATCTACCGGCGAATTCCCGTTGAATTCGCTGACAAAATCCATCTCAGCCGTCTCTGTCCAAGTCTGATACTCACGCGGATAGTTCTCCCCGAAAATCCGATTGCGAGCCTCTATCCCGGTGATTTCAACCCTCTTGTTATTGAAGACGCTCGCCAGTTCCGCCCTGCGTTCCATAAGTGACGACACGGCCAGACCCAGCACGAACACAATGACCATTGAAGCACCGAACAACAGCCACCCTTGCCAAGTTTTCAATTTCTTTTCCATCGCATATCAATTTTACTGTTTTATTGCTCTCAACCATTCCGGGACGGGAGAAGGAGGATATGGCACCAGCGCGGCCGGAGTCGACGACAGACTGTTCTTGCCGCCGTGCGGCACGTCCCGATGGCAGTCCCAGCAGGCTTTGCCCTCGCCTGAACGTGCAGTCATATAATCCATCTTGCCCGTACTTACGAATTCCGTGTTCAACTGCGTGTGACAACGGATACAATTGTCCATAATCACCCGGGAGCTCTCTTCGTGGGCTTGCATCACGAAAGGCTCTCCGCCGACAAGGAAGGCGGACACGTGGCGCATTCCGTCCTTGCCCTTGAAAGCCCATTTCTTGAGCGGATTATCCGCCGGGACGTGACAATCATTGCAGGTCGCGTCACGGCTGTGCGAACTATGGAACCAAGTAGCGTAATAAGGGGCCATAATGTGGCAATTGACGCAGCTTGCAGGTTCGTCCCCCAGATAAGTATGCGCACGCAGCAGGTGCAGGAACAAAGCGGCCCCGCCGCAGAGCACCCCACAGGTGACGATTGCAAAAACTTTTCGCCTTCCGGAAGATAGAAGGCCGCTGACGAATCGAAATATTTTCATAGCGCCCGATTTTTGCCAAAGATATGGAATCGGACAGGCACAGGGTGTAATCATAATTACACTTCCGCATATTATTCGTCATATTTTCGCCACAAATCAGACAACTGATTATAAATTGGTTATCTTCGCAGGCAAATACCTGCCGAGAATGGAAAGAATCATCTGCACGCCCGAGTACCGGGAACGGCTATTCCGGATCCCATTATTCAGGGAGCTGGCGGACAACGTAAAGTCGATGCTGCTTGAGCGGCTTGACCACCAGTTCTTCCGGGCCGACAGGCACGAGATTATCGCCAGACAGGGCACAGCCTGCAGACAGCTTTATATCCTTCTGAAAGGGAGGATAAGAGCGGAGCTCATAGACGATTCCGGGAACGAAGTCATCATAGAGTACATCGAAGCTCCACGCTCCTTTGCCACTATGTATCTGTTCTTCGCGCCGCAGGATAATCTGCTCCCGCTAAGCTTCAGCGCAGCGGAAGACTCCATTCTGTTCACGGCCACCAAGGAGTCCGTCTTCAGGCTCATCAGTGGGGATCCCGACATACTGCGCAGTTTCCTGACTGTTACCGGCACCTGCAACAGATCCACTATCTCCAGGCTTAACATACTGTCGCATAAGAATATACGTAACCGCTTCGTGGCCTATCTTTTCGAACATCGGCAAGTCGGCTCTCCGCGAATCATGATCACGCACAATCAGGTGCAGTTAGCCAGATATCTGAATGTCACCCGGCCGGCTTTGTCAAAAGAAATAAACAGGATGATAAAAGAAGGGCTGATAAGAATAGAAGGCAAGAGGATAGAACTGATGAATGGACACCATCCGGGGGATTATCTCTTATAGCCCCCCCCGAAGTAGAGCGCAGCGGCTTTGCCGCAGATAACGACAGCGGGGGAAAAAGATTGGACGGCCCGCCGGGCCGTCCAATCTCAATAGAGTCTCTCCACAGTCGCTACTTCACTCTCTTCATTACGTAGCAGAAGCCGAAGAGGTCCGGTTCGAAACCGTCCCACCAGTTCTCGAGGAACGGCGGCTGGTCGTAGTCCTTGGTGAGCAGCCAGAGGTTTCCGTCCTCGTCGAAGCGCATCGCGACTGCGCCCTTGCCGATGGTCTCGCTGTCAGCGGAGAACGCGCGGTTGCACTTTGAGAGCTCGAAATAGGTCAGGTAGAGTTCCTCAGCTGTCCACATGTAAGGCTCATAGGTGCAGTAATCACCCAGCATCTCGGTGCCTGTAGGCGTATTGATCGGGGCGCGGTAGCTGAGCTCGCACTCCCGCAGATAATTGCCCAGATCTCCCTTCATATCTCCCGGAACGAGCTTGAGAGCGCCGTCCTCGACGGAGAAAGTGATCTGATAGCCGTCATTGTGGGTAGGCATAAGCTCCGGGTCGTCCTCCATCTCCATAGCGAAGTACTCCCAGTCCTCAAGTCCCGGAACCTCCACGAACTCCCACGTGCCCGCAAGCTGCGAGAAACGCAGGATGCCCTTCACCGTGACGCTCTGCGAAGCATTGTTCCCGGCATAGAAACGTGCGCTGAGCTTGCTCTCGTCCACTTTGACCACGACGGTCTTCTCGCTTCCGAGCTCCACATCCTTGTCGGTGGCCACCAGGGTGGCAGTGCCCTTGTTCGTGCCGGCCGCGACCTTGAAGACCTGCGCTCCGCCCTCGACGGTGAAATCCTCACCGGGAACAGCAGTGGATTTCTCATCGAAAACGAAAGGTATCTCCATATCGGAAGTGGCCGTGAAGTCCTTGCCGCTGTTCATTCCCTGGAGTTCCAGAGTCAGAGTGCATCTGTTCAGAAGGTCGGCGCTCGTGGAGGAGAAGCTGTAGGCGATCTTTTCCTTGGCCTCGACCGCTATCACCATAGACAGAGCAGTTCCTGCCTGATAGCCGTCAGGAACGGCGAATGACAGGGTGATGTTTTTGCCCTCGGTGATGTTCTCCAGGGGTGTCACCTCGATGAAGGCGCTGCTTTCACCTGCGGCGAAAACGAAGCTCTGAGAGGAGAGGCTGTACTCAGTGCCGGATACGGCTGTGCCGGTCACCTGCACAGGCACGGTGAGAGAGGCCTCCACTGGCTTGGATACAGACATCTGGACTGTCAGCGGAGAGTCGGCGAGCAGAACAGCCTGGGTCTTGACGAACTGGATGCTCGGTTTCTCCTTGGTGCAGGACATCACGCACAGTGCTGCCGCTGCAAGAATCATTAATGCTTTTTTCATTGCTTTATGTGTTAAACGTTAACTTTTTCATTCTGGGGGGGGCGGAGATTCTGCCGCTTCCTGAAAGTCACTTTCTCCCTATGGCCGCTTCATACTCGTCCTTAGCGGCCTGGACCAGAGAGCGTTCCTCCGCAGTGGGAGTCTCCCCCTTCGGAAGCTGATAATAGTCCGAGCGGTCGTCGGTCTTCGGAGTGAGCTCCTGATAGGAGCAGGAAGAAAGGAGCAGGGCCGCGAGCACTACGGCCGCCGAGGCGGCTGCGGCCGCCAATGCATATTTACGATACATAACCTTCATTCTGAATCATCTTGTCATTCAAATCCGTGTCACCCTTGTAGATGGGGGCAGTGTAGAGATAGCGCCTGGTGGTGTACTTGAGCCCGTTGTTGATCACCCACATCTCGGGACAGCCGTTGCGCTTGAGCTCGAACCAGCGGTCGGCCTCCAGATAGAGTTCCTTGCGCCTCTCGTCGAAGATGGCGCCCATAAGTCTGGTGAGAGGCCGCCCCTGCGAGTCTTCCTTTATGAGGGCGGTCGCATCCACCTCGGGGAGCGTATCCATAGTGTAGTCCTGTACCCCTTCGATACGGTTGCGGCGCAGATAGTTAAGCTGCTCCAGAGCCTTGGCCTCGCTGCCCGTCTGCGCGTAAGCCTCGGCGAGCATCAGCACTATCTCGGAGCCCCTTACCTTCGCGCTGGAATTCTTCATATTCAGACGCTTAGCGTCGAACGACACCGCATAGCGGACATCCTTTTCCTTGTCAGCGTCAAAAAGACGCACCAGGGACGCGCTCACCGGACGGGTGCGCAGATCCTTGATGATCATAGAATAATACCAGTCCAGATCGCAGCTGTTGTTTATGTGCGAGCGCACTATCACTTCCTGTCCGGAAGCGTTCTTCGCCTGGATCATAGAGGCGTACTCCCCTATCGAGGCGAGCCTGTATTCCTTTACCGACATCAGCTGCTCGCAGAGAGGAATCACTGAAGCGTAGTCCCCCTTCCAGAAAAGGAGCTTGGCCAGATAGGCTTTCACCACATCCTCGGTAAAGATGAACATCCCGTCCGTTATGTGATAGTCCATAGATTTCCTCAGCAGGTCCGCGGCATACTCCACCGTCACGTCCAGAGGCTCGCGCGCGGGCATAGCCTCCATATCGAAACTGTCGATCAGAGGAAGTCCCAGCTGGGAGCCCGCTCCGGAAGGGCTGTAGGCCTCGCAGTAGTTGCGGATGAGATTATAGTAGCAGACGCCCTTTATGGCATAGCTTGCGCTCATCAGAGAGCGGGCGAGAGGGGTGTCGCGTCCCCCCATATTCTCCAGAACTATATTGCAGTCACGGATAACGGCGAAGGTGTTCTTGTAGGTGAGCTGGCGCGCGTTGATCTTGTCTCCGGCGTAGGCCGCGATGGAGCCTATCCTGACGTTCGCGTCGAGATTGTCCGAGAAGCTCTCGTAGAGGATGATCCCGTCATAGTTTCCTATGATGTACTCGTCCTCGCCGCCCTCAATGCTGTTTATGCGGTTATGGATGAGAGAGGCGAACTCCTCGTCGGTCTCGGGGATCACCTTGCCCTGAGGCTGTACGCTCAGGTAATTCTTGCATCCTGCCGCGGCAAGAAGAAGCGGGAGAAGAATCAGAAGTTTATATGATTTCATAACTGTCAGACGATTAAAGGCTGAGATTCATACCGAAGGATAAGCTGCGCGTGGTCGGATAAGTCGCTCCAGGGACTTCAGGGTCCATCCCGTCGTAGGAGGTGATGGTGAAGAAGTTGTTCAGGGAGAGATTGAAGGAGAGGCTGTCCGCACGCAGCTTGCGGGTGAGGGCGGCAGGCAGCGACCAGGTGAAGATTATGGACTTTATCCTCAGATAGGAGACATCCTTCAGGTAGATGGCATCCACTATATTGTAGTCCATAGGGTTGTAATAGCTGAAATTGTACTTGTAGCCGTAATAGTCGTATATGCGCGGGTACTTGACCCCCTGAGTATGGGACGAAGTCCAGCGGTCCGTGCGGTCTTTCGTGACGTTCAGGTGGTTCGAGTAGAGATCGCTGTACTGCGACTGCACGGTCTCGGTGGAGACTCCCTCGTGGCGCGGCGAGTAGTAGGAGGCGGGAGAGGAAATCTTGTCGTAGCGCTTGGCTCCCAGAGAGTAATAGCCGTTCACGCTCAGTCTCAAGGACTTGTAGGAAGCGGAAAGGTTGAAGCCTCCGGTGTACGGAGCGATGGACGTGCCGAGGTAGTAGCGGTAGTTGTCCGCCTTGTTCAGATCGGTCGCGACGGTGATCTCCGAGTCCGGGCGGAGCCGGAAAGCGTAGAGTCCCGAGTCGGGGTCTATGCCCGTGAGCTTGCCCGAGAGTATGGCCCCCACGGGATAACCCTCCACGTATCTGTCCTTTACGGTGATCTTGCTGGCGTAGGACGGGGTGTAGCGGGTGACTTTATTGTAGTTGTAGGCGAAGTTCACTGACGCTGTGAGGCTGAAGTCCTTCTTGCGGACCAGTTTGCCTCCGAGGGTGAACTCCACTCCGCTGTTCAGTATGTCCGCGGAGTTGAAATACTGAGAAGTGAATCCTGTGGTGGAAAGCACCTGCGAGGAGGTCACTATGTCAGTGCTCTTGCGCAGATACCCTTCGGTGGAGAAGGTCAGGGACTCGTTCCAGAGCCCCAGATCGAGCGAAGCCTTCACGTCCTGGGTCTTCTCCCAGCGCAGATTCGGGTTCGGGGCGGAAGGGATGTAGCCGAGCATATAGGCGGTGTCGTTCCAGTAGCGGTACTGCTGCCTGTAGTACTGCATCACGAGGTTCGGGGTCGTGGAGGTGTTCACGTCGCCCGTGAAGCCCGTGGCAGCCCTGAAAGTCAGGTGGCTGACTGCAGGAATGCGGTCCATAAAGGCCTCCTCCCCTATATGCCAGGCTCCGCCGGCGCTCCAGGTGGGGTTGAACTGGCGGTCCATACCGAAATTGGAGCTTCCGTCCGTGCGGACGGAGAAATTGAAGACGAAGGTCTTCTTCAGATAATAGTCGGCGGAAGCGTAGAAGGAGGCGTAGCGGTTCTCGGTGAAATACTCTCCCGACAGGGCCTCCACAGCCCTTACCCACGCGTCGCTCTCGCCGGAGATGGTCGGAAGGGAGCTTGTGGCGGTCTTCGGGTCGTAATTGTAGCGCTTCGTGAAGATGGTGTTCGAGGACGAGCCGCGGATCTCGGCTCCGGCTATGGCGGAGAGCGTGTGGACCCCGAAAGTCTGATTATAGGCGAAATGCCCGCGCAGCACGTAGCTGCTGCGGTTAGCGGAGTTCTGGGTGATGGAGCCGTAGAGCTTGCTTTGCGAGTACTTGTCGTTCCCGAGGCGGTCCTTGAAGGCGGTGTAGGTGTCCTTGCCGACTATCTTGTCGGTGCGGTTGTTCGAGAAGGAGTAGGAAGAGAGCCCCACGAAGCGCAGAGGCTTGAGGATCTTCACCTCCAGCTGCCCTCGCACCGTGTTCGCGAAATTCACCGTAGAAGTGCTGTTCTCGCTGAGTTCGCGGATTATATTGAAGCCGTTTGCCGGCATCACTTCGGTGGTGCTTCCGTTCATGATGCCCAGAGAGAAATAGGTCCGGTCGGCGGCGTAGCTGCCGTCAGAGTCATAGACCCTCTCGTAAGGGTTCGCGAAATAGGCGTAGGTAAACGCGTCCACGTAGCTGTCGGGCGAGACCGTGGACTGTCTGGAGAGGTCCGCTCCGAACTCTATCCTTACGGGGTCCACGGGGTTCATAGTCATATTAGCGGTGACGTTGTAGCGGCCGTAGTTGTTTCCGATAAGCATACCGTTCTCGTCGGAGTAGCCCAGGGACAGATAGTAGGTGTATTTGTCCGCTCCGCCGCTCATCGAGACGTGGTGATTATGCGAGAAGGTATTGCGGAAGAGCTGCCTGTACCAGTCGGTGGTCTGCTCCCCGAGGGCGGCGATGTATGCGTCCTGCCGGGCCTTGTCTCCTTTCATATAGGCGAAGTCTCCCAGTCCCGCGCGTATCTGACCCACTATTCCGACCACAGGGTACACGGCCTCGCCTGCGGCGTATCTGTCCGCTGAGAACTCGTTCCAGAGCTCATCCTCCCAGGCGAGCTTCTCGCGGGAATCCATAAGGGACACGCTGCGCTGAGGCGAGAAGGAGAAGGAGAAACTGTTCGAGTACGAGAGTTTCATCCTGCCGGCCCGGCCCTTTTTCGTAGTGACCACTATGACGCCGTTCGCGGCACGCGAACCGTAGATCGCAGCCGCTGCAGCATCCTTGAGGATGGTCACGTTCTCTATGTCGTTCGGGTTTATCCCGCCGACTCCGCTGACGAAGATGTCATCGAAGCCTCCGGCCTTTATCTGCTCGGAGGTAAGGTCCGGAGTATCATTCTGGAGCGGCACTCCATCCACGACCCAGAGCGGGCTGGAGCTGCCTGAAAGGTTGTTCACGCCACGGATGCGTATGCTCGACTGCTGCCCGGGACGGCCGGAAGTGGCCGAGACCGCGACTCCCGCGACCTCGCCCTGCATAAGGGAGGCGACAGAAGTTATGGGCTTGCTCTTGAAGGTGTCCGACGAGAGGATGCCGACCGAGCCGGTGATGCGTTTCGTGGTGGTCTGGGCATAGCCGGTCACCACCACCTGGTCGAGGAAGTCGGACTCGTAGGCGAGAACTATGGTTATCTTGTCCGCATTATCCTTCAGAGGGTATTCCACGGTCTGCATCCCTACGAAGGAGAAGACCAGAGTCCGGGCCTTTTCCGGGAGAACGAGCGAGAAGGTGCCGTCGGTTTCGCTCATCGTACCCTTTCCGGGCACTTCCTTCACCGCCACGCTCGCTCCTGCCAGCACTTCCCCATCTTCGTCCTTCACAACTCCCCGGATCGTCCTCTGGGCATAAGAGAGGAGCGGAACGAGAAGCAGGACCGCCATAAGCAGAAAACGTCTTTTCATAAGTATCACATTTGCGGGACGCTTACGGAAGACCTGACCGCTCTCCCTCCCTCGGACATCCCAAAAAAACAAAACTGCCCCGGATCAGCGTAGAATCCGAGGCAGCTCCCTCTGGAAGAGGGTTCTTCTTAGGGTAATACGCTATTCCTCCACGCGCGTCCTCCAGTCGCTTTTCATAAAAAAGTCAGGAAAAACCGCGTGGCCCACGACCTCGCCGGAGGCTAATCTGATGTATGTCCCGAAGCGCCGCTCCCCTTCACGCAGAAGGATCACGCGCGCCCCTGACCGGAGATTGTTATAGACAGTGTTGCCTCCGCCGTAGCGTCCGTAGCACAGAATAACGTCCTTCCACATCGTGACATAGTCATTGTCGTGGTCGTGCCCCACAAATGTAGCAAAAATATCTCCACAATCAAGAATCGCATCGAACATTCCGCTGTTATGGTACGGAGCGCAGCACGCCTCCATCCTCGTCCCGAAGATAGGAGCCTCGTCGCTGCACGAAGCCTCGCGATACTCCGGAAGCGGAATATGGAAAAAGGCCAGAGCCGGCAGAGGCACTCCCCCGTTGGCCGCTGTATAGGCGGCGCTGCGCTCCCGGTAAGCTTCTATCTGCTCCTCGTGAATCCGGTCGTACTCCACGAACTTGCCCTTCTTGTCGAAGATGTGCGCGTTCGAGTCGATGCAGTACAGAACGGCCGCCGGCTTTTCGCAATCAGACGGAAGCAGCTCCAGCGTATAGTCGGGAGACTCCACACCCCCGCGCGGAGGGTTCACGCAGTTCGCGAACGAAGCGGCTATGTCGTAGAGGACGCTCCGGGGCACGCCGAACTCATCGTCGTGATTCCCGAAAACCGTACAGAAAGGCACGCCGAAACTGTCGATGTACGAGAGGATCTCGCGCATATTCCTGTCCGAAGGGCGTGCATAGACTATATCCCCCGTGAGCACGACCAGATCCGGACGCTCCAAGAGCATAACGCTGTCCACCAGAGCGCGGACCTTCCGTGCCGCCGGCTTGTCTCCGACGTAGTGCAAGTCCGTCAGCTGCACTATCTTGAACTGCCCGTCAGGGTGAAAGCGCAGCTGTCCGCTCCGGGCAGGCAGCAGCGCACAGAGGCACAAGGCCAATACCGATATCAGAATCTTGCGCATACGTTTTTTTCTTTTTTTCAGCCGTCCCCTCCGGGAGGGGACGGCAAATCTAAACAGCCTCACCCTTCCAGAACTGCTCTATCTCTTCGAGCGTCTTTCCTGTCGTCTCAGGTATCTTCTTCCACATCAGATACATATACGGCAGACACATCAGCGCGAAGAAGAAGAACGTGCCGGCAGGGGTCAGATGATTCATAAACCAAGGTGTGAACTGCCCGATGAGGTAGGTCCCCACCCAGAGTGAAAGTCCGGCGATGGACATCGCGATGCCGCGCACGCGGTTCGGGTACATCTCGGACAGCAGCACGAAGACTACCGCGCTGATGCTGATGGCCTGGCTGAATATGTAGAGCAGGAAGAGCACCAGCAGCACTACAGGGCTTACGCCCAGATCCCTGCCGCAGAGAAAATACAGTCCTATGAGCACCAGACACACTATCATACTGCTGACTCCGTAGTAGATGAGCTTCTTGCGGCCGACCCTGTCGATGATGAACACTGCCAGCACGGTGGTGAGCATATTGACAAGTCCCACAAGCACGGTCGAGAAGGAGGAGTCCTTGCTCGCGAGCCCCGCGTCGGCGAAGATGTCAGGACCGTAATAGAGTACGGCGTTGACGCCCATAAATTGGCCGAGCATAGCGATGGCCACGCCGAGCAGGACCGCCTTGCGGATACCCGGTTCGAGCAGGGCACGCCACTCGCTTTTCACTTCGCCCGAGAGCGAGGCTTTCGTGAGAGCGAACTCTTCACGCGCCCCCGCGTCATCCGTCTTCAGACGGCGGAACACTCTCATCGCTTCACGCTCGCGGCCGCGCACCATCAGCCAGCGGGGGCTTTCGGGTATCGCGAACGCTACGAGCAGGAAGAGGACTGTCAGGACAGACTCGCTGCCGAGCATTCCCCTCCACATCTCGGAGGAGAAGATCTTCTGCAGGAAAGGCGAGGCGTAGGAGGCGTCCGCGCTGCCGCTGAGGATGATGTAGTTCGCCAGGTAAGCGAGCAGCAGACCCATCGTGACGGCGAGCTGGTAGAGTGCCACCATAGTGCCTCTTATCTTCGCGGGTGAAATCTCGGAAATGTACATCGGGGAGACTATGCTGACTATGCCTATGCCCAGACCTCCGATGATGCGGTAGGCCACGAGGTCGGAAAAGCCCGCGCAGACGCAGCAGCCGATGGCGGAGACGCTGAAGAGGATGGCCGAGATGATCAGGGTCTTCTTGCGTCCCAGATAGTCGCTCATCACTCCGGCGAGGGCGACTCCGATGATGGAACCTACCAGAGCGCAGCCGACATACCAGCCCTTGCTCATCTCGGTCAGGCCGAACTGGGCGCTCACGTCCGCAGTGGTCCCCGAGATGACGGCCGTGTCGTAGCCGAAGAGTATGCCGCCGAGGGCGGCGACGAAGGAGAGGAATATTACATATCCCAGATTGGATCCGCTGACTTGCATAAGCCTAAACTATGTCGAAATATTCTTTGTATCTGTCGTAGAGATGACCCGCCTGCAGGTAGGCGCTCTGCGGACTCATAAAATGCGAGAACTCGAAAGTGATGGCCTTGTCGTAGCCGCAGCGTGCAGCCGCCTCGAGCTTCATACGGAGCTTGTCGAACTTGATGGGCAGGAAGTTGATCGGCATATCGCGGTCGAAGGTCTCGGCGTTTGTCCAGCACTGCATCCCGTAACGGTCGGCGAGCTTCTTGTTCACGCTGAAGAAAGCGTCCAGCTCATCGTAGTCGATGTGCCCGTCCTGGAAGGCGCAGGCATCCACCACATCGTGGATACCGTCGAAAATCTCGTTCCATTCCTCCTCGTGCTTGCGTACAGAGACTCCCTTCTTGCTGCTCAGACCCGTGCCCATAATGGCTTTCTTGCCATCTATCCACGGAGAGATGAAGGTCGGAAGGCCGCCGGAGACATCCTTGCACATCTTGCCCATCTCGTGGAAAGTGGAGATGCAGTTTCTGGTCTTGCGGGAGATTTCGGTGCTGATGTACCAGCCCTTGAAGCTCTCGTGATGTCCGTATCTGCTCCAGACCTCGTCGATGACGTATTTGTTCGACTCCAGCTCGTAGGCCATATCGCCCGTGTCCCAATACTTCCCGCTGTCGTACAGGCCGAAATAGAATTTCATCCCGTGCTTGTCGGCAAGGCTGAGGAACATCTCCACCAGATCCATCGAAGGCATATAGCAGCCCTTGCCCAGCAGGTACTCGCTCGGCCAGGTGATGAACTTGCGGTAGCCGCTGCGTATCATTATGACCGTGTCAATTCCGATGGCGCGCATATTCGCGAAGTCGGCGTCCCACTCCGCGAGTCCCCAGTTCTGATGTGGGATGTCGTGGGAGATTTCGTCCAGGAAGGTCCCCGTGATGCGCAGGCCCTGAGCCTTGGGAACTATCAGCGGAGAGTCCTGATTCCCCGCCGCAGGGGCGGCGGTGCCGCCCCTCGGGTCAGAGGAATTGTCCTTGCAGCCGGCTGCGATGGGAGCCGCGGCGGCTGCGGCGGCTACTGCCGCCACAGTCTTTATGAATGATCTTCTGTCTGTCATGAGACGAAGCGTAAGCAGGTCAGACAGTCGTAGTTGCCGTCGGTGACGAACATATCCATCACGCTTCCGTCAGAAGAAAGCACGAGAAGCACGTCGCTGCCGGCACCGCTTCCGATGAAGCTCGCTCCGCCGCTCACGGTCTCCCAGTCCACATAGTAGGACTCCTTCACATTGTCGAGGTCGGTGATGTCGAGAAGATAGACTTCAGGAGAAGCGCCCCAGGAGAAGTGTGCGCCTCGCTCGATGGCACAGAAACGGATGCCGTTCAGAGTGGCCACGGAGATGCAGTTGTAGTTCTCGTTGCCGGCGCTGTCGGTATGGAATACGGACTTCCAGCTGCCGGAAGCCGGGTCATAGTGGTTCAGGTCATAGTTTCCAGCCGCATCGGCGATGTAGCCGATGAAGAGGAGACCGTCGCTGAAATCATCCGATACAGGGGCTACGCAGGCTCCGTAAGGGTTCCACACATAGCTCGAAGCCGGGTCCACGTGCCCGAAGATGCCCTTGTCGGTAACGGTGCCGTTCTCTACCACCCATCTGAGCCAGTACTGGCTTACGTCCACGAAGGCGGTGATGACCGCATTCTTCGTCACGTCACCCTTTACGCGGAGATTGCCCATAGAGTTGCTCCAGATGTCGACGTGGCTGTAGCTCAGAAGAAGCTTCGGCGTGAAGTCCGAACCCGCCTCGATGCAGTACACGTCAAACTGTCCGCCGAACGATGCGCGGCCGGCTACGAGCAGATTGCCCGCGTCGTCACTTACCATAGAGTCCACGGAAAGACCTGCAGGAAGTTCCACTTCCCCTATCATCTCGCCGGTCTCGCGGTTCAGAGAATAGAGCTGATTGCCGCCGATGGCTACCAGAAGCATATCCCGGAATACCGCAAGTCTGACAGGGCCGCCCGCTGAAGCGAGGCCGTAGTCGCCGTAGGACCTGCTCCAGAGAGTCTGCACATCCGCAGTGCCCTTCTGTTTGAGGATAACGTAGGCCTCATAGCCTTCCACATCGGTGGTAACGGTGATGCCGGTGCTGCGGGAGCCGAAGTCCGGATTCGTCTGCACGGAGATCTTGTGTACGCCGTCAGTCTCTTCTCCTATCTCAGCCCAGTCGCAGTCCTCGTCGAGAATGAGCTTGTAAGGGAAGTTCGCATTGACCGCAAGGTCCACGCTGCCCGCTTCCTTCTCGGCGACGAGGGATGAAGTGACTTCGAAGATGCGCTCGTTCGGAGCCTGGTTCACGGTGATGTCCTGCTCTCCGACCGCGCTGGTGAATCTTATGACGCCGCTGCGGGACTCGAAGACATTATAGATTTCGTTCGAGGCTACCGTGAAGCTTACGCTGCTCTCCGAGAGGGCGCGTGTGGCGGCGGCGGAGATCCAGTTCTTCGCTTCACCGACGATTTCGTAGCTGTACTCCACGTTGGAGACGATGTCGATGGTCACGTCGCCGCCCTCCTTCGGAAGCTCGAACGGTCCCTTGCTGAAAGTGATGGCGTCTTTCTGGAGCTGGCGCACGGTCACAGTCTGCGAGTTGCCTCCGCAGTTTACGGAGAATGTGTACTCGCGTCCGTCATAATCTGTGTTCGGCAGAGCCGTCACGGCTATCTGTACCCTGCCGGCCTCGCCGGAGGTAGGAGTTATGGAACTCCAGGAGTAGTGGTTCGTGTTCGGGACGGTGGCAGTCCAGTCAGCCGTCGCGTCGAACTCTATGACGATGGTGCCGCCCCCGGAGGTGAAGACCGGAGCGAGCGAAGTCTCGTTCACAGGGTTTATGGTGCCGTCCTGCTTGTTCTCCTCGCAGGAAACTGCGGAGAGAAGAGCCGCAGAGGTCAGCAAAAATATGCAAATGCGTTTCATATTAATCTACAGTTTTAAGATAATCATCAATTCCTTTCTTGAAGGCTGCCCAGTAGTCGTACATCTTTATGTGACAGAGGTCGAACACGAAGAAGCCGTCGCTGCTCTCGATGCAGGCCTTGACCGCATCGGGGATATAGGCCGCCTGACCGCCTCCGACCCAGCCGGTGGAGTTGCCGATGTCCGGACCGCCGCTGAACTTCGTGTCGCCCTTGAGCAGTTCCCTGCCCTGCTTGCAGAAGCCCTGCATAGTCCATTCGCCGCTGCCCCAGATGGAGTCCCTGCCCGCGTACGCGCCGAGGAACATAAAGTCGCAGTGGTCGGCATAGCCGTAATTCTTGTAGTCTGCGGAAGCCCAGCGGTAGCCGGCGGCGGCAGGGTCGTACTTCGGACTCGCCCAGTTCACGCCCGAGGTGTAGTAGCTGGAGTACCAGGCTCCTACGTACACTCCGAAGCGGATGTCCTTGTTTACCGAATGCACGGTCTTCGCTGCCTTCTCCACGAAATCGTGGATGACGTGTGCGCGGAAGGCCAGCCATTTCTTCTGGACGTCGCTCACGCCCGCGCCCAATGCCGTGGCCCCCTTCGGCATCACATCCTCCGGCCAGGAGCTGACCCGGATTCCGGACCAGGTCTCGAACTTGCTTCTCGACACATCCGAGAAGTCGCTCTGCAGACCATAGTCATCATAGCGGCAGCGGTCCAGGATTATCCCGTCCAGATCGTAGGCCGAGAGGTCCTTTATGATCTGCAGGACGTATTTCTGTACCGATTCGTTTGCCGGATTCAGGAAACGCGCGCCGTAATCGTCACTCGAGTTGAGGTCCATCACGTTCACGAGTCCGTCTTCGGAGTTTATGACCGAAGCCCAGCCCTTGCGGGACTTGTCGCGGAAGAGCATTCCGTCAGTCCCGAGTCCGTAAGGGCAATAGTAGCCTCCGACGAAGGTATTGATGCTCGCGTTCACTTTCAGGTCCTGCTTGCGGGCCTCGTCGATGAAGGCCTGAAGATAGTCGTAGGTGCCGGTGCGTTCCACCCAGACATAGCTGGAACCCTTCCACACATCCACTTTCTTCAGAGCGTCGGCTACGGACGAGCGGAACAGGACATCGCCGCAGGTAGGCCGGACATCCACGATGATGTCCGTGAATCCGGCATCCTTTATCTTTTTCAGATCAGCGGCGATCCTGTCCTTGTCGTTCTCGTAGTCACTGAAATTGGCCGCCGCGTCGATCCAGACATAACGGGGTTTGGAACTGTCCGTCTCCGTCGAGTCCGTATCGGTTTTCTTGTCCCAGTCGGGGTCCCACGGATGATACGGTGAATGCCCCCCGCACGAGGCTGCCATCAGCGCGATGGCCGCATATACAGAGTATAACTTCAGTAAACGCATTCTGTCTATTTCTTTATACAGTCAGCAGAGTAGCCTCCGATGATGCCGGAGTTCTGATCGTAGTAGTAAATATAGAGTTTGAAGCCGTCCTTCGATGGTGCGAGGACCACGTCGCCGGCCGCGTAGCAGTAGGCCGCCTTCTGAGTCCAGTCGATGGAGCCGTTGCTCAGCACTATGGATGTGGTCTCGTTCAGATTCCCGGAGAGGGCTGAAGGATCCGTGATGTCATAGAGATAGAGGGCAGGTCCCATTCCCCAGGACGGGAAGTGGCTGACGATGAAGAGCGCCATATAGGTGGCGTTGTTGAACTGCTTGGAGTCGAGGTTGTTCACGTTCAGACCCCAGGACGAGCCGTTGTTGAACGGAAGCGAAGCCTTGAGCGAGCCGTCCGCCGCCACGTACTGCAGGATGTTCGGATCGTAGTAGGAGAAGAATACTCCCGCATCCTTGGTCGGGGCTACAGCGACCGCATCGGTATTGTTCACCGGAGCCGCACCCCAGCCGAGTCCGCTCGCGGAGAGGTCGAGCACGGATACGTCCGTGACTGCGCCGCCCTCGATGGTGACCCGGGTCACCTTGCTGGAGGAAGTGATGCCCGAAACGCCTTCATTCGTGATGTCGATGACTGCGTCTGCGTCCACATTGCCTATGGCCTTGATGGAATAGCCCATCGGCAGGTCGGAGCCGTTTGTGAAGGAGTGCAGCAGAACCGGAGCTTCCTTCACTGAAGAAGTTCTCCAGATGCTGAAGGTCTCGCCGGACGCGGCGTGGTTACAGATGAGGATGTTCTCGGCCTCGTCGTTCGTCACTGCGGCTGCGACTGCGCTGCCGAGGTTGATCTGGCCTTCATTCACGCCGGTGACTCCGTTCAGATATACCGGAACGGTGCCGCCTCCGGAGCAGAACACGAGCTTGCCGCCCGATACCGCGAGGCTCGGATAGATGCCGTCGGTATTGTAGGCAGGCAGACCTGCCATAGATACAGGGTCGAAGTTGAAGAGCTGCTCTACGGAAGACTTGTTGAAGCCGTAGTCGATCTTGTCCGGAACGCTCTTGATGACGGTATAGACTGCGGATGTGGTCCCGTCGTGGGCCGTCACGGTGAACTTCACGTCCGAATTGTAGTCGCGTGCGACTGCAGGGTCAGGAGAGATGCTCGCGTGGGCCGAAATCTGTACCGTAGCGGTGCAGGAGCTCAGGTCCTCGGCCGAGACGATGGTGACGGTCTTCGCGCTCTTGTCTATGATGCCGGTGATGGCCGGGTCATCGAGGGAGAATACCTGGATATCGCAGTCTGAGGACTTGACCCGCTCTCCCGTGATGCAGATCTGGCGGCTCTCGCCCTTTGCGTTGGTGAAGGTATAGAGATTCTCCCGGGTGAGGTCCAGCAGGCCGAGGGCCGGCTCGATTTTGCAGTCGGGCTGGATGGCGGCCTGGACGCGGACCTTGGTCATATAAGGCGTGGTCTCGTTGTCGGAAGTGACAGGGAAGTACCACGGAATCGGGAGGACGAAGCGGGAAGCGTTCTCATCGCTGATGCTTAGCTTGCACATACTCTGGTCCATATAGGGACCGAAGGTGAAGAAGGCCTCCAGGCTTGTGATGCTCTGGCGTTCGGCCGTCGAGACTACGTGCTCCGGGCTGTGGCAGGAAGCCACGAGCGCAGAGACGGCAACGGCCAGTAGTAGTATTACATATATCTTTTTCATACCTGTCTATGTATTATTTCCATTCAGGGAATTGTTCTACGGCAGTATTGCTGGAAAGCTCGCTGTCCTGGAGAGGGAATCTGTCCATCTTCTCGGGATAATTGCGGACCTTGTCATCGACTGTCACATAAGTGTAGCTGAAGCTTGCGCCGGCCGGCTCGATCTTCAGGCCGTGCAGCTGATAGCCGGAAAGACCTTCCGGATACTGTTCAGGAGCGACTCCCCATCTGCGGACATCCCAGTAGGAGAAGCCTTCGAAGGCGAGTTCCACCTTGCGCTCCTGACGGATGGCTGCCCAGAGATTGTCTCCCGATTTGTCGGTATAAGGCAGGTCCACACGTTCGCGGATGGCGCGCAGGGCCGCATTGGCTCCGGCAGCATCGCCCGTGCGATAGCAGGCCTCAGCCTTGTTCAGAAGCACTTCAGCGTAGCGCAGGATTACCAGTGGCTGCGTACTCTGGCTTCTGGCGATGACATCGTGAGTCTCGTCCAGGCCCTTGCGCAGATAATAGCCCGTGGTGGTCTTGCCCTTAGGCTCCTTGACCACGTTCCACTGGCACCAGCCGTCGTCGCCGCCGACATAAGGCTGGATGGTGCGGCCCTTCCACTCAGCTCCGTTGTAGAGGATGGAAGCCTGGAAGCGTGGCTCGAGAAGCTCGTAAGGAGGATTCTCGAAAGTGCCCTCGGCGGTGTGCCATACTGTCCAGTCAGGGAAGCCGCTGCCGTCCGCATATTCGTAGGACTCTACCATCTCCTGTGTAGGGGTGCCGTAGCCGCCGCCCGAAGCTTCGCGCGTGGTGTAGTCTCCGCCCGGAGTGTAGTAGAAGTCGAAATTGTGGGTGACACCGTTCTCGTAACTGAACTCGTACTGGAGGATGACCTCGGAGCTGCTGCCCTTGAAGACATTCGCATAGCTCGGATCGAGACTGTAGCCGAGCTCCGCCACCTTGCCTGCCGCAGCGATGACTTCGTCATAGCGCTGCGCGTAGAGCATTGCGCGGGTGGCGAAGGCGTAGGCTGCGCCCTTGTCCAGACGGCCGCCGGCTTCGGCCTTTGCGGGGAGATTCTCCTGCGCGAACTTGAGATCTGAGGCGATGAAATCCCAGCCTTGCTGCTCCGTGCTGAGGGCTTTGTTCGCAGTGATGGCGCTGAGGTCCTCATCGTAGATGATGACTTCCTTGTACCTCTTGACAAGGTCGAAGTAGAAGTATGCGCGCATAAAGCGGAGCTCCGCTTTCAGACGGGTCTTGTCGGCATCCGACATCTCGCCGTACTTGTCCAGGTAGTTCAGGCCCTGGTTAGTCCTGCGGATGGCGCCGTACATCGTGTCCCAGTAGCCCAGATAGGAGGCCACATAGTTTGCCGTGAGCGTGGAGCCGCCGTAGGCGATTTCGCTCGGAATGTAGGCGAGGGCGTTGTAGTTATAGGAACCGTATTTGAGCTGGTCGGTGAGCGCGTCGGTCATACCCGCGACGCACTGTCCGGTATTGGCGTCAGCCATATCGAGGATATAGCTGTAGATGTAGTTCACTCCGTATTCCGCATTCTGGGTCGTCTGCCAGATGATCTTGTCGGAGACGCTGTCGGTCGGAGTCATATCCAGAAAGTCGTTGCAGGAGCTTGCGAGAAGCGCCGCAAGAGCGATGCCGGATGTCGCCTGAAGTATATTTTTAGCAATTGTTCTCATATCACGCCGTTTTTAGAATGTAAGTGTAACGCCGCCCATCACGAGACGCTGCTGAGGGTAGTAACCGTTGTTCACGCCAGGTGACTCCGGGTCGATTCCCGCAGGAAGTCCGTCGATGGTGAAGAGATTCTGTCCCTCCGCGAAGATGCGCAGAGAAGATACGCCGAGCCAGTCGAACCAGTTCTTCGGGAAGGTGTAGCCGAGCTGGGCGGATTTCAGACGTACATATTTGCCGTCTCTCCACCAGAAGGAACAGCTCAGACCGTTGTCTCCGCCGTGGCCTGTGGAGCCCAGGGTGAGACGAGGGAAGGTTCCGTCCGGGTTGTCGATGCTCCAGGCGTTCTCCACGAGGTAGAGAGGCGAGTTGCCGCCCTCCTTGAAGGTCTGGGTCCAGATGGTGTTGTCATCGTAGCCGTTGTAGTAGGTACCGGTGAGCGAAACGTCGAAGAGGGCGCCTCCTGTGAACTGGGCGTTGAAGTCGAAGCCGTTCCACTCGAAGTTCAGATTCAGACCGAAGGTCAGCTCAGGACGGTTCGAGCGTCCGAAATAGCCCCAGTCATCGTAGTCGATCTTGCCGTCGCCGTTTATGTCCACGAACTTGATGTCGCCGACATTAGGGCGGGAGCCCCACCAGGCGGAGTTGTCGATTTCCTCCTCGGACTGGAAGAGGCCGTCGGAAAGCCAGCCAGTGATGGCTCCGTAGGTCTTGCCCACGAGTTTGCGGTTCTCGTTGACCTCAGGATTGTCCTTATACTTGATCCAGCGGGTCTTCGAGTAGGTGATGCTTCCGGTGACGCTATAGAAGAACGGTTTGCCCGCGAGCAGGAACCGGTTCTTGTGCGTGAGAAGCAGGTCCACACCCTTGGCGTCGATGGCCGGATAGTTCACGTAGGTAGGATAGTAGCCGCCCATAGAGGCCGGGAAACCGGAGCTCTGGCCGGAGAGGATGTCGTAGGTGTAGTTGTAGAAGGCGTCAGCCTCGATGCTGAGCTTGCCGTTCCACAGAGTGGCATCGAAACCTACGTTATAGGAGAGGTAGCGCTCCCAGGAAAGGTCGAGGGACGGAACCACATCCGGACGGTAGGCCGGGTTCACGCTGGTGCTGCCGGACGCGTCCCTGTAGATGACATCGTACCCGTAGCGCGAATAGGTGCTGAGGAAGGAGTACTCCGGGACGCCGTCATTGCCGAGCATACCTACGGAAGCCCTGAGCTTGAGGTCGCTGAGCCAGTGGACAGGCTTGAGGAACTCTTCGTTCGACATTCTCCAGGCCACGGAAGCGGAAGGGAAGAAGCCCCAGCGGTACTTGTCCATACCGCTGAAGAGATATGAACCGTCCTCGCGGCCGGAAAGCTCCACGAGATAACGGTCAGCATAGTTGTACTTCAGACGGAATACCCCGCCGACGCTTCTGGTGGCTCCGCTGCTGCCGGAGACGGGGTTGTTCGTAGGAATGCCCTGATTGATCTCGGGAAGAGAGGAGAACGGAAGGTTCTTCGCGTAGGCTGCGAGGCTGTTGCTCTTAGTCTCGCGGACTTCCATAAGGGCGAGAGCCTCCACGCCGTGCTTTCCGAACTGTCCCGCATACTCCAGACTCGCCTGACCCACCATCTGCTGCCAGTAGGATGAGCCTTCACCGATGTTGATACCGTTGTCGGTTCCGCGCGGGTCGCTTTTCTTCGTATAGCTGCCGTCTATGAAAGCCATAGTGGAATAAGGGGTGTTCAGGAGCTTGGAATAGGAGTTGCTCCAGTCATACACGCCGGATACCTTGGCCTGGAGGCCTTCCACGCCCGGGATGTCATAGGCGAGTGTGGCGTTCGCGGACAGGTCCACGGAACGGTACTTCTTGTAGCCGGACTCGTAGATGGCAGCGAGCGGACTCTGCGGGAGGCCGGTGTTCTTCTTTATGGTGGAAGTGTACAGCCCGTCATAGGTCTCCGGGAGATACGGATGCATAACGATGGTCTGGTTCGCTACGGAAAGCCATCCCTGCTCGGAGTAACCGCCGTCAGAACCGCCGGAAGCATAGCCCGGGGTGTGCCTGGAAGCCACGGTGCCCGAAAGGCCGAGCTTGAAGTGCAGTCTGGAAGTGATGTCGGAATCGATGTTCGAGCGCAGATTGTAGCGCTTGTAGCCGAAGTTGTCGATATTGCCCTTCTGGTCGAGGAAACCCAGGGAGGTGTAGTAGCGGGCCTTGTCGTTGCCGCCGGTCACGGTGATGTTATGTTTCCGGGTGATGCCGGTGCCGAAGACCTTGGAGATGTAGTCCACATTGTCCCAGCCGTCGGTAGGGTCGCCGTTAGTCATCGCGGCGATGTTCTCGGAAGTGAAGTACGGAGTGTACTGGGAGCGGTCCGTGATCGCGCCGCTGGCCAGCTGGTCCATCATATCCGCCATATTGTAGTAGTAGGCGAACTGGGGGCCGTCCATAAACTCGGGGAAGTTGGCGTTCATCGACAGACCGTAGGAACCGTCATAGGTGATGGAGGTCTTTTCCTTCACGCCCCTCTTCGTGGTGATGATCATCACGCCGCCGGCGCCCTTGAGGCCGTACACGGCTGCGGAAGCTCCGTCCTTCAGGACTGAGATGCTCTCGATATCGTTAGGGTTGATATCGTTGATGCTGCTTACAGGGAAACCGTCCACTACATAGGCGATGCCGTAGATGGAACCGCGCAGGCGCAGAGAGGCCTGGTCCTGTCCCGGCTCTCCTGACTCCTGTACGGAGGAGATGCCCGGCAGACGGCCCGCGAGAATCTGGGAGACGTTCGTGGAAGGAGCCTTGAGCACGTCGTCGCCCTTGATGGCGGAAACGGCGCTCGTGAGCGAAGACTTCTTCTGAGTACCGTAACCTACCACGACGACGTCATCGAGGAAGAGCGCGTCTTCCTCCATAGTCACGTTGATGACGGAAAGTTTGCCGTCGAAAACGCGGTTCACGTCTTTCATTCCGACGCAGGAGAAGTTCAGGGTCTCGCCCGCCTTCACTTGCAGGGAGTAAGTACCGTCGTTCGCAGTCATCGTGCCGTTCAGGGTTCCCGGGACCATAACGGCCACGCCCGGCAATGCCTGTCCTGCGACGTCGGTGACCTTACCTCTGACTTCACTCTGCGCGTGTACTGCCGTACTGCAGAGAATCAGGGCAAGAGCCGCAAACATTGTTCTGATGTGTTTCATTTTGATGAGTATTAATTAGTAGCTGTTTAAAAAACTTGGTGGTTTATCATCCTTACTTATTGTATCTGTCCGGCATTCCGCATCGCCCTCTCCAGGTCGCCCCAGAGGCCGTGCTTTCCCAGATGCACTATGTCGAACACCATCACGCCGCCTGTGGAACGTAGCGCCTGCTCCGCACCCTCGAACTCTCCCATATAAGGAGCTATCCCGCTGTCATAGAGCGTCTCGCCCATAATGGACTTCACGTCCACGACCACATTCCCGAAGCCCAGGGCGCGCACCTTTTCCAGATAGAATTCTATGGAGTCGGGGTGCGAGAGCGTCGCGTAGTTAGCCTCGCAGTCGAACCACATATAGTTGCGGTTCTCCGCATCCTTCCCGGGTGCGCAGCAGGCGAAGCTCAGCAGCAGAGCTGCCAATATGTACGCTGTCTTTTTCATTTCTTTGCAAGTATTCTTCCGCAGAGGATATGGGCCACGCAGAGCATTCTCGGGATGTGGAAAGGTCCCTTGAAGAGATTTCCCTTCGCAGGCTGCGCCACGGTGCCGTCGCGGTGCAGATAGCCGTACCACTCCGGGTATTCCCTGTCTTTCAGGTGCTCTATGGCCCAGTCGTTCGCCTTCATATATATATCGAGGTATCTGTCGTCTTCCGTCATCAGATAGGCGTAGAGGGAGGCTATGATGGTCTCGCACTGCGGCCACCAGAATTTCATATCCTGGGAGTAGTCCTGACAAGGCAGGCCCTTGCAGTCCCGGAAATTGATGATGCCGCCCCACTTCTCGTCCCAGCCCCAGGCGTACTGCCAGTCGAAGATGGTCAGACCCATATCGCGGTAATGCTTCTCGCCGGTGACTTCTGAAGCGTTCATCAGGAACCAGGCGGTCTCTATGCCGTGGCCCGGATTGATGACGCGGCCCTCGCAGGTGTCGATGAGAGAGCCGTCCGGACGGACGGACTCGAGTATGCACCTGTACTCCGGATGCATATGAAAAGCTTCGATGTCGTGCGCGGAGGAGCGTATCTGCTCGTCGAGGACCGGATCATCGCATACCTGCTTGAGTGTCAGGGCGGTGTTCAGCATTATCATAGTGATCGAATGGCCTCTGCCGCTTATGTAGCTTTTGGGCTCCAGGAAGCCCGGAGTGGAGAGCATAGTGCGGATGCGCTTGAAGGTGTCCAGAGCCTTATGCGCATAGGAGGCGTCGCCGGAAGCCTTCGAGTACTCCGCCATCGCGATGGCCGCGAAGGTGTCGGAGAACACGTAGCGGCGCTTGCGCTCGGGCGTGCCGTCCGCGCTGACCGTGAAGAACATATGTCCGTCGCTGTCGATGCAGTGCCTCTCGATGAATTCGATGCAGGAGAGTGAGGCTTTCAGCCAGTCCGGGTTCTTCTCCACGTGGTTATAGGCGTATGAGGCCACATAGCCGAAGCGTCCCTGGAACCATACTGACTTGGTGCTGTCCATAAGCGTACCGTCCCTGTCCACGCAGGTATATACTCCGCCGTGCACCTTATCGAGGCCGTGCTCAAGCCAGAAGGGCATTATGTTTCCCGTCAGCTCCCGCCTGTACCATTCCGAATACTTCGTGAGATAAGTTTTCTGTTCAGTTGTCATTTCTGTGGTTTTTTACACATCAAAATTATAGGATTATCATTTAATTTCATAGTCAAAACTTTAATGGGGACATTAAAAAAGCATCTTTGGCTAATTTCTCCGTATTTGGCTTGCAACTTTGAGCAATTGCCACTAAATTTGTCAAATATGAATTACAAAAGCACTTATGACTCGGTGAGGGAAGCTATCCTTCGCCGTGTGAAGGGAGAGGGACGTTTCACCGTCCCGTCCATAGCGGCGCAGACGGGACTCAGCACCACGACCGTCGCCAAGCAGCTCGACGCGCTGCGCGAGGAAATCCCGATAGACGAAATCGAGCTGGAAGAGAGCCCCCACAAGGGCCGTAAGGCCGTAATCTACGGAATCAGAGCGGATTCGCACTTTTTTCTCGGTGTGGACATAAAGAATGACAGTCTCGCGCTCGGTTTGATGGATTTCACCGGGAACATAGTGCACAAGGCGGTGGACTATTCCTACCGTTTCGAGAATTCGCACGAGAATATGAATCTCATCTGCAATAAAATAGCCTCGTTCCTCGAGCAGCTGTCCCCGGAAGACAGGCGGAAGGTCTCGGGAGTGGGATTCAATCTGGGCGGCCGCGTGGATTCTATGCGCGGCACGAGCGCCAGCAAATTCAATTTCGAGGAGACCCAGGACACCCCTCTGGCGGACCTGCTTTCGGAAGTCATAGGAATACCGGTTGTCATAGAAAATGATACTAAGGCGATGACCTACGCCGAGTATATCGCCTACGGAATGCAGTGGTCTGACGTGCTCTACGTGAACATAGGCTGGGGTCTCGGTCTGGGCATCATCATCGGCGGCAGTATCTATTACGGGGCCAACGGCTATTCCGGTGAGATGGGCCATATGCGCGTCTATGAGAACAACATCCTCTGTCACTGCGGCAAGAAAGGCTGTCTGGAGACGGAAGTGTCGATGCTGGCCATCGCCCGCAAGCTCCAGGAGCGCATCCTTCAGGGAGAGGCTTCAGTCCTCTCTCAGAAAGTACGTCTGGGAGAGAAGATAGACGGCAGGGACATACTCGAGGCGGCGGAAAGGGAGGACCAGCTCTGCATCGAGCTGATATCCGAGACGGGCAAGGAACTGGGCAAGCAGCTCGCCGGCATCATAAACCTCTTCAACCCCGCCTGCATCATCATCGGAGGGCAGCTCGCGAAGGCCTCCCCCTTCTACTTCCAGCAGCAGGTGGCCCTCTCCGTGAAGCAGCATTCGCTGAAGCTGATGAACCGGGGACTACCCATCCTGCTCTCCAAGCTCGGCGACGACGCCGGCATAGCCGGAGCCTGCCTGCTCGCCCGCGACCGCCTCTTCCTCCACTCTGACAACCCTCTGCGGTGACTCCCCCCCCTCCTGACTGCCAGGGGCTAGCTCCCGCCGGAATGAAACTTTTGCGCGAAAATGAAACTTTTTCGCGCAAAGTTCCTATATTTGGGGTTTGCCGCGCACATCGGGGCCTTGAACGACAGAAATGAACGAAAAACTCTACATCATCGACGGGCACGCATTGATCTTCAAGATGTACTATGCCTTCCTGCGCCGTCCTATGGTGAATTCCAAGGGAGCCGACACCTCGATACTCTTCGGATTCACGAAATACCTGCTCGAACTCATCGAACGCGAGCGTCCCACCCATCTCGCGGTAGCTTTCGACCCGCCCGGAGGGACATTCCGGAGCAAGCTCTACCCCCTGTACAAGGCGAACCGTCCCCCTACCCCGCAGCTTATCATCGATGCTCTCGAGCCTCTGACGGAACTGGTCCGGGCGATGAACATCCCCGTCCTGATGACCCCGGGATACGAGGCGGACGACGTGATAGGGACTGTGGCCAAGCGCTGCGCCGCCGCCTCCGGAGTGAACGTCTACATGGTGACCTCCGACAAGGACTATGGCCAGCTCATCGACGGGCACATCTTCCAGTACAAACCCGGAAAGTCAGGCAGCGACAACGAGATCATCGACGCTCCGCTCATCTGCAGCCGCTACGGTATCAGCTCCCCTCTCCAGGTCATCGATATGCTCACCATCTGCGGCGACACCGCTGACAATGTCCCGGGAGTCAAGGGAGTGGGCGAAGTCGGCGCCGCGAAACTCATCTCCAGATACGGCAGCGTCGAGAACATATACACCCATCTGCACGAGCTGAGCCCGCGCCAGAGGGAGATGTTCCTGGAGGCGAAAGACCACATCGCCCTGAGCAAGGACCTCGTGACCATCAGAACTGATGTCCCTGTCGAAATCGACATCTCGCAGATGCGCCTGGATATGGACTTCAGTCCGACCCTTGCCGACCTTTTCGAAAAATACGAATTCAATTCGCTCCGCCGCCACATCGCGCACGTAGCCCGCGGGCGGAAGGCATCCGACGGGACACCTGCGGCAGAGACCCCTGTCGTCAGCGTTCCCGCTTCGCAGATATGCGCATTATTGGCCGCTGCAGCGGCCAATCCCAATCCCTCCTCGCAGCCGCGGGTCGCTCTGCGGACTCTCGTCAAGGGGACGGGAATCTTCGCTGCGGTCACGGCCGTACAGCTCTGCGTGGAGCACGAGGGAAGGATGCTCGTGGCGAGCGCACCGCTTGCGGAGTGCAGAAGCGTGCTCGAGGATGAGCGGATCGCCAAATGCGGCACCGATCTCAAGCTGCAGAGCAGCCAGCTCGCGCACGCGGGAGTGGAACTCGGGGGCAAGCTCCTGGACATCAGTCTGATGCACTATCTCCTGAACCCCGAGAGCAGCCACAGCCTCGACATATTGGCCCGGAGCTACCTCGGAGTCACTCTGGACAGTCAGCCGGGGGCCGGAGAGTCCACGGGCTCGCTTTTCGGAGATGAACAGACAGCGGAGAGCGCCTCCGAGGACGGCGCGCAGAGCCTCTCCGCAGCGCTCAGACTCAGCTACAGGATAGAAGAAGAGCTGCGCAGAAGCGAAGGCATAAAGCTCTACGAGCGCATCGAAGAGCCTCTGCTCAAAGTACTTGCGCGGATGGAACGCACGGGGGTGAGAGTGGATCTGGAGTCACTGCGCGAGTTCGCCGCTGTGCTGCGCGAAGAAATACTCACGCACGAGCGCAGCGTAAGGGAATTGGCCGGGGAACCCGGCCTCAACGTCTCTTCGCCACGGCAGGTCGGGACTGTGATCTTCGAGAAGATCGCGCTCGACCCGAAGGCGAAAAAGAGCGCACGGGGGACCTGGAGCACGGACGAGGAGACTCTGCTCGCGCTCGCGGACCGCAGCCCCATCATAGGCGAGATACTTGAGTTCCGCGCCGCGAAAAAGCTTCTCTCGACCTATATCGAGCCGCTGCCGCTCTACGTCTCTCCGATTGACGGACGCGTGCACACTACGTTCAATCAAGCTCTTACCGCGACCGGCCGACTCTCGTCGTCCAATCCCAATCTCCAGAACATCCCTATCCGCACGGAGCGGGGCAAGGAAATCCGCAAGGCTTTCACGGCGCAGGGTCCGGACAGGGTCATACTGTCTGCGGACTACTCGCAGATCGAGCTGCGCATTATGGCTCATCTGAGCTGCGATGGGCATCTGCTCGAAGCATTCCGCGCCGGGGAGGACGTGCACAGGGCCACTGCGGCTAAGATTTTCGGGATTCCGGTCAGCGAAGTCAGCGCAGAGCAGCGAAGAGTCGCGAAGACCGCGAATTTCGGCATTATGTACGGGATATCCGCTTTCGGGCTCGCCCAGAGGCTGCATTGTTCGCGCAGCGAAGCTAAGAAGATCATAGACGACTACTTCCTCTCGTTCCCGGCGATACGCTCGTTCATAGACGGAGCGGTCAGCTTCGCACGCGAGTCTCTCTACGTGGAGACCATCTTCGGACGGCGGCGCTATCTCCCGGACATAGTCTCGAAGAATGCCACCGTGCGCTCGCTTGCCGAACGCAATGCCGTGAACGCCCCGATCCAGGGCACTTCGGCCGACATCATAAAGCTCGCGATGATTTCCATCGACCGCCGGCTGCGCGAAGCGGGGCTGCAGTCGAAGATGGTGCTTCAGATCCACGACGAGCTGCTCTTCGAGCTGCCGCTCTCCGAGCTGGAGGAGCTTCGCAGCATAGTGGTACAGGAAATGGAAAATGTGGTGGAACTTTCCGTTCCGCTTACGGTAGAATGCAGTTATGGAAAGAATTGGCTCGAATCGCATCAATGAGCTTGTGCGCAGGGCCATCTCCGGCGACGGAAATGCCTTCACAGCCCTCTGGGACGAGTATATCGCCTCGCTGCGTTCGCTCATCAAGTCCTGGGACAAGACGCTCGACGACCTCTACGTGGACGACATCTGTTCGCGCAGTTTCGAGAAGGCGTTCAGGCAGATAGGAACCTACGACCCGGCAAAAAGCCAGTTCTTCACCTGGCTGCGCACTATCGCGCGCAATACCGCATTCGACCTGCTCGCGAGCGAGCGCCGCAGACGCAATCTGATGGTGTCGATGGACGAGGGCGGCTGCGAGAGCACCCCGCAGGTGGCGGAGACCATCCCGGATGGGGTGGAGTCACCGCTCGACAGCATCATCCGGAGCGAGGAGGGGGTCGAAACCGAAAAGTATATCTCGCGCCTTTCGCCGCTCTATCAGGACATCGCCCGCAAGCGTCTAGTCGAGGGAATGCCCTACAAGGAGATCGCCGAGTCCACGGGCCTCGAACTGAACACCGTCCGCACCCGCATCCGCCGCGCCAAGGCCTTCATCGAGGCTATGCGCAGCGAGGAAGAAGAGGATTGAGGGGCTGCACTTCACGTCATTGCCGGCTCCGACCGGCAATCTCTTCCCTGCGGCAGCAAAAGACGCCCGATCAGGTCGGGCGTGACGAAACCGTCATTGCCGGCCTGCTCTCCACGTCATTGCCGGCCTGCTCTCCACGTCATTGCCGGCTCCGACCGGCAATCTCTTCCCTGCGGCAGCATGAGACACCCGATCAGGTCGGGCGTGCCGAAAAAAAACTTATATTTGTTCTTCCTCACAAGCATATGACAGGAGGGTAAAAGAAAGCAACTCCGGACTTTGTCCGGTTTATACGTCCGGCTGCAGGAGATTACGGTTCAAGCATATCATACATATATGGAATTCAGTGTTTTTGAAGAATTAGTACGGGCGGAGTTCCCGGGCCTGGGAGAGGAGCAGATGGAGCAGTTCCGGAAGATGGATGAACTCTATCGCGACTGGAATTCGAAGATAAACGTCATTTCGAGAAAGGATATAGACGCTCTGTATGAGCACCACGTGCTCCATTCCCTGGGGATCGGCGCTTACTTGAGGCGGAATTGCCCGGAGGCCTTCGGGCAGGCTGCGGGCTCCTCGGAAGGCTCCGTGATTGCGAGTCCTGCGGCTGCGGGCTCCCTTACTTTCCTGGACCTGGGGACGGGCGGCGGCTTTCCGGGCATTCCGCTTGCGGTGCTGATGCCGCACGCGCATTTTACGCTCTGCGACTCGATAGGCAAGAAACTGAAGGTGGCAAGCGGCGTAGCGCAGGCTCTGGGGCTGCGGAACATAGAGACTGTGAACGCTCGGGCGGAGAGTCTGGACCGGGCTTTCGACTACGTGGTCTCACGTGCAGTGACCTCGCTGGAGCAGTTCTACCCGTGGGTGAAAGGTAAATTTATGCGGAGCATCCTGTATCTGAAAGGAGGCGACATAAACGAAGAAGTGGTCACGCTGATGCGGAAATACCGTCTGGAGAAAGGCAGCGTACATTGCTGGAAGATGGATACTTGGCTGCGCGACGAATATTTTGCAGAAAAATTTGTGATAGAAATCGAAAATAACTACCTTTGCAGTCCTCAATGCGAAAAATATAAAAAAATAAGATAATGAAAAGAACATTTCAACCTTCCAACCGCAAGCGTGTGAACAAGCACGGCTTCCGTGAGCGTATGAGCTCTGCGAACGGCCGTCGCGTTCTGGCTTCCCGCCGTCGTCACGCACGCAAGAAGCTCACCGTTTCCTCCGAGGAGAGATGGTAGTCACTTAGCAGGCAAATGCTCTGCTTTAACGGGTCGGCACATACACGCTGACCCGTTTTTTTGTGAATATTTGTCCGAAAATCCTTATCTTTGCTATCACGTGTAACAATATAAACCATATGACAGATATGAAAAAGTATTTTGCTGAAATGATCGGAACTATGGTTCTGGTTCTTATGGGTTGCGGAGCTGCGGTCAGTCTCGGCTGCACCACCGCCATCACCGCCACCGTCGTGGGCACCGCATTCGCGTTCGGACTCTCCGTCGTAGCGATGGCCTACACCATCGGAGGCATCTCAGGCTGCCACATTAACCCAGCCATCACGTTCGCCGTATGGCTCTCGGGCAGGATGAGCGGCAAAGACGCCTTTCTGTATATGGTATTCCAGGTGATAGGCGCAGTTATCGGTTCCGCTATCCTCTGTCTGCTCACCGCGAACGTGGAGTTCTCGGGAACAGGGGCCAATGTCTGCCAGGACGGCGTGAGCCTCTGGGGCGGACTGCTCGCCGAGGTGTTCTTCACTTTCGTATTCGTGCTGGTAGTCCTCGGGGCTACGGACGAGAAGAAAGGCGCGGGGAATTTTGCCGGACTCGCCATCGGATTGACCCTCATTCTTGTACATCTCGTATGTATCAGATATACAGGCACATCTGTGAACCCGGCCCGTTCCATCGGCCCGGCCCTCTTCCAGGGAGATGATGCTCTGAAACAGCTCTGGATCTTCATCCTCGGGCCTCTGGCAGGCGGTGCATTCGCCGCAGGCGTGTGGAAATGGATCGGCGGAGAGTGCTGCTGCCGTTGCTGCGGTAAGGACGCGTAAATGATATAGGAAGCGCGGCGCTGAGATCGCCCGCACTGAAGCAAGGGGAGAGTGACTAAGTCTCAGGACTGAAAGTCACTCTCCTTTTGCTTTTCAATGCACCGTCCCTTTCTGCGGCGGGCCGCAGGCTCTCGCGTACGCAGGGAAGAGATTGCCGGTCGGAGCCGGCAATGACGGGAAGGTCGGGGCCGGCAATGACGGTTTCGTCACGCCAGACCTGATCGGGTGTCTCATGCTGCCGGCAGGGAAGAGATTGCCGGTCGGAGCCGGCAATGACGGGAAGGTCGGGGCCGGCAATGACGGTTTCGTCACGCCAGACCTGATCGGGTGTCTCATGCTGCCGGCAGGGAAGAGATTGCCGGTCGGAGCCGGCAATGACGGGAAGGTCGGGGCCGGCAATGACGGGGAGAGCAGGCCGTCCGCCGCGCCGCTCGCGAATGCCCCCCCTATCGTCCTGCCTTCCACGGCATTATGAGGCCGTAGCGGAGCTCTGCGGCCAGCTGGGCGGGAGGTCTGTGCTCGGCGAGAAGGACCTTCATCCTTTCCATATATGGAGCGACGTGCTCAAAGAACTTATAATAGCCCGAGCACAAGGCGCTGAGCCCCGTTTCACCGCTGTCAGTGCGGCTGAAGCGGTGACACGGGCATTCGCCGTTGCAGGCGAAAAGAAATTCGCAGCGCAGGCATTTGGAAGGAAGGTCATTGCGCTTGTCGAGCCCGAACCTGAGCTGGCCTCCGGAAGTCATCATCTGCCGGATATCGTCCTCGAGGACATTCCCGAGCCTGTAGCGCGGATACACGAAATGGTCGCAGGAATAAAGGTCCCCGTTATGCTCTATCACCGCATTCCCGCCGCAGGTCTGCGCATAAGAGCAGGTGCCCGGCAGAACGCCGCACCAGTTCGCCAGCGCCGAGTCGAACACGTTCACGTAGTACTGAGCGATGTCGCTGCGCACCCAGAAGTCGAAAATATCGATGAGGAATTGGCCGAAGGCAGATGACTCCACTGACCATGGCGCGAGGACGGCGTCGGGCTCGGAGGGGTCCACGATGAACGGGCGGGCTTGCCTGTCAGGCTTGCCGTCGGGGCGGAGCGGGTACTTCACGTGCTCCACGACCGGCATAAACTGCATAAAGCGGCTACCGAGCGACTTGAGGAACTGATAGACCGCCAGTCCCCTGCCCTCGCTGCGGCTGTTGACGGTGGACATAGTGTTGAACTCCACGCCGGCGCTTCTCAAAAGCTGTATCCCTGAGACTACTTTCGCAAAAGTCGGCGCCCCGCCCTTGTCTCGGCGGAAGCTGTCGTGGATGTCCTGCGGCCCGTCGATGGAGACGCCTATGAGAAAACCGTGCCTGCGGAAGAACTCCGCCCAATCCCGGTTCAGCAGCGTCCCGTTAGTCTGGAGCGTGTTCTGAATGAGCTTGCCGTCAGCGTATTTCTTCTGGAACTCGAGCGCCTTGCGGTAGAAATTCTGCCCGAGGATGAGAGGCTCTCCGCCGTGCCAGTTGAAGCTGACCCTGTCCACGTCATTCGCCTTTATGTATTCGCGCACGACGCTCTCGAGCACCTGCTCCGACATCCCCGGCTCGCGGCCGCCGTAGATCCGGGACTTGTCGAGATAGTAGCAGTAGCGGCAGTCGAGATTGCACAGCGACCCGGCCGGCTTCAGCATAAGCTGGAACGAGACCGGAGCGCCGAGCCTCAACGCATCATCCAGCGTGAGAGTATTCTGCAGAGGTTTGGACATAGGTAGGGGGCTGCAGGTGTGGGAGGCGGGGGCGGCACGTCACGTAGGAGACAGCTTCTTACACGCACGCGGACGGCCGCTTACCTTTTTCCCTTGAAATAGTCTCCCATCAGGCGGGAGGCCTCCTGCTCCATAACTCCCGAGGTGACGGCGGTTCTGGGGTGCAGAAGCGAAGGCGAATAGAGGCTGTAGCCCCTTTTGGGATCAGGCGCGGCATACACTACGCGCCCGGCCTGTGCCCAGCTGAGGGCTGCGGCACACATCGGGCAGGGCTCCACCGTCACATAAAGAGTGCAACCGGTCAGTCTTTTGCCTCCGAGGGCCTCCGCCGCTGAAGTGATGGCTATCATCTCGGCGTGGGCCGTGGGATCATTCAGCTTTTCGCACATATTGTGCCCACGGGCGATAATTCTGTCACCGCAGACTATGACCGCCCCCACAGGGACCTCATCCTGCGTGAAAGCGTCCCGCGCCTCTTTCAGCGCCTCCGCCATAAACCTCAGATCCTCCTCCATAAGCCGTCCGGAAGAGCAGAGCGCTACAGCGTGCGCTTTATCTCCACTATCTGGAACGCCTCGATGACGTCCCCGTCCTTTATGTCATTGTAGCCCGCGATGCTCATACCGCACTCGCGGCCGGCAGGAACTTCCTTGGCGGCATCCTTGCCGATCTGCAGCGAGCCGAGCTCGCCGGTATAGATCACGATACCGTCGCGGATCAGGCGGACTTTCGCCTTCTGGGTCATCTTGCCGTCCTTCACCATACAGCCGGCGATGGTGCCCACCTTGCTGATGCGGAAGGTCTGCTTGACTTCGGCGGTGGCTGTAACCTCCTCCTTCTTCTCCGGCTCGAGCATACCCTCGATACCGTCCTTGATCTCATTGATACAGTCATAGATGACGGAATAGAGACGTATCTCGATACCCTCGCGGTCGGCGGCCTTGCGCGCTTCCACGGACGGACGCACCTGGAATCCCACGATCACGGCATCCGAAGCCTCGGCGAGCAGGATATCCGACTCTGAGATCGCTCCCACGGCCTTGTGGATGACATTCACCTTCACCTCCTCGGTCGAGAGCTTGATAAGCGAATCGGAGAGAGCCTCCACCGAACCGTCCACATCACCCTTGACGATGACATTCAGCTCCTTGAAGCTGCCCAGCGCAATGCGGCGCCCGATCTCCTCGAGCGTGACGTGCGTCTGAGTCTTGATGCCCTGGATGCGGAGCAGCTGCTCACGCTTGTTCGCGATGGACTTGGCCTCCTTCTCGTCGGCCAATACGTTGAATTTCTCGCCGGCGGACGGAGCTCCGTTCAGACCGAGCACCGACACAGGGGTCGAAGGACCCGCCTCGCTCACTTTCTGGCCGCGCTCGTTGAACATCGACTTCACCTTGCCGTAGAAACTGCCGCTGAGCAGCACATCGCCCACGTGCAGAGTTCCGTTCTGCACGAGTATGGTGGCGAGATAGCCGCGTCCCTTGTCGAGCGAAGATTCTATCACGGCTCCCTGAGCCAGACGGTTCGGGTTAGCCTTGAGTTCGAGAAGGTCGGTTTCGAGCAGGACCTTCTCGAGAAGCTTGTCCACATTCAGACCCTTCTTCGCGGAGATCTCCTGACACTGGTACTTGCCTCCCCAGTCCTCCACGAGAATGTTCATCTCCGAGAGCTGGCGGCGGATGGTGTCAGGGTTTGCGCCCGGCTTGTCTATCTTGTTAATGGCGAAGACCATAGGAACGCCTGCGGCCTGCGCGTGGTTTATGGCCTCCACGGTCTGCGGCATCACGGCGTCATCGGCCGCGATGATGATGATCGCGAGGTCTGTCATCTGCGCTCCTCGGGCACGCATAGCCGTGAACGCCTCGTGTCCCGGGGTGTCCAGGAAGGTGATGTGCCGCCCGTCATCGAGGGTGACGCTGTACGCGCCTATGTGCTGGGTGATTCCGCCCGCCTCACCGGCGATGACGTTCGACTTTCTGATATAGTCGAGCAGCGAAGTCTTGCCGTGGTCCACGTGACCCATCACGGTGATGACCGGAGGACGGGAAACGAGATCCTCCTCGGCATCGGGAGCATCGCCCCCGTTTATCTCTTCCGTGAGCTCAGCCGTCACGAACTCCACCTTGTAGCCGAACTCCTCGGCCACGAGCACGAGGGTCTCCGCATCGAGCCTCTGGTTTATGGACACCATCAGGCCCAGGCTCATACAGGCCCCGATGACCTTGACCACAGGGGTGTTCATCAGGGTGGCCAGATCGTTCACGGTCACGAACTCGGTGAGCTTGAGCACCTTCTTTTCCTCCGCCTCGTGCTCCATCTCCTGGATGGTGCGCTGGGCGGCGAGTTCACGCTTCTCCTTGCGGTACTTCGCTCCGAAATTATTCTTCTTGTTGTCGTTCATCCGGGCGTAGGTCTCCTTGACCTGCTTCTGGATCTGCTTCTGCATCTCCTCCTGCTCGGCCTCGGTCATCGCAGGCTTGAAACGGTCGGCACCGCCCTTCTTGCCGCGGCCTCTGTCCTTGCGGCCACCGCCCTGGCCCTGGTTCTGCTGGGCTCCGGCGTTCTTGCCGGCGCCGTCCCGGTTCTTCTTAGGGCTCTGGTCCACGGTGACCTTGTTCACATCCACTTTCTGGGTGCCCTTGTTTATGCGCTCACGCTTTTTAGGCTTCTTGGCGAACTGGCTGAGATCGATTTTACCCACGACCTTGAAGCCCGGAACCTCAGCACCCGATCCGGCTTGAGCCGCCGCAGAGGGCTGTCCAGGCGCTGACTCCGGCTGAGCAGCCTCGGAGGTCTTTTCTTCAGAGGAAGGAGCTGCGGCCTCTTCAGGCTCCGGAGCGGAAGGAGAAGCTGCCGCAGGGGTTTCGACGGCTGCTGTTTTCTCCTCAGGCTGCACGGGCTCCGGCTCAGACGGAGCCGGCGTTTCGCTGAACGGGACGTCACCTGCAGGGACGGCCCCGGTCACTTTCTCCTCTCTCTCGGGTTCCTTCTCCTGCTGCACCGGGGCAGGCTCCGGTTCCTTCACAGGCTCCGACTCTTTCACAGGCTCCTTCACGCTCTCCTCTGCCTTCACACTCTCAGGCTTTTCCTCCGCCTGAGGCTGAACCGACTCGGTCTTCTTCTCTTTCATACCGGTGAGAGTGTTCGTGCGGATGATAGTCTCCCGCTCAGGCTCGTCCTCGTCTGATTCGGGTCTGTCCTGACGCTTTCTGCCGGCCTTTTCGAGAATGTCGGCGAGCTTGATGTCCTCCTTCTCGGCCGCCTCGCGCATAGCGCGGTCCTTCGCGAACTGGCGGTCCAGCGCGGGAAGATACTCGTCCGAGACCTTGGCGTTAGGATTGCCCTCCTCGACTTCGGCGCCCTGTTTCTTCAGGAAGTCCACCAGGATGTCGAGTCCTATGTTGTATTTTTTTATCAGTTTGTTTATTCTGATTTCTGCCATATCAACCCCTTATTATTATGATTAATCTTCGAATTCTGCCGCGAGTATCTTGAAAATCTCCGCGACGGTCTCGTCCTCGAGGTCAGCCCTCTTGGCGATATCCTCCTGAGAGAGGGCAAGGACGCTCCGGGCAGTGTCGCAGCCGATGGACTTCAGGCGGTCGATGACCCACTGGTCGATCTCGTTCGCGAACTCGTCGAGAGCCACATCGTCCTCCTCGGACTCGATTTCATCCTTCGGGATCTCTCTCCAGACTTCGATCTGGCGATCCACGAGCATACCGGCGAGCTGGATATTGCATCCGCCGCGGCCTACGCCCTTCTTTACCTCCTCCGGCTGCATATATACCTTGACCTTGTCCTCAGGGGAGCTGCCCATATCGATGGAAGAGACCCTCGCAGGATTCAGCGCGCGCTGAATCATAAGCTGAGGATTGCTTGTCCACTGGAGCACGTCGATGTTCTCGTTGCGGAGCTCGCGGACGATACCCATAATGCGGCTTCCCTTCACACCGATGCAGGCTCCGATAGGGTCGATCCTCTCATCGTAGGACTCCACGGCCACCTTGGCCCTCTCGCCCGGGATGCGGACCACTTTCTTCACTGTGATGAGACCGTCCAGGATTTCCGGAACCTCCTGCTCGAAGAGCCTCTCGAGGAACTCGTTCGAAGTGCGGGAAAGCACGATGTAAGGAGTGGTGTTGTTACGCATCTCCACCTTCTTTATGATGGCGCGGACAGTGTCGTTCTTCTTGAAGCGCTCGCCCGGAATCTGCTCATCCTTAGGGATATGCAGCTCGTTGCCGTCCTCATCGAGGATGAGCACCTCCTTCGACCAGGTCTGATAGATTTCGCCCGTGAAGAGCTCGCCCACCTTGTCGGAGTATTTCTTGAACAGGTTAGCCTTCTCGATGTCCATAATGCGTCCCTGGAGGTTCTGACGGATGTTCAGAATGCCTCGGCGGCCGAAAGCCGAGAGAGGGAGCTTCTTCACGTAGGTGTCGCCGATCTCGTAGTCATCCTCGCCGCTGTCCTCCTTGACCTGCTCGAGGGTCATCTCCGCGTTCGGATTCTCGACCGTCTCGACTATCTCGAAATTCTGATAGATTTCGCAGGTGCCCTTGTCCACGTTCACGATGACGTCGAAATTGTCCGACGAGCCGTACACCTTGCTGATCTGCGTGAGGAACACGTCCTTCAGCACACCCATCATCACCGGCCTGTCGATGTTCTTCTCCTCCTTGAAATCCTTGAAGGCATCGATCAGGGTTACAATGTTTTCTTTTTCCATATCTGTTATTCTGTTGTTTTCAGCAATTCGTCAGCTTCAGCTCCGCTTATGCCCTTCGAGCTCACGGTCAGCGAATAGTCCTCGACGTCGCGGTCGAATGTAGCGAGCACCGCACGATGCACACTCTCGCAGTCCTCGAGCGACACCGGCGGGACCTGCCGGTCCAATACCACCTCTATCACATTATCATCCTCGTCATAGTCGAGAGCCACTACGCTGAGGGCGCGCTCCTGCGCGGCCCGTGCGATCACTTCCTGAAGCAATGTCCTGTCCATATAAGCATCTGTTTCGTGACCACAAAAAAAGGAAGCTCCTCAGCCCCCTTTCTCTGTCACACTCCGCAAAGATACGCATAATAAAAGACATACGCAAAAAAACGGGCTATTTCTGTTTTGCGATAGGCATATTTATTGTACATTTGCCGCGTCTAAACAATAATTGTACAGCCGATATGGAGTTTACCGCACGCGAGCTGGCGCAGATACTGAACGGAACCGTGGACGGTAATCCCGAGGCACGCGCCACATCTTTCGCCAAGATAGAGCACGGAAAAGAAGGCCAGTTGTGCTTCTTCGCAAATCCCAAATATGAAAAATACGTCTATACCAGCAAGGCAAGCATTCTTCTGGTAAATTCCGACTTCACTCCGAAGGAGCCGGTCACCCCTACTATGATACGCGTGGAGAACGCATACACCTCTCTGGCGCAGCTTCTCAAATACGTCTCCGACCGGCGCAAGGCCTACCGCCGCCACCGTGCGTGGAGCTCGAGCATCGCCCTCTCCGCCAAGATAGGCAGAAAGGTCAGCATCGGAGCGCACAGCGTAGTGGGCAGAAAATGCAGGATAGGTGACTTCTGCATCATCCACGACAATGTCTCCATCGGTGAAGGCACCGTCATAGGCCATCACTGCATCATATATCCGGGCGTGAGGATCTACCCCGGGATGGTGATCGGCGACCGCGTGATCCTCCACGCCGGCGCGGTCATCGGCTCCGACGGCTTCGGCAACGCCCCCCAGAGCGACGGGACCTGGAAAAAGATAGAGCATCTCGGTAATGTCATCATCGGCAACGATGTGGAGATCGGGGCGAACACCACCGTGGACCGCGCTGAAATGGAGTCCACCATAATAGGCAACGGAGTCAGGATAGACAATCTCTGTCAGATAGCGCACAACGTGCAGATAGGAGACAACACCGTGATGGCCGCCCTGAGCGGCATCGCCGGCTCCACCAAGATCGGCAGGAACTGCATACTGGCCGGACAGGTGGGCATCGTGGGACATCTCACCATCGCCGACAACACCACAGTCTGCGCCAAGGCCGGAGTCATAGGCAACATCCGCAAGAGCGGACAGGTCTGGATGGGCAGTCCGGCCATACTCCACGGCACCTTCCTGCGCAGCTATGCCGCGTTCAAACACAGCGGCGAGGAGAAGAAGTAGAGGGTAAACAATTGTAAATACTGATTTTTTGCTTACCTTTGCCGCCTATGGACATTAAACGACAGCTGACGCTCAGGCAGGAGTGTTCCTTCGAGGGCAAAGGCTTACATACGGGAAAATATGCCAGACTCACCGTGAAGCCGGCTCCGGAGTACACCGGAATCGTGTTTCACAGGGTGGATCTTGGAGCAGACGCTTTCGTGGAAGCTCTCGCGGAAAACGTAAGCAATACGGCCAGAAGCACCACCATCTGCAAGAACGGAGTCTGTGTCATCACTATAGAACATCTTATGTCGGCGCTTACCGGAGTGGGTGTGGACAACGCCATAATAGAACTGGATAACGAAGAAGTCCCCATTCTCGACGGGAGCGCGCACTTTTTCGCTGAAGCATTCCTGAAGACGGGACTGAGAGTCCAGAAGGCCGACCGCGTGTACATACACCTGAGCGAGGACCTGGAGATAAGCGATCCCGAAACCGGTTCCTACCTAAAATTCAGCCCCGCCGACAAGCCTTCCTACGACGTGACCGTGGACTTCGGCTCGAAAGTCCTCGGGGTGCAGACAGCCCACTGGGACCTGTCCGTGGACTACGACACGCAGATAGGCTGCTGCCGCACCTTCGTGTTCTTCCACGAGATAGAGTACCTCTTCAAGAACAATCTCGTAAAGGGCGGAGACCTCGACAACGCCATCGTCATAGTGGAACATCCGGCGAGCGAGGAGCAGGTCAGCAATCTCACGACACTCTTCAACTGCCCCGGCCTCAAGGTAACGGGACACGGATATCTGAATAACATCAAGCTGCACTTCGAAAACGAGTGCGGACGTCACAAGCTTCTCGACCTCATCGGAGATCTGCGTCTGGCGGGAGGCTATCTTAACGCGAAGATCGTCGCGTTCAAGCCCGGGCACAAACTGAACACCAGGGCGGCAATCGCGATACGCGATCTCACAAAAAACACAGGAAATGAATAAAATACACCCTACTGCCATCGTCCATCCGGGAGCGATTCTCGGGGACAATGTGGAAATCGGCCCTTACGCCTACATCGATGACAACGTGACCATAGGGAACGGCTGCAAGATTCACCCTCACGCGGTGATCTACTCCTACGTGAAGATGGGAGAGAACTGCGAAGTATTCCCCGGAGCCGTAGTGGGAGCCATCCCTCAGGACCTCAAGTTCGAAGGTGAAGTGACCTACGTCGAGATCGGAGACAATGTCACCATCCGCGAGTGCGCCACCATAAACCGGGGCACCAAGGCCAGCCACAAGGGCGTGACCAGAATCGGGCACAACACTCTCATCATGTCTTACGTGCACATCGCGCACGACTGCCAGGTGGGCAACCACTGCATACTCGTAAGCTATGTAGGCATCGCCGGCGAGACTGACGTGGACGACTGGGCCATCATCGGAGGAGGCACCAAGGTGCACCAGTTCAGCCACATCGGCGCGCACGCTATGGTCGGCGGCCAGTCCGCCATAAACAAGGACATCCCGCCTTACTCCATCTGCGGCAGGACTCCTATCTGCTACGCCGGCATAAACATAGTCGGCCTGCGCCGCAGAGGCTTCAGCTCCGAGGTGATCCGCAACATAAAGGACATCTACGACACCATCTATTTCCAGGGCTTCAACTTCACTGACGGATGTTCCAAGGTGGAAGCCGGATTCCCGCCTTCGGAAGAGAGAGACACCATCCTGAATTTCATCCGCAGTTCCAAAAGAGGCATCGCGAAAGCGAACGACTCGAACGAGAAAGGCTCCATCGAGTAAAGCGGATGCTGCTCGGGACAGCATATTTTCCACCCATAGAATACTTCGCCGCCATCGCGGCGGAGTTTTCTTTATCCCCTGAAGCGAAAGTCCCCGCGCAAGTCTGGATCGAGGCGCAGGAGAATTATCAGAAACAGTCCTATCGCAACCGCTGCAAGTTCTACGCGGAAAACGGAGTGCAGACTCTCACCTTCCCCGTAGTCCACGAAGGCGGCAGGCACAGCCTGCCAATCTCGCAAATCCGCATCGACTGGAGCGTGCAGTGGCTGCAGCGCACCGAGCGGGCCATCACGTCGGCCTACGAGTCCTCCGCCTATTTCGACTACTATAAGGACGAGCTTTTCGCCCTGCTGGAAAAGCGTCCGGAAAAGCTCTTCGATTTCAACCTCAGCATAATACGCTTCTTTCTCGACAAGACCGGGATAGAAGCTCATCTGCACCCCACTCAGCAGTGGACTCCCCCTGGCTCCCTCATCTACGGGCGGGACCTTCGCGAAGTCATCCACCCCAAGAGGGAGAACTGCATCCTGGAGGAACTGGGCCTGAAAAAGCCTTACTTCCAGGTCTTCGCCCGCAAGCAAGGCTTCATAGCAAATCTTTCCATTATGGACCTTCTCTTCAATGAAGGCCCCGATTCGATACTCTGGCTGAAGAAGCTCTGAGAAACTATTTAGAAGCTCTGAGAAACTGTCTCTGTAACTCCGTCAGAACCTCCAGCCGAAGGTGGCCACGAACTCCAGCAGATTCCGCTTCATCGTGATCTCAGGAGTCGGGATTTCACTCGCCACGCTGCCGTCCGCGTTGTAATACACATACGGAGTATAGTAGGAAACCGGATACTTCGTGCCTCTGAGGGCGAAGTCGCAGAAGAAGGCGGAGTCGGAGCTGTAGCCCACGCCGCAGGAGATGCTCCGGAGCTTCGTGTCCACGAAATCCGTATCCCTGGTGGTCAGAGCATAGCCCAGACGCAGGGCGAGCTTCTCGACGGGCTTCACTTCGGCGCCGAGGCGCAGCATATTCGAAGCTCCAGCATAGGTGCGGATCTCATCGTTCACATCGGTGAAGGTGTTGTAGGCTCCGCCGCCCTTCACTTCAAAGTACATATCCCGATAATCCACTCTCTCGTAATCCGCGCTCACGAGGCCGTAGCGGCCGAAGGTGTAAGCGGCTCCGAGATTGAATCTCCACGGTGAGTAGATGTAGTAGGAGTATTCTCCCTGAGGGGAAGTGGAGCTGCCGGAGGAGTTGCTGAACTCGGAAGTGTTGCTGATCTGGAAGCGCTCATTGACCTCAAGGGCGGTGGGTGTCTGCACTGCGGCACCGAGACGGAGTCCGGCGAAAGGCAGCCAGATGGCTCCGATCTTGGCATATACTCCCGAAAGGTCAGCCGTATAGGCATAGGAGCCGGTGCCGCTCAGGAAGCTGACCTTCTCGCCTGTGTCATACTCGAAAGTGAAATCGGCGGGATTCTCGGCGGCTTCCCGAAGGCTCTCGGAGAACGTGTAACGCCCGCAAGGGAAACCGAGATTCACTCCGAGGTAGAGCCTGTCGGAGAAGTTGAGCGCATAGTTGAGCACTATGTCGTACCTGGTCCCGGAAACTCTGCGGGAGTAGGCCCTGTCGAGATAGCCGGAGGTGAAGATGTCATAAGAGCCGTCCGGATTCTGCCGTATCTGCTCGGTGGCGGCCACGAAATTACGGTCGCCGAAGTCGCTCACGAGCCCTGCCTGATAGGCGCTTACGGACTGCCACTGACAGTTGTCCCAGGCGTTGGAGGACGCGAGAAGGGCCGGGTCATATCCGGCCGCCTGCGCATAAGATGCGATGGAGCCGAAAAGGGAGGTCTGGTCCCCGCCGCCGCGGACATCGAACCTGTCCAGATAGTTCTGAGTGGTGTTCGACACCAGTCCGAAAGTCATACTCTTCAGGCCGTGGCGGCGACCGGTGCTCAAGACACAGGTCCCGGCGATGTTCGGGAGCGCTGAACGGCTTCGGCTTCCCGTGCTTGAGGTGACTCTGGAGTTGTCGTCCATAAAATCAGAGCGGGTCGAAGAGAAGACAAGTGACGGGCTGAAAGTGAACTGATTGTAGCCGGCCACGGCGGAGGCGGCCGGATTAATCCCGATGGAACCCGGGTCCGAGCCCAGAGCCGTTACGGCATTGCCGAGACCGATGGTGCGGGCGGAGCCTGCATAATGGTTCTCGCTGAAATTGATGGCATCATACATATTCTGGGCTCCGGCCGTCAGAGCGGCGGAAAGGCACAGAGACAAAATAAGGATACGTTTCATATAACTATCGATGATTTAAGAAGTTGACTTTACCGAAAAACACAAAACCATACTATAACATCAACCCCTTGAACAATTATTGACGCATAAAAGAAGCTGTTCCGGATTACCTTCTGCGGACACTTCCGCCGCCGCTGCCGCCCGAAGAGGAGCGGGACACGCCGCTGCTGCCGGAGCCGCCGTAGCCCGACGAGCGGGAAACGCTGCTGCCTCCGCCATAACTCGAAGAGCGTGACGAAGAGGAGCCGCCGTAGCTTGATGAGCGTGACGACGAGCTTCCGCTATAGCTTGACGAGCGGGACGAAGAGCTTCCGCCGTAAGAGGAAGAAGAGCGGGATACGCTGCTGCCCGAACCGGACGAGCTGCTTGAGGAACTCCTCCTGTATAGTGAGGAGGAAGATGAAGAGCTGCTGCCCGAAGACGAGGACCTGCGATAGCCTGCCGTACTGCCGCCCGAGGACGCACCGGAGGATGAGCCTGAGGATGAGCGGGATACTGAAGAAGATGATGATGCCGAGGAAGAGCTTCGCTGCGAAGTGGCACTTCTGCTCACGCTGCTGACTCTGCCCGAGGAATTCTGTATGGTCCTGTCCGTCATAGTGTCCTGCGTAGAGAGGTTGCGGCGGACTGTGCCCGTACCGGCAGACGATGAGCGGTTCACGGAAGAATTGGACGCGGAGCGGCCGACTGAAGACGAAGTGGAAGTGACGCGTCTGACAGTCGAGGTCGCGTCGGAGCGGGACACGCTGCTGCCGGAGCCTGTGGCTGAGCGGCTTATGCGGCCGCCGTCGGAGCTGCGGGTGACGATGCCCGCCCCGGAGCGGCTTACGGAAGTCCTGCCCATTCCTATGCCGGAGCCGGAGAGGATACCCTGCCGTCTTCCTCCGAGGGCAGAGCCTGCACCGCCGCCTGAAAGGAATTCACTGCGCGCACCCCATCTGTGAGGCTCGAAGTGTCCGTGATGCACAGGCAGAGGACCGGGGCCGTAGAATCCGGCGTGCCAGTGATGATACTGTCTCCAGTACCGGTAGTCCCCCCAGTACCACGGATCTCCCCAGTAATAAGCGCTGCCCCAGTACCACGGATCGTCCCAGTACCACGGGTCACTCCAGTACCGGAGATCGCTGTAGAACCACGGGCTGCGGTAACGGTAGGACCAGCTCCAGCTCCACGGGCGGTAAGGGCCGTAGCCGTAATGGTACTGCCAGCCCCAGGAGTAGCTGAAATCCCGGCGCCAGTCATCATAATCGTAGGTAAAGAGGTCCACGGTGGTGACGCTGTCGGCGCGGTTGAAGCTTACGCGGGCTGACATATTATCAGGAATGATGAGCGTATCGACCTGTCCCTGTTTGAGAAAAATCCGGGAATTGCGGGTCTTGGCAACGAGCTCTTCGGTGTCTTTCCCGGACTGTGCGAGCACCTGCGGGGAGACCCTCTCCCCTGTGTTGTATATGCCGTCCCGATAAGCTGTAGACATCTGTGTGCCGGGACCGCAGGAGCAAAGCAGCAGAAGCGCTGAAGCAAGCAAAGTACAATGCGTTTTCATAATGCGAATCCTCCCTTTTTCAGGAACTCCGGAAAACAACAAGCGGAGTGTTTTTCATCGTTCCTATTTTTAAAATTCATATCTTTGCGCTGTATTGCAATAACCATACCCCGAAGGTACAGGTGCAATGTTAAGAAATAATTCGGAAATAAGAAAATAAGATGGCAAAAGAGGTAACTAAAAGAGCTGAGAATTACTCGCAGTGGTATAACGATCTGGTAGTGAAAGCCGACCTGGCGGAGCAGTCCGCCGTGAGAGGATGTATGGTCATAAAGCCTTACGGATACGCTATTTGGGAGAAGATGCAGGGGGCGCTTGACGCTATGTTCAAGGAGACGGGAGTGCAGAACGCCTACTTCCCTCTCTTCATCCCCAAGTCCTTCTTCAGCCGCGAGGCCGAGCACGTGGCGGGCTTCGCCAAGGAGTGCGCAGTGGTGACGCACCACAGGCTTATGAACGATCCGGAGGGCAAGGGAGTAGTGGTGGATCCGACGGCGAAACTCGAGGAAGAGCTCATCGTACGACCTACCTCCGAGACCATCATCTGGAGCACATATAAGAACTGGATCACCTCCTGGAGAGACCTCCCGATCCTCTGCAACCAGTGGTGCAATGTGGTACGCTGGGAGATGCGCACACGCCTGTTCCTGCGTACCGCCGAATTCCTCTGGCAGGAGGGCCATACGGCCCACGCCACGGCTGAGGAAGCCCGGGTGAGGGCCCGGCAGATGGTGGACATCTACGCCAAGTTCGCCCGCGAGGTGATGGCCCTCCCTGTAGTGGAAGGGCACAAGAGTCCCAACGAGCGCTTCGCCGGCGCCGTCGACACCCTCACCATCGAGGCTATGATGCAGGACGGAAAGGCACTGCAGGCGGGCACCTCCCATTTCCTCGGACAGAATTTCGCCAAATCCTTCGACGTGCAGTTCACGGACAAGGACGGCAGCCGGCAGTATGTCTGGGCCACATCCTGGGGCCTGAGCACCCGTATGATGGGCGCGCTCATAATGGCTCACGGAGATGATGCCGGACTCGTACTCCCGCCGGACCTCGCCCCTATCAGGGTGGTTATGGTCCCTATCTTCAAGACCGAGGAGGAGCACAGCGCCATCCTGGACAAGATGTACGAGCTGAAGAAGGCTCTGGAGGCCCTCGGACACAGTGTCAAGGTGGATGACCGCGACACGCTGCGCCCGGGCTTCAAATTCGCCGAGTGGGAGCTCAAAGGCGTGCCTGTACGCATCGCTATGGGCCCGCGCGACCTGTTCAGCGGCACAGTGGAAGTTTCCCGCAGAGACACGCTCACCAAGGAGACCGTCAGCATCGGGGGACTCGACAGATATGTGGACGCTCTTATGGGAGAGATCCGGAAGAACATCTACGACAAGGCCTACGCGTTCCGCGAGGCCAATGTCCGCAAATGTGACGACTGGAACGAGTTCAAGGAGAGGATCAAGGAGGGCGGCTTCCTTCTCTGCCACTGGGACGGCACCCCGGAGACCGAGCAGGCCATAAAGGACGAGACCAAGGCGACCATCCGCTGCATTCCGATCGACAGCTTCGTCTGTGAGGAGGAGGGCAAGTGCATCTACAGCGGGAAGCCTTCACACAGAAGAGTAATCTTCGCCATTTCCTATTAGCGGGACTATGCGCAGCAGGATATCGACCCTTATCTGCATCGCAGGGATTCTCGCCTGCGGCAATACCGCTCTGGCGCAGGATGTTCAGCAGACTGTGACCGAAGCGGCTATGGCGATAGCTTCCGCCGAGCAGAAAGAGGAAGTGCAGACCAAGCCGAACTACTGGAAGCAGAGTGTAGTCGTGGACTTGGGATTCAACCACACGGGGCTCTGGAGCTGGGCGGCCGGCGGCTACAATTCGGTGACCTTCACCAGCGGAATCGATGCCAAGGCTGACTATGCGAAAGATATGATGACCTGGGCGAACCGTCTCCAGATGAACTACGGTTTCCTCTGGGCGGCCGACAAGAAAGACCTCCTGCAGAAAAGCACTGACCTTTTCTATCTGGAGAGCAAGTGGGCGTACAAGACCGGCGCGAAATCACATTTCAGCTATTCCGCGTCCTTCAATTTCCGCTCGCAGTTCAGCAACGGCTACAGCAAATACACTCAGGACGAGAACGGCAAATGGACCGGCGTCCTGAAGTCGGGCTGCCTTTCTCCGGCCTACACCGACATAGCCCTCGGTATCGACTGGATACCGAACAACTGGCTGTCCATAAATCTCGCCCCTTTCACCGGAGGCTTCACCATCGTCACCAATCCCGAGCTTCGCAAAGCCTATGGTATGCACCTGCGCGAGACGGAACTTGATGCCGAGATCGGCAGCAACTACCGCAACGCGCGCTTCCAGTTCGGTGCGCAGCTGAAAGCGGATGCCAAGATGGTGATAAACAACGTGTTCAAATACGAGACCCAGCTCGTGCTCTTCACCGACTATCTGGGCCGTCCGTTCAAGGAGTACCGCGTAAACTGGGACAACAAGATCAGCTGGCAGCTTTCGAAGCTGCTTAAAATGGGCCTCAGCACCTGGCTTATCTACGATCCTAACGTAATGATAAAGAACGACAAGGACATCGAGCAGTTCCCTGACGGCAAGCAGAGGGTGCAGTTCAAGGAGTTCACTACCCTGAGTTTCACCTACACCTTCCGGCCGCGACGCCAGAAATAGTCTCTATGCTGCGGGAATTCACGGACAGGTGGCACTCTCTGGTGCCCGGAGGAAAGAGGATCCTGCTCGCCGTGAGCGGAGGGGTCGACTCGATGTGCCTTCTGCGGCTCTGCATCGATGCGGGACTGAAAGAGAACATCGCCGCTGTCCACTGCAATTTCCATCTTCGCGGCTCCGAGAGCGAGGGCGATGAGGCGTTCGTGAGATCCTTCTGCGGGAGCGAGGGGATAGATCTCCACCATCGTAACTTCGATACTCTCGGCCGCTCCGCGTCCCGGCACATAAGCGTCGAGATGGCCGCCCGCGAGCTTCGCTACAGCTATTTCGCTCAGCTCTGCCGCGAGGAAGGCTTGTGGGCCACGGCCGTGGCCCACAATGCCAATGACAATGCCGAAACCCTGATTCTCAACCTACTGCGCGGCACGGGGCTTAAGGGAATCTGCGGTATGGCGGAAGAGACGGAGGTGCTGGGCGGAAAGGTCATAAGACCATTGCTCGGCTTCAGCCGGGCCCGGATAGAAGAATATGCGCGCGGGCGCGGCCTCCTCTGGAGGGAGGACAGCACGAACATCGACTGCTCCTACAGCCGGAACAGGGTCCGGGGACGCGTTTTCCCCGAGATGGCGCAGATCAACCCTTCATTTCTCTCTACGCTGCAATCTGATATGCGGCACTTCGCGCAGGCGGCAGGAGCTGCCGACGAGTATTGGGCGGAAGCCCGAAGAAGAATAGAGCTCGCGCCGGGTGAGGTCGGCATCGAGGCTCTGCGCAGAGAAAAGCTGCGGGAATATCTGCTGTGGAGGTTCGTGGAGCCGGCAGGTCTGAGTGAGGACGCGCTCGCCTCGCTCTCGCGTCTGCTTTTCTCCGAAGCTGAAGGCAAAACGTTGAGCGGCAAGCTGTTCTATGGAAGCAAGGGAAGCGTCTCGACAGCGCCGGGCAGGCTGCTACTGCTGCTGTGTGAGGCTTCCACTTGCGAAGCTCCTCTTTCCGAGATGACGGTTTCCTCTCCGGGCGTGTACGGGATTCTCGGACAGCGGATAGAAATCCGGACGGAAGATTACGTGCCTGGGATGGAACGCGCCGGCGGTCAGTTAGTCGCGGACGCGGCGAAGCTGACTTTCCCCCTACGGGTCAGAAACTGGCGAATCGGCGACTGGATCCGGCCGTTCGGAATGGGCGGACGCCGCAAAAAGCTCAGCGACATCTTTACGGAACTCGGCTGCTCCATCCCTCAGAAAGCGCGTGCGATAGCGGTGGAGCTGGAAGGAAGTCACGTCGCCCTCCTGATGGGCTACCGCATCGATGACGCCCTCCGCGTGGACGCCTCCACGGAGAAAGTTCTGGTTTTCAGGCTTACTTAAAAAGCGGACCTGACTCCTCCCCTACATCTCGTTGCCGACTTTGCGGGCACGCGCAGGCTTGTCGAGGTTCACGCCGAGGGAGAGACCGATCTCCACGAGGATGTTCCAGCCGGCGCAGAGGTAAACGTACTGCTGCAGCTCTCCCGCATCAGGAACGATGACCGTGGTGAAAGGAGTCTGCTTGGTGTCGATGGCCACGACGTGTACATTGGCTCCGCCGAAGACTTTCTGATACTTCTCGTACTCGCTCTCGATAGGATTCACCACGAACACGATGTCGCCGTCTTCCATAACCTCCTCAGGTCCGTGGAGAGCGTAGGTGCCCTCGAGGAAATCGCTCTTGTGGCGTACAATCTCATTCGTCTTAAGTGTAAGTTCCTCAGCCACACCGTCATTCATTCCTGCGAAATAAATGGTCTTCGCCTTGCGGGCGTGCTCCACCACCTCGGCGGGGATATCCACGCTCAGAGCGGCTTCGATCTTCTCCGGCAGAGAAGCGAGAGCGGCCTTCATATCCTTGCCGGCGACATTCCAGACCACCGACTCGCAGAACAGGGCCTGCTCCACTACACTCTTCGTGGCGGCCACGGCGTTCTCCCAGCCGCAACGCAGCACGAATGACTTGGTGCTCTCTTCGTCGAGAGGAGTACCGGCATTGGCCGTGAGGCCGTAGAAAGTGTGATTCTCCCTCTTGAGCTTCCCGGCGAGCAGCAGAGTCTCCTTCGTGCGCCCGGAGTTCGAAGCGAGCAGAACCGTGAACTTGCTCAGGTCGTACTCGCAGGCCTGGTGCGCACCTTCGGTCTGGGCATTGATGTCGAGACCCCAGGTCTTGAGCTTGCGCAGTGCGTTCTTCGAAGGCATAATGCGGCTTGAGCCCTCGCCCGAGTAGAGCAGATGGCGGGTCTTGAGCACTTCGTCAGAGACGAAGCTTGAGACGGAAGGGTCGAAATTGCGGACTGTGTCCACAGTGTCCATCATTTCCTTTACGAGGAAATAAGAGGAATACTTAGCGTCTTTAAGATTCATTTTATATCAGAATTTGATTGTTATTTGACTCTCAGTTTGCGTCCGATGCGCAGGGTGGTCGTGGCCTTGATGCCGTTCCAGGCACAGAGTTGGCGCACGGTGGTGCCGTATTTCACAGCGAGAGCTCCGAGCGTGTCGCCCGAACGGATAGTGTGATAGCGTTTGGCCGCCTCTTCAGCGGCGATTCTGGCCTCTTCCTCCCGATCCTCCTTCTCGGCGATAAGGATGTCCTCCTCCTCGTCCTCGGATTCCGGAACATAGTTGCTGCGCGCGCTCAGATATCTCTTCTTCAGAGTGAAGACTCCGCTGCGCAGAGTCCCCTTCTCGAAATCGGCAATCCACGACGGGTCGAAGGCATAGCCCTGATAACGGGTCTCGAAATGCAGATGGGGACCGGTGGAACGGCCCGTGGAGCCGCCCAGACCGACCACGTCGCCGGCGTGCACCCACTGGTTCTCCTCTACCAGACGCTTCGAAAGATGTCCGTAGAATGTCTCCAGGCCGTTCTCGTGGCGGATGACCACGAGGTTCCCGTAGCCCTTCATATAGCTGGAAATGCGCACCTTTCCGTCAAATGCGGCACGCACCTGCTCCCCCGTCTTCAGAGGCAGGTCCACACCCTGATGCCTGCGTCCGCGACGGACTCCGAAACGGGAATAAATCTTAGTCTGATACGGCACGCAGAACTGCGAGCTCGAGTCCACGAGCCAGATGGAGACCCTGTCCGGGAGCTCGGCGAAGGTGGTATGATAGGGATTAGCCCTGCCGGAGTCCCAGGATGTAGTGAAAGTGGAATCGTTCTTCACCAGATCTCCGTCCTTGACGTACTTCCAGGTATTGTCGTCATAAAGCACGAGCTTTATCCGGGGATTCGAGGTGTCTATGGTGTCAAGTGGCGAGGACTGTCCGGGGATCATAGACTTCACGGGATGCAGGGCCAGTCGTGGGACGAGCAGCTCGGCTCTTTTGCGGGTAAGCTTCGGAGTGCTGTCAGCCTGTTCCATCCTCAGGACAGAATCCCGCTCCTGCTGCTGCTGCTGCGCACTCGCGGAGCAGGGCGCAGCGCAGATGAGCGTCACGGAGACAAGCGCCGGGAGAATCACTGCGCTACTGTACCGCATCGAAACGGGTTTTAAGAAGCTGCGTGGCTTCGGCGACTTTCTCGACAAGGAGCTCGTCCGAAGTGGCCTCGCAGATGAAACGCAGATAAGGTTCGGTGTTCGAAGGACGGATGTTGAACCACCACTGCGGGAATTCCACTCTGTAGCCGTCGAAATCCATAATGGCTGTAGGCTTCTCCTTCGATATGAAATGGTCGCGCAGGGCATCCATAGCGCCTTTTTTGTCTTCAAGCCTGAAGTTTATCTCGCCCGAGTTGCGATAGCGGGCGATTCCGTCCATAGCTTCGCTCAGGCTGCTGCCCTCTTTCTTGAGCTGCGCCACTATCCTCAGCACTATCATCGAAGCGAGCAGACCGCTGTCGGAGTAGAAGAAATCGCGGAAATAATAGTGCCCGGCGAGTTCGCCGCCCCAGAGGCCGTCTATCTCGCGCAGTTTCGGGGCCGCGAACGCGCGCCCGACCTTCCAGGTGTGCAGATCCACGCCGAGCGGACGCAGATACTCTCCCACAGCCTTCGAGGAACGTATCTCCTGAAGCACGCGCGGAGCCTTCTCACCCCTCTCGCCCATAAAATACCGGCTCATCAGCGCCACTACCAGGTCGGGGGCCACGAAGCGGGCCTTTTCGTCCACGAACATCACGCGGTCCGCATCGCCGTCATAGATTACGCCCACATCGGCCCCTGTGGAGCGCACCAGTTCGCGGAGCGGTTCCACATTCTTCGGTACCAGAGGATTAGGCTCGTGGTTCGGGAAGCGGCCGTCCATCTCGTCGAAGATGTACGAAGGACCCTCCCCGAAGACTTCCCGGGCGAAGAGGGTGGACATCCCGTTCGAGAGGTCGAAAGCGATGCTCAGGGAACTGTAGTCTCCCTTGAACTTCATCATAAAGTCTATGTAGTCCTTATGGATGTCCATCGGATGCACCTGCCCCTTGCGCTGCGCGGCTACAGGAGGAGTGTCCCGTCCTGCGTCAATCCAGTCACGGATCTTGCCCAGGCCGGTGTCCAGACCGACAGGAAGGGCGTTCTCGCGGCTCACCTTCATACCGTTGTACTCGGCCGGATTGTGCGAGGCCGTTATCTGGACGGAAGCCTTGAAGCCGTAGTTCGCGGTGCCGAAATAGACCATAGGAGTGCTGCTCAGCCCGAGGTCATACACGTCCGCCCCGGCATCAGTTATGCCCTCCACGAGAGCGTCGCGGATCTCGGGCGAAGAGACTCTGCAGTCCCTCCCCACCAGAACCTTGTCCGTGGCGAGGAGCTCCGGAATGAAATACCCTATCTTGTATGCGGTGGTCCTGTCGAAATCGACTCCGTAGACTCCGCGGATGTCATAAGCGTGAAATGCTCCCATATCTATTTAAGTTTTGTGTCATAATGAGCGGAGACCTTGCCCTTCGAGATGTTCTGGAGCTTCTTCGCTATGATTTTCTTTCTGATCGGGGCTACCAGATCCGTGAAGAGCACACCGTCCAGATGGGACATCTCGTGCTGGACCATACGGCAGGCGAAACGCTCGAAGACTTCGGTGACTTTCTCGAAATCTCCGTTGTAATACTCCACCGTCATCTTCTCGGGGCGGGTCACGGGGCAGTACACGCCCGGAACGCTGAGACAGCCTTCGTCGTACTCGCACTTTCCGGCGCTCTCCTCCACTATGACGGGGTTAATCATCGTCCTGCGGAAATCCTTCAGGTAATCGTAAACGTCGCCCATCACCGTGCCGTCCACTATGAGCACGCGCAGGCTGACCCCTATCTGAGGGGCGGCGAGCCCGCAGCCGTCGGCTCGCGCCAATGTGTCCTTGAGGTCCGTGATGAGTCCGGAGAGGGCTTCCCTGTCCCCGAGATCGGCCTCGGCAGCCTTGGCCCTGAGCACCTCAGAGCCGTAAACATATATAGGTCTTATCATAATCCTTTCGCTTTGCGGTCCAGAAAGCCCTGCAAAATTATTGCCGCGCTTATCCTGTCCACAGAGTTCTTGTCCCTGCGGTCCTTGTACTTCATACCCCCGTCTATCATCGCCCGATGCGCCAGGACGGAAGTGAATCTTTCATCCTCCAGATAGATGGGAACTTCCGGGAAAGCCTTCCGCAGGCAGGGCAGGAAGGCGTCCACATCCTTCGCGGCTTCGGACGGGAGGCCGTGAAGAGTCTTCGGGTAGCCGATCACTATCCCGGTGATGGTCTCGCGGAGGGCGTAATTTTGCAGATATTCTATTATCTTTGCACCCGGTACAGTGTCAAGGGCCGACGCGAAGATGCCCAGGGGGTCGCTGGCTGCGATTCCCGTGCGCTTCCTTCCGTAGTCTATGCCTATGATTCTGTCCATACAGACCGCAAATTTACACAAATCGGATGGCTCAAGCAAATAAACATCAAAAAGTCAACACCTTCAGACTCCAGCTCACGGATGCCGAAACCCACCGCAAAATATGGGGGACACAGTTCTCCCGTATGGGGTTCATCATCTTGACTGCCAGTTCTTTGTTAGTCATTTTCGCCATAGTTGCATCCGTCTTTGCCTTCACTCCTCTGAAGACCATCCTCCCCGGCTATCCGGATTCCCACACCAAGCGTGCCGCCGTACAGAACGCCATCAGAATCGACTCACTCGAAAGCGTCATCTCCCGCTGGGAGCTCTACTCCGAGAATCTCGTCAGAGTGGTCGCGGGAGAGGCTCCGATAAGTCCGGACAGCATCATACGCAGCGCTGACGCCGCGCAGCGCCAGAGGAAGGACGAGGCATATCTGAGCCGCCGGGATTCGCTGCTGCGCTCCGAGGTGAGCGCCCAGGAGCAGTTCTCCCTCACCCCGAGCCACGAGAGGATGCTGCCTATAGAGGGAATGCATTTCTTCACTCCGCTGAAGGGCGTCATCTCTCAGGAGTTCGAGTCGGCGGTCCATCCTTACGTGGACATCACGGCTCCCGCCGGCTCCGTAGTGATGTCCATACTGGACGGCACTGTAGTGTTCGCAGGCTGGAACGACGAGTCGGGCTACACCATCTGCCTCCAGCATCAGGACGACATCATCTCAGTTTACAAGCATAATCAGAAACTCCTGCGCAAGACGGGCGACCGTGTCACGGCAGGCTCCTCCATCGCTCTGGTGGGCAGTTCGACCACGGCGGGCGACCATCTGCATTTCGAGCTCTGGTACAAGGGCGAGGCCGTGGACCCGGGCAGATACATAAGTTTCTGAAGCCTCGCGCTGCGGACTTGACACACATCTCCCCCTATGGACAAAAGAAGAATATCTATACTCGGATCGACCGGCTCCATCGGAAGACAGACTCTCGATGTAGTGCGCCAGCATCCGGATTTATTTGAAGTAGAACTGCTTACGGCGAACTCCAGCGCCGAAGCGCTCATCGCCCAAGCCATCGAGTTCGATGTGAATTCCGTGGTCATCTGCTCTGAGGACAGATACCGGGAAGTGGCGGATGCTCTGCAGCCTCGGGGAGTGAAGGTCTTCGCCGGGATAGAGTCGGCCTGCGAACTTGTCGCGGCCTCCGCCGTGGACATAGTGGTGGCCGCGATGGTGGGATTCAGCGGACTGAAGCCGACATTGGCCGCGATAGCGGCCGGAAAGGTGATCGCGCTGGCGAACAAGGAGACGCTTGTGGCGGCGGGCGGGATCGTGACGGAAAGTGCGCTGCGCCACCACGCGAGGATCCTGCCGGTGGATTCGGAGCACTCGGCGATCTTCCAGTGCCTGCTCGCCGCGCAGGGCAATGCAGTCACGCGCCTGCACCTGACTGCTTCCGGGGGGCCGTTCCGCACCTGGGAGCGCGAGAAGATCGCGGAAGCGAAAGCCGCAGCGGCCCTGAAGCATCCGAATTGGACGATGGGAGCGAAGATTACCATCGACTCCGCCACGATGATGAACAAGGGCTTCGAGCTCATCGAGGCGAAGTGGCTTTTCGGGATGGCGCCGGACGACATACACATCGTCGTGCATCCCGAGTCGGTGATACACTCGATGGTGGAGTTCGAGGACGGAGCCGTGATAGCGCAGCTCGGCTGTCCGGATATGCGCCTGCCGATACAGTTCGCGCTGTCGTTCCCGCGACGCCTCAGCCTTGATGCCCCCAAGCTGGATTTCGCCTCGCTCGCATCGATGACCTTCTTCGAGCCTGACAGGGAGAAATTCCCCGCGCTCGAGCTTGCCATAGGCGCGATTAAGCGCGGCGGGAATGCTCCCTGCGCGCTTAATGCGGCCAATGAAGCTGCGGTCTCAGCTTTTCTGGCCGGAAAGATAGGTTTTTACGACATCTCCGGCATAGTCGGGAAGTGTCTTGACGGTATGGATTTTGTGGCGCGGCCTTCGCTCGAGGACATCTTCGCCACGCACCGGGAGATCTTCGCGAGAGCTGAAAAAATGTGCTGAAATGATAGTGATTTTCAAGATATTACAGGTTATCCTCGCCCTTTCTCTGCTCATCGTCATACACGAGTTGGGACATTTCACCTTCGCCAAACTCTTCGGCATCAGGGTGGACAAATTCTTCCTGTTCTTCGATGCCGGGGGCTTCAAGCTTTTCAGCAGCAAGGAGAGCCGGTGGTTCACCCGGCTGTTCCCGAAAGCGGCCCGCGCAGAGACGGAATACGGCATAGGATGGCTCCCTCTCGGCGGCTACTGCAAAATCTGCGGAATGATAGACGAGAGTCTCGACCTGGAGCAGATGAAGTCCGATCCCAAGCCTTGGGAGTTCCGCACCAGGAAAGCCTGGCAGCGTCTTCTGGTGATGGCGGGCGGAGTGCTCTACAATTTCATCTTCGCCATCTTCGCCTATGTCCTGATCCTCGCGATTTGGGGCAGGACTTACATAAGCAACGAAAGCAGCGAGATATATGTAAACGAACTGGCATACGAGATGGGCTTCCGCAACGGAGACAGGATTCTCTCTATGGACGACTACCGCCCGGAGGACTTCAGTATGCTGCAGGCGGATCTGGCGCGCAGGAACGTCCACAAGGTGAGCGTTCTGAGGGATGCGGACACGCTGGAGCTGTACATCGACCAGGCTATGATAGGGGACGTGCTGAGCAGCCCGCTGATGTTCGACCTGGCGGTGCCTTTCGTGGTGGATTCCGTGATGAGCACATCTGCGAATTACGCCTCGGGTCTTCTGAAAGGCGACAGGATAGTCGCCCTCGACGGGCAGGCTGTGCCTTTCCTCCAGGATTCCGGCCCCATACTGGCCGCCCGTGCGGATTCCACGGTGAACGCCTCCATAGTGAGGGGGTCCGACACTCTCAGCCTGCCTCTGCAGGTGGATACCGCCGGCCATATCGGAGTGTATATGAAGGCTCCGGACATACGCAGACAGTCCTATAATCTGCTGAGCGCCATCCCGGCCGGCTTCAGGCTGACTTTCGAGAGCATCTCGGGATATCTGAAGGATCTCAGGCTCGTGGCGAAGCCGAGTACCGGGGCCTACAAGTCCGTGGGCAGTTTCATAGCCATAGGACAGGTCTTCCCGAGCGCCTGGGACTGGTACCGCTTCCTGGAGATAGTCGCGATGCTCTCCATAATGCTGGGCGTGATGAATCTCATCCCTATCCCCGGACTCGACGGAGGGCATATCCTCTTCACCCTGTATGAGATGCTTACGGGCCGCAAGCCTTCCGACCGCTTCCTTCTGGTGGCCCAGATGATAGGAATGTTCCTGCTTCTCGCGCTTATGTTCCTCGCGTTCGGAAACGACATAGGACGACTGTTGAATTAAGAAAACATATATTATGCGTGGTTATTTTAAATATGCACTGTTCGCACTGACGCTGCTCGCCGCCATCTCCTGCGGGAGCGGGGCGAGCCGCAAGGCTCTTCTTCCCAGCGTAAGCGGACGGGCGGGCGAAGTGGTGGTGGTCATAGAGAAGAGCGACTGGGAGTCCGCCCTCGGCAATACCATCCGCGATCTTCTCTCCTGCGACTGTCCCTGGCTTACCCCGCGTGAGCCTCTCTATTCCCTCGCGAACGTGACCCCGGGAGGGTTCGGCGATATGTTCAAGGTTCACCGCAATATCGTCATCTGCCAGATAGACCCGCAGGTCCAGAGGACCGGGGTGGAAATCCACAGCGATGTCTGGGCTTCCCCGCAGTGCGTGGTGAAGGTCAGCGCCTATACGGCGGAGGAGGCCTGCGAGCTGATAAACGCGAGCAGGGACCGCATAACGAACGCCATAGAACAGGCGGAGCGCGACAGGGTGGTGAACAACTGCATCATCTACGAGGAGAAGGACATCGCGGCGAAGGTGGAGACGGTGTTCGGTGGCTCGCCGCATTTCCCGGTAGGATACAGGCTCAGGAAGATGACGGCGAACTTCGCCTGGATAGCCTACGAGAAGCAGTACTCGAACCAGACCATACTGATGTACAAGTATCCCGCGAAGGGTGACGGGTCCGACTTCACGGAAGAGAACATAATCGCGCACAGGGACAGCGTGATGAAGAATAATGTCCCCGGGATGTTCGAGGGGACTTATATGACCACCAGCCAGTATGTCGTCCCGGACGTGAAGTATATGAAATACAAGGGACGCGACTTCGCTCAGGCCAGAGGATACTGGGAGGTGTACAACGACTATATGGGAGGACCGTTCGTCTCGCACTCTTTCTACAGCAGGGACGGAAAGGACATTATCGTCACGGAAGCTTTCGTCTATGCCCCCAAATACGATAAGCGTCAGCTGCTCAGACAGGTGGAGTCCATCCTCTATTCTTTCGAATGGAAGAAGGATGAAACAAAAGAGTGAAAAAATTTTGCTGTATGATTTTTATTTCATACCTTTGCGTTCCATTCGCGCATAGGCGAGTGGAACATAGGTAACCGGTGGGTTCGTATAACGGCTAGTACTCGGGATTTTCATTCCCGCAATAGGAGTTCGATTCTCCTACCCACTACTATATTTAAAAAATATACATAATGGCAAATAACGCATCTGCAGAGAAGTGCATTCGCCAGAGCGAAAGGCACAGATTGCATAACAAGTATTATGCAAAGACCACACGGAATGCGATCCGTGCGATCAGAAACACCACAGAGAAGCAGGCCGCCGAGGCTGACGCCCCGAAGGTTTACGCTATGATCGACAAGCTCGCGAAGATGGGCATCATCCACAAGAACAAGGCGGCGAATCTCAAGAGCGGCATAGCCTGCTACATCAACAAGCTCGCGTAAGCGGAATAAAGGCATACGGAAAGACGCGACACTCCGCGTCTTTCTTTTTCGAGAAGTAGCGCAGTTGGTAGCGCACTACGTTCGGGACGTAGGGGTCGGGCGTTCGAGTCGCCTCTTCTCGACAGGAGAGGGTGATCCGGAAGGGTCATCCTCTTTTTGTGCACGGAGTGCAGCGGCCCTTCGTCCTTCTCTGTCACTCCCCGCAGATGAGGCGGGCGAGCTCCTGCGGAGTGCAGCCGTCGAAATAGTCTTGCACTCCCCTGTCTGAAAGGACCTTGCAGACCTCCCTGTAATCAAAGCGGCAGCCGCTCAGTGCCTTCGCGAGCTCTTCCGGAGGTAGATTCCCGAGAAAATCCCCCCCGAAGGACAGCTGCGAGATCAGGCCGTGTTCCACATTCAGGGATACTTCCACCGTGCCGCAGGAGGGGAATTTCGCCCTGGCATTGCGCGAAGCCAGAGGCGAGCGCGAATATATCCACTCCCAGGTCGCGAATTTCTTTTCGCGCATCTCGCGTATGGCGGCGAGATCGTCTGAGGAGAGAAGCAGCTGCGCATCGCGATACCCACGCGAGAGACGCTCCTGCAGCGCCTGACGGAACTCCTCTATGCTGCCGTATTGCGGCAGGAAGTCTTTCAGATTCGCCACGCGGCTGCGCACCGAAGCGACTCCTGCAGCCTGCAGCTTGCTTCCGTCCACGTCGAGCGCACGTGTCAGGGCATCCAGATCCACATCGTACATAAGCGTGCCGTGCACCATCAGGCGGTCGCAGTACACGCGCTTCGCGTAGCCGGAGACCTTGCGCGAATCGACCATTATGTCGTTCCTTCCGCTCAGATGCGCATCCACTCCCAGCGAGCGCAGCGCATCGAGCATAAAGTGCATATAGCCCGGGAAATCCGCTTCCAGATTGAGCGAGCGGCCCACGATGGTGTAGTTCAGATTCTGCAGGTCGTGATAGACAGCCCCGCCCCCTGTCACCCGGCGCGCAAGGGTGATGCCGTGTTCCTTCAGATACTTCAGATTCACTTCGTTATAGGCATTCTGATTCAGGCCGATGATGACTGCGGGAGCGTTACGCCAGAGGTAGAACAGAGGCTCATCCAGCGGCAGACTCTCCAGGCAATATTCATCCAGGGCCATATTCCAATGCGGGTCGGTGCAGTCGTTTTTCAGATATCTCATAGCGGGCAAATATATCCTTTTTCGGGGATAATTCATAACTTTGGAATCTCAAACGCAATCTCTTATGATAGAACGCTACTCACGCAAGATAATGCGGGACATCTGGACTGACGAGAACAGATTCCGCACGCTGCTCAAAGTCGAAATCCTCGCCTGCGAGGCTTGGAGCGAACTCGGAGTGATCCCCCCCGAGGATGTCGAGAAGATCCGCAGCCGCGCAAGTTTCAGTCTGGAGCGCATACGCGAGATAGAGGAGCAGACCCGTCACGATGTCGTAGCGTTCACCCGGGCGGTCAGCGAAAGCCTCGGGGCGGAGCGCAAGTGGGTGCACTACGGCCTTACGTCCACCGACGTGGTGGACACGGCCAATGCCTGCCTGCTGAAGCAGGCCAATTCCATACTTCTCAAGGATATGGAAGACTTTCTGGACACGCTGCGCCGTAGGGCTCTGGAATTCAAGGACACCCCCTGCATCGGCCGCACACACGGAATCCACGCCGACATCACCTCCTTCGGGCTCAAATGGGCCCTGTGGTATGAGGAGATGAAACGCAATATCCACCGCTTCAAGGAGGCTGCAGCAGGCGTGGAGGCCGGAAAGATGAGCGGAGCCGTAGGCAATTTCGCAAACATCCCGCCCTTCATCCAGGACTATGTCTGCAAGCAGCTCGGGATAGCGTCCGCAGACATCTCCACCCAGGTCCTTCAGCGCGACCGGCACGCCTGGTACATAGCCACCCTCGCCGTCGTGGCCTCGACCCTGGAACAGATGGCATTCGAAGTCAGGAACCTACAGCGCACGGAAATCCGTGAAGCGGAGGAAGCCTTCTCGAAGGGGCAGAAGGGCTCGAGCGCTATGCCGCACAAGCGCAACCCCATCGGAAGCGAGAACATCTGCGGCTGCGCACGCGTGATGAGGGGCTATATGAGCGCCACCTGCGAGAACGTGGCCCTCTGGCACGAAAGGGACATCTCGCATTCCTCTTCGGAAAGGATCATTCTTCCGGATGCCACGCAGCTTCTGGACTATATGCTCTGCCGCCTGCGGGGGATACTGGAGAGTCTGAATGTCTATCCGGAGAATATGCTCGAGAACATCGGGCGCACACGTGGAGTCATCTTCTCCCAGAGGGTTATGAATGCTCTCATCTCCAAGGGTCTGTCCAGAGAGGAGGCCTACGACACCGTGCAGCCCCTGGCTATGCGAGCCTGGAACGGCGGAGAGGATTTCCGGAGCCTGCTGGAGCAGGACAGCAGGATAGGCTCCCTTCTGGAGAAAAAAGAACTCGAGGGATGTTTCACCCTCGAGTACTATTTGCGGAACGTGGATTATATCTACTCCCGCGTAGGGATTATCTGACCACTATTTCACTCCTGTCCGGCCCCACGGAGATGATCCGTACCGGGCAGCGGGTCTCCTTCTCTATGAAGGAGACATAGTCTTTCAGCTCCTGAGGGAATGCGTCATACTCGCGTACTGTGCAGATATCCTTCTTCCAGCCTCTGAACTCGGTATAGACGGGAGTCACCTCGTCGCATTCGTAAGGGAAGTGGTCCACGGTGCGGCCTTCGACACTATAGGCGGTAGCCACCTTGATGACATCGAAATCATTCAGCACGTCGGCCTTCATCATAATGAGCTCGTTCACGCCGCTTATCATCACGGCATATTTCAGAGCCACCATATCCAGCCAGCCGCAGCGGCGCGGACGGCCTGTAGTGGCTCCGAACTCTCCTCCTTTCCGGCGTAGAAGCTCCCCCGTCTCATCGGAAAGCTCGGTAGGGAACGGGCCCGAACCCACTCTGGTGCAGTAGGCCTTGAATATGCCCATAACCTTGCCCACCCTGCAGGGAGCTATACCCAGACCGGTGCAGACTCCCGCAGCCATAGTGCTGGAGGAGGTCACGAACGGATAGGTGCCGAAATCTATGTCCAGCATCGAGCCCTGAGCCCCCTCGGCGAGGACGGGGACATCGCTGTCGAGATAGGAGTTCACCACGAACTCGCTGTCTATGAAGCGGAAGCGCTTCATCTCCTCCACAGCCTGCATCCAGAGACTCTCGTACCGGGAGATGTCATAGCTGTAATCGTACTGGGAGAGCAGGCCGAAATGCTTGAGCTTCAGGGCCTCGTATTTCTGCAGAAAATCCTTCGAGAGCAGATCCCCCACGCGGAGGCCGTTACGGCCTGTCTTGTCCATATAGGCGGGTCCTATGCCCTTCAGCGTGGAGCCTATCTTGCTCCTGCCCTTGGCCGCCTCGCTGGCGGCATCCAGAACCCTGTGGGTAGGGAGTATCAGCTGAGTCCTCTTCGAAATCTGAAGCCTGCCGCTGATGTCCCCGGCCTTTTCCTCGATGGACTTTATTTCGTCCATAAGGATGACGGGGTCGAGGACCACTCCGTTGCCGATGATGTTCATAGAGTCGGAGCGGAAGATGCCGGAAGGCACGGTATGGAGCACGAAGCCGTCCCCGTCGAATTTCAGGGAATGGCCCGCATTGGGACCGCCCTGAAAGCGGGCGATCACCTTGTAGCCGGGGGTCAGCACATCGACCACCTTTCCTTTACCCTCGTCTCCCCACTGGAGTCCGAGAACAACATCAAGTTCAGACATAATGATTTAGAATGTATATTTCAGCATCAGCTGCACGCGGTGGTTAGTCACCCGGTGCAGGCCCTGATTGTAGAGGGCGCAGCCCTTGTCCAGATACAGGTCCGGATGAGCGGAATCATACTGTCCGTATTGGACGGAAGTGAGCTCGTATTCGAGAGCGGCCGTCACCTTGCCGAAGTTGCGTATCAGAGTAGGGGTCAGCCTGTACATCGAGTTCATATTCACGAAGCTGTTCTTGCTGAAGTAGATGTGGCTGCCGTTCGCGATGTCCTCGGAAGTTCCGAAATTCTTCGCGTAGCCCGCGAAGAGCACGGCCTGCCACTCCTTTCCGTAAGAGAGGCTTATCCAGCTGGAAGAGTTGCGCGTAGGAGCATAGTCCCCGTCAGCGGTGAGGGCGTAGCCGCCGTTCAGATTCACGTGCTCTCCGGCCTGAGCATAGAGGGTCTTGAGCTTGGCGCTGAAGAGGCCTCTGGCGTACTGGGCATAGAAGAAAGGCGTGAGGGCGTTCATCCTGACATTGTCGTCCTGTACAGGGACGATGCTGAGGAAATCCACTCCTGCTCTCACCAGACCGCTATTCCACTTGTAGTTGAGTCCTGCGTAGAGCTCAGGGACTCCGCTGTACTTGATATAGTTCGCGCTGGCGCCTTCAGGACCGGCGGAAGTATACTGCTGCTGCCAGATGGCCGCTGCAGTGACGGACCACGGGCCGCCGAGTTTCAGATCGAGCTGTGCCAGAGGTGTGCGGCTGAACGGTCCGAACGGAGCACCGGTGTTCAGGGAAATCACATCGGGCATATCGGCCGCCATAGGATGCCAGGCCTGACCGACCTTGAGGTCGGCGTTCTGCCAGCCGAGAGTCATATAGGCCTGACGGAGACGGAGCGTCGCAGTGCCGGTGACTCCGGAGACTCCGCTGTAGAAATCGGTCTCAATCTTGGCCCCGACCTTGACACCCTGATACTCATAGCCGCTTACGTTCACGCCGAGGCGGGAAGTGATGGCCGAGAAATGCCAGGTGGCGTTGTCGTTGTCATTGTCCAGTGGCAAGTAGGAGAAGAGGTCCGCAGTGAGGGCCTTCGTCTCGTGGCTGTCCACGTGTGCGTAGTTGCGGATGAATCCGTAAATCGATATCTGCGCCTGCTGCGCAGAAGCGCTGCCCGCGCAGAGAACTGAGAGGGCAGCGACTGTCATAATTCTATATTTCATACTCAGAACGGGAATATCTTGGTAAGCCAGAAATATCCGAGGATGAAGCCCACCACACCGATGATGATGCCGACCTTGGCCATATCCTTGGTCTGAACCAGACCCGTGGAGGCCGCGATGGCGTTCGGAGGCGTGGAGATAGGGAACAGCATCGCGAGGGATGCGCAGACTGCCACGAAGATGATCATCGCGTGAGTGCCGCCGAGGGCGACGAACGCGGCGTTGTTCGCTGCAGCCGGGTCAGCCATACCCATAGCCACCACCACGAGGATAGGAATCACGAGGGCGGCAGTAGCGGAGTTGCTGATGAAGTTGCTGAGGAAGTAGGTAACGAAACCTGCCACGAGAATAACCAGAACTACGGACATAGAGCCGAACGGAATGGCCTCGATGAGAACCTTGGCAAGTCCGGTACCCTGGAGGTCGGTGCCGAGGGCGAAACCTCCGGCAACGAGCCAGAGCACGCTCCAGTTGATTTCCTTGATGTCATCCTTGCCGAAGATACCCGTGCAGGTGAATACCGCGAGAGGTATGAGGGCGACGATGTTCGAGTTTATGCCGGTAAGCTGCTCGGTAGCCCAGAGCAGGATGGTCAGACCGAAGGTGATCCATACCGTGTAGGTCTTCCAGTCGTTCTTACGCTTGTTCTCAGGAATCTCGAGGACGAGCTTCTTGGTCTTGAACGGGAAGAAAAGAAGAAGAAGCACCCAGGCGAAGAGAATCATCACTATCACGTAAGGGACCATTCTGACTGCCCACTCCGCGAAACTCACGTCTATGCCGGCCTGCGAGAGGAACTTGACCGCAGTGGCGTTAGGAGGAGTTCCGATAGGGGTGCCCATACCTCCGAGGTTCGCGGCTACAGGTATGGAGAGCGAGAGACCGATCTTACCCTTGTCGTCGCTTGGCAGGACTGCCAGCACCGGAGCGAGGAAAGCGAGCATCATAGCTGCGGTGGCGGTGTTGCTCATAAACATCGAGAAGACGCTGATTATGATGAGGAAACCGAGAAGCACCATCTTAGGCTTGGTTCCGAAAGGCTTCAGAAGAGTACGCGCGAGGGTTACGTCCAGACCATACTTGGTGGCCATAATCGCGAGAACGAAACCGCCGAGGAACAGCATCACTACAGGGTCGGCGAATGCCGCCATAATATCCTTGTAAGGGACCAGAGTGCCGTACTCCGGCTTGCAGAGGAAGCCGAGTCCCTTGTTCGAGACCGTGAGCAGGGAGATGACGATGATAAGCACCGAGGTGGTCCAGTTAGGAATGACCTCGAAGATCCACATCAGGGCCGCGAAAACGAAGATAGCGATAACACGCTGCTGGGAGACCGTGAGAGCGTCGATGCCGTAGAAACTCGTAGGCACGGCCCACAGGAAGGCCGTAATGAGAAGAATCAGCGGCAGAATCACGCAGAACTTCACGTTCAGTTTTTTTGTTGCCATTATAAATATCGATTAGAATTTATCTTTGATTCAGTATTTCCTTAAAAAGCAGCCGCAAATATAGGCATTATGCGAATGATTTGAAAACAAGTTATGTGTAAAAAAGACAGAAGCTGTTTTCTCAATCCTTGACGCAGCGCACGGGCGCGGCTATGCGGTAACTCTGCTTGGCTCCGTTTATGGTCCCCTGATTCTTCATAGGCAGAAGGGACCAGAACTGGAAATTGGTGATGACTTCGTCATTCCGGGCGAGCGAAGCGAAGGAGGAGCCGCAGATGTAGCCTGAAGCTATCTCCGACGGATACGTTTTCAGGTAGCCCATCAGAGAGGCGGAGGTGGAGGTGTTGTTCTGGATGACCACGGCCCCGTAGGCCCCGACAGCAAAGCCGTCAGCATTTATGAGGTCCATCTTGGCGTTCTGCGAAGTGGCGTCGAAGTAAGGGGCATCGGCGTTGATGCCCTCTTCATAGGTCGCTATCTTGCCCACGAGAGCGTGGATTTCCTCCACCGTCGGCACGTGCCATCCCGGAGGGCAGATGCCCCGCGCCCCGGAGAGGGACCTGGCCTGAGCCTCAGTCCTGAGCTCTCCCACGGCCAGTCCGAGCGCGGTCTCCACCTGGTAGAGATAGCCGTTGGAGAGGATCACCGCCTCGTCGCGAGTCTGGACTGCGGCAGTTTTTTCATCATTCAGAACGACAGGATAGTAGATCCCGGCCGTCAGGTTCGTAAGGTCATCCGAAGGGGTCAGTCCGGAAGGGATAAGACGCAGGTTCTCCGCCATCCAGGTCCTGCCGTCCTTCAGCGTGACGGTCGTGTAGGTTTCGCCCCCGTAGATGAAATAGCCTTCGTACTCCTCGAAATCCTCCCCCGGCTCCGTGTCAGGGTCTTCGTCCGGATCGACAGTCCCTCCGTCCTCCCAGGCGTCAATCTCGCCCGCAAGGCTGAAGCGTATTCCGTCCGCAAACACTTCAGCTTCTATCCTGTAGCTATATCCCGGCTTCATCGTAATCTCGGTGAAGTCCTTCACGAGAGCGGCTCCCTTGGCGGTGCGTACTCCCACCGCGAAAGCCATAGTCTGCGGCACCACGATGGCGCGGAACTTTTCGCCCCTCAGCGTCTCCTCCATAATGAAGTCCCTGGTCCCCGCTTCAGCGTCGGGCAGATACTGCGTACCGTCTTCAGAGAGAGCGCACCGGTACAGCAGCCCCCGTAGCGTAATCTCCTCTATGGCGATCCCCGCTTCATTCTTCAGGTTCACCACTATCTGCGAAAGCTGATGGCGGAAGGCCATCGTGACTGCCGCCTCCTGAGGCTTGACCTGTTCCTTCGTGGCCATCATCAGGTCATAAGCCCCGGCTCCGCCCCTCTGGTCTGCGCCGACTTCGAAAGCCTGCGGAAAACCCGTCTCCGCATAAGGGTAATAAGCCTTGAGGCTGCTGCGCCCGCCGCTGTCCCCGTACCATTTGAGCTCGCTGCTGAAAACGCCTTCGGCGTAAGTGAGAGGCGCATTCTCCACGTAAGCAGAGCCGTCCTCGAGTGTAATCGCCACCCCGATGCGGTCGCCGGCTTCGAAATTCACCTCCGTCGCCCGCGTAATGAGCGGCTCGATGCTCAGAGAGGGCGTTTCAGCCTGAGGCTCAGGCTGCTTGCCGCAAGAAACCATAAGCGGCACGACCCATACTGACAGAACGGCCGCGGCCAATATCCGATTGTGCATATATCTCATTTTTAAGTGACTCTTATAAACTATAATACCAACTTTATTTTAAAAAGTCATCCCTGTACATAGCCGTACTTCCCCCCAGGTAGTACCCGGGACTGTGCTGACTGCGAAAGCCTTGCGCCCGAGGGCGGACATTTCCATATAAATACCCTTGAGGAAGGTGTATCTTACAGTCAGCCCGCCATCCATACGGGATGTGCTCCGGTATTCGATATCCCGGGCGTAATAGTCCTCCGGACGGTAGAGCGAAGTCTGCACACCGGAAGTTCCGCTCACGGTGGAGGAGCTCTCTTTCACGCGGCCGTCCGACCATCTGAGCAGGGCTTTCCACTGCCAGGCGCCGCAGCGCAGAATCGGCTCCGCCATAAGGCTCCACTCCACGAGTTTCCGGCTCACGATGAAAGGATACATCTGGGAGGCCTTGGACTTTTCGCGGCTGCGGTCCCAGCGGACCCTCAGGTCGAAGCGGTCTGAAAGGTACTCGTACTCATCGAAAAGAGTGAAGGTCTTCCGGGTCAGGATTCTGTTCTGACCGTATTCCACCACTGTGGACACTCCGTTCTCGCTCACCTTGTCCAGAACGGTCTCGTAATTTTTCGCCCACTCGAAATTCAGTCCGGCGCGGGCGTACGAGATGCCGCGGCCGGTCTGCGAGCGGCCGGAAGCGATGATGTCCAGGACATTGGCCGGGCTGCGGTACCAGATGTACTGCTTCTCGCCTATGGAAGTGAAGCGGTGGAGGTAGGAATACTGGACGAAGTTCTCTTCGTCCCCCATCTGGAGTGACACGCCGTGGGCTATGCGCTTGCACGGGAAGCCGTTGACTCCCGTCTCGTCGAGATGCACTCCGCTGCCGCTCCAGACTTCGTAGCGTCCGTACATCAGACCCTTGTCGAGGAATGCGTAATAGCTTGACTCTCCGGTGCCCACCTGCTCGGCGACGACGGATTCGCTGTCCTTCGAGAAGATGTAGCTGAGTCCGATGGAAGACTTCCCTCCGTCATAGATGTACCGGACTCCCGGAGCGATGCTCATATCCAGACGGTAGTTCGTGTGGCGGAGGTCCTTGCGCTTCGCGAGGTTCGAGGAGCGGTAGTCCATCCGGGCCCCGATCATCCAGTCTTCGCTCACATCTACGCTGACGCCCCCGTCGAAGGCGTAGCTCTGAAGCGTCTTGCGTCCCGGGGTGAATTCCAGGATGTCCACGGGATAGATGCCCGGGGTTATGAACATCGAGCCGCACATATCCCGTCCTTCCCGCTGCCCGAAAGAGAAGCTGCCGCTCATAGAGAATTTCTCCAGATGCTTTATGGTCGCGGCACGGGCGCCTATGTTCCAGGAGGACGGGGCCTCGCTGCTGAGCCGGAAATCCCCACCCGAGGCTCCGCCGTAAAGCTCGGCGAAGGAGATGGATGTGGAGTCAGCGCGAAGTCCGGCCACATTATGGGAGTCGTTCCAGGGATTGCGGCGGAACACACGCTCATACGTCGTGGTCTGGGCCGCAGCCGGAAAGACTGTCAGAAAAGACAGCAGGGCCAGGGCGGCTCCCCTATTTATGCAGAGACTGTGTTTCGCGTTCATAGAAATCTGTGCTTGAATTGTTGCTGTCCGAAAGGACTTCGTAGCCGGCGGCCGCAGACGCGGCCTCGTCCCTCCTGCGGAAGAGGGTGTGCCCGAGATAGGTGTCGGAAAGGGTGACATAGCCCGCGTCCAGAGAAGGCGGGAGACGTTTCGCATTCGAGGATGAGGTCCCTGTGAAAACCTCTACCGCATCCACTACCCACTCGGGAGGGATGGCCGTCACCTGCGCGTTCGCGCTTCCCGGTATCGGAATCACCGCACCGGAAGTCTGCACGAACTCGCGCATAGTCATCCCTTCGGCGCGGTAGAGCACCATAGCCGGAGAATTTATGGATATCGTGTAGGCGTTCGCGATGCCTGTCTTCACCACCACTTCGAGGTAATGGTCCCGGGCTATGTTTGTGCCCGGAGCGGGATGATAGGTGGTGTTTGTGAAGTAGCTGTTGTTATAGCAGACGAAATAGCCCGGGACGTTCAGGTCCACCGAGAGCGGAAACTGCAGGGTGTGGTCGATGGCCCCCTTCAGGCAGACCACGGCATCCTCTCCCGGCTCAAGCGGGAAACTGTCCCCTTCGCCGCCGAACATCCAGACCGCCTCGGAGACAGGTACGTAGTCGGGATAGACGACCTCGCCGGTGGCGGGGTCCTTCGAGATGAAAGGATTCGTAGCCATAGCGTTATACGGATGGAGCGAACCTATGCACAGGCCGTCGAGGTACCGGGTGCGGAAGTCGTTGTTATGCAGGATGACATACTGGTCAGAGGCATAATTGCCCTCCTGAGGAAGGCGTTTGCAGCCGCCGCAATATATCTCCTTTATGACTATGGAGCCGGAGCGGGAGTGCAGCAGACGGATGTCCAGGCTGCTGCCCGGGGCTGTCACGCTCACCTTGTCGGCCGCCCCGTTGAAGATGTCCTCCTCGAGCACGTCGGAAATGCTCACGCGGTAGATGCCTTTCGGGAGGCTGAAAGTCGCGGTGCCCGATGCATCAGTGGAGGAAGCGTAGAGAGCTCCGAGGTTCACGTCCTCGACTTTCACGCTCACGCCCTCGCGGACATACTGCGCGTAGTCTTCGGGATAGACAGCCTTCACGCTGAGGGTGCAGAGAGTGCTTTCATAGGGGTCCCTGTCCATGAAACGGCCGCAGGAAAGGACTGAAACCCATATCAATATATACAGAACATACTTTTTCATAGAGCTTACATTTTTATCCTGCAGCTGAGTCCGTAATAGAAGGCCGGGGTGAAGATGGCCCCCACTCCGGTAGCCATCGAGATGACGTAAGGACGGGAATTCGTGAAGTTGTTCGCGAAGAAGGACAGGGACAGGTGGTCTCCTATCTCCTTCGTGATGCTCAGATTGGCTGACATATAGGCCGGATAGCCGTCCCGGGCGAAGGTATAGGCGTTGCCGGACTTGATGATGAGGTTCTGGAACTCGGGCAGGGCGGCTTCGGCGGCGGTGAACTCGTGGATAGTGCCGTCAGTATCCATATATGCCACCGGCCATACTGCGGTGTAGGAATTCACGTCGGCGATATTGCCCCCCGTGGCGCTTTTGCCGTTTTCCGAGACGGTAAAGGCGTAATCTGCGCCACGGTAGCGGGAAAGATTGCGCGAGCGCTTGAGAAGCGAAGCTTCGAGACGGCAGGTGATGATGAGGCGCGCCTGCGGGATGTGCGTGATGGCGGTGAGGTTGGCATCCAGATTATGTGTCACCCGTCCGTTCACCACCGCTGTGGAACTTCCTCCGTTCGCGTATATGCCGACGTACTGGTACGAGCGGTTCGCGATCTGCGTGTGCGACCAGCCGGTCTGGTAATAATACGAAAGAGACTCGTCCACATAGCGCGTCCAGGTGTATGACGCATCGAGGCGGAACTGCGTGAATATAGGCTCTATCTGAGGGAAATCCACGGTGAGCTCGGCTCCGGCGCGATCGGTCTTCGCGCCATTGTCCTGACAGGTGGACCTGACGAAAGTCCTGTCCGTCACCTTCACGTCCATCTGAGTCCAGAAATCGCTGTCAGATTCGCGGACATACACCGCTCCTGTGCTGCTGTCCACTTTTATCTGCGGATCATCCGGGATGCTGTATCCGTCCGGCAGGCTGAGGATGTCGTAGGAGAACGGCGTGTATCTGGAGGAGAGCTTGTAAGGATGAAGCGTGCGGTTCCAGAAGCCCACAAGAGAGACCTCAGCCCCGAAAAGGGTAGCATCCAGTCCCGCTTCGGCATTGCGCCCGCGCTGCCACTGCAGGTCGGGATTATAAAGCACGCTATATGGCTGAGTATAATAGACATACGAAGACGAATCCCCGTGCGAGAAGCCGAAAGTCTGTATGTCGCGGTACTCCTGCTTCGGGTAGAGGATGTAAAAGGACGGCAGCTTCTCCGTAAGTCCCCAGCCGGCGCGCAGAGCGAGCGCGTCGCAGAGAGTCCATTTGGCGTTGAAGCGCGGCGAGAGCGTATTCATATCATCGTAGCTGCTGCCTTCGATGTACACTGTCTCCATACGCAGTCCGCCTACTATCTGCAGGCTTGTCCTGCCGAGCGGCAGAGTGAGGTCCTCCTCCGCATAGTAGGAGACGTTGTGCATAAAGGGGTAGTCGCTGTACGGCCGCGGCCGGTACCCGTTCGCGGCTTTCGCCGCATCCTCGTACCACTCTCCCCTGCCGACGTTTCCGTTAGACTTCCACTGCACTCCGGCTTTCAGGCGGCTGCGCACATCGTCGAAACGGCGGTCCCAGCTGTATTTCAGGGAGGCCGCATAGTCCAGCTCCCTGGAATCCACGATCTGGTCAGAATAATAGGTAAGCGGCAGGCGGTCGGCCAGATAGTAGCCCTCGCTCTCCGCGTGCACCGCCGGCTGCACTGAGCCGTAGGTATGGAACCTGTGTTCGTGAGTACGGTTATCCGAGTAATTCACGGAGCCCTCCAGCTTCAGGCTCGTGATCCAGCCGCGGTTCAGCTGCCAGTTGAGTGAAGAGTTCGCGCGCAGGGCGTTGTCCCTCGCCTTGCCGTACTCCCCCGAAAAAGCGTCCGGGTCATCTTCGCTGTTCATACCTCCGAGGTTCCCGGTCACGCCGGCCTCGAAGCGGAGCTTGCCCGCGAAAGTGTTCGAATAGGCCAGACTGAAGCCGCTGCGGGTATAGGATTCGTAAGGGGAGACTAGCTTTTTGGTGGCCCTCGCCCATTCCGCGCTGAGATTCAGCACGCCGCGCTTTTTCTGCAGGTCCACACCCTTCGAGACCGAGGTCTGGTAGGTCCGCGGGTTCACCGAGAATGAAATGCGCAGCGGAGTGCGGCCCTTGCGGGTGTGAATCCGCACCATTCCGCTGTTCAGGTCGCCGTATTCCGCAGAAGGGACTCCCGTGAGAATCTCGACCGACTCGACATTGTCCACGGCGATGCTTCTGGTGTCCACGCCGCTCATCGAGCCGAAGGCGGCATTGTTCCCGAGCCGCACGCCGTCCACTTCGAGGGCGGTGGCGAATGCGGCATTGGCGGCTGAAGAGCCGCCGCTGCGCAGCGAGAAGCTGTTTGAGGCTGTCAGGTCGGGATTTACGGTCTTGCCGCCCGGAAGGAGCGAGGCCATATCCGACATGCTCGACATCTGAAGGTGGTTCAGCGCGTCGCGGCCGAGGGTGTGCGAGGTCCCCACCGCGTCGCTCCCCTTCTGCGCCGTCACGACGACCTCCTTCAGCGCGAGCGAGCTCTCGTGCAGCGTGAATTTCAGACCGGTCACATCGGCTTTCACGCTGATGCTGCGCGACTCTTCCACATATCCGAGGCAGCTCGCTGCCAATGTGTAGGTCCCCTCTCCGACGTTCGTGAGACGGAATTCTCCTTTCTCGTCCGTGACTGCCCAGAGCGCCCCGCCGTCCAGAGTCACCACTGCTCCCGGCAGTGGAGCGAGTCCGTCCGCATCGAGCACTGTTCCCGAGAGAGTGTGTCCCGTCGGCGCGGCTGCCACGTTCCAGGCCAGGAGGAATGACAATGTGCCTGCCGAGAGTCTCATAGCTGTCCTATTTCTTCAAGTATCCTGTCCATCTTCGCGTAATGCCGCAGAGTCCATAGCACAAAGCGGATATCCACGTTCACGCAATGGTTGTACCCCGGCGTATAGTCCACGTCGCTCGCGAGGGACTCCTTGTTCCCGTCGAAGGCCAGACCGATGAGCTCGCCCCTGGCATTGAGCACCGGAGAGCCGGAATTGCCTCCTGTTATATCATTGTCCGTCAGGAAGTCCACCGTCATCCCGCGCCCCTGCGTCTCCAGCAGGGACTTCCACTCGCTCTTGAGGCTGTAATCGTAATTCTGCGGATCGTATTTCTCGAGTATGCCCGCCGTGGTCGAATGCGACAAGCTGTAGATGCCGTCGTAAGGCTCGTACCCTCCTATCGTGCCGTAGCTTAGGCGCATAGTGGAGTTTGCGTCAGGATACTGCTCGATGCCGAGGTCTTTGCGCATCTCGTAGAGGGCCCTGGTGTACTGCCTGCCCAGCTCGGTCGGGCTGCCGCCCTTCCGCCAGCAGTCGATCTCCCTGTTGAAGTCATTTATCTTCACTTCCTGCAGGAAACGGAAGAGCGAATCGTCGCAGAATTTCTCCATCTGCGGTCCGTCGCTTGTGAGAAACTCGCTTATCCTCTTCTCGTCAGTCATCCAGCTGCTCTCCCAGAGTGCGTCCGTAATAGCCTCGCTGTCACCATTATAGCTTTCGAACAGACTCTTCTGGAACTCTCCCAGGAAGCCTCTGTCCACCTCGCGGTAGAAAGCCTCCACGCTGTAGCGGAAGAGTTCCTTCTCGACATTCAGGTCCAGAGCAGAGTAAGTCTTCGCATCGCTGCGCTTCATATTCTCCACGGAACGGTCAGAATTCAGATGAGAGCGCGAGGAATTCAGGCGCGTAGCTATAACAGCGAGGCGTGTGCCGCGCACTATCGTCTCGCGATACCAGATTCTGCTGCGGTCAGCATTCTCCATAGCAGCGTAAACGCTGTCCAATTCCGCAAGAACTCCGCCCCATTCCGCTCTGCGGGAGCTGTCTGCGAGGATCCACTCCCGGAGCTGCTTCTCGGCGGCGCGGCGCTGCGCCGCTACATCGAAACGCTTGAAGCACTGCACCATTCCTTCATTGTTCTCCTGGATATTGCTCAGAGTGAAATAATAGTCGGAGTATTTGAGCCTCACCTCAGGGTCGGCGTTCATAGCCTCGGAGACTATCTTCATCTGCGCGGCGCGCACCTCGTTCGTGATAGGATAGCTGACCTTCTCTTCGTAGCTTATCTTAGCGGCGGAGGCGTAACGGTCGGTCCTTCCGGGATAGCCGATGACCATCGCGAAGTCGCCGTCTTTCCAGCCCCGGGTAGAAATGCTGAGTCTGCGCTCGGGACACAGCGGCACATTGCCCTCGCTGTACTGCGCAGGGGAGCCGTCCGGAGCAGTATAGATCCTGTATAGGGCGAAGTCGCACTTCTGCTGAGGCCACTCCCAGTTGTCGGTGTCCCCTCCGAAGGCGGCTATGCTCACAGGGGGAGCGGCGACCAGACGTATGTCCCGATATACGGTGTAGAGAGCCATATAATACTTGCTCCCGGCCCACATAGAGGACAGGGAAGCCTCGTAACCGGTCTCGGCGGCGTATTTCTTCTCCATCTGATAGGAGAGTTTCCGGAAGCCCTGAGGCCGTCCTTGCGCGTCAGCCTCGGCCCTGGCCGCATTCACCTCATCGGTGACATCGATCACTTTGCGGAGCAGATAGACGCTCTTGCCTTCGATGGGGATCTCATCTCCCGACTCGAAGGCCCAGAAGCCGTCTTCGAGGTAGTTCCGCGAGCCGGTGCTGAGTTTGTAGACATCCGAGTAAGCGCAGTGATGGTTAGTGATGAGCAGCCCCTCGTCGGAGATTATGCTGCCCGTGCAGCCGAAATCCAGGGACACTACCGCACCGGTCAGTCCGAGGGAGCCGGCATCATAAATTTCGTCCGCGGAGAGCTGCAGACCTTTTTCCTGCATTTTCGTCTCAAGGGCCTTGGAGATGAGATTCACCATCCACATCCCTTCGTCGGCGTGCGCGCTGATGCTGCTGAGCAGCAATCCGGCGGCCGCGACAATGATAAGAAACCTTCTTCTCATAATACCTTATAGTGGGTATTTCGTCTTCAGAAATATCCTTTATCCAAAACAACTTGCTATATTTGCGTTTCGGAGCAAGTCTCCGCTGCCGGAGACTTCCCCGCTGCAAGCCGGACACAAATATAGATAAAATATGGAATTTTCAGAAGTCATAGGAAAAAGACACAGCGTAAGGTCGTTCACGCCTGCGGCTGTGGAACGCGAAGTGCTCGATAGGATCATCGCGGCGGCGGATACCGCCCCGTCCTCGAAGAACTGCAAAAGCTCGGCTTTCCTCGTGATAGAGGACAAGGACACGCTGCGGGCCATCTCGGAGATGCGGACGGCCGGTTCAGCGTTCATGAAAGACGCAGCGGCCGCCATCGTGGTTCTGGGCGACAGCGAGGAGACGGATATGTGGGTGGAGAATTCTTCCATCTCCGCCACATTTATACAGCTCGCAGCTACGGACTGCGGTCTGGGAAGCTGCTGGGTTCAGGTGCGCGGGCGACTGCGCGACAAAACCGATGCCTCGAAAGGCACGGCTCAGGATTACCTCCGACAGCTGCTCGGCATCAAGGAGCGCTTCAGCGTGCTCTGCGTCGTGGCTCTGGGATATGAAGCGGAATAATATTATCACTTAATACACACAGGAATATGAAAAAATTACTGACTATTGCAGCATCCGTGCTCCTTATGCTGGGGCTTGCGGGCTGTTCAGACCTCAACAACCGCGTGGATCAGCTCGAGACCGATGTCAAGGAGCTTCAGGACGCCATCAAGAAACTTCAGGCCGCAGTCGATGCGAAAGTAACCGTGACCGGCATCACGACAGTGGAGAACGGGAGCAAGGTTACCTTCTCTGACGGCAGCTACTTCACGATCACCAACGGCAAGGACGGCAAGGACGGCAAGGACGGCAAGGACGGCAAGGACGGAGAAAACGGCAAAGACGGCAAGGACGGCAAGGACGGCGACACTCTCATCGGGAGCATCACCGTGGAGAACGGCTGTGCCTACATCACCCTCTCCGACGGAACTTCCTTCACCTTCCCTCTCTACTCCCCTGTAGGTGCGGTGAAGGCCCTCGTGTTCGTCCCGAGATACACTGACGGCAAGGGCACCATCACCAAGGAAGGCAAGGCCGACCTCGATTTCCACGTGTATCCCGCAAGCGCGACAGCCGGCCTCAAGGCGGCCTACGACAAGCAGGAACTGACCGTGGATATCAGCACCGTCGATATAAAGACGCGTGAGGACGAAGGAGAAGAGGTACCTCCGTGCAGAATCGAATTCAACGTCGAGGACGGCTTCGTTTATTTCAGAGATGTCATCCTTAAGGACGAAGGCGAAAACATCGCTGTCAGCATAGGCTTCGAAGACAATTTCTCCGCAGTGTACTCCGACTTCATCCTTATGGAAAGGGAGAGTACCATAGAGCATGGCGGAGTCGAATATACCATCAGAAAAATGAAGGACGGCAAGGTCTGGATGACGGAGAATCTCTGCTATCTGCCGGAGGGCTACACCCCTTGCAACGATCTGAACAATGTCACAGCGGGCGTTTACTATCCTCTCACCCTGAACCTGGCGGAAGACGGCCTCGAGTTCTGCGAGAACCCTTACATCATCAAGACCAACGGCTACCTCTACCAGTCTGAGGTCGCTCTCGGCCTCAAGGTGGGGGACATCAAGGACGAAGAGACGGCGGCAGCTCTGGAAGGCGTTCAGGGCATCTGCCCGAGCGGCTGGCACATCCCTACGGCGGATGACATTCTGGGACTGGTAGGTAAAGCGGTAAGCCCTTATGAAACGAATGTGGACGCTCCTTATTATGACAGCACCCTCGGTGGCGCTTCTCTGGCCCTGCTGAACGCCGATGATTTCAACTTCGCCCCGGTCGGCGCGATATCCATCGCAAATACGAATTCGACGAAGGGCACGATGATGGGATATCTCAAGAGTAATCCGGGCGCAGTCAGCTCCGGCTTCTACTGCGGCTCCACCTATACCGGCTCGACCAAGGACACGGAGGGGAACATAACGAACTACCAGTTCCTCGGCATTATGCCTATGGCCAATCAGGGAACCTCGAACGGCTCCAAGCTCAGCTTCCGCATCGCTGCGGCAGTCCGCTGCGTGAAGAACAACTGATCCGCTGACTGATCACGTGAACAAAGGCGGCCCGCACTCCGGGCCGCCTTTTTCGTAAAAGGGGCGGCCACCTTTGCGATGGCCGCCCCTTATCAGAAATCATCGGAGAGGGACTCTATATGATACCCTGCTCGAGCATAGCCGTAGCGACTTTCATAAAGCCGGCGATGTTCGCGCCCTTCACGTAGTCGATGTGTCCGTCAGGCTGTGTGCCGTACTTCACGCAAGCCTCGTGGATGGAGTTCATAATAAAATGAAGCTTCTCGTCCACTTCCTTGCCGCTCCAGCTGATATGGGAAGCGTTCTGGGTCATTTCGAGACCGGATGTAGCCACACCGCCCGCATTCACAGCCTTGCCCGGAGCGAAGTAAACGCCGTTGTGCTGAAAATAGTGGATGGCGCCCGGCTGGCAGCCCATATTGGAGACCTCGCAGCAGCACCAGGTGCCGTTTGCCTTGAGTTCCTTAGCGTCCTCCTCGGACAGCTCGTTCTGGAATGCGCAAGGCAGAGCGATGTCGCACTTGACGCTCCAAGACTTCTTTCCAGGGGTGAACACTGCCTTCCCGGGGAACTTGTCGGCCATATCCTGAACCTTGTTGCGGTTCGAGGCGCGCATAACGAGCATATAGTCGATCATCTCAGGAGTGATGCCGTCCGCAATCTCGCAGACACCGTCAGGACCGGAAACCGCCACTACCTTGGCTCCGAGCTCGACAGCCTTCTTGCAGGCTCCCCAAGCCACGTTGCCGAAGCCGGAGACCGCGATCCTGCAGCCCCGGATGTCCTTCCCGGCCTTATGCAGAAGGTTCTGGGTGAAATAGAGAGCGCCATAGCCGGTAGCCTCCGGACGGAGAATCGAACCTCCCCAGGTAGCTCCCTTTCCGGTAAGAACGCCGGTATTGTACTCGCGTGCGAGTTTCTTGTACATTCCGTAGAGATAACCGATCTCGCGGCCGCCTACACCTACGTCACCCGCAGGGATGTCCTGATCCGGACCTATGCAGTTCCAAAGCTCAAGCATAAAGGCCTGGCAGAAACGCATAATCTCGTCGTTGCTCTTTCCTACAGGGTCGAAGTCGGAACCGCCCTTCGCGCCGCCCATAGGGAGGGTGGTGAGAGCGTTTTTGAACGTCTGCTCGAAACCGAGAAACTTGAGCATAGAAGGAGTTACAGCCTTGTGGAAGCGGAGACCTCCCTTGTATGGACCGATGGCGCTGTTGAACTGGATGCGGTAGCCGGTGTTCGTCTGCACTTCGCCCTTGTCGTCAACCCAGGTTACGCGGAATGTGAAGATACGGTCAGGTTCCACCATACGCTCCACGATCTTAGCCTTCTCGAACTCGGGATGCTGATTGTAAACATCTTCGATAGATTCCAAAACCTCCTGTACTGCCTGGAGATACTCGTTCTCGCCAGGGTACTTGGCCTGGAGTTTGGCCATAATTTCTGCTGTTTTCATTTTTTTGTGATTAGTATATCGGTTGTATTGTCATTTTACTTCCCAGGTGGAACCGCTGTGCAGCAGCTCGTCCACCGAGTGGATCTTCGATTTCATCATCACTTCCTTTACCTGGTCGCGGACTCCCGCATCGTAGGTGACATCCTTCACGTCACGGATGACGCCCAGAGCCACAGGGTATTCCGGCCCCTTCATATCCGCAAGGGCGGTCTGCAGACCGATATTGTCAGCGAAAGCGTCGTGGAGCAGGATATCCTCCTCGGTAAAGCCACCCTCGCCGATGTGCACGGCGCGTATCTTCTTACCGTCAAATATGAGTCCCTTGTCCCTGTTCTTGCCGAAGATCATCCTCTGGCCCTGACGCAGCGTTATGGTGCGGTCTGCACGGACTGTCGGGTCGCTTATGTCCTTATGGGTCCCGTCATTGAAGATCACGCAGTTCGTGAGCATCTCGATGACCGAGCATCCGTCGTGGATGGCGGCTGCGGTCATCACTTCCTCATTGAGCGCAAGCTCGACATCGAGACTGCGGGCGAAGAAGGTTCCTTTCGCGCCGAGCACGAGGCTGCCCGGGTTGAACGGGTGCTCGACCGTGCCGTACGGAGAGGTCTTGGTGATGGCCCCGAACTTCGAAGTCGGCGAGTACTGCCCCTTCGTGAGACCGTAGATGCGGTTGTTGAAGAGTATGATGTTTATGTCTATGTTCCTTCGGATGGCGTGGATGAAGTGGTTTCCGCCTATGGCGAGCGCGTCGCCGTCACCGCAGGCCTGCCATACGGTAAGATTCGGATTCGCGACCTTGATGCCGGTGGAGATGGCCGTGGCGCGGCCGTGGATGCTGTGGAAACCGTAAGTGTCCATATAATAAGGGAGACGTGAGGAGCAGCCTATGCCGGAAACCACCACGTAACGTTCCTTTTCGTAATTCAGAGCCTGGCTCACCTTCGGGAGCGCGCGCTGCAGAGCCGCGAGGACCGCGTGGTCGCCGCAGCCGGGACACCAGCGCACTTCCTGGTCGCTCTTGAAATCCTTGAAAGTCAAATTTGCCATAGCGATGTCCTCCTATAATTCCTTCTTTATAGCCTCAACCAGCTCGCCGATAAGGAAAGGCTGGCCCTGTATCTTGTTATACTGAGCGAAGTTGCACTCCGGGAACAGGTTGCGCAGGTAAGCTGCGAAATGTCCCGAGTTCAGCTCGCAGACCAATATCTTCCCGAACTGCGAGAAAAGCTCCCGCGTGTTCCTCGGCAGAGGGTCGATGTAGTCGAAGTGCGCATAGCTTACGCCGTCTCCGACCTCGTGTACCGCCGAAAGCAGATGTCCGTAGGTTCCACCCCAGCCGAGAACCAGCAGCTTTCCCTTTCCGGGGCCGAAGGCCAATGTCTGCTCAGGGATGAAATCGGCGATCTTGGCGACTTTGGCCGCACGTTCGCGGACCATAAGCTCGTGATTCGCCGGATCGGAGGAGAGCACGCCTTCGTGCGTCTTCTCCAGACCGCCTACGCGATGCTCGAAACCGCGCTGTCCGGGCAGTGCCCACTTGCGCACGAGCGTCTCGGGGTCGCGCTCGAAAGGCTTGAATTTGCCCTCGCAGCTCTCGGCGAAAGGCGGGCAGATTTCAGGATAGTCCTTCATCGAAGGAATCAGCCAAGGCTCGCTGCCGTTACCGAGGAAACCTTCGGAAAGCAGCATCACCGGAGTCATATGCTCCAGAGCTATCTTGCAGGCCATAAAAGCCGCGTCGAAGCAGTGGGCCGGAGAATGGGCCGCTATCACAGGGATAGGGCATTCGCCGTTGCGGCCGTAGAGGGCCTGATTCAGGTCGGTCTGCTCGGTCTTCGTAGGGATGCCCGTGGAAGGACCGGCTCTCTGCACATCCACCACTACGAGCGGAAGCTCGGTCATCACGGCAAGCCCGAGAGCCTCGCTCTTCAGGGACAGGCCCGGTCCGGAAGTGGTGGTGACGGCAAGGTCTCCCGCAAAGGAGGCCCCGATGGCCGTACAGATTCCCGCTATCTCGTCCTCGGCCTGCAGGGTCTTGGCCCCGAGGCTCTTATGGATGGCCAGTTCCTCCAGTATGGCGGTGGCGGGCGTTATAGGGTACGAGCCGCAGAAAAGAGGGAGCCCCGACTTCTCGGAAGCCGCGAGCAGGCCCCAGGCTATGGCCTGGTTGCCGGTGATATTGCGGTACGTGCCTTTCTTCTTGTTCCCGACAGGAGCGATGGTATAGGTGTTCGGAATCAGCTGGACGTTCGCCGCATAGTTGTAGCCTGCGTTGAGGACTTTTTTGTTCGGCTCTATCATCTCGGGGTGCTTCTTCGCGAACTTGCGCTCGAGATACCGGTATATATACTCCAGAGGACGGCTGTAGATGAAGCAGGCCATACCCAGAGTGAACATATTTTTGCATTTGTGGATGCTCTTGGCGTCCATCCCGCTGTCCTTCAGACACTCTTCGGTAAGAGTGGTTATCGGGGAGATTATGAGGGTGCGGTCCTCCACCTGGAGCTCCGTGAACGGATCCTGCGTGGTGAAGCCGGCTCTCGCCATAGAGGCTTCGTTGAAGGCGTCCTGGTCCACAAGTATCATCGCGTGACGCTTGCACCATTTCGCGTTGGCTTTCAGAGCGGCAGGATTCATAGCCACAAGCAGGTCGCAGTAGTCGCCCGGGGTGGTCACGTCCTGACTGCCGATGTGCACCTGGAATCCGGACACGCCGGAAACCGTATCGTGCGGAGCTCTGATCTCGGCAGGATAGTCGGGGAATGTCGAGAGTTCGTTGCCATAGATGGCAGACATATCAGCAAAGAGAGACCCCGTGAGCTGCATCCCGTCACCGGAATCTCCCGCAAAACGAATCACAACATCTTTAGCATCAATTACTTTATGTTGCATTGCTTCCTGTAGATATTAGTTATCTTTTAATTTTCGCCAAAGGTATATAATTAAATGCGGATTTGATACCAAAAAGGCTATTATTTCATCAAAATAAAAGTTTTTACAAACCCCGGACTTACAGCCCGGAAGGCACGGCAGGACACGGGTAAGGCTGAGCCCGGAGTAGTCTCAGGGTCTCAGCCTCATCATATCTTATTTCAGGATTACTCTGCGGACTGCTGCGCCTGGAGTTCAGCCTGAAGAGTCTCGAGGGTGCGTCCCTCAGGGATGTTCAGGGCCTTTCTGGCTGCCGGAGTAAGATCCACGCTCTGAGTGTCGTCCTTGTAGATGAACGCACCGGCATCGAACACATAGATGTAGCCGCCTTCCTTGGCTATCTTGCTTATGGTCTCGATGGCTTTCTGCTGGATAGGAGCCATAAGCTGATTCTGCTGATTGTCAAGCTCCTGGCTTGCGGACTGCTGGAACTCCTGAATTCTCTGCTGCATATCGGCGAGTTCCTTCTCCTTGCTCTCGCGGATTGTCGCGGTCCAGGTGCCGGCCTTCTGCTGATAGGTGGAATACTTCGAGTTGAACTCATCGACCATAGCCTGATAGGTCTCCTGCGTCTCCTTGCTGGAGGCCATCATAACCTTGCGGGCCTCGTCCATTTCCGGCATAAGCTGGATGACCTCGGTAAGATTCACGTGAGCGAATTTCTGGGCGAAAGCCGCCGTGGAAAGGAATGCCAGAGCGGCAACCATAAGAATTTTCTTCATATTACAACAGTTTTTGATTTATGCTTGTTTAGAATTGCTGTCCGATCACGAAGTGGAACTGGCTCTTCTTGTCGTCGGTGGAGTCGAATCCGTATCCCCAATCCACGCCCAGAAGGCCGATCATAGGCAGATACACTCTCACGCCGAGACCTGCGGAGCGCTTGATCTGGAAAGGATTGAAGTTGCGGATATCCGCCCAGCAGTTACCTCCCTCCAGGAATGCCAGAGCATAGATCGTGGAGGATGGCTGCAGCACTACAGGATAGCGCAGCTCGACAGTGAACTTGTCATAGACGTTACCTGCGTAGGCGGTACCGTTAGAGTTGTAGGAAGTGGCCTGAAGCGGGGTCAGGGAGTAGTTCTCGTAACCTCGGAGCGAGATGACCTCGGAACCGTAGGTGCTGTAGCCGGACATACCGTCACCGCCCACGAGGAAGCCCTCGAACGGAGAGTAGCCCCACTTTCTGTTATAGTAGCCGAGATAGCCGAACTGGGCCCTGCTCATAAGCACCAGGTCGCCGGCGATCTTGCTGTACACGGTGCCGGAGAACTTCCATTTGTGGTATTCTATCCACTTGAAGCGCTTGTCGGTACTCCAGTTGTCGTAATCGATGTCTCTCCAACTGTCCACTTTCTTAGGCTCGCCGTTCTCGTCGAGATTGCCCCAGTCCTTCTTGCGCAGCAGCGAGAACGGAGGAGTGAGCTGGACAGAGGCCGTGAACTCGGAACCGGAACGCGGATAGATTATCTGGTCGGTGGAGTTTCTCGTGAGAGTCAGGGAATAGCTGATATTGTGGGAGACTCCGTTGTCGAAGAAGAAATATCCCGAATACCAGTTAGTCAGACGGTAGGTCTGCCAGCCTAGTCCGTTGTAGAGGACGAAATAATTGTCAGGCCATTTCAGACGGCGGCCCAGCGAGGCCGAGAAGCCGTAGATCTCCATCATTCTGTCCTTGCTGAGGATACTCAGATAGAGCAGGGAGTTCGTCTGGCGGGTATAGTAGGTGGAAAGGTTCAGGGAAGTCGGCCTCTTGCCGAAGAGCCAAGGCTCAGTGAAGCTCGCCGTGAGGGCCGTGTAGTAGGTACCGTTCGTCTGGAAGCGGAATGCGAGATTCTGCGCGTCTCCCAGAGGTACGGGCTGCCAGGCGTGCTTGTCGAACATACGCTTGGTGGAGAAGTTGTTGAATACCACTCCGGCAGTAGCCACGAATGTGTTTCCTCCCCAGCCTCCGGAGAGTTCCAGCTGGCTGGAAGACTTCTCGGTGACGTTATATACGATGTCGACCGTATTGTTTACCTGATTAGGAAGGATAGAGTAGCCGCCTTCCTTCATTATCGCCTCCGGATCGAACTGTCCCAGAGAGGCGATCTCGCGGACAGAACGTTCGAAATCGCTCTGGCTGAAAAGATAGCCCGGACGGGTGAATATCTGGCGGCGGACGATCTTCTCGTTCGTGAGGGTGTTGCCGTTTATGACTATGTTGTTCAGAGTGGCCGGCTTACCCTCGCTTATGCGCATCTCCACGTCCACGGAGTCGTTCTGGATATTCAGCTCGACAGGGGTGATGTTGAAGAAGAGATAGCCGTTGTCGGTGTAGAGCTTGTTCACTGCGGCCTCGTTCTCCTTGCCGCCGCCGCGCAGACGTTTCTCCATCGTGACCACATCATAGACATCTCCCTTGCTGATGCCGAGCACCTCGTTCAGGACATCGGAAGAGTAGACCGAGTTACCTGTCCAGGAAATGTCGCGGAAGTAGTACTTGTCGCCCTGGTCGAAAGTGAAGTCGATGCCCAGACGGTTCACCTTGCCGTTCTTTTTAGGAGGAAGAAAATAGACGGAATCCTTCAGGATGCGGGCGTCCCGGTAACCGGCTTCGTTGAAGGCTGTTATGAGGCCCTTTTTGTCATTTTCATATTCTTTCTGATTGAACTTCTTACTGCTGAAGAAGTTGTAGTATTTCGCCGACTTGGTCTTCTTCATCGACTTGGCGAGTTTGAAGTCCTTGACATCGGTATTGCCGGAGAAATTTATGGTCTTTATGCGTATGCGGTTGCCCTTGTCCACCTTGAAGGTGACTCTTATGGCGTTGCGGATGACGCTGTCCTTCTTCACCTCGGGAGTCACTACGGTGTTTATGAAGCCTTTTTCGGCGTAGAAGCGCTTGATGATGTCCGAGGAAGTCTTGGCCACATAGTCGGAATACTCGCCTCCGCGCCTCAGATTCAGTCTCTCCTGAAGGTCCTTCTTCTCACCGCTGCGCACTCCGGTGAAGTCCCAGCGGGACACTCGCGGACGCTCTTTGATGGCGAGGCGCAGGTACACGGAGTCCTTTGCGGAGCTGAGACTGTCGATATACACGGCGACATCCTCGAAATAGCGCTGAAGCCACAGACGGTTCACTATGTTCGATATGTCATCTCCCGGGATGGTGATTTCCATCCCTTTCTGAAGACCGGTAAGGGAAACTATCTGGGAACTTCCGAAGTAATTGTTCCCCGAGACGCTCACCCCGCCCACTATGTATTTGCGCGGAGCATTATAATCCACTGTAACATCCGCCTGCTGCGCCTCCGCCATACAGGGCAGGAGAAGAAGCAGGGCCGCTACGGCTATCCTGAAATTCTGCATCAAGTCTCTTTTCATTCTTAACGAAGCGCAAATATACGCAATTATTTGACTTTTCCATACCGGCGGTCTCTCTTCGAGTATTCCTCCAGAGCCTCGAAAAAGCTCTCGCGCCGGAAATCGGGCCATAGCGTGTCCGTGAAATAGAATTCCGAATAGGCCCCCTGCCAGAGAAGATAATTGCTGAGCCGCTTCTCGCCGGAAGTGCGGATGATGAGGTCGGGGTCCGGGATGCCTGAAGTGACGAGCAGGGTGTCGAAATCTTCGGGGCTCACGCCTTCGATATCCTCGGGGTGCCGCGCGTAGGCGAGAGCGAGCTGTTTCGCGGCGCCCAGTATATCCCACTTGCCGCTGTAGCTGAAGAAAAGCACGAGGGTCAGACGATCATTGGACGCTGTGGCGGCCTCCATCTTTTCGATACGCTCGAGCATCGATCCGCTGAAACGGGAGCGGTTGCCGAGCACGCGGAAACGTATGCCGTTGCGCAGGAACGTCTCGAGTTCGGTGGCCATAGTGTCGAACATCAGGTGCATAAGAGCTTCGACTTCGGCTTGCGGACGCGCCCAGTTTTCCTCGCTGAACGCGAAGAGGGAGAGATATCTGACTCCCGCCTCGACTGATGCTTCCGTCACGGCGCGCACGCTTTCCACGCCTTCGAAATGACCGGCCACGCGTTCGAGCCCCCTCTCGCGCGCCCATCGCCCGTTGCCGTCCATAATGATGGAAACGTGAACGGGTATCCGTTTATTTTCTTCCATTTTTCAGAGATTTCTGACATCTTCGCCCCAGAACAGCTTGCTGCTCAGAGCCTTTATGAAATTCGACCTTTCGAGCCGGACTCTCTTGAGCGAAAATTGTGCCAGCGAAATGTCCAGACGCACGCCCGAAGGCACGCAGAAGGTCTGATTGTCCACGCTCAGCGTGACCGACTGCTCGCGCGAAAAGGCTGAGACGCAGACCTTTGTGCTGTCGGGTACGATGAGAGGGCGCATATTCAGATTATGCGGAGCGACGGGAGCGAGGATGAGCACCTTCGACTCGGGAGTGCAGATCGGGCCGCCCACGCTCAGAGAGTAGGCGGTGGAGCCCGAGCTTGTCGCCACGAGCAGGCCGTCGGCCCAATAGGTCGGCAGCTCGACCCCGTCGATTCTCGCGACCGCGCTGAGCATCGCCGTGCCCGTGCGGTGCACGCAGACTTCGTTCAGACAGAAAAGCGGCCCCGGGCGTCCCTCCACCCGGACTTCGAGCATCTCGCGATTCTCGATAGTCCGGCGGCCGGAGGCCAATGCGGAGACGACCTCGTCCGGCTCATATTCGGATAGAAAGCCGAGGCGGCCGAGGTTCACGCCCAGCACGGGGACTCCTGCAGGAGCGGCTATGTGTGCCGCGCTCAGAAAGGTTCCGTCACCCCCGACGCTCAGCAGAAGATCGGTGCCGGAGAGCAGGACATCATCCTCAACCTCATAAATCCTATCCGCAACGCCGCTCAGCGCTTCGCTCAGATGCACGAAGCCGTCAGCGTCGCGCAGAGCGTCTTTCTTTATGTAGATGCCTAATTTCATTCCGTCTGTATAATCCCTCAAAAATATCAACTATTTTCCACTTTATTGCTATTTTTGCTGCGAAATGACAAGATTGAGTGTAAATATAAACAAAATCGCCACGCTCAGAAACTCCCGGGGCGGGAATGTTCCGGACGTGCTGAAAGCGGCTGTGGACTGCGAGAGTTTCGGAGCGGAGGGCATCACTGTGCATCCCAGACCGGACGAAAGGCATATAAGATACTCGGATGTGCGCGCACTCAGGCCGCTCATAAAGACGGAGTTCAATATCGAAGGGAACCCTATCCCGAGTTTCGTCGAGCTCGTCTGCGAGGTGCTGCCGCATCAGGTCACTCTGGTTCCGGACGGGCACGATGTGCTCACTTCCGACAGGGGGTGGGACACGGTGCGCAACAGGGATTTTCTGACGGAGGTCTGCACGCTTTTCAGAAGCAGGGGCATCCGCACGTCCATATTCATAGACCCGTCGCCGCAGATGGCGGAAGGTGCAGCCGCCTGCGGAGCCGACCGTGTGGAGATGTACACTGCGGCGTATGCGGAAGGCTTCCGCTCCGACCCAGACAAGGCTGTCCGGGACTACGTCGCCACCGCGCTCAAGGCGCGGGAATGCGGCCTGGGGCTCAATGCGGGACACGACCTGAATCTGGACAATCTCACCTTCTTCATCCGTAACATCCCCTGGACCGACGAAGTGTCCATAGGGCACGCGCTCATTTCGGACGCCCTCTATATGGGTCTGGGAAACACGGTGAAGGCCTATCTCGAAGCCATCCGAAAGGCGTTCTGAGGCGCAGAAGAACAAATCCGGCGGCCGCTCCGCTGAAAAGTGGAAGGTTTTTTAAGCGGCTTCTGAGTTTTTTTGCCTACTTTTGCATTCTGCGCGTATGGAATTACCCGCACCGATTGACAATTAATAATAATGTAAGATATGAAAAAGACCAGTCTGATTCTCAGCTTTGCAGTCATCGCGGCTGCGACCCTCACATCCTGCCAGAACACGGCTCCGGCAGCCGGACAGTCCGAGCAGAACACCGTAGCCGTAGCCGGAAAGGGTGCCATCGTTTACTTCGACCTCGACCGGGTGCTTCAGGAGTACGATATGGCGAATGACCTCAGCAGCGTGGTGCAGACCAAGGCACAGAGCATCGAGCAGGAACTCAACAGAAAGGGCAACAAGCTCCAGAACGACGTGAATGCATTCCAGCAGAAAATCGACAAGGGACTCCTCACCCGCTCGGTGGCTGAGGCCCAGAGCAGCAAGCTCCAGCAGCAGCAGAACGAGTTCCAGAACTACTACGCACAGAAGCAGCAGGAAATGCAGGAAGAGCAGAGCGTTATGATGAACCAGATCGCCGACGCCATCAAAGTGTTCCTCGACAAGTTCAATGCCGAGAAGCAGTACGCCCTCATCATCGCGAACCAGGGTTCCATCCTCCCGTCTCCTGTAGCGGCCGGTGATGCCGACCTGGACATCACGGACGAGATTCTCGCAGGCCTGAACGCCGAGTACGTAAAGACGAAGAACAGCAACAGCGGCAAATAGCGTTGAGAATAGCCATACTGTCTTGCTTCTATCCCTTCAGGGGAGGTATCGCTCAGTTTAATGCAAGCCTGTATGGAGAACTGAGCGGGGGTAATGTGGTCAAAGCATTCAATTTCACCCGTCAGTACCCCTCTTTCCTCTTCCCCGGGAAGACACAGTATGTGACAGCGGACGATGAAGCCGTGCCCGTAGAGTCTGAGGCTCTGCTGGACACGGCTAATCCTTTCTCGTACCTAAAGACCCTCAAAGCCATACGGGAATGGGGACCGGACCTTCTGATAATGCGCTACTGGATGTCCTGGTTCGGGCCTTCGCTCGGCTTCGTCAGCCGCCATCTGAAGAAGGACTGCAAGATAATCTCGATTCTGGACAACGTCATCCCGCACGAGCCGCGCATCATCGACAAGCCTTTCACCGGATACTTCCTGAAAGGCAGCCACGGCTACGTCACCCTCTGTAACGAGGTGGCCCGGGACCTTCTGCGTCTGAAACCGGACGCGAAGTTCAGAGTGCTTTTCCACCCCCTCTACAGCCATTTCGGCGAGAAGCTTCCCCGCACGGAGGCCGAGAAAAGCCTGGGTATCGGAGGCGGACGAAGGAACATCCTGTTCTTCGGACTCATACGCGAGTATAAGGGGCTGGACATCCTGCTGGAGGCTTTCGGAAAGCTCGGAGACGGCTACAACCTCATCATCGCCGGAGAGCCTTACGGTTCTTTCGACAAATACAGCAAACTTATCGCTCTCTGTCCGAATAGAGAGCGCATATACCTTTTCCCTTCCTACATAAGGGACTCGGAGGTGAAGCGGTATTTTTCCGCCGCGGACGTGACGGTGCTTCCGTACAGAAGCGCCACGCAGAGCGGAATCAGCTCCATCTCCTACCATTTCGAAGTGCCGATGATCGTGACCGCGACGGGGGGCCTCAAGGAGACCATCGGAGACAGAGGCACGGGGATTGTCGTGGACGAACCCCGGCCGGACTGCATCAGAGAGGCCATAGAGCATTACTTCGCTGACGCTTCCCTGCGTGAAGGCTGCATAACTGCCATACGCGCCGAGAAGCGGCGGCTCTCCTGGGGATCCTTCTGCGGGAGCCTGCTGGACTTCGCGAAGGAGTTGTAACCGGTCCGCCCCCGCGGGCTTAAGAGTGAAAGAATATGAAACTGAGAAGACTTATCCATCTGACCATCCTGTGCCTGCTGCCGCTGTGCAGCTTTCAGCTTTCCGCGCAGGAATATACGCAGGTACCCGTCACCATCTCCAAGGACAAGGTGAAAAGCGACGGCAAGCTCTACTACTCCCACGTGGTTCTGGAGCACCAGACTCTCTACTCCATCAGCAAGGCCTACGGAGTGAGCATACAGCAGATCTACGACTCGAACCCTGCCCTGGCTCTGGAGACCGCCGGTCTCAAGCAGTATCAGATACTCCTGATTCCTGTCACCAATCAGCAGCAGACCTCTGCGGCCGAGCCTGCCGCCGAGTCCGCAGCCCCCGTAGAGAGCCTCACCCCTCAGGAGGAAGAAGAAGGAGAGGAGGATTTCATCATTCACAAGGTCAAGTGGTATGAGGACCTTTCGGCTATCGCCGAGAAATACGGCGTGAGTTCCGCGGTCATTATGCGTTACAACGGTCTTTCAAGCCCTGCGGTAAACCGCAAGATGAAGCTGCGCATCCCGCGCGGGAACACCCTCAGACTTCAGCAGGAGGAGAGTCTCAGCGCCGCTGACGCGAAGGATGTGGCCGTGGACAGTGACCGGGACGATCTTTCCTCCGAAGGCTCCGCGGAAAGCACAGAGGAGGGCTCATCCTACCTCTTCCCTTTCGGCAAGCGGCCGGTGCACGCGGCTCTGGTCCTGCCTTTCGAGACCGACGGACAGGGTTCCGACAATATGTATGAATTCTATTGCGGGGTTCTCCTCGCAGTAAAGGATCTCGAGGCGGAAGGGATCACGACTCATCTGAGCGTCTATGACCTTTCGGGCGAGACTCCGTCAGGGGGCAGCCTTTCCGCAAAGGACATCATTCTCGGCCCCGTATCCTCCGCTGACATAAGTTCCATACTTCCCCTCTGTCCTGCGGGCAGGTATCTCGTGTCTCCGCTGGAGCCGAAAGCCGCCGCTCTGGCTGAAAGCCAAGGCGGTCTGGTACAGGCCCCGAGCTCATCCGAGAGCCAGTGTCGGGAGCTCATATCCTGGCTCGCCGAAGACCTGCAAAGCAATGACAAAGTGCTGCTGATCAGCGAAAAGGGAGCGACTCCCACCGCAAACGCCACCCTGCTGAAACAGACTCTGGAGGAAAGCGGCATCGCCTATGAGACCATCAGTTACGCCATACTCGAAGGCCGCAGCATAATAGACCGCATCGAGCAGGCGGGCACTCTCAGCGGAGCAAACCGCGTAGTGGTCGCCTCTGAAAGCGAAGCGTTCGTAAACGATGTCATACGCAATGTGAACCTGATGCTGCACCGCAAGCTGGAAACCGTGCTCTACTGTCTTTCGAAGGTGCGCAATTTCGACACCGTCGAGGTAAGTAACTTCCACAACGCTAAGATGCACAGCTGCACATCTTATTATATCGACTATGAAGACGGGAAGGTGAAGTCTTTCCTGAGCGCCTACCGCGCCCTCTACGGTGCTGAGCCCGGGCCGTTCGCCTTCCAGGGCTACGACAGCGCACACCTCGCGTTCAAGTCATATTCGCTCTACGGCCGCAGCTGGACTGAAAAGATAGAGGGAAAGCTCATCACGGGCCTCCAGTCGGATTTCAGATTCAGCCGGCTCTTCTCGGGCAGCCTCGTGAACACTGCCGTCCGCAGAATCATCTACGGCGAGAACTATTCTGTCCGTCTCGTAAGATAAGAATGAGGAAATAAGCGGGGCAGCGCGCAGCTTCTAACCCCGTTTGGCGACTCTAAAAAAGGAAACTATTCCCGGAACAGTCCCACAGCATCCTCCAGAGACAGAGAATCCTCGATGGAGAAGCCGGCATTGCGCGTGCGGCGCAGACTGTAGAGAAACGCTCCGCTGCCCATAGCCTCCCCCAGGTCGCGGGCAAGCGCCCGGATATAAGTGCCTTTGCTGCAGTCGATTCGGATATCCGCGCAAGGCAGGTCCACCGGAACGTCCGCCACGTTTATGCGCGCCGACCTTTCGCTGACCTGCTCCATCGGGACATCCTTCAGGAAAGATGCGTCAGCGTGCCAGGCGAGCAGCTCGAGAGAGCTTATGCGGATCCACTGGCGGCTGAGGAGCTCCGAAGCGCTGTGGTCGAACTCTCCACCGCCGAGCGCAGCCTCCCTGTAAGCCTTGCGTGCCAGTTCATAAGCGCGCACGCCGTCCACCGACTTCGCGGAAAAAAGCGGTGCGACCTGCCACTGCTCCCCCACGAAAGTCGGGAGAATCCCTCTCAGCCTGTCTTCGCGGACTTCGTCCAATCCGAACCTTCTGTCCACCTCCTTTTCCCTGTCATAAGAAGGCGTGGTGGCACCGAAAGCAATGCCCGCTACATACTGCTTGTCGCTGTGCTGGAAACTCTGGGCCAGCTTGGTAGCCTTGCCGATGCATACGAGAAGCAGCCCCGTGGCCAGAGGGTCCAGGGTGCCGGCGTGGCCGACCTTCAGATTCTTCTTATGGAAATGCCGGCAAGCGGCCCACTTGAGCTTGCGTATGACATCGGCGGAAGTCCAGCGGTATGGCTTGTCCACCGCCAGAACCAGCCCTTCAGGATAGTCTTCGATACTGCCGGTAAGTATTTGGCCTCGACGCAGGAGGAGGTCTGAATGGCTCGTCATTGCTCTACGGGTATCTTTTCTATGCGCCGCTGATGTCTGCCGCCCTCAAAGGGAGTAGTCAGATAGGTGCGCACTATGCTCACTGCCATACGGTAGCTGATGAAGCGGGCGGGCATCACGAGAACATTGGCATCGTTATGCCTGCGGATAAGTTCCGCTATCGCCGTGTTCCAGGCAAGTCCCGCACGGATCCCCTTATGATGGTTCAGAGTGATGGCCATCCCGTTCCCTGTGCCGCAGAGGGCTATGCCGCGATCCACTTCTCCCTTTTCGACAGCCTCAGCGAGAGGATGAGCGAAGTCGGGATAGTCAACGCTTTCCTGAGAGTCAGTTCCGAAATTCACCACTTCGTGTCCCTTGCCGAGAAGGTAGGAGATGAGTCTTGTCTTGTATTCCACGCCGGCGTGGTCGCTACAGATTCCGATTTTCATATTTGCGTAAATTATGGGGCCGGGGGCTGCCGGCAGAGTGAATAACATCACTTCCCTTGTCCGCGAATCCCCGGGGACAAAAGTAATCCGTTTTTTCACCATCGGCAAGTTTTTTATATGTAATCGGGGGCTAAACGGCTTACGATTCACAAGAGTTATTAAATTTGCGGATTCTGCCGTGGATGATTATGGAGAAAAAGTACATAGATGCCATCGTGGGTGAGGTGACTCTGAAGAAGACTTCCAGAGCCTCCGGCATTAGCATCAGAGTCCACCCTGACGGCAGAGTGAGCGTGAATATGCCGCATCGCTTCTCTTACGGCTGCGGGATCGGAGTGCTCGAGGCTCGCAGGGACTGGATTCTGGCGGCAAGGGAGAGATTCAGACGGAAGGCGGCCGAAAGGCGGCAGGCGTGTCCGGAAGTCCCCACATCCGATATGGACTTGGAGAAAATGCGCGCACAGGCTGCGGCGGAATTGCCGCCCCACCTGATGGAACTCGCCCGCAAGTATGGTTTCCACGTTAGCGGAGTGAGAGTGAAACATAACCGCTCGAACTGGGGAAGCTGCTCTGTGCGTGGCAATATCAATCTGAATATCAATCTGGTACGGCTTCCCCACGAGCTGCGGGACTATGTCTTTCTGCACGAACTCTGCCATCTTCGGCATATGAACCACGGGCCGGAATTCCACGCCCTGCTGGAGAGCCTGTGCCCGGGGCATCTGCAGCTGCGCAAGGAGCTGAAAAAATGGATGATAATATGATGGACGATGGATATGGAGACCGCGGCTCAAGGCTCGAGGCCGAGGAAGTCCTGAAGATGCACGGGGTGAAACCGACGGCGGTGCGCATTCTGGTGCTGCGCGCTATGATGGCCTTCGAGGACACCTTCAGTATGAGCGATGTGGAAGAAAAGCTGGACACTGTGGACAAATCCACGGTTTTCAGGACTCTGACCCTGTTCGCGGAGCAGCATCTGGTGCACGAGATCGAAGACGGGAGCGGCTCCACGAAGTATTGCTTCTGCCCGAACAGCCACGAATGCAGCATAGAGGAGCTGCACTGTCATTTCTACTGCGAGTCCTGCCACAAGACTTTCTGCCTGAGCCACACGCACATCCCCACGGTCCGCTACCCTGAAGGCTTCGAACTCAGAGGTATCGACTACCTGATGAAGGGACTCTGCCCCGAGTGCAGCCGGAAGCAGCAGCGGCGGGAGCGCGGCGAGGCGGACGGTGTGTTGTGAGCGGCGATGCCCCGTTTTCTGAAGGCTTCTGCGCTGCATTTCAATAGCCACCTCAAGCTCAGTCCGGTCTGAAGCCCTGCGGAAGGGATCGAAGAACAGGTCCAGCTGCATCCGGTCGGCCTTGTGGACGGTGTCGCCGTTGCCCCTGACATCGTATTCAAGGTCATATTGCTTGTAGTACAGCTTGTTCCCGGGTTAGTTGTACAATTTGGCGTTAGACTCACGTATGTCAGAACAGGTAGTCTTTTGTGATTACTGCATCGGCATATAAGCAAATTATTTGAAATATCAGAAAAAATAGTTATCTTGCGGCAGATGAGGTTCCACACCATAACATATGGTGTAGGACCGGATAGGATTAACACACATTGCGAAGGCTGACAAGCTGAAACAATCACTTAATTAACATATACTTACAGAAATGAAACACTTAAAACTACCGCTACTGGTCTTTCTTTTACTCTCCTGTAGCAAAGAAAATTCCAAGCCGCTCCATGAAATGGAGAAAGCCCCTGTTGACGCAATTGCGACACAAACTGTTTCAATTGACGAGGCTGAACAAGAAGTCCTTGCTCTCGTCAATATGGTTGACTGCAGAACCAGAGCAGGGCAACCTGTTCGCAGAATAGCTAACCGCTATTCAAACGGCATCGCACCCGGTACGAGATCCGATAATGAGGAAGACGACACGCCTTTGATTCACATATTCAATTTTGAAGACAATCAAGGCTATGCGATTGTTGCGGGCGACCGCAGAGTTTCTCCGGTGTTGTGTCTCACGGATGAGGGTAATATCGCTCAAAATGATACGATTTCCAATCCGGGGCTACTCATCGCATTGTCAGAAATCGACACTTATTACAGGCTTTTGACCGGGATGCCTGTAACAGATGTAGACGGGAACACTGTTACAGCCGAAGAGTACTCGCAAGGCCATATCCCTGAAATAGATATCCCCATACCGGATGAACCGATTATTTCTTATGTGTATGGTGAATGGGAAGATTATTCTACGACCGGAACCATCCTTCCCTGCCGGTGGCATCAAAAAGCACCATTCAACGCAAATTGCACCACATCCGACGGGCGTCCGGCACATGTCGGTTGCGTCGCTATTGCCGTGGGCCAGATAATGTACCATTGGGGACTTAACTATACGTACAAGGACACCTATTGGAATTGGACCAAAATGCGCGAAATAATTAAAGGTGGCAGTTTGCCGTCCTATTCAGATTCCTGGGATCTGGTTCAGCGTCTGCTGCAGATACTTGGACTGCCGGAAAATCTGGATATGAACTACGGTGCTGAAGCAGATAGCATCGGATCAGGAGCTTCGGGCTCGAACGTGAGCAGAACCTTTCAGCATTTCGGTTATCCGGCCGGAGGCTCTTTGGAAGATTATGACTTTAACACCGTGAAATCGAATCTGACTTACGGCCCTGTATATGGACAGGGGCATTCCATTAAAAAAGTAAAAACCACAAGAATCCTTGGGATGCAGGTCAATAAGGAAACCTCCTATACTAAAGGGCACGCCTGGGTTTATGACCGCTCTTTAGTGCAGCGCCGTATGGTAAAAAAGTATAGGGATGGAATACTGTATGAAACTTACTATCAGACAAGGAATCTTCTCCACATCAACTGGGGATGGGGAGGTAAATTTGACGGTTATTATCTTTCCACCAGATTTGATTCAAACGAGGGAGCTGCCATAACGAGGTCCACAACCACCACTACTTATGGCACGAAGGGTTATTACCAGTACCTGCTTCAAATGAATTGCGGGATTCGCGCAAATTGACATTATCTGACTTCAAGACAGCTGATTATGAAACACAAATTTACTCTGACAATAATTACTGGCGTGATGCTCATCTTGGCTGGCGCCTGCAGCAAAACCACTTATGACTGGGCTCTTCCCATATCTCCAAACCTTATTGACTCATATTTACGAATGACGGAATTGTCTTTCAACTTTTACCCTGCGAAAAAGTCTCTGCTAATATTCGATAATGGTGATGAATATATATACGGTGAAGAAATGAAAGCACTTACTGCAAAATACGGTGACACGTTCTTCAATAGGCCATTAATGCGTGGTACTTATGGTGCCTTCGCCAATGAATTTACCGGAATTACTGTTACTAGCGAC
>CAVDFQ010000002.1:0-124417 GCA_963608065.1 bacterium
TAATTGAAAGGGTCGGTCCAAACTACGGAGGCACCTGGAAAGTCAACCGCCAGTATGTGGGGGAAATTTAAATTACTATCTACATTCACATCGTCATCAGATGATGAACTATACTTCTACTGAATCGAAAAATCGCAGAGGTAGAGTTAATAAGGGCTAATGAAAACAAATACGAACAAACTTACTTCTGTTCGTAAATTTGTTCGTAATCGCTGTAAGTTCTTGATTTTCAAGACTACTTGCGGAGAGTGAGGGATTCGAACCCCCGAACCCGTTAGGGTCAACAGTTTTCAAGACTGCCGCCATCAACCACTCGGCCAACTCTCCAGTAGTACTTTCCGCTCCCGGCGGGCAGGCGGAGTACGCCTGCCCGGAAAGCGCCGGAAAAGGGAGTGCAAAGATAGGGATATTTTCCGATTCCGCAAGAAGCTACTTCGACTTTTTCGCCCCGGAGTCCGAAGAGGAGAAGAAGCGCCACTGGAACAGGAGCAGATAGAAGGCTCCCACAGTCACGCAGCTGTCCGCGAAATTGAACACCGGATCGAAGAAAGTGAAAGGTGTGCCGCCTATGAAAGGCAGCCAGGACGGCCAGACGGTATTTATGATCGGGAAATAGAACATATCCACGACCTTGCCGAACATAAACGGGGCGTAGTCCCAGATGAGTCCGTAGAAGAGACAGTCGATGATGTTTCCGAAAGCGCCGGCGGTGATGAGCGTCAGTCCGACGAGCACCCCCGTAGGGACGCGGGTCCCGGTCGAAGTCCCCGCCGAGATGGCCTCATTGCGCCTGCACAGCGAGGAAATCCACCATATCAGGACTCCGCAAAGGCAAATCCGGAATGCGGAGAGCAGGAATTTGCCCACCGCACCCCCGAACTTCATTCCGAAGGCCATACCCTCGTTTTCGATAAAGAATATCCGGAACCAGTCGCCGAAGACCGGAAAATGCTCATACAGAGACATACCGGTCTTGACGGCAATCTTTATGGCCTGGTCGATGGCTACCAGAATCACCGCCAGAAGCACAAGCCTCTTCCCCGTCGAAAGCTTCATAGACTATTTCTTCGAGAGCTTCTCCTTCGCCTCGACGGTCAGAGTGGCGTGAGGCACCAGACGAAGTCTCTCCTTAGGGATGAGCTTGCCCGTGACGCGGCAGATTCCGTAGGTCTTGTTCTCTATGCGGGCCAGCGCAGCCTCCAGATTCTGGATGAACTTGTACTGCCTCTGGGCCAGCTGACTGGACTCTTCCTTGGAGAGCTGATTCGCTCCGTCATCCTCCACCGTCTTGAAAGAAGGGGAGGTGTCCTCGGTGTCATTGCTCGAAGTGCGCATCACCGCACCGCGCAGAGTGTTGTACTCCGCCTTCGCCTTCTCCAGCATATCGAGGATTATGACCTTGAATTCGGCCAGTTCCTCATCACTGTAACGTGTTCTGTTATCTTCTGCCATAGTATGTAAGTTTTAGTAAATCCTTGTGACTTTTATCTTCAGAGGGCTGTCCCATTCCACCTCGAGAGCATCCTGCCCCGCTTGCGGGAGGCTCTTGAGGGTGATGCCGCGGGCGAGTGTCTGGGAAGCGAGATACTCTCCGAAATCCCGGAGGGCGGCCCCTATCAGGGCGCTGTCCTGCTCGCCGGCGTAGATCTCCACTGTAACCTTGTCGGTGACATCGAAGCCGCTGTCCTTGCGGATATTCTGTATGCGGTTCACCAGCTCGCGCGCAATGCCTTCGCTGCGAAGGGAGTCGCTGACTTCGATATCGAGCGCGATGGTAAGCGCACCCTCGGAAGTCACGAGCCAGCCCGGCATATCCTCGGAGGAAATCTCGTAGTCGCCGGGGCGCAGCCGCACCTCACCGCCAGGCAGTGAAAGCACATAGTCCAGGGACTGCGACTCCGCGACCTGAATGGCGCCGATGGTCTGCTGGTCCATCTGAGCGAACGCGCCGGCTATCTCCTTCATCCGCTTGCCGTAAACCTTGCCGAGAGTCTTGAAGTTAGGCTTGATCTTCTTCGTTATGATGCCGGCGGTGTCGGAGATGAACTCCGCCTCCTTCACATTCACTTCGTTGAGTATGATGGACTTGACAGCCTCCAGCTGAACGCGCAGCCCCTCGGAGAGCACCGGAATGATGAGCTTCGAGAGCGGCTGCCGCACTTTTATGTTTACCTTGCGGCGCAGCGCGAGCACCATCGAAGTAGCCTTCTGCGCCAGCTCCATCCGCTCCTGCAGGTCCTCGTCTATGAGAGCGGAGTCGGCGGAAGGCATCAGCGCGAAATGCACGGACTCGCCGCCCGTGAGGTCCCTCCAGAGCCTGTCCATATAGAAAGGCGCGATCGGGGCGGAGAGCACGGCAGTCTTCACCAGCACCTCGTGCAGAGTCTGATAGGCCGCGAGCTTGCTCGCGTCCAATGTCCCTCCCCAGAAGCGTTTGCGGTTCAGGCGCACATACCAGTTCGAGACGTGGTCGCAGATGAAGTCCTGAATCAGACGGCCTGCGGTGGTGATGTCGTAGTCCTCATAGGCCGCCTTCACGTCACGCACGAGAGAATTCAGCCTGGAGATGATCCAGCGGTCGATCTCGGGACGCTGCGCGTACGGAACGGCCTCGCGTGAGAGGTCGAAACCGTCCACATTTGCATAGAGCGCGAAGAAGGAGTATGTGTTATAGAGAGTTCCGAAGAATTTTCGGCGCACCTCATCCACTCCCGCCTCGTCAAAACGCAGATTGTCCCAAGGCTGGGCGTTGGTCAGCATATACCAGCGCAGGGCGTCGGGGCCGAACTTGTCGAGCTCCAGGAACGGGTCCACGGCGTTGCCCAGACGCTTGCTCATCTTGTCCCCGTTCTTGTCGAGCACGAGACCGTTCGAAATCACTGTCCGGAAAGCCGGGGTGTCGCTTACCATAGTGTGTATGGCGTGAAGGGTATAGAACCAGCCGCGTGTCTGGTCCACGCCCTCGGCGATGAAGTCGGCGGTGCAGCCGAACTTGTCGGAGTCCTTGCCTCTGAGCCCCTCCTGGGCGTAAGGCATAGAGCCGGAATCGAACCATACGTCGATAAGGTCGGCCTCTCTGCGCATCGGCCTTCCGGTCCCGGAAACCAGGACTATATTGTCCACATAAGGGCGGTGGAGGTCGATCCTGTCGTAATTCTCCTTCGACATGTCGGAGGGGTCGAACCCTGAGTCGCGGAAGGTGTTGCTCTTCATAAGGCCGGCGGCGACAGCCTTGTCCATCTCATCGTAAAGCTCTTTGACTGAGCCTATGCATATCTGCTCCTTGCCGTCCTCCGTGCGCCAGATCGGGAGCGGAGTGCCCCAGAAGCGGCTGCGGGACAGGTTCCAGTCCTGGATGTTCTCAAGCCATTGGCCGAAACGGCCGGTGCCCGTTGAGGCCGGCTTCCAGGTGATCTGCTTGTTCAGAGCGACCATTCTGTCTTTTACGGCGGTGGTCCGGATGAACCACGCGTCGAGCGGGAAGTAGAGTACAGGCTTGTCGGTACGCCAGGAGTGAGGGTAGCTGTGGACGTGCTTCTGGATCTTGAACGCCTTGCCCTCGGACTTGAGCATCACGCAGAGGTCGATGTCGAGGGTCGGAGCGTCCTTCGGGAGAGTGTCGTCGAAGGCGTTCTTCACGTAGCGGCCGGCGAACTCGCTGTAGCTCGCGGCGACGTTCGTGCGGACGTATTCGGGGTCGAGGTCTTCCAGACGGAAGAAACGGCCCTCGCGGTCCACCTGGGCCTGACGCTTGCCGTCCCGGTCGAGGACCATCATCGGAGGTATGCCGGAGGCTTCGGCCACTCTCTTGTCGTCAGCGCCGAAGGTCGGAGCGATGTGCACGATGCCGGTTCCCTCCTCAGTGGAGACGTAGTCGCCGAGGATCACTCTGAACGCGTCGCCTTCGAGAGGCTTGAACCAAGGTATGAGCTGGCGGTAACGCATCCCCTCGAACCGGGTGCCCTTCAGGGTGCCGGGCAGGACTTCGTGAGGGATCTTGCTTCCGAAGACGCTCTCCACCAGATCCTCAGCCACGATGTATGTCGCCTCGCGGCCGGAGTAAGGGTTAGTCGCGCGGACTTTCACGTAGTCGATGTCAGGGCCGACGCAGAGTGCGGTGTTGGACGGGAGAGTCCACGGAGTGGTCGTCCAGGCGAGGAAGTAAAGGTCCCGCTCGCCCTCCACCTCGAACTGGCAGGTCGCGGTAGTGTCGGTCACGTCCTTGTAGCAGCCGGGCTGGTTCAGCTCGTGGGAGCTCAGACCGGTGCCGTCGGACGGAGAATACGGCTGGATGGAATAGCCCTTGTAGAGCAGTCCCTTGTCGTATATCTTCCTCAGCAGGTACCAGAGTGTCTCGATGTAGCGGTTGTCATAGGTGATGTACGGGTCTTTCATATCCACCCAGTAGCCTATCCTGTCCGTCATATTCTCCCACTCGCGGGTATATTTCATAACTTCGGTGCGGCAGGTGCGGTTATACTCCTGAACGCTTATCTTGCTTCCGATGTCTTCCTTATGGATGCCGAGTTTCTTCTCCACACCGATCTCCACGGGCAGTCCGTGGGTGTCCCAGCCGGCGCGGCGGCTCACCTTGTAGCCGGTCTGCGTCTTGTAGCGGCAGATGGTGTCCTTTATGGAACGTGCCATCACGTGATGGATGCCGGGCATACCGTTCGCGGAAGGAGGTCCCTCGAAGAAGATGAATTCCGGTGCGCCTTCCCTCAAGCGGAGCGATCTCTCGAACGCGTGCTGCTTTTTCCACTCGGAGAGCATCTGCGTGCCCACCGCGACCAGATCCAGTCCCTTGTACTCTTTGAAACTCATATTTTTTTAATACTTTTGCACTGCATTTAAGCCGCAAAGATAGCGATTATTCACTTTTTTGTCAATGTTTATGAGCATCCCGGACATCATTCTTCTCATCTGCTTCATCCCTGCGGTCTTCAGGGGCCTCAGCAAGGGGTTTGTCGAGCAGTTAGCTGCTCTGCTATCCATAATCATCGGAGCCTGGCTGGCCTACCGTTTCGGCGGGACTCTGGGCGAGTGGGCGGCAGGATATCTGGAGATGGACGCGAAAATAGTGAACATCATCTGCTTCACCCTCATAATCATCGTCGCGGTCGTGCTGCTCTTCCTGGTGGGCAAGCTCATAAGCGGAGTCATCCGCATCGCTATGCTGGGCTGGCTGAACCGCCTACTGGGTCTGGTTTTCGCCCTGCTGAAGACGGCCCTCGTGCTGGGACTTGCAGTCACTCTTTTCGACACGCTGAACGGCTCCCTCGGGCTAGTCAGCCGGGAGAGTCTGGACTCGTCATTTATGTATTCGGGGCTGAAGGATTTCGCGGATGCCGTGTTCCCGTATCTGAAGAAGCTCTTCGCGGACGGGGCGGCGGCGGCGATGTAGGATGCTGCGGCCCACTTGTGCTTTATCTTATATAGCTTATGCCAAGACTGATACTCATAGAGACAGCCACCGCCCTCTGCTCTGCCGCTCTTGCGGAAGACGGGCGCATAGTTGCATACCGCGAGAGCGGGCAGCCGCGTTCCCAGGCCGCTCTCACCGCTCCGTTCATAAAGGAGCTTCTCGATGCTCAGGGGTGGAGCGTGAAGGAGTGCGATGCGGTCTGCGTCAGTATGGGCCCCGGGTCCTATACCGGACTGCGGGTGGGAGTCTCCACCGCGAAAGGCCTGTGCTTCGGAGCCGGAATCCCGCTGCTCGCCGTGGGGACGCTCGACGTTCTCGCGGCGCAGGCGGCAGGTGAGGGGCTCGTGCAGCCGGACTGCCGCTACATCATCCCGATGATCGACGCGAGGCGGATGGAAGTCTATACCGCCGTCTTTTCGCCTGAGGGCGAGCAGCTTACTCCGACCCTGCCGCAAGTCATAGGCCCCGGGAGTTTCGAGGGGTATCTCGACGGCGAGGGCAGCGTGCTGCTTCTCGGCGACGGAGCGCTGAAATGCAGGGAGACGCTCTCCGCCGGACATTCTTCCCGTCTGGACTTCGTCCAATGCTGTCCCAAGGCTTCCGCTATGCTCCGCCCGGCTCTGGCCGAGTGGGAGAAGCAGAACCTGCGGGATACCGCCTATTTCGAGCCTTTCTACCTGAAACAGTTCGTCGCGACGGTGGGGAAGAAGATGATTTAGGAGCGCGTGCGGAAACCGTCATTGCCGGCCCCGCTCTCACGTCATTGCCGGCCCCGACCGGCAATCCCCCCCCGGCAGCAAAAGACGCCCGATCACGTCGGGCGTGACGAAGAGCAAGACGCCCGATCACGTCGGGCGTGACGGAAAGAAGGGCGCGCGTGACGAAAACCGTCATTGCCGGCCCCGACCTCACGTCATTGCCGGCCCCGACCGGCAATCCCCCCCCCCCGGTGCTTCGGCAGGCTCAGCGGGAGATGAGGTACTCGGCTATCTGGACCGCGTTCAGGGCGGCGCCCTTGCGGATCTGGTCGCCGACGATCCAGAATGTCAGGCCGCAGTCAGCTGTCAGGTCTTTGCGGATGCGCCCGACATAGACAGGGTCCTTGCCGGCAAGATACAGCGGCATAGGGTACTGCTTCCGGGCGGGATCGTCCATCAGGACGACTCCCGGGGCTGCCGCGAATGCCTCGCGGGCCTGCTCGACGCTCACAGGACTCTCAGTTTCCACCCAGATGCTCTCCGAATGGCTGCGCAGTGCCGGCACCCTCACGCAGGTGGCGCTCACGCGGATGTCGCTGTGCATTATCTTGCGGGTCTCGTTATACATCTTCATCTCCTCCTTCGTGTAGCCGTCATCGGTAAACACATCTATCTGGGGGATAAGATTATAGGCCAGCTGATAAGGGAATTTCTCCACCTTGACCTGCTCGCCCGCAAGCAGCTGCCGGTACTGCTGTTCCAGCTCGGCCATAGCCTGCGCGCCGGCTCCGCTCGCCGCCTGATAGGTGGCCACGTGGACGCGGCGGATATGCGACAGCCTCTCTATCGCCATAAGGGCGACCACCATCTGGATGGTCGTGCAGTTGGGGTTCGCGATGATGCCGCGAGGGCGGGTCAGCGCATCCTCGGGATTGGCCTCAGGCACGACCAGAGGCACGTCGTCATCCATACGGAAGGCGCTGGAGTTGTCTATCATTATGGCTCCGTGGCGGGTTATCGTCTCAGCGAACTCCCGGGAGACTCCCGCTCCGGCGGAAGTGAAGGCGAAGTCCACGCCCCGGAAGTCGTCGTTATGCTTCAACTCCTTGACGGTGAGGGACTTCCCTCGGAACGTATAAGAGCGTCCCGCACTGCGTGCGGAACCGAAAAGCCTGATCTGCTCTGCAGGGAAATCCCTTTCCTGAAGCACGCGCAGGAACTCCTGTCCGACTGCGCCGCTTGCACCGACTATTGCTGCTGTCATAATTCTGAAGCTGTGTCAAATGACTCCTCATTTATAAATACTGAAGGCGGAAGAGGGTGGCAGTTATACCCTGAAGCCATCGACTCCCCGTAGGCCCCGGAGCTGCGCACCGCTATGAAATCCCCTCTGTGGCAGCGGCTCAGGAGCACATCCTTGCCGAACACGTCAGAGCTCTCGCATACCGGGCCCACCACATCGTAGAGCTGAGGCGTTTCTTCCGAGGAGAGGTTCTCTATCTGCTGCTTCGCGTGATAGAGGGCCGGACGGATGAGCTCGGTCATACTGCCGTCGATGATGGCGAAATCCCTGCTGTGACCCCGCTTGACATAGAGGACGCGGGAGATGAGAGTGCCGCACGGCCCCACGATGCTGCGGCCGAGCTCGAAGTGCACCATCTGCCCCGGACGGCGCCGCAGAGATGCGGCGTAGGTCCCGAAATAGCTTTCGAAATCTGCCATAGGATGCTCGCAGGGGTGGGCATAATCTATACCCAGACCTCCCCCGACATTTATGTCCCCCAGCGGAAGGCCCTCACTCTCCAGAGTCCCGGCTATCTGATCGTAGCGAGTGCACAGAGTCCCGAAATCGGTCATATCCAGAATCTGAGAGCCGATGTGAAAATGCAGCCCGAGGAACTGTATATGGCTCAGATTCAGGGCCGCCCGTATGGCTTCGGGGATCCTCTCCCACTCTATGCCGAATTTGTTTTCTGCGAGTCCGGTGGTGATTCCGGCGAGGGTATGGGCTCCCACGTCAGGGTTCACACGGAAACTCACGGGCGCGATGAGGCCCATCCCGGAGGCTATCTCCTCTATGACTTCCAGCTCCTCGAAGGATTCGACATTGAAGCGGCCTATGCCGCTTCGCAGGGCGAATTCTATCTCGTCGTCGCGCTTGCCCACTCCCGCGAAGAAGATGTCCTCCGGGGGGAACCCGGCTCGCAGGGCCGATGCGATCTCGCCTCCGCTGACGCAGTCCGCGCCCATCCCGGAGGAGGCTATGATGGTGAGTATGCGGGGGTTGAAGTTTGCCTTTATGGCATAGTGGAGCTTGAACCTGTCGCGTACCGAAGCGCAGCGGAGAGCTCGCGCGAGAGTCCTGCGGAGCAGCCCCACGTCATAGCAGTAGAACGGGGTGCGCTGCCCGCTCCACGCCTCGACGGGGAACTGTGTAGGTGTGTCCATCCTGCCTCTGCTTTTTTCAGAGCGCAAAATTAGTAATTTTTCATCATCCCCCCGAAGGATATTTTCTCTCTCTGAAAAAATATTCGTATCTTTGCGGTGACGAAGGGTTCTGTCACTTGCAGACAGGACTCACGTTTTTTTAGTTATTAGTTTAAAGGTTAATTGGTAAGGCTCCCCCGTGAGAGGAGATTGCCAGTTATTTTTATTGCACTTGTTATGGCAGAAGTACATTATATGACCGCTGAAGGTCTCGAAAAGCTGAAGAAGGAACTCTCCGAGGCGCTCGCGCAGCGCCCCGTCATCTCGGCGGCGATTGCGGAAGCCCGGGAAAAGGGCGACCTCTCGGAGAATGCTGAATATGACGCGGCCAGAGAGGCACAGGGCCTTCTCGAGGTCAGAATCGCCAAGCTCAAGAATCTCGTGGCTAACGCCAAGGTGATCGACGAGTCGCTGATAGGCACCGAAAAGGTCCAGATCATGAACCGCGTAAAGGTGGAGAATCTCTCGCTCAAGCGCGTTATGGAGTTCACCATCGTGGGTGAGACCGAAGCTGATTTCAGCAAGGGAAAGCTCGCCTCCACCACTCCTATCGCAAAGGCTCTCCTCGGCCACAAGGCCGGAGAGACCGTGGAAGCGAAGGTCCCTTCGGGCATTATGAAGTTCAAGATTCTGGAGATTTCCCTTTAGAAGAGATATATGGCCACTATTTTCACCCGGATCGCCAACGGCGAAATCCCTTCGTACAAGGTTGCGGAGGATGAGCATTACTATGCTTTCCTGGATGCCAGCCCCCTCGCCAAGGGTCACACTCTCGTGATTCCGAAGCACGTGGAGGACGACTACATCTTCCATCTCGACGAGAAGACCTACGAAGGCCTGTGGGCGTTCGCACGCAAGGTCGCCATCGCCCTGAAGGCCGCGGTGCCTTGCAAAAGGGTCGGTGTCGCAGTGCTCGGGATGGAGGTCCCGCACACTCATATCCACCTCGTGCCGCTTCAGAGTGAAGGGGATCTGGATTTCCGCAAGACCAGGCCCGTCGTCACGGATGAAGAAAAGAAAACTATCGCAGAATCCATTTTAAGAGAATATGAGAATCTTTAGAACTGTGGCCCTGGTGGGATTGGCCGCATTGGCCGCAGCCTCCTGCGGCCGCAACGAGGCTAAGATAGAAGGTACGCTTGCCGGAGCTCCCGACAAGGATGTCGTGGTCAAGCTGCTGAATCTGAACACTTACACGACTCTCGACACTCTGCGCACCGATCCTTCGGGACACTTCAGCGGCAGGGTGGAGGTCGAGCCGGGGCAGCCGGAGTTCGTGTATCTTTTCTATAAGGACACGAAGATCGCATCGCTCCTTCTGAGCTGCGGCGATGCGGTGAGGGTCAGCACCGACACTCTCGGGCATTGCAGCGTGGAAGGCTCCGAGGAGAGCGCCGCGCTGATCGGGATAGAGAATGATTTCCGTGATTTCTCCGCAAAGATGTCCGCGGCGTCCACGAGTGAGGAACTCTCGAAGCTCTATGTCGCCTATTACCGCAAATGCGTGAAATACATTATGGAGAATACGGGGTCGCTTACCTGCATACCCGTTCTCTATCAGAACCTCAACTCCGAGTTCCCTATCTTCAGCCAGACTACGGACGCGCTGCATTTCAGGAACGTGACGGATTCACTTGCGAAGCTCTATCCGGACTCGAAGTACGTCAAGGCTCTGGAGCGGGAGACTGCAAGGCGCGAGGAGATACTGAGCCTGAATGCGCGCGTGAGCACCGCGAAGGAGCTCGGATTCCCGGATTTCACTCTGCCGGACACGAAGGGAGAGAAGGTCACTCTCAGCGATGTGGACTCGAAGGTCATCATCCTGTATTTCTGGAATCCGTCGGATGCCTCACAGAAGCTCTTCAACACTGACGTGCTCCGGCCGCTCTACGAAGACTATCGCGGCCGCGGACTCCAGGTGGTCGCGGTCGCGGTCGGCTCGGACAAGCCGCTCTGGGCCAGCGTGGTGAAGAATCAGAAGCTTGAGTGGGTGAACCTCTTCGACAACTCCGGCGTAGCCACGTCGCTCTACAATGTGACCCGTCTGCCGGCCAGCTATATGATAGTGGACGGGGAGATTATGACAGAAAAGCTCGACGGCGAGAAAGCCCTGAGAAAGCATCTGGACAAGCTGCTCCGATAGCGGATGCCTACCCCCCCCCTACGGCAGCTCCTCCTGCAGCTGCTGACAATCAAGCCTGTCTTTCTCAAGACGGGCTTTAAGTTCTTCCAGAGAGCCGAAGCGGCGCTCGTCGCGGATCTTGCGTAAGAATGAAATGCGTATGTCCAGACCGTAGATCTGCTCGTCGAAATCGAATATATGGGTCTCTATCGTGCGGACCGAGGCGGAAGATACCGTCGGCCGCAGGCCTATGTTGCACATCCCCCGGAAATGACAGCCGAGCGTCTCGACTCCGACGCAGTACACGCCGTTGCCCGGAAGGAGCTTGAGCGGCTCGTAGAGCTGCATATTGGCAGTAGGGAATCCTATGGTGCGCCCGAGACGGTTGCCCGCCACGACCACTCCGTGCAGCGAGTAGGGGCGTCCCAGCATCCTCGCAGCATCATCCACGCGGCCTTCGGCAAGTGCCGTCCTGATGCTTGTGGAGGATATCTTCGCGTCTTCCGCGCCGAAGCGCTCCACTGTCAGGCATTCCAGGCCGAGACTCGCGGCAAGTGAGGCGATGCCGTCAGGGCCGCACTGGTCCGCTCCGAGGCGGTTATCATAGCCCGCGACCACAGCCGTGCCGCCGAGCCTTTCCTTCACCACACTCCTCAGATACTCTTCTGCGGTCAGACGGCTGAACTCTCTGGAGAAATCCAGCACCTCTATCCTGTCCACCCCGAGGGAAAGGAGGATGTCCTTTTTCTCCTGAAGGGAAGTGAGGAGCCTGAGCTCGCGCGCTCCGTTCTGAAGGACCGTGCGCGGATGGGGCCAGAATGTCACGACGACACTCGCCTCCCCCCGGCTGCGGGCAAAAGAGACGAGTGTATCGATGACACGCCGATGGCCCAGATGGACCCCGTCGAAAAAGCCGGTAGCGACTACAGCCATTTCACAAGAGGGAAATCCTGCCGGTGCGGAAGAAGGCTGTTCTTAGGATATATTCTCGTAGCTACCTGATACATACCCGGCCTTTCCGGCAGGATGGACGCGTGGAAATGCGCTGTGCCTTCGCCTGACTCCAGGAGTCCGAGCTCTATGCGCTCGCAGATGTGCTGCCTGCCCTTTGCGTCTGAAGTGACGAAGAGCATCTCCACACCGATCTCCTCCGGCTGCATATCGCCGAGATTCAGGACCAGATCGGCCTTGAGCTCGTTCTTTTCGGAAAGCTCCAGGGATGCGTCAGGCCTGGTGTAGGAAACCACTTCGAGATTCTGCCACTGACGGCGCACGTGCTTCTTCCAGTCGGCGATCTGACGGGCCAGCCTGTAGTCGTCGGCCACGAGCTTGCCGCTTCGCTCGCTCTGAGGCAGATAGTACCGGTTCAGATAGTCCGTGAGCATACGGTTCGTGGTGAAGTTGCAGGCCACCTGCGCTACGGTGTTCTTTATGTAGCTTATCCAGCGGGAAGAGAGTCCGCTCTCATCCGTGTCATAATAGGCGGGAGCTATCTCGTTCTCGATGATATTGTAGATGGTGGCGGAGTCCAGCTCGTTCTGGTAGTTCTGGTCATCGTAGGTCCTTTCCTGAGGCAGAGCCCAGCCGGCATCTTCCTTATAGCCCTCGACCCACCAGCCGTCGAGCACGGAGAAGTGCATCACTCCGTTCATCGAGGCCTTCTCTCCCGAGGTTCCGGAAGCCTCCTGAGGGCGTGTAGGGTTGTTCATCCACACATCCACACCCTGCACCATACGCTTGGCGAGGGTGATGTCGTAGCCCGGAACGAAGACTATCTTGCCTATGAAGCGGTCCTGCTTCGAAATCTCCACGATCTGCTTGATGAGGTCCTGCCCCGCCTTGTCGGCCGGATGGGCCTTGCCGGCGAAGACGAACTGCACCGGACGTTTCGGGTTATTCACGATGGCATCGAGCCTGTCGAGATCGGAGAAAAGAAGGGTCGCTCTCTTATAGGTCGCGAAACGACGGGCGAAACCGATGGTGAGGATATCGTCCCGGAGAGTCTCGGAGATGGTGACTATCTGTCGCGGCGAGTAATGGTTCGTCTTCTGAGGGTCGGAGATGCGCACTCTGATGTTGCGGATGAGTTCCTTCTTCAGGAGGCGGCGGACATCCCAGATCTGGGAGTCGCTTATCTTGTACACACCCTCGAAGCACTTCCTGTCATAATGATGCGTGGCGAACTCATCTCCGAAGACCGAGGCGTGCAGGACCTTCCACTCTTTCGCCGTCCAGGTCGGATAGTGGACTCCGTTAGTGACGTAGGTGATGTTGCCCAGCTCCTCCGGCAGGTATCCCGGATACATATTCGCGAAGATGTCGCGGCTCACCTTGCCGTGCAGCATCGAGACGCCGTTTATGTTCTGCGAGACGTTCGCGGCGAGGATGCTCATGGAGAATTTCTCGTTGAAGTCTTCGGCGTGAAGCTTTCCGAGCCCCATCATAGTGGTCCAGTCGATTTTCAGAAGGTCCGGGTAATGCCCCAGATACTTGCGGAGCAGGCCCTCGTCGAAGGCATCGTGTCCGGCCGGTACAGGAGTGTGGGTGGTGAAAAGGGATGAAGCCCTCACTACCTCCAGAGCCTCGAGATAGCCGAGATTGTCGTTCTGTACGTATTCGCGGAGTCTCTCCAGACCGGTGAATGCGGCGTGACCTTCGTTGCAGTGATATATCCCGGCCCGGATTCCCAGCTTGCGGATGGCACGTATCCCGCCGATGCCGAGGAGAATCTCCTGCTTGAGACGGTTCTCCCAGTCTCCGCCGTAGAGCTGATGGGTGATCTGGCGGTCCTCCGGAAGATTAGCCTCGAAGTCGGTATCGAGCAGATACAGGTCAGTCCTGCCGACCGCCACTTTCCAGATCCGCGCTGTCACCGTCCGGCCGGGGAAAGCCACGGCGACGGTCTCCCAGTTGCCCTCGGCATCCTTTACGGGCTGGACAGGAATCTTGAGGAAGTCCTGCGGCTCATACTCGGCGACCTGGTCGCCGTAAGAGGTAAGCTTCTGGGTAAAATAGCCGTATCTGTACAGGAAACCCACAGCCGTGAGATTCACATTCATATCGCTCGTCTCCTTCAGGTAGTCTCCTGCAAGGATACCCAAGCCTCCGGAGTAGATCTTCAGAGAGGTGTCCAGACCGTATTCCATACAGAAATAGGCTATGGAAGGGTCTGTGCGCTTGCTCTTCTCCGCCATATATGTATCGAACTCGTCCATCACCGACTTGAGTCTGCCCAGAAAAGCCTGATTCTTCGCCAGGGCCTGGAACTTCTTTATGCTCACCTGGTCCAGGATATACATAGGGTTGTGCCCGGATATGCTCCACAGGTCAGGGTCGATGCTTTTGAAGAGGGCCTTGGCGCTGTCATTCCAGCACCACCAGAGGTTTTTGCAGAGAGTTTCCAGTCCTGAAAGAGCTTCGGGGAGGTGACGCGTCACCATTACACTCTTCCAGGTCGGAGAGTCGATCGTCATTTTGTTAAATTCCATTTTTATATCTTCTTTATCCACCGGATACATCTCCGGATGGGACACTACTTTCTCTATCGCGAGGCTGTAAGCCTCATTGTAATACTTTATCTGATTCTCCCACAGGGCGATGTCTGCCACGTCACGGGCAGACTTGTGATACGCGGCCCTTCCCTCCTTGTCGAGGGAGGCTATCTCGCAGAGGCGCGCCTGCACGGCCGTGACCACATCGGAATAATTCTCATCGCTGCGTTCCACGATGGTGATGCCCGGATGGGAGGACGGGTATTTTTCCTTCACCCACACGCCGAAACCGGCCAGGCCGGTGGTGAGAGTCGGTATGCCGAACGCGAGACTCTCGAGCGGAGTATAGCCCCAAGGCTCGTAGTAGGATGGGAACACGGTAGCATCGAGACCCACCATAAGGTCGTAGTACGACATGTTGAAGATGCCGTCATTGCCGTTGAGGTAGGACGGGATGAAGAGCGCCTTGACCCTGTCTTCCGGAAGATTCCGCAGGCCCACTTCACAGAGGCGGCGGCTGATGATATCCCACTCGGGATTCATCAGGGCGTGCGAGACCTGGGTGGTGTACTGCTCCGCCCCCGCCCCGGAAAGCTTGCGGAGCAGGTCCTTGTCGGGGCCGTTGTGCCCCGAAGGGATCATTATGAACGCGACCACAGGAGTGCCGCTGTAGAGGCTGTTTTTCAGGGACGCGAGGGCGTCGATGAAAACATCGATGCCTTTGTTGTGGTACTCGTAGCGGCCGCCTATGCCCACCAATACAGTGTCGTCCGAGACAGGAGTCCCGGTCATGGCCGCAGCTACATCCAGCAGGCGGCGGCGCGCAGCCTTGCGCTTCGCGCCATACTGCTCATCGCCCGAGGGAGTGAAGCTGTCTTCGAAGCCGTTGGGAGTCACTATGTCCACATACCGGCCGTAGAACTGATGGCATTCCTGTGCGGTGACCGAGCTGACGGTGGTGAGGACATCGGCGTTCTGAGCCGAGATCTTCTCGAGCGAGTGGCGGGCGACCACACCGAAACGGGCCGCCATCTCATCTCCGTTATACTCGGTGAGGTGGCCGTAGAGCGGAAGGTTGTTGCTGCAGATGCAGCGTCCCATCATAGTCGCGTGGGTCGTGAAGACCGTAGCGATGGGGAGTTCCTTGTATTTCAGATAGAGCAGGCCGGCTCCGGACTGCCACTCGTGAAACTGCGCCACCACCTTGTCGGAGGCGAGGAGATTCGAGCGGTAGAAGCTCTCTATGACCTTTCCGGCCGCATAGCCGAAGAGCGCCGCTTCCTTGTAGTCCCAGTTCCCCGTGAGGGAATCCACGCCGAAGCGCTTCCAGTACTCGGTGAGCAGCTCGTTCTGCTGAGGCAGGAACTGCTTGTAGTCCACCAGGATAGCCGTCGGCCTGCCGGGCACGTTCCAGCGTCCGACCCTCACGCGGATGCCCTCGGAGGCAGCCTGCTGCCTCCAATTCCGGTACAGTGCGGGATCCTCCTCGAAATCGGGATTATTTCCGGTTTCCATCCATACGTCCGGGCCGATGAGGATATGATGCCTGCCCAGGATGGAGTTAAGGTACAGGGCCTTGGTAGAAATCACCGTATAGATGCCGCCGACCTTGTTACAGACTTCCCAGCTTACCTCGAACAGATAGTCTGGGGTATAGGTTGTTTCTGACATATATAGCTTTTATCTTCTCTCGGCGAGGGCGTTGTCCACTCTTATGATGAAGTCGCTGAGGACGTTCATATAATTTATGAAGGCCTCATAAGGGGTGTCGTAAGGGTTGAAACGCTGATGGACTTCTCCGTCGGAGAAGAATTTGGTACACATATAATAGAGATGGTCGCTCTCCTGCAGACGGCCGAACTCTTCCCAGAGGGCGGCGTCGTTCAGGATGGAGAGCTTCTCGGTCTGGGCGTAGAGCTTGTTGAAGGCATCCTGCTGCAGCTCGTTTCCGAGCCAGGCCGATACATCCCTCTCCTCGTCGGCCCAGGAGATGGCCTCCGGGACGGAAAGCGGACCTACCGGGCGGAGTCTCGCGGCTGCGCCGGACGGGGTCACGAAACTGAATCCGCCGTCGGCGAGGACGGTCTCGGGCAGGTGCTTCATAAACTCGAATATGCCGCTGTCCTCGCTCTGGTGCTCTCCGAAAGTCTCGTAGTCCATAAAGAGATTCAGGATGTCACCCTCGGAAGCCTTCATCCAGGACAGGAATTTCTCACAGGTCAGAGGCCACTCGCCCCAGTTTCTGTCCGAGAAACGGAACGCGATGTCGTCGCTGAGGGAATAATTGCGCAGCAGGAGTTTCAGACGTGGCTGAACGTCGCAGCTGTAGACGAAATCCGGACTTCTCCAGCCCATTATGTGCCTGGCCCCTTCGGTGAGCATAGTCTTGAAGCCCATATCATAGACCTGATAGCCGATGGCGTCGGAGTAGATGAGCTCGGTATTGCGGAAGGCCTTCGGGCTTACGCCGAAGCAGGATTCGATGGCCGCCTTGTGCTTGAGGACCTGATGTCTGAACTCGGCCTCGGAGGCGAGCGAGCTGAGCGAATGGTAATAGGTCTCGGCGAGGAACTCCACGCAGCCCGTGTCAGCGAGGGCCTTGAAGCTGTCGATCACCTCGGGAGCGTACCGGGCGAACTGGTCCAGGGCGGTGCCCGTTATGGAGAATGTCACCTTGAAACTTCCCTTGTGGGCCTTGATGGCGTCGAGAAGAATCCTGTTCATAGGAAGGTAGCATTTCTGAGCCACGCGGCGCATTATGGTGCGGTCGGTGAAGTCATCATAATAATGAGAATCCTTGCCTATATCGAAAAATCTGTACTGTCTCAGTCTTGTAGGCTGATGTACCTGGAAGTAAAGACAAATATTCTGTTTCATATCGTAGGTGTTAGTGATTCGTAAACTTTCTTCAACTTGGCCGTAGCCACATTCCATTTCAGCCTGTTCACTTCTTCGCAGCCTTTTCTGTTTGCGAAATCGGAGAGGGCCGGATAGCTGAGGAGGGCGTAGATGTCATCCGCGAGAGCGTCCACATCCCAGAAGTCCACCTTGAAGGCGTATCTCAGCACTTCGGCGGCGCCGGACTGCTTGGAAATGACGGACGGCACGCCCGCGCGCATCGCCTCCAGCGGAGAGATGCCGAAAGGCTCTGACACTGACGGCATTATATAGACATCGGAGAGGGCGAACATCTTCTGGACATCGGCCCCCCGGAGGAAGCCCGTGAAATGGAAGCGGTCGGATATGCCCAGGCGCGCCACCTGACGGATGCAGCGGTTCATCATATCGCCGCTTCCCGCCATCACGAAGCGGACGTGGTCAGTCCGCTTGAGGACTTTCGCCGCCGCCTCGATGAAGTACTCGGGTCCTTTCTGGAAAGTGATGCGGCCGAGGAAAGTCACTACCTTGTCTTTCACTCCCCTTTCGGCCTTGAAATCTTCCCTGCCGCTGAAATCCACGGCGTTATGTACGGTGATGACCTTCGCGGGGTCGATGCCGTATTTGTTTATGACTATGTTTCTGGTAAGGTCGCTCACCGTCACAACGCGGTCTGCCGCGAGCATCCCACGCTTCTCTATGTCGAGCACCCTGGTGTCGATGTGGTGCTCATCGCCACGGTCATAGGAAGTGGCGTGGACGTGGACCACAAGGGGCTTGCCGCTTACCTGCTTCGCCGCTATGCCGGCCGGATAGGTCAGCCAGTCGTGCGCGTGTATGACATCGAACTGCCCCTGACGCTCTCTGGCTATGGTGCCCGCCACCATAGCGTAGCGTGCGACTTCTTCCATAAGGTTCGCGCCGTAGCGTCCGGAGAAGCGGAATTTCTGGCCGAAGCCCACAGCGGTGTGGAGCGTCCCCTCTTTCTTCATCTTCTCGATGGCCGAGTAGTACTCGTCCGGGTCCATATAAGGGACGAGGTTCGAGTCCACGTGGCAGAACCGGACTTTGTCCATATAGTCATCGAAATCCGAAGCGGTGCTGTCCGGAGTCACGTCGCTGGCGTTTATGATGGTGGTGGCGCTGCTGTCCTCGTCGCCCGAAGCATAAGGCATCACGAAGAAAGTCTCCACGCCGTTATGCGCAAGCCCTTTCACGATTCCCTCGCAGGCAGTACCCAGACCGCCGGCGATATGAGGCGGGAACTCCCAGCCGAACATCAGAACTCTCATAATGACTCCTCCTTTTCCTTAAATCTGTTCATCGCATAATCCACCGCCAGAAGGGCCGCCGTGCTGAGGGCTGAAGAGATGGCTCCGTGAGGCTCGTGAGGCGGATCTCCGTCGTAGAGCTCAGAGAATGCGCCCACTCCGTGCACCCCGAGATCCTCATAGAAGCCTTCTGTCAGCCACTGCGCCTTGTTCCAGAAGGACGGGCCTTTCACTCTGAAGCAGATGTCCACGTAAGGTTCGAGCAGGAACGGCCGCGTACAGCCCTGGTGATAGGCGAGATCCCTTTCGGGCTGCGGTCCCTCGTAAACTCCGCGGTACTTGACATCCCTCGGGGAGAGAGTCCTTATGCCGCGGCGGGTGAGGAGCTCGTTGTCCACCACCCTGATGATGCTTCTGTAATACTCCTCCGGAACCGGCGAATGCTTTACCCACAGGGCGTAGAGCTGGTTCGGACGGATCTCTTCGTTCTGTCCCCCGTTGTCCACATAGTCGGCAAGGCAGCCGTTCCGGGCATTCCAGAACATATCCATAAAGCCCTTCTGCACGGCCTCGCGCACCGGAGTCCAGGTCCCGATGAACTCCGGGTCCGGCTGTCCGTACTCCGCCTCCATCTCGAGCGCGAAGCAGAGGGCGTTATACCAGAACGCGTTCGTCTCCACCTGATACCCGGCCCTTTCCGTCACCGGACGGCCGTTCAGGTAGGCGTTCATCCAGGAAAGAGCCACGCCGTCCATCTGGGCCCAGAGCAGGCCGCCCGGCTGCATGGAGACTTCTTTCCTGCGTCCCGGAGCATAGCTTTCGATTATGCCCTTTATGGTCTGTCCGTATTTCTTCCAGATTCTGCCCGGGTCCGCTCCGAAGTCATCTATGTACTCCTGAAGCACGATAGGCATATACAGAGGGGCCTCGACCTGAGTAGTCCGCCGGAAGAGGCGCTCCTGCTCGTCCTCGATGAGATTGTCCAGAATGGTCTCGAACTCGCGGGTGTTCCCGTCCGCGTAAAGCGTCAGTCCCGGGAGGGCCTGGAGAGTCTCGCGGAGCAGTCCGGTGTACATCCAGGTCAGGCCGGCCGTTATCTTCTCGCGGCCGTTGTGGTTGCAGATGAGAATCTTGGCGCAACGCAGAAGCTGGTCTCTCTCGGCCTTGATCTCCGGGCACTTGGCAACGGTGTCTGCGAAGCGGCGCGACAACCCGGCGGGACGGACCTCTCCGGTGGAGGCGGAGAAGACCACGGAGTCGCCTTCCTTCATCGAGAACTCGAAGATGCCCGGCACGAAGAGGTCCTCGCGGCAGTCGAAGCCGCGACGGTACTCGTCCGAATAGGTAATCCCGTTATACCAGTAAGGGAAACTCCTGAAAGCGGATTTCCCGGTGCTGAGCTGAAGGTTCAGAGTCGGGAAGTTCCTGTACAGACAGAACGAGACGCCGTTCGGAATCTCGCAGAAGGAGGTGTCGGCCTCCTGATTCTGGTGAGTGAGGGCGTGGATGTTCCTGAATGCCAGGAAAGGTTTAAGCTGCACGGTAGCCTTTGCCGGAGAGTGCAGCAGCTCATATTTTATGAGGACCTGAACATCATCGGGCATCAGCAGAGCGCTCTTGCGGAAGACGATCTCTCCGACCTTGTAGGTTATGCACGGTACAGGATCCGCCTGGAAATCCACCACATACTTGTGTCCGCGGGGCTCATAGATGTCCCCGTAACAGTGAATTCCGAGATTGAACTGCTTGCCGCCGACGATCAGGCTCTCGTCCAGCGCGGAGAGAAGCAGGAACTTGTCTCCTCCGAAGCGGTCCAGAGCGGCTGCCAGAAGACCGTGGTAACGCCTTGTATTGCAGAACACTATGGAAGTGTTGCAATAGGCTCCGGTCCTGTTGGCGCTGATTATCTCCCTTTTCAGCGAGTAGGAGAGATTCACCAGCTCGGACTTGTTGAATTTCAAAAAAGCCATATACAATTAATCAGTTATGTGTTCCAACACTATGGCACAGCGTGCCGGAAGGTACAGGTACAGCCTGCCTTCCACGCAGAGGTGCTCCTCGCCCGCACGGAGCCGGCCGAAACCGTCGTAGAGCGGCTCGTCCGTGTCGAGCACCACACGGTACTTCCCGCCGCCTGCCTCGAAGCCGTAATCGGTGTAAGAGGCGGACGGGTGGAAATTGAATGCAAAAATACAAGTTTTACGCTTGAATATCAACACTTTTTTCTCTTCATCCGCGATGAGCGGCTCTGCAGCGGAGGTGAGCAGCCGGAATTTGCGGACAAGCGAAATCATCGCGGCGTCGAATCTTTCCAGACGAGAGTAGCGCAGAAACTGCGAATCCGCAAGCGACCACTGCCGGCGCGCGTATTTGTAGGACCAGCCGTTCCCCTCGCGAGGGAAATCTATCCACTCAGGGTGGCCGAACTCGTTACCCATAAAAGTCAGATAGCCGTCCCCTGCGGTGCAGGCCGTCACGAGCTTTATCATCTTCGAGAGGGCGACGCCCCGGTCCACGGCAAGATTCTGCGAGCCGATGTTCATCCCGGTGTACATCTCCTTGTCCATCAGGCGGAAGATGATGGTCTTGTCGCCCACCATAGCCTGGTCGTGGCACTCCGCGTAGCTGATGGTCTTCTCGTCCGCGCGCTTGCGGGTCAGTTCCCACCACATCTCCCCCATCGACCAGTCCTCGTCCCTGCGTTCCTTTATCCACTTGATCCAATGGTCGCTCACTCCCATCGCCATCCTGTAGTCGAAGCCTATGCCGCCCGCCTCGTAGGGGGCCGCCAAGCCGGCCAATCCGGATACGTCTTCCGCGATGGTCATCGCCTGCGGGCGCAGCTCGTGCACGAGCCGGTTTGCCAGAGCCAGATAGATGAGAGCGTCTTCGTCCACGCCCGAGTCGAAATAGAGGCTGTAGTCCCCGAAATCCTTGCCCAGGCCGTGGTCCCAATATACCATACTGGTCACGCCGTCGAAACGAAAACCGTCCAGGCGGTATTCTTCCATCCAGAATTTGAGGTTCGAAAGCAGGAAACAGCGGGTCTCGTTCTTGCCGTAGTCGAAGCAGCGCGAACCCCAGGCCGGATGGTAGCCCTGCGCTCCGGTATGGAAGTAGATGTCATCGCGCCCGTCGAAAAGGCTGAGACCCTCAGCCTGATTGTCCACGGAGTGGGAGTGGACGATGTCCATAACCACGCTGATGCGGTGAGCGTGCGCCTCGTCCACGAGCGCCTTGAACTCCTCCGGTGTGCCGAAGCGGCTGCTCAGCGCGAAGAAGTTCGAGACCTGATAGCCGAAAGAGCCGTAATAGGGATGCTCCTGAAGGGCCATTATCTGTATGGTGTTGTAGCCCAGAGCCACTACTCTCGGCAGGACCTCGCGGCGGAAATCCTCGAAGGTCGAGACTCCCTCCCTCTCGCCGCTCATCCCTATGTGACATTCGTAGATGAGAGGCTGAATGTGCCGCCCCGGAGCCGCGTGCTTCCACACGTAGGGGCTGTCCGGAGCCCATACCTGGGCGCAGAAGAGCTTGGTCACGCTGTCCTGCACGCAGCGCGTCGCGTAGGAGGGGAGCCTCTCCGCGCCTCCGCCGGGCCACTCGATGAAAAGCTTGTAGAGCTCTCCGTGATGCAGGAAGAGCGAAGGGAGCCTTATCTCCCAGGTCCCCCCGCCCAGAGGCTTCAAGGCGTAGGCTTCGGTGCGTTTCCAGTTGTTGAACTCCCCTATCAGATGGATCTTCACCGCGTTCGGCGCCCACTCGCGGAACACCCAGCTGCTGCTGCCGCCGCCGCCCTCGCTCTCCCTGTGGAGTCCGTAATAGAGATGATTGTTTATGGCAGCCGAGAGCGAGCCCTGAGGGGCAAGGTACTCCAGGGTCTGCCGTATCCGGGTGTGGCGGGCTTCGATGGCCTGTGCGTACGGCATCAGGTACGGATCGGTCTCGTATATTTTCTTCTTTCCCATAGTCAATCGAATGATTCCTCGGTTTTTTCCCTTACTGCGCGCAGGTAGGCCCTGCACTTTTCGATCAGCTGCTCAGACTGCCTGACATATCTGTCTATCTCGTCCAGACCCGTCGAAGGGTCCTCGACCGCCTTGGCGATGCCTTCCAGCGTCTCCAGAGCCTTTTTATAGTCAAAATCTTTCATAATCGTCTCAAAGTTAGTAAAAAAACGGGACACGGGACTACCGGGAAAGAGCAAAGATTGTCGGAAACGGGCCGGAGAATGATGCTTCTCCGGCCCGCCAATGCACTATACTATTTCTGCCTGCAATATATCTGCACCGGGCAGCCCTCGAAATCGAAATTCTCGCGCAGCCGGTTCTCGAGGAAGCGCTTGTACGGTTCCTTGATGTACTGCGGGAGATTGCAGAAGAACGCGAATGCCGGGAAACGCGTAGGGAGCTGAGTTATATACTTCACTTTCACATATTTGCCCTTCCAGGCAGGCGGTGGGGTCTCCTCTATTATCGGGAGCATCACTTCGTTCAGGCGGGCGGTGGATATCTTCTGCCGGAGCGAGGCGCAGACTTTCGCGGCTGCGGTCAGGACATCGAGCACCCTCTGACGGTTAGTCACCGACGTGAAGATGATCGGGACATCGTCAAAGGGGGCCAGACGGCCGCGCAGCGACTCTGCATAGCGCTTCATAGTGTTGCTGTCCTTTATGAAGAGGTCCCATTTGTTCACCACGACCACGCAGCCCTTGCGGTTGCGAAGGATGAGGTTGAATATGTTCATGTCCTGAGTCTCCATCCCGGAAGTGGCGTCCAGCATAAGGATGCACACGTCCGCACGCTCGATGGCCCGGATGGAACGCATCACGGAGTAGAACTCCAGATCCTCGTGGACTCTCGACTTGCGGCGTATGCCGGCGGTGTCCACCAGTAAGAAGTCGTGACCGAAGCGGTTGAAGCGGGTCTCGATGGCATCCCGTGTGGTCCCCGCCACGGGGGTGACTATATTCCGTTCCTCGCCCAGGAGGGCATTGGTCATCGAGGACTTGCCCACATTGGGCTTGCCCACTATGGCTATGCGCGGAAGGTCAGGGTAGGAGTTCTCAGCCTCGCTTTCGGCGGGCAGGGCGCGGACAACCTCGTCCAGAAGGTCTCCCGTGCCTCCTCCGTTCGCGGCGGAGATGCTCCAGACCTCGCCGAGGCCGAGCGAATAGAACTGGTAGCTGTCGAAAATCTTGTCTCCGCTGTCCACCTTGTTCACGCAGAGGACCACGGGCTTGCGGCTGCGGCGGAGGACATCTGCGATCTCGGCATCGTAGTCGGTTATGCCCGTCGCGGCCTCCACCATAAAGAGCACCAGGTCGGACTCCTCGATGGCGATTTCCACCTGGCGGCGGATGGCGGACTCGAAGACGTCCTCGGAGTTCGTGGTGTAACCTCCGGTATCTACGACCGAGAACTCCCGGCCGCACCATTCGCACTTTCCGTAGTGCCTGTCGCGGGTGACACCGGCGGTGTCGTCCACGATGGCCTTGCGCATTCCCACAAGGCGGTTGAAAAGTGTGGACTTACCGACATTCGGACGACCCACAATCGCTACAAGACTCATTGCAGTTCAGTTTATTGTTCTTTCCGTCAGCCCCGTCCTTGCGGCGATGCAGCTGCATTTCCTCCTCCTTCATACACCTGATGCCGAGCCGGCGCATCTGAGGGTTCGAGCCGACCTCGTACTCGGGGAACTTCCCGTCCTTGCGGAATATGATGTTGAAACACATCCCGAGGACTCCCAGGCCCACAAGGACCAGCGCGGCTACGAATACGGACATAAGGCTCTTCTAGTTAACGAATTCTGTGCTGATAGGCTCGTAATTCTGCACCTTGTTTATGATGGAAGCGAAGACGGGGGCCATAGAGATGACTTTAATCTTGCTCGTGTCCACCTTAGGGTCAGTGGTGAGCGGAATGGTGTCCGTTATCATCACGCACTTGATCTGGGAGTTGTTTATGTTGTCGTAGGCCTTGCCCGAAAGCAGACCGTGGGTGGCGCAGGCGCTCACGCTTCTGGCTCCCATCTGCATCAGCACGTCAGCCGCCTTGGTGAGGGTCCCGGCAGTGTCGATCATATCGTCCACGATGATGATGTTGCGGTCCTTCACTTCGCCGATGGCGGTGATGGAGGCCACTACGTTTGCCTTCTCGCGGGACTTGTGACAGATGATCACCGGACAAGCGAGGTGCTTGGCGTAGGTCTGGGCCCTCTTCGCTCCTCCCATATCCGGGGCGGCGATGGAGAGGTTCTCGATATTCAGGCTCTGTATGTAGGGGATGAACACTTTGCTCGCGCACAGATGGTCCACAGGCACATCGAAGAAGCCCTGGATCTGGTCCGCGTGGAGGTCGCAGGTCATGACACGGTCAGCGCCGGCGGCCACGAGCAGATTCGCCACGAGCTTGGCCCCTATGGAGACGCGGGGCTTGTCCTTGCGGTCCTGCCGTGCCCAGCCGAAATAAGGGATGACGGCTATGACTTTGTCGGCAGAGGCCCTCTTCGCGGCATCGATGGTGAGCAGCAGCTCCATCAGATTCTCTGCCGGCGGGAAGGTGGCCTGAAGGATGAACACGTTGGCACCCCGGACGCTTTCGATGAAAGCCGGCTGGAATTCGCCATCGCTGAAGGATAACACATCAGACAGTCCGAGATGTATCTCAGGCTCCCACTCGGGACGGACTTTGTTCAAAGCCTCCACTACCTTGTCTGCGAAGCCGCGAGATGCTCTGCAGGCAAACAATTCCATTCTGTGTTTGTTCATATATGATTCGATAATACGGTCTCTATGTAATCCAGTATCTCTTCCCTGCCCATCCCGGACTCGGCCGAGCTGCGCAGCATCGGCGGAAGCTCCTCCCAGTCCCGCAGCAGTATCTCCCTGTCCCTTTCTATCTGTGCGGCCAGTACGTTCGGGCCGGACTTGTCGCACTTGGTGAAGATGAGAGCGAAAGGAATCCTGTTCTCGCCGAGCTCGGCGATGAAGTCCAGGTCTATCTTGCCGATGTCGTGCCTGGAGTCCACGAGCACGAAGAGCATCTGAAGCTCTGCAGAATTGAAGATGTAGTCCTGCACCACACGGCGGAGCTCTTCACGCGCCTTCTGCGGGAGACGGGCGTAGCCATAGCCGGGGAGATCGACCAGATACCACTTCCCGTCGATGAGGAAATGGTTCACGAGCTTGGTCTTGCCGGGGGTGGAGGAGGTCATCGCGAGCCCCCTGCGGCAGCACAGCATATTTATGAGCGAGGACTTGCCGACATTCGAGCGTCCTATGAAGGCGAATTCGGGCAGTCTCAGCGCGGGTTTCTGTGAGACTCGGGTGCTGCTGCCTGCAAAACTGGCGTCTTTAATCTTCATAGGTGTGTTTCTAAACCGGGTGCAAAGATAGCGTTTTTCCCGATATTTTAGGTAGATTTGCGGAACTTGAAACTGAAGAAAAACACCTCTTATGGAAATCGAAGCTCTAGACCTTCTGACCCTGCAGAGCGACATCCGCCGCACACTGGAAGACACATTCACCGAGGCCGTCTGGGTGCGCGCCGAGGTCGTTTCCGTCTCCGTGAAGGGAGGGCACTGCTATATGGAACTCTGCCAGACCGGCCCCAAGGGGATAGTGGCCAAGGCCAGAGCCGTAATCTGGAGATCGAAGTACTGCGTTCTGGAGAGTTTCTTCCGCGAAGCCACAGGCTCCGCGCTGAAGGCGGGGATCGGGCTGCTGCTTCACGCGGCGGTAAATTACAGCGAAGTGTACGGGCTGAGCCTTGTGGTGGACGACCTCGATCCGCGGTTCACGCTGGGAGAGAAGGAGCTACGGCGGCGGCGCTGCATAGCGAAGCTGGAGGAGGAAGGCCTGCTGGAGGCTCAGCACAGCCTCGATCTGGCGGAACTTCCATATTCTCTGGCGGTGGTGTCCGCCGAAGGGGCTGCCGGCTACGGGGATTTCTGCAGGCATCTGCACGAGAACGCCTATGGCTTCGCCTTGCGCACAGTCCTTTTCGACGCGGTGATGCAGGGAGCGGGAGCCCCGGCCTCCATCACGGCCGCCCTGGACAGGATAGAGGGGGCGCGGGAGAAGTTTGACGCCATCCTCGTTCTGAGGGGCGGGGGGTCCGCCCTGGATCTGGACTGTTTCGATGACTATGAGCTCTGCGCGCGCATAGCCCGCTGCGGCACTCCGGTACTGACGGCCATAGGACACGACCGGGACCGGCACGTGGCCGATATGGTGGCCTACGAGGCTCTGAAGACTCCGACCGCTCTCGCCGACTTTTTTCTGGATATCTATGAGGCTGAGGACGAGCGCATAAGCTCATTCAGCAGCCGCCTTCACAGGGCTTTCGTGAACAAGATCGCCGCGCTGGAATCCCGGCTGGACGTGCTGCAGACCCGCATCAAGGCGGCAGACCCCCGCAGCATCCTCTCGCGCGGCTACGTTCTGCCCGCCGACAGCGGCGGCAGGGTGCTCAAGAGTGTCAGAGGCATCAAGGCAGGAGACCGCATACGCCTGCTGTTCGGCGACGGAAGGCTCGACTGCGAAGTCCTCGAGAATCTCCCCGAGTGATGCCTGCGGCGGGACGGCCCGGGGAGAGCGAGAGGGTCTTCGGACGGGCTGGCGGTCCGTCATCGGCGGGACGGACGAGGGGGGGGCGCTTCATTGGCCGCGGGACGCGGGGTATTTGATTATGAAGCAGGCTCCTTCGAGAGCGAATGACTTGGAGTAGGAGATCTCCCCTTCGCACTTCTCTATGATGCTGCGCGAGATGGCGAGGCCGAGTCCCGTGCCGCTGCTCTTCGTAGTGAAATTCGGAGTGAAAAGCTTCGAGGTGTTCTCGCTGCTCACGCCGGGGCCGTTGTCCTCGAAGACGATGTCGTAGTAGCCCTCTCCGCTCACGGAGTGCCTCAGGGATACGAGAATGCGCCCCTGCTCCGGCTCGCGGCCCGCCTCGACGGCTTCCTGCTGCTTGAGCTCGATGGCCTGGATCGAATTCGAGAGCAGATTCACGAACACGCGGGTCAGCTGAGGTTTCGGGCCCGTCACGGTGACGCCGGAAAGCCCCATATACGAGAAGCTTATGTTTTCCTTGTTGTCGAACATAGCTATCTCCTCCTGAAGCAGAGCGTCGAGGTTTATCTGCGACGGCTCCTCGCTGTAGAGCTTGGCGAAGGTGGAGAATTCGTTTGCCGTGTCGGTAAGGATGTCTATGTGGTCGAGCACTATCTTCGCGGCCTGGTCGAATTTGTCCTCCCAGCCCGGGAGCTGACGGTCTTTCATACGTATGATCCTCTGTATCTGGAGCTTCATAGGGGTCAGAGGATTCTTTATCTCGTGCGCCACCTGACGGGCCATCGAAGACCAGGCCTTGTCGCGCTCGGCCTGGGCGAGCTGGCGGGTACTCTCTTTGAGGTCGCTGACCATCATATTGTAGGCTTTCACGAGAGTGGAGATTTCGTCCTCGCGGTCGTATCTGATGTACTCGAGGCTGTCCACATCGGTCGAGTTCATCCTCCGGCCCAGTTCGAGCAGCGGCCGGAACATCTTGTCCAGCATCGCCGTCACCATAAAGCGGGTCATAAGGAGCAGAATCAGGAATACCGAGAGTATGGTCACGGAGTGCAGCGCGGCTTCCATCTCGAAGTCGTAGTTCTCCTCGATGTACGGCGTGCTCAGGATGGCCACGATCTTGCCGTCAGCGTTGATGAGCGGAGCATAAAGGGCATAATACCCTTTCCCGCCGATCCTCTCCCGCACGATGCAGTAGCGCATATGGTCGTAAACTATCGCGTGATAGGCCTTCTGGTTTATGCGGTCGCTCAGGATCATCCTGTCGTAGATGTCGGACGCTGTCGTGCGGAAGACCTTGCCGCTCGGAGAGAAGAGGGTGATGTCGGATTTCGAGGTCCGGGCGACGTTCTCCGTCACGGCGGTAAGCTCTTTCGGGTCCAGCTCCCTGTAGTCGGAGACATAGCGGCAGACATCCCCCATCAGGGCCGTGATGGAGGTAATCTTGTCGGACATCATCTCGGTCTTGTTCGCGTCATTGCGCTGGAAGACGAAGACGACGCTCACGACAGCCATCACGACAAGCGTCAGGATGAGCGAAAGCATCAGCATCGTGGAGATTCTGGAGCGGAAATAGCTGTTCTCGTACTCCGGGCGGCGGCGTCTGGTGAGAGAGGCTGCGGAAAGGGTCACGAAGCAGGCGAGGGACAGGAAGGCGAAGGCCACTATGAAGTTTACGAAAGGGGTCCGCCGGCGGGAGACCAGCACGAACTCGTCTTCGTCTATCCCGGTCACGAAATGTGTGTAACCGTCACTGAGGAAGTAGCCTGCGGAGTGTTCGAGATGGGCGCGCAGCGAGGCGGAAACGAGGGTCGGATAGGCGAAGCTGCCCTTGTAGCTTATGAGCTTGCCGTCCTTGTAGCGGGCATAGGTGTAGGCGGATGGCATCACCACCTTGCCGGGGCTGCTCATCCCCAGAAGCGTGGAATAGCCGCGATAGTCCCTGTTCGATTTCGGCTCCACGCTCAGCAGCATATAGTTCACACCGTACTGCCGGCTGATGTAGGTGAAAAGGCCCGTGTATCTCGCCATTCCGGAGAGGGTCGTGGTGTAGAGGAAATGGGAGCTGTCCATAATGGGAGTCCCCTTGCGGATACGCTCGTTGAAGAAATTCAGCACCGATGGATCTTTCGTCTCGCTGTCGAAAAGCATTATCGAGATGTCGTAGTCCTGCGAGATGGTGTACATATAGTTGTCCACCACCCTGTTGAACACCACCGAGGCGGCATTCGGAAGGGCCGATAGGGCTGAGATTATGGCATCGCCCGCTATCTGGTTCTCGACCTGCCGCAGACGGAGTTCCAGCGAGATGTCCCGCTCCACGGAAAGTCTTCCGGCCCAGAGCTCGGCGTTCTGCTGCTCCTTGCGGAAGCCCAGGACGGCGGACGCGGTCACAAAATACAGACCCGCGCAGACCGCTATGAGAGTGCGGCCTGTGACGGAGAAGGCATCATAGCTCCGGCCGAAGACACGCCTGAAGCAGGGGCGCAGCAGCTGCAGAAGCAGCATCACGCTCACCAGCAGAGTGATGTACGAAAGGTAAACCACAAGCGTGAACAGGCTCAGGGAGCCGATCTTGTAGAGCTCGAGCGTAATGCTGGAGTTGCTCACTATACTGCTGAAGCTCAGATGGCAGTAGGCCAATATCGCCGCGAGCAGGGTAAGTCCCGCGCAGACCGCCACTATGGAAAACCTGCGGCGGTCTCTGTGACAGAGCAGCTTGCGGTACAGCTCGCTGCGCACCATATAGACGCAGATGACTATCGAGAGTATGGTCAGATTCAGCACGAGAACAGCACCGAGCGAGTGGAAGACCTCACCGTCGGCATAGAGCGTAGGCGAGAAGATCCCGGCGGTGGTCCGGACGGATTCGCCCCAGAAGTACATCCAGAGCAGCACCGCAGCCAGGGCGAGTATGACCAGCCGGAAGCAGTGCAGAGTCCTGTGGGCCGAGAGGAATACCAGAAGGGCGAGCAGGAAGAGCAGAAGCGAGACCCAGACCATCATCGAGTCAGCGGGAGTGGAGCGCTTCAGGGAGTAGTTCATCAGCTTGAACTGCGGGATGCCGTCCACGGAGACGGGCGTGCCGCAGCTGGTGTCCAGGGTTATGAGGGAGAACTTCCCGTTCAGGTGCAGACGGGGGTTGACATTGTTCGCGGACCTCTGGTCCAGGGAATTCATCACCTCCAGACCGGCAATCACCTCGACATCGTCAGCGTAGAGGGCCTTCAGCAGATACCATTTCTGTCCGAGATTTACGAAGGAGGGCTTTTCCGTCACGAAGGAAAGCGGGGAGGTGAGATTCACCATAGGATTCGTAAGCCTCGGGAACACGATCCTGAGGCTTATGTTGTCGTTGGAGACGGTGAAACTGTTATTCCAGGACTTAAGAGTATCGCCCACATAGCGGTAGATGACCATATCCGGAGGCAGTTCGGCCAGCTCGAGCCACTCGTCGGCATCGTCCCCGAGGGCGCGGGCGGCATAGGAGTCCAGAGTCTTCATCCGCTTCTGGAGCTTGTGTTCCAGACGGGTGGCCGCGTATTCCGTATCTCCCGGAGCCCGCGAGACGAGTAAGGCGAAAAGCAGGAAGAGCACGCTGAGGGCCAGAAGTCCCCAGCTCAGATAATCTCTCCATTTGAACCTGCGTGAAGCCATACGGATACAAAGGTAAGGATTCTTTTGTTATTACGCGTCACTTATCCGCACGCGCTGAATGTGCCGCCGGGGCCCTCCTTCGGGCGAGTGCGGAAACGGCGGTGGCGTGATTTTTGCAAGTTGCTGGCCTGCTATGAGGTGTTTTTGGAGAATAACTTTAGCTTCACTCTGCCTATTCTCCTGTGCGGGTGTACAGGCACAGACGGATGACAGGGATGTGTTCGTGCCTATCGCGAAGTATATAGTCCACGGCGATGCGGAGAGCCTCTCGGCCTGGTTTGCGGATAATCTGGAGATATCCGTCATCTCGCCGATGAACAATTGCAGCAAGAATCAGGCGCGGCTCATAATGAAGTCATTCTTCGAGAATTACACACCTCGTTCCTTCGAGATTTCCCACAAGGCCGGCAGACCCAATATGAAATACGCACTGGGTATCCTGAACGCCGGAGGAGAGAATTTCAACATCACCATCTTCGTGCGCTGCAAAGGCGACGACTATCTCATCCAGCAGATAAAGATAGAGAGAATCCAGTAGCGCGGCGCACGTAGAGAGAGGGGGGTGAGGGCAAAATTGGACGGCTGAGGGACTTCCCTCAGCCGTCCAATCTTATATCGAAGGCTCGCGCCGCCGCTAGACTCTCTGGCCGTAGCTGCGGTCTGTGGTGTTCACGCTGATCTTTTCGCCCTGCTGGATGAAGAGAGGGACCATAATCTTGGCTCCTGTCTCCAGGGTGACTTCCTTCAGAGCGGAGGTGGAGGCGGTGTTGCCCTTCACGGCCGGCTCGGCATAGGTCACTTCGAGTTCCACGTAGGTAGGAAGCTCGCAGGTGAGGCATTTCTCCTCCTCGACGTGGAACATCATCTCCACGTGCTGGCCTTCCTTCATAAGGTCGGAGTTATCCACGACGTCTTTAGGGAGGTGGATCTGCTCGTAGGTCTCCTCGTGCATGAAGTTGAACCCGTCCTCGTCTGCGTAGAGGAACTGGTACGGGCGTCTTTCGACGTTGATGGTCTCGATCTTGGCGCCGGCGGTGAATGTGTTTTCGAGGATGCGGCCGTTTTCGAGATTGCGGAGTTTGGTCTTCACGAAAGCGGGACCCTTGCCGGGCTTCACGTGCTGGAACCACACGATCATACACGGCTTGTCGTTGAATTTCAGGTAAAGGCCGTTTTTAAAATCAGCTGTTGTTGCCATAAATATAGTTTTTACTAAAATAACCGTAGAACGCGCAAATTTACGGAAATGCGCCCACTAATGCAAAAAAATCGTATGACGGGCAGAATCCGCGTCCGGCGGCGCTCCAGCCTCCCCCACGGGGGCAGGCTCAGACGTGCAGCTCGAGCACACGGGATGCGACCTGTTCCAGCAGCCACTTGGGCGTGGAGGTGGCGCCGCAGACTCCTACCTTGTCCTCGTCGGAGAACCAGTCTGCGCGCACGTCTGAGGCTGACTGTATGTGGTAGGTGCGGATATTCACCGACCGGCAGAGCTGGCAGAGGACATTGCCGTTCGAGCTCTCCTTTCCGGCGACGAAAAGTATGACATCGTGGGAGAGCGCGAAAGAGGAAAGCCTGCGGTGACGCTCGGCCACCTGGGAGCATATCGTGTTATGGACTGTCACATTATCTCCGGCATAGTCGATGAGCCGGCGGCAGATGGCGGCATATTCGTCCGGGTTCTTCGTGGTCTGGGAAAAGACTTCCAGCAGAGAACCCGGGCAGATCCAGCCGTCGGAGATGATGCTTTCGAGCATCTGCATATCCTCCACCACGAGCACGTCGCCGTTTACCTGCCCGACCAGTCCCAGGACCTCGGCGTGACCGACCTTGCCGAAAAGCAGGATCTGTCCGGAAGGGTCCTCGCGGCGGATCCGCTCGTAGGCCTCGCTTATGCTCCTCTGGAGACGCAGGACCACAGGACAGGTGCAGTCTATGACGCTGAAGTGCAGTCTTCCGGCCTTGGCGTAAGTCTGAGGGGGCTCGCCGTGGGCCCTTATGAGGAGGGTCTCGCCCTCGGCGGAAACCATCTCGTCGAGGTCGTCCGAGTCGATGCGTATCAGGCCCTTCTGCGAGAGGCGGGCGAGTTCGGCCTCGTTATGGACGATAGCCCCCAGGGAATAGAGCCTCTCCCCCGGATGGTCCGCAAGAAAATGCTCCGCGCTGTCTATGGCCCTTATCACTCCCCCGCAGAAGCCGGAGTACGGATCGATCTCCACTGTCATAACTGCTCGAGTATTCCGAATTTACCTTGTATCAAGCCCTTGAGCCATACCAGCTCCTCGTGGAGGGTCATATCCGAATTGTCCAGAACGAAGGCGTCCGAAGCTCTGGAGAGCGGAGAGACTTCACGATGGGTGTCGATATGGTCGCGCTCGGCGAGATTCTTCATCACTTCTGCCATAGTGGTCACGATGCCTTTCGAGGTCATCTCGGCGTACCTGCGCTGAGAGCGTACCTCCAAGCTCGCCGTCATAAAGATCTTCAGCTGTGCCTGCGGAAAGACCGTGGTGCCGATGTCCCTGCCGTCCATCACCACACGTCCGTCAGAGCCGGCCTTGTGGAGAATCTCGTCCACGAACTCCCTCACGAACGGGAGAGCGGAAATCCGGCTGACCCTGGAGGAAACGGCCATAGAGCGTATCTCGTTTTCCACGCAGCGTTCCCCGATATACGCCCGGGAGTCGCCTCCCGTGCAGCGGAATCTCAAGTCGAGGCTGCGGAGCGCCTCGCTCAGACGAGCTTGCCCGATGCGGCCCTCGCCGTCGATGAAGCCGTTTTCCAGAGCGAAGAGTGTCACGCAGCGGTACAGGGCTCCCGAGTCCAGATAGAGGAAGGAGAACTCTGCGGCGACCATCTTCGCAAAGGTACTCTTGCCTGTCGAAGAGTAGCCGTCCACGGCTATGATGATATCAGGAACGCCCATAGCATCAATACTTCGCTATCTTGCGGATGGTCTCGGGGATGTCAGTGTTATCTCTGCAGGAGCTGAACTCCTGAGCACGTGCTCCGCTCACGAAAAGACCCACCGGGGCTCCGGAGTGGGAGGAGAAGGAGTATTTGAAGCAGCCGGCGCGGTCGAGATAATCGACGGCTTCAGCGACCAGACGGGAATTCGTGGCGTACCAGTTCTTCTCGAGCGAATCCTCCTTCTTTATGAAGATGTCCTCATAGAGCTGACGGAAGCGCGCCTCCTGCTCCTCGCTCACCTCGACCTCGCTCCAGAGTCCGAGACTCTCGGAAAGCAGGTCGCGGACTTCTTCCCAGGACACTTCACGGCCCGAGCCTTTCAGTGCATCGAAGCGTGCGGTGAGGGCGTTCTTCGACTCCTTCTGATATGCAAGTCTCTCAGGATGAATCTCATACCTGCCGGCGCCGAGAGCCAGCCCACCCGTGTCGTGGTCGGCTGTGATGATGACTACCGACTCCTCGGGATGAGCTTTGCAGAATTCCAGAACCAGATCCACCGATGCGGCGAAATCATTTATCTCGATGAAGTCGGAGGTGGCGTCGTTATTATGGGCGGCCTGATCCACGAGGCCTCCTTCCACCATAAGGAAGAAGCCCTGGGGAAAATTCGAATAGAGATAGTCTATCGCTGCGGAAGTGAAGTCCTCCAGAGACACCTCGTCTTCGCTGCGCCTGTCGATGGCAAGAGGCAGCTCGTTTCTTTCCAGACTTGCGAGAAGCAGGGCCCTGCGGCCGGGGTCTATGTCAGAGAATTCGGACTTGCCCACATAAACGCCCATCCCGGCTTCGCGTGCGGCCTGCACATAGTCTGCCGCCGTGAAAGGCATCTTTTTCTGACGGTTGAATCCGCCGCCTGCGGCGAAGTCCACCCCGGACTCTATGAGCTGGCGGGCGATGAGGTCGTATTCATTTCTGTTCTGCGCGTGGGCGTAGAAGGCGCCCGGAGTGGCGTGGTTCACGCCGACGCTCGTGATGACTCCGGTGCCATAGCCGGCCGCGCCGGCCTGCTCGGTGAGATTTGTCAGCGGCTGCCCGTCAGGGCCTACTCCGAGGGCTCCGGAATTCGTCTTGGTGCCGGTGGCGAGAGCTGTGCCGGCCGCTGCCGAGTCAGTTATGAGAGTGTTTGCGCAGTGGGTGGTGACTATGGTCCTCACCGGGAAGGTGGTGAAGTTCAGAGGAGTGTCGGTGATGCCGTTCGCGGAGTTGAAGAGGTTCGTGCCGTAGGCCTGGTTTATACCCATTCCGTCACTTATCATAAAGAACACGTACTTGACCCTGTCGGGCTCTCCGGCAGACTTTTTTCTTGCTTCTGCCGGGGCTGAGAGTGCGGCGGCGAGTGTCAGGACCAGAAAAATGCGGATGATTCCGCGAGAATAAATGTTTCCTGTGCGCATATGGATTCTATTTGTATAACAGTCCCGCGTATACCTGCGGGACTTTCCGTATCAATCGAGCAAAGTTAGTCAATTTTACACATTTTGCATATTATTTGATTAACTTTGCTCAATCGACAAAAAAGATGACTGTATGAAAATTCTGGTTATAGATGACGAGCGCGCCATCAGAAACACTCTGAAAGAAATTCTGGGAGACGAAGGATACGAGGTGGATGTGGCCGAAGACGGAGCGGCAGCTCTGGCGATGGTCCGGAAGGAAAAGTACGGGGTCATCTTCTGCGACATAAAGATGCCGGGGATGGACGGACTCGAGGTGCTGGCCAAACTGACGGAGATGGGCACCGACGCCGCCATAGTGATGATCTCCGGGCACGGGGACATCGCCACCGCCGTGGAGTGCATAAAAGACGGAGCCTTCGACTTCATAGAAAAGCCTCTGGACCTGAACAGGCTGCTCATCACTCTGAAGAACGCGGGTGAGAGGACCTCGCTCGTGAAGGAAACCAGGAGTCTGAAGAAAATCATCTACGGAAGTGTCGAGATGATCGGGGAGTCCGCTCCGATGATGCATATACGCGAGCTGATAGACAAGGTGGCTCCGACCGACGCGAGAGTGCTCGTCACCGGGGCGAACGGCTCCGGGAAGGAACTTGTGGCGCGTCAGATCTACCGGCAGAGCCGCCGCTGCGATATGCCGTTCGTGGAGGTCAACTGCGCGGCGATCCCTTCTGAACTCATAGAGAGCGAACTCTTCGGGCACGAGAAAGGCTCGTTCACTTCAGCCATAAAGCAGCACAAGGGCAAGTTCGAGCAGGCGGACGGCGGCACGCTCTTCCTCGACGAGATAGGGGATATGAGTCTCGCCGCCCAGGCGAAGGTCCTGCGTGTGCTGCAGGAGCGCAAGCTCTCGAGAGTGGGCAGCGACAAGGACATAGAGGTGGATGTGCGGGTGATCGCCGCGACTAACAAAAACCTCCCCGAGGAGATCCGCAAGGGGAACTTCCGCGAAGACCTGTATCACCGCCTGAGCGTCATCGTGATCAAGGTCCCGAGTCTCGACGAGAGGAAGGACGACATCCCGATGCTGATAGACTTCTTCGTAAAGAAATACACGCAGGACGGGCGTCCGAGAGCATTCTCGCCCGAGGCGGTGAAGATGCTTCAGGCCAAAAGCTGGCCGGGTAATGTCCGCGAACTGGACAATGTGGTGGACCGTCTGCTGATCCTCGGAGGGGACACTGTCAGTGCCGAGGATGTGAAAGACTATGTGAATCTATAACGCCTACAGCGCGGCGGCGGAGGAGGAGGCGGCTTTCATTTTCTCCTCGTGCTCGCGCTGCGCACGCTCCACGGACACGGAGCGTTTCAGGACGAAACCGCTTCCGAGATACTTCGTGCGCACATCCTCATCCCCGGCAAGGGCCTGCGGAGTGCCCTGCTGCAGGATAGTGCCCTCATAGAGCAGATAAGCACGGTCGGTGATGGCCAGGGTCTCACCCACATTGTGGTCGGTGATGATGACGCCGATGTTCTTGTATTTGAGCTTCGCGATGATATACTGGATGTCCTCCACGGCGATCGGATCGACTCCCGCGAACGGCTCGTCCAGAAGTATGAACTTCGGGTCTATGGCGAGGGCGCGCGCGATTTCGCAGCGGCGGCGCTCGCCTCCGGAAAGCTGGATGCCGAGGCTTTTGCGGACCTTGGAGAGATTGAACTCGTCGATGAGGCTCTCCAGACGCTCGAACCTTTCGGCACGTTTCATCCCGGACATCTCCATAACCGAGAGGATATTGTTCTCCACGGACATCTTTCTGAATACGGAAGCCTCCTGCGGGAGGTAGCCGATGCCTTTCTGGGCACGCTTGTACATAGGGAGGCCCGTGATGTCCTCATCGTCCAGGAATATCTTTCCGCCGTTGGGGACTATCTGGCCCGTGATCATATAGAAGCTCGTGGTCTTTCCGGCTCCGTTGGGGCCCAGGAAGCCGACGATTTCGCCCTGCTCCACCTGCATAGACACGCCCTTGACCACTGTCCGGACTCCATATTTCTTTACTATGTTTTCGCAGCGAAGTATCATCTTTTCTCTCTCTATCTATTTGGTATTCAATGACAGATCCTGTATGAGTCCCTGCACTTCGGGATTGTTTTCGGCCATTGCGCCTATTTTCTCTTCGGGGGTGTATATTATCTTTCTGTCCGCATACTGCACGGACTTGACCGACAGGTTTACAGCGCAGGTGGAGAGGGCCTTGCGCAGGCGGCTCTCTATGTCGCGGAGCTTGTTCTGCTCGATCCAGCCCTTCTGGGCGTCATTCGCTACGGTGAAGCAGACCGCTTTCACTCCGTCGGAGTCGGAAAGTTCCAGCTCCGCGTTCTCCAGGGCGCTGCCCAGGCGCGGAGAAGATGTCCGGTATGCGGCGGCGAGGACGGCCCACTGAGTGCGGACCTGCTCGTCGGATGGGAGCTGCCGGGCCGTGTCAGGCTCTCCGGAAGCGCTCTCTTCGGGCTTGTCCTGCGTCAGGAGGGCGGATATCGACAGGGAGGCCCCTGAGCTGACGGCGCGCCTTCTCGGGGAAGGGGCGGCGGAGGGCTGAGAATCAGAGGCAGGTTTCTGAGCGGAGGCCGGTGCCGGTGTCGGGGCTGGCTTTTGAGCAGGAGCCGGGGCCGGAGCGGGGGCCGCGACAGGTTTCTGAGCGGGGGCAGGAGCCGGGGCAGGAGCCGGAGCGGATGCTGTCGCCGGGGCCGGGGCTGGCTTTTGAGCAGGAGCCGGGGCCGCCGTCTGTGCCCCCGGCACACCCTTTATGAAGCATAGCTTCATCAGCGTGAACTCCACGTGCAGACGCTGGTTCAGGCTCGCGCGGTAGGCCGCCTCGCACTGGGAGGTAAGGTTCAGGGCCTCGTAAAGGAACTGGAGCGAGCATCGCGCGGCCTGCTCGCCGTAACGCCGGCGAAGAGACTCCGGAAGGTCGAGCAGCGACTCCAGACCTGCGGTGCGGCTCACGATGAGGTCGCGCAGGTGCGAGCTCAGCGCAGATATGAAATACTGGGCATTGAAGCCCTTGGAAAGCACTTCGTCGAAAATGAGCAGGGCCGAGGCATAGTCCGAGGAGAGGAAAGCGTCCACCAGACGGAAGTCGTACTCATAGTCGAGCACGTTGAGGTTCCGCATGACATCGGAGGCGTGGATGTCACTGCCGCAGAACGCCACGCTCTGGTCGAAGATGGTGAGAGCGTCGCGCATCGCCCCGTCAGCCTTCGACGCGATTATGTGCAGACTCTCCTCGTCGATGGTGACATTCTCTTTTGCGGCCACATCCCGCAGGTTCCTCACTATGTCGGGTACGCTGATGCGGTTAAAGTCATAGGTCTGGCAGCGGCTGAGGATGGTCGGGATGATCTTATGCTTCTCAGTCGTGGCCAGGATGAAGATCGCGTAGGCGGGCGGCTCCTCGAGAGTCTTGAGGAAGGCGTTGAACGCGGCCTGCGAGAGCATATGCACCTCATCTATGATGTACACGCTGTAGCGGCCGACCTGAGGAGGTATCTGCACCTGCTCGAGCAGGGCCTTGATGGCATCCACGCCGTTATTCGAGGCTGCATCCAGCTCGTGTATGCAGTAGGAACGGCCCTCGGCGAAGGACTCGCAGGACTCGCAATGCCCGCAAGGCTCCATATCGGGTCCGGGAGCCGAGCAGTTTATCATCTTCGCGAAGATGCGGGCGGTACTGGTCTTGCCCACGCCCCGCGGACCGCAGAAGAGATAAGCGTGCGCAAGCTGCCCCCGCAGAATGGAATTCTTCAGGGTGCGGGCTATGTTATCCTGTCCGATCAGAGTCCCGAAGGAGTCGGGACGGTACTTCCGGGCAGATACGATGTATGATTCTGACATAAGAAGTAATCCTTAACCTACAAATGTAAGCATTTTTTGTAACTTTGCCCGTTCAGGAATATGGAGAATGCGAATATGAAAACGAATCCCATAAGATTTGCCGCTCTGCTCTCTGCCCTGCTGCTCGGCTTCTGCCTTTCCGGAGCCTCCGACGCGGCGGCGCAGGCGCAGATAAAGACCCGCAGGGTCAGAATAAGCGACTTCACGACCAAGACCACTAAAGTGGTGCTGCGCGGCGAGGATGATCTCCTGAGCTCCGCCATCGTGAGCGAAGTGACGAGCCGCTGGCGGCTTTCTCCCTACGAGTTCTGCGACACGGCAGAATACGGACAGCTCAAGAGCAGCTCCGACTACTACTTCCTGCTTCTTACGGGCGGAAGCGGGGAGGGAGGCAGCGGCATACTCTCCCTGACTCTGGTCAAGGGAGGAAAAGAACAGGACCCCGACCCCTCGAAGGAAAGTCTGACCCTGGTGAGATTCCCTCTCTGCTCCGCCGAGAAGGCGAGCGGACGCGAACTGGCCCTGCTGCCTGCCGCGATAGACATCATACAGGACTTCACCTACCGCGCAATGCTCTCTGACAAAAACGCTTACAGCAACCTCACCGCCTACTCTGCCCGCTATGCGAAAAGAAAAGTCGAGCGCATAGTCTTCGCTCCCGAGGATGTCAGCGGAGTGAAAAGCGAGCTGCTCGGCGGCGGAATCTCCGTCTGCGAAGAGGCTGACGAAGTGTTCGAGACAGGCGAGGAAGGCACCCTGGTCAGCTTCATCGTGGCCCCGGCCCCTGCGGCCGGCGGCCAATTCTGCTACAAGATGCTCATCGACGCCGGCACCCACGAGCTGCACCGCTTCAGACGCGAACGCATCAAGGGGACCTCGGCTGTGACCTACACGAACTCAGAGGTCAGAAAACTCAGAGTCAGACTCAGATAGATGAGGAGCGGGAAGACTGATTCGGGGCTGCGGTACGCAGTCCTTCGCAGCGGGAAAGCTGTAGCATACTGCGCACTCAGCATACATTGCGGAAGCCGCGACGAGCAGGGCTACCACAGCGGCATAGCGCATTTTACCGAGCACACCCTGTTCAAGGGGACCTCGAGGAGAAGCGCCGCCGAGGTCAGTTCCTATCTGGACCGTCTGGGCGGCGAACTGAACGCCTATACCACGAAAGAGGAGATAGTGCTGCACGCCACAGTCCTGAAGGAAGACCTGCGCAAGGCAGAAAAGCTCCTGATGGAACTGGCCACTGACCCCGTCTTCCCGGAAAAGGAGATCGAGACCGAAAAGGGAGTGGTCATAGACGAAATCATCTCCGCGAAGGACTCCCCCGCCGACGACATCTACGACCGTTTCGAAGAGCTGCTCTTCGAGGGGCATCCTCTGGGAAACTCCATTCTGGGCACCGTGGCGTCGGTGCGCAGAATCAGCTCGGAAGAGCTGCGCAGCTTCACCCGCAGCCGCTTCACTCCGGAGCGGATCGCATTCACGGTAGTCGCGGACGTGGATGAGGAGCGCTGCGAAGAGGAGATCAAAGCCCTATCCGACAGATACTTCCGCGCAGCGGCGGACGCCTGCCCTGCAGAAGGGCAGAGCCTGATGAGCCCGCCTGCCCCCCGCCGCTTCGACAAGACCATAAACAAGCGCAACCACGAAGTGAACGCCATCCTGGGCGGCACGGCCCCGTCCCTCTACCGGGAGAACGAGCGCATAAGCGCCGTGCTGCTCTCGAATCTTCTGGGCGGACCTGCGTCCAATTCCATACTGAACCGAGTCCTGCGCGAGCGCCACGGATGGGTCTATGGAGTGGAATGTTCCTATACCCAGTATTCCGACAGCGGGATTATGGCCATCTCACTGGGCTGCGAGAGCTGCAATCTGGAAAAATGCCTCGCCGCCATACGGCGCGAGACGGCAAGGCTTGCGCAGGAGCCTATCAGCCCGGGAAGGCTTGCCGCCGCGAAAAAGCAGCTCATAGGGCAGCTGGCCATCAGTTCGGACAGCGGAGAGACCCTCTGCCTGTCTATGGGCAAGAGCCTGCTGAGCTTCGGCCGCATCGCAAGTGATGAGGAGAACCGCAGCAGCATAGAAAGGGTGACAGAGGGAGAGCTGCGGGAAATCGCAGAAAACGTCTTCTCCGAAAACAATATCTCGAAACTCATATACCTATAATATATATGGAGACCGCCCCGGACAGATACCTGCGCGAGCACAGCAGCCCTCAGAGCGAAGCTCTGGAGTGGATAGAGAAGCAGACACACCTGAGGACGAGTTACCCCCGGATGCTGAGCGGCAGCGTCCAGGGCAAGTTCCTTACCCTGCTCGTGAAGATGGCAGGGGCCCGAAGGGTTCTGGAAATCGGCTCATTCACAGGCTATTCGGCTACCTGCCTCGCCTACGGTTTCCCGCAGAAGGAGGACGGCAGCCGGGATGGCCACATAGATGCTCTGGAGCTGAACGACGAGCTGCAGGCCCTTATGAACGAAGGCTGGAGAAGAGCCGGGGTGTCGGACTGCATCAGTCTCCATATAGGAGATGCCCGTCAGACTCTGAGGTCCCTGCAAGACAGACGCTATGACCTGGTGTTCATAGACGCGGACAAGCGCGAGTACTGCGAGTATTATGAAGCTGTGATAGGGATGCTGGAGAGCGGCGGGGTCATCATCGCCGATGACGTGCTCTGGGACGGGAAGGTCTATCAGCAGCCTATGCCCCACGACAGACAGACGCAGGGCATAGCTTCTTTCAATGATATGGTCGCTTCGGATCCTCGGGTGGAGAATGTCATCCTGCCGCTGCGCGACGGGCTGAATATCATCCGGAAACTGTAGTGCGGCTACCTGCCGGGGGAAGCCTTGAGAGCTTTGCGGAGTACGGGCATAATGTGGTCGGCGTAGCGCATCATCCCCAGATCCGTGAAATGGATGCCGTCCACCGTGGCTTCATAGTCGTCTCCGATCATCCCCTCGGCGGAGAGATAGAAGAGCTTTTTCTCTCCCGACTTCTTAAGTCTCTCATACAGAGCTTTCTGCTGAATATTCTTCTCTCTGATTTCCTCCGCCATCTTGCAGTCAAGACGGCTGTGCGGGAAGATGGGATCCTCCACGAAAATGACCGGGACATCCGGACGGGCGTCCCTTATGATGCGGAAGAACTCCTCGCCGTGAGACTTTATCATCTCGGCGGTGGCGTTCGGGACATAGTCGAGCACATAGACGGAAGGGTTCTCCACGGAGGCCATCAGACGAGCTATCTCCATATCCAGAAGAGCGTTGCCGCTGAAGCCCAGATTTATGGCCTCACGGTCGAGGCGACGGGAGACGATGCTTGTGAAAGCCATCCCCGGGCGGGTCACACAGCCTCCCTGAAGGATGCTTGTGCCGTAGAAGACCATCGGAGAGGAGGTAGAAGGCGACTGCACCTGAGGCAGAAGCAGCTGAGCGGAATCGTCGATGCCTATCGCGAGGGACTTGATGCCGTCATAGAGGGAGAGGTAGAGCATATACTCGCGCATCTGCGGGGCCATATTGCCGATTATCCTGGAGCGGGTGTAACGCTCGAAGCCCGGCCGGCCGCTGCCGAGGAAGTTCCACTGCCCGTCCTCCAGGACATAGAGGTCCAGTCCGCGGATTCCCGTAAGAGTCATATGGTTCATATTGAAGCCGAGTTCGGACTCCCAGCAGGCATAGATGGAGGAAGAATTGGTGCGGAAGCGGATATAAAGGCCCGCGCTGTTGCAGCCCAGATCCCAGAGACGCTCTCTGGACACTTCCTTGAGAGCGGAAGGGAGCCTATGGTAGCGGATGGTCGGGGAGCCGCTCCGGCAGCTGTCCGGAAGAGGGCTCAGGGTCCCCGGCGTTACGCACAAGGCCGAGGCCGAGGAGAGAGACAGATCATCCGCCTGCGCCTTGCCGTAAAGAGGAAGGAGGGCGGCATCGTAATAGACTGTGGTCTGGGCGGAGCTCGGAGCCGTGCAGAAGAGCAGAGCTGCCGCCGCTATGGTAAATAACTTTTTCATAAGACTTATCCTATCTGTGCTCCGTTGGCGAGGACTTCCTGCGGAGTGATGAAACGCATCTTGCCGTCACCCTGGGTGGCCATAAGTATCATACCCTTGCTCTCTATGCCGCGTATGGTGCGAGGCTCGAGATTAGCGAGGACGCAGATCTGCTTGCCGACCAGGTCTTCAGGGGTGTATTGTCCGGCTATGCCGGAGACTATCGTTCTTCTGTCTATGCCGGTGTCTATGGTGAGCCTCAGGAGCTTGTCGGTCTTGGGAACCCTCTCTGCCGCGAGCACGGTAGCGGTGCGGATGTCCAGCTTCCCGAAGTCCTCGAAAGTGCAGGACGGCTTCTGTGGAGCGGATTTGCCGGCGGCGGCTTCCTTCTCGGCCTTCTCACGTGACTTCTTTATGGCATCGAGTCTGGCGACCTGCGCCTCTATGGCTTCATCTTCTATCTTGGAGAAGAGCAGCTGAGCCGGAGCGAGCTGATGACCTGCAGGGAGGATGGTCGCGCAGCCCAGAGAGTCCCATTCGAAGCCGGCTTGCAGCATATTGCAGAGCCTCTCGCAGGTGAAAGGAGTGAACGGAGCGAAAGCGATGGATAGATCAGCGCAGATCTGAAGGCTGATGTTCAGGATGGTAGCGCAGCGCTGCATATCCGTTTTCGCCACTTTCCACGGCTCGGTGTCGGAGATGTATTTGTTTCCGGCACGGGCGATGGACATCGCATCCTTGAGAGCCTCTCGGAAATGGAATTCCTCGATATTGCGCTCCAGCGAGGAGCGCAGCTGAGGGATCTGCTCGAGCAGCTCGCGGTCTATGTCCAGAAGGGTGCCGCACTCCGGGACGCGCCCCTCGAAGTATTTGTGGGTGAGAACCACGGCGCGGTTTACGAAATTGCCGAAGACCGCCACGAGCTCGGAGTTGTTGCGCTGCTGGAAGTCCTTCCAGCTGAAGTCGTTGTCCTTGGTCTCGGGAGCGTTAGCGGTCAGCACGTACCGGAGCACGTCCTGCTGTCCCGGGAAATCCTTGAGGTATTCGTGCGCCCATACGGCCCAGCCTCTGGAGGTGGATATCTTGTCCCCTTCGAGATTCAGGAATTCGTTCGCGGGTACATTGTCCGGCAGGATGTATCCGTCGCCGTAGGCCTTGAGCATGGATGGGAACACTATGCAGTGGAAGACGATATTGTCCTTGCCGATGAAGTGTATAAGCCTGGTATCAGGGGACTTCCACCACTTCTCCCAAGAGTCCGGGAGCAGTTCCCGGGTGTTCGATATGTAGCCGATAGGAGCATCGAACCATACGTAGAGGACCTTGCCTTCGGCTCCCTCCACAGGTACGGGTACGCCCCAGTCCAGGTCGCGGGTCACGGCACGCGGCTGCAGTCCGCCGTCCAGCCAGCTCTTCACCTGGCCGTAAACGTTCGGCCGCCACTCCTTGTGTCCCTCGAGTATCCATTTCCGGAGCCACTCCTCGTAGTCCTGAAGCGGGAGATACCAGTGCGTGGTCTTCTTTTTCACAGGCTGCGCGCCGGAGAGCTTGCTTCTGGGATTGATCAGCTCCTCGGGACTCAGGGTGCAGCCGCAGTGTTCGCATTGGTCGCCGTAGGCGCCCTCGAATCCGCATTTCGGGCAGGTGCCCTCGATGTAGCGGTCGGCGAGGAAGGTCCGGGCTTCCGGGTCGTAGTACTGCTCGCTCTCGCGGGTGATGAACTTGCCGTCATCGTAGAGCTTGCGGAAAAACTCGGCCGCGTTCTTCTCGTGCACCTCGGAGGTGGTGCGGCCGTAGATGTCGAAGTGTATGCCGAGACCCTCGAAGGAGTCCTTGATTATCGTGTGGTATTTGTCCACGATGTCCTGCGGCGAGCAGCCCTGCTCCCGGGCCTTGATGGTGATGGGCACGCCGTGCTCGTCGGAGCCGCAGACGTACAGGACTTCGCGTCCTCTGCTGCGCAGGTACCTGACATAGATGTCCGCCGGGATGTACACGCCGGCGAGATGCCCGATGTGGACCGGACCGTTCGCGTACGGAAGCGCGCAGGTCACAAGTGTTCTTTTAGTTTCCATATATCAATTTCGTATCATTTATTGTCTGCCGAGTCGTGATTTGATCTTCTTCTGTGCGTTGAAGATGTTCTGAATGTCCCGCAGGATCCTTTCGTCCTCGCCTCCGGCTGCGGCAAGGTCGGCGCGCAGCTCTTTCAGACGGTTCTCAAGACGCTTCTCGCCGTAGAGAAGGATGGCCTTAGGGACATAGGTGACGAGCCAGGAGGAGGTGGTCGTGAGGGAGTTTTCGAAGTTCTTTATCGTGAGAGGGTGACGCTCCATCGAGAGCTCCGCAGTCACTGAGGCGACTGTCCCGTCCGGGGAGTTAAGCAGGGAGCGGATGATGCCATCCTGAAGCAGGCCCTTGTCGTAGAGTTCCATATAGGCGTCGTACACCTTGCGGAAAGCGCTGTTCGCGAAACTGCAGCTGTCCGCATCGAGAGCGGCGCGTATGAAGTCGGCGACGGTCGGCTTGTCGGCTTCGCTGCCGGTGTAGAAGTCCGAGTCGCTCTCGAATTCCAGACAGTCGCAGCCGTGCCGGAGTATGAAAATCAGAAGGTCGGATTCTGCCGGGGCCAGGATACTGTTCTCCACAGCGGAGTCCGTCTCTGCCGGGGCGTTCTGTGAGGGGATGATTTCGGGGGAGGACAGTTGCGTATCGCCTTCCGGCTCGGGAGGGAGTCCGGCGTCCAGGCGCCGCTGCCTGCGCTCCTCGCTCTTCAGCTCCTCCTGCCTGCGCCGTGCGAGGGTCTCGCTGATGCGCGTGCGGATGGTCCGCTCGTCCACTTCGAGCAGCTGAGCGGCTTCCTGGATGAAGACCGTGTGCTTCACGATGTCGCTTATGCAGGCTATGCAGTCGGCGACCTGTCCGATGAGGGCCGCGCGCCTGAGAGGGTCGCTGCGGAAATCATCGGCCGTGCGGAGCATATATTGGACGAAGTCCATCTCGTTCGCGGCGATGAATTCCTCCACTTCGGCGAGCGTGTGCTTGCGCACGAAGGAGTCGGGGTCATCGCCATCGGGGAAGAGCAGCAGCCTGACGTTCATCCCCTCCCGGAGTATCATCGGAATGGCGCGCAGAGCGGCGTGTATGCCCGCCTTGTCGCCGTCGTACATCACTGTGACGTTCTCCGTAAACTTGTGTATGCCGCGAATCTGCTCGGGGGTCAGGGAGGTTCCGCAGGACGCGACGGTGTTCGGCAGACCGATCTGGTGCATCGAGACCACGTCCACGTTGCCCTCGGCGAGCAGACAGCGGTCTCGGCGGGCGATCTCGCTCTTTGCGAGCGCTATCCCGTAGAGCGAGCGGCTCTTCGTGTAGATGGGAGTTTCGGGCGAGTTTACATATTTCGCGATCGAGTTGTCCTGACGCAAGGTCCTGCCGCTGAACGCGATGATGCGTCCGCTGACGCTGTGGATCGGGAACATCGCCCTCTCGCGGAAACGGTCGCCGAGCGAGCCGTCGTCGTAGCGTATGCTCAGACCCGCTTCGATGAGATACTCTTCCTTGTAGCCTGCGGCCAATGCGGCGTCGGTGAAGCTTCTCCTCGCGGACGGGGCCCAGCCGAGCGAGAAGCGCCCGATGGTCTCGTCGTCTATCCCTCTGGAACGCAGGTAGGCATAGCCGTGCGAGCGGCCTTCGGGGGTCTTGAGAGCATCGCGGAAGAATCTGCCCGCGAAGTCGGACACTATCATCAGGCTTTCGTTGCGGTGCTTGGCGGCTATCTCCTCGGGGGTCTCCTCGCGTTCCCGGACTTCGATGTGGTATTTGTCGGCAAGGTAGCGGAGGGCCTCGACGTAGGAAAAGTGCTCGTACTCCATAACGAAACGCACCGCGGAGCCTCCCTTGCCACAGCCGAAGCATTTGAAGATGCCACGGGACGGATTCACGTGGAAGGAGGGGGTCTTCTCGTTATGGAAGGGGCAGCAGGCGATGAAATCGGCTCCGCGCCGCCTGAGCGTCACGAAGTCTCCCACCACTTCTTCTATCTTCGCGGTGTCCAGAATAAGGTCGACAGTCTTCTGAGGAATCATTGTACGCACTTCTGCCGCGCGCGATGCGCGTCAGAGTGCAAAAATACATATTTTCCTTCTGAAAAAGTAATTTTCCCGCTGCGGGCGGGGTGGGGTGGCGATGACTGCTGCGGGCAGAGGCGGCCGGGGTGCAGCGGAGGCGGGCCGGCGAGGGTCAGGAAGCTATCTCGCAGAGGAATTTTATGCGCACGAGCCTGATTTCCATCTCTTCGCAGTCGGAGCCCAGGACCTTGAGGGCCTCGTCCACCGAGTCCGAGACGGCCTCGTCCCGGAAATACTCGTAGATCTCCTCCACTATGTCCTCGTCCAGATTCTGCTCGATGTAGTAGTCCAGATTAAGCTTGGTGCCGGTGGACACTATGCCCTCTATCTCGTCCATAAGCTCGTACATATCCATCCCCTTGGCCTCGGCGATGTCCTCAAGAGGCATTCTGCGGTCGATACTCTGGATGATGAAAACCTTGCTGGCGGAACGGTTCGGGGCTGATTTCACCACGAAGTCATCGGGGCGTTCGATCTCGTTCTCGTCCACGTATTTCTTTATGAGGGCTATGAATTCCTTGCCGAATTTGCGGGCCTTCCCGTCACCCACACCCTGGCAGTTCTTCAGCTCGTCGAAGGTGATAGGGTAGAGGATCGACATATCCTCGAGGGCCGGGTCGCCGAAGATGATCCACGGCTGGAGATGGAGTCTGCGGGAAAGGTCCTTGCGGAGGTCTTTGAGCATAGAGAGCAGTACCGGGTCTCCGCCGCCGCCCTTCATCGCGGAAGCGTTCGCAGCGCTCTCATCCTCGTCATCGTCATCGATATCGTCCTTCTGGCCGGAGAATTCGCGGTCTTCCGCGAGCATCAGCTCGTAAGGATTCTTCAGGAACTCGCTGCCTGCAGGGGTGACGCCGATCAGACCGTAGGTCTCAATCTCCTTGTCGAGCAGATGGAGTATTATGCCCTGGTGGATCACCGCGCACCAGAAGCGCTCGGGATGTTCCTTGCCCGCCCCGAAGAGAGGCAGGGTGTCGTGCTTGTAGGATTTTATCATCGCGCCGGATTCCCCGGAAAGGATTCCCGCCAGGTGCTCGACTTTGAATTTCTCCGGCAGGCTCAGAATCAGCTTTATCACGAGACACATCTGCTTGCGGCCGTCGAACATCTTCTTCGGATGCAGGCAGTTGTCGCAGGAGCCGCAGTTCTCCAGAGTATAGTCCTCCCCGAAATAATTCAGCAGCAGACGGCGGCGGCAGCGGTTAGACTCGGCGTAGGCTACCACCTCGCTGAGAAGCTGCCGGCCTATCTCCTGCTCGGCCACGGGCTTGCCCTGCATGAACTTGTCCAGCTTGCGGATGTCCTTGTAGCTGTAGTAGGTGATGCAGTTGCCTTCTTTGCCGTCCCTTCCGGCACGGCCGGTCTCCTGATAGTAGCTCTCGATGCTCTTCGGGATGTCGTAGTGGATTACGAAGCGCACGTCCGGCTTGTCGATGCCCATACCGAAAGCGATGGTGGCGACTATCACGTCTATCTCCTCCATCAGGAAAGCGTCCTGGTTTCTGGAACGGGTCTTCGCATCCAGGCCGGCGTGGTACGGACTGGCCTTTATGCCGTTTATGACCAGCAGCGCGGCAAGCTCCTCGACCTTCTTGCGGCTGAGACAGTAGATGATGCCGGACTTGCCCGGAGCCTGTTTTATGTACTTTATGATGTCCTTCTCGGGATCGACCTTGTCGCGGACTTCGTAGTAGAGGTTCAGACGGTTGAACGAGGACTTGAAGATACCGGCCTGCGGTATGCCGAGATTCTTCAGGATGTCGCTCTGGACCTTCGGAGTGGCGGTGGCGGTCAGCGCGATGACGGGGGCCCTGCCGATCTCGTCTATAAGGGCGCGTATCCTCCGGTACTCCGGACGGAAATCGTGTCCCCATTCCGAGATGCAGTGGGCCTCGTCAACAGCGTAGAAAGAAATCTTTATCTCCCTGAGAAGGGCGATATTGTCTTCCTTGGTGAGGGATTCCGGTGCCACATAGAGCAGTTTCGTGCGGCCGGAAAGCAGGTCTTCCCGGACTTCGCGTATCTGCTCGCGGTTGAGGGAAGAATTCAGGAAATGAGCAATGCAGTCGTTGCCGGAGACGAAGCCCCTTATGGCATCGACCTGATTCTTCATAAGGGCGATGAGGGGCGATATGACTATCGCCGTACCTTCCATCACGAGCGCCGGAAGCTGGTAGCAAAGCGACTTGCCGCCTCCGGTAGGCATAAGCACGAAAGCGTCGCCTCCGCCTACGAGATGGTTGATAATAGCCTCCTGGTCTCCCTTGAAGCTGTCAAATCCGAAAAATTCCTTCAGTTTGGTATGCAGCACCTGTGAATCCGTCATCTTTTAGTCGAGTTTGTGGATTGCGAGTCCGGAGCGGAGCTTCGGCTCGAACCAAGTGGTTTTAGGCGGCATTATGCTGCCGCTGTCGGCGATATTGATAAGCTGCTCCATCGATACCGGGTAAAGCGCGAAGGCGACTTTCATCTCGCCGCTGTCCACTCTGCGGGACAGCTCGCCGAGCCCCCGGATACCGCCCACGAAATCTATCCTCTTGTCCGTGCGCAGATCCTTGATGCCCAGCAGCTTGTCCAGAACGAGACCGGAGAGCACCGTCACGTCCAGGACTCCGATAGGGTCGCCGTCGTCATATCTTCCCGGACGGGCTTTCAGAGAGTACCACTTGCCCTCGAGGTACATCGAGAATTCGTGGAGTTCCGACGGGGCATAGATTTCGCTGCCTCGGCAGGACACTTCGAAATCGTCTCCGAGCTTCGCGATGAGCTGCCCGGGGGTCAGACCGTTCAGGTCCTTGACCACTCTGTTGTAGTCGATGATCTTGAGCTGGCTCTCAGGGAAGCATACCGCCATAAAGTAGTTATACTCCTCCGTCCCGTCGTGGGCAGGGTTCCGGGCGCGCTTCTCCTCACCCACTCTGGCTGCCGCGGCTGTCCTGTGATGGCCGTCGGCCACATAGAAGGCCTCTACCCGAGTGGTGAAGATCTCCGTGATGGCGGCGATGTCCGCATCGTCGGCGATGACCCAGAACTCGTGGCCGAAGCCGTTCTCGTCGGTGAAGTCATACTCGGGCTCGCCCTGCACATAACGGGCGACGATGGCATCGAGAGCGGAGTTGTCCCTGTAGGCGAAGAATACCGGCTCGATGTTCGCGTTCTGTATCCTCACGTGGATCATCCGGTCGTCTTCCTTGTCCTTGCGGGTGAGCTCGTGCTTCTTGATGCGGCCCTGCATATAGTCGTCCACATTGGCGCAGAGCACGATACCATACTGGGTGCGGCCGTCCATAGTCTGGGCATAGACATAGTAGCACGGCTTCGAGTCCTGGACGAGCCATCCCCTGTCCTGCCAGTCGCGGAAATTCTTCACCGCGCGGTCATAGACCCTCCGGTCGTGATCCGGGAGCATCGGGTCGAAGTCGATTTCCGGCTTGGTTATATGAAGCAGGGATTTCTCTCCCGCCATCTTGAGGGCTTCCTCGGAATTCAGCACATCGTAAGGAGGTGCAGCCACTTCAGTGACTATGTTCTTCGGCGGACGGACCGCCGCGAAAGGTCTCACTTTTACCATAACGCTACTTGTTTACCTGAAAACGTGTGCACCCGTCAGCGAAATATGCGCAAATCTGACGCGCTGCGGCGATGCCGGCATTCACATTCGCCTCGGCGCTCTGGGCTCCCATCTTCTTAGGAGTGGCGAACACTCTGAGACCGAATTTCTCTTTGAGGACGGCGAGGTTGTCCGGAGCTACGTCGGTGACGTATTTCAGGTCCTGACGCTCCTCGAGAGCTTTCTCGAGACCCGCCTCGTCGATGACTTCCTTGCGGGCGGTATTCACGAGGGTCGCTCCCTCAGGCATCTTGACCATCAGGTCGTAGCCGATGGAGCCGATGGTCTGGGGAGTCGCCGGGATGTGTACCGAAACGTAGTCGCAGGAAGAGTAGAGAGCCTCGAGTGACTCGGCAGGCTCGGCTCCGCCCTCGATGATCTTCTCATCAGGAAGGAAAGGGTCGATGGCCATAACCTTCATCCCGAGCGCTTCGGCTTTCTTGCCGACGAGACGGCCCACGTTGCCGAAAGCCTGGATACCCAGGGTCTTGCCCTGAATCTCGGTGCCGGTGGCCGGCGTGAACTGGTTTCTGGCCATAAAGATCATCAGCGCGATGGCGAGCTCGGCCACGGCATTCGAATTCTGTCCCGGGGTGTTCATAACCACCACTCCGTGAGAGGTGGCGGCCTCGAGGTCCACATTGTCGTAGCCCGCGCCTGCGCGGACTACGATTCTGAGTTTCTTCGCGGCGTCGAGGACCTCGGAGGTCACCTTGTCGGAGCGGACTATCATAGCCTCCACGTCAGCGGCGGCGGCGACAAGGTCTGACTGGCAGGCATATTTTTCGAGCAGCACGAGGGAGTGTCCCCCTTCCTCGACCACTTTTCTGATTTCAGCCACCGCAGCTGCTGCGAAAGGCTTCTGAGTTGCGAGCAGAACTTTCATACCGCGTATCATTTATGAAGGTTTTCGAATTCCTGCATACAGCCCACGAGCGCGTCCACGTCCTCCTGGGTGCAGGCATTGTACACGGAAGCGCGGAAACCGCCGACTGAGCGGTGTCCCTTGATGCCGATCATACCGTGCTGCTTGGCGAAAGCCATAAACTCGTCCTGGAGCGCCTCGCGTCCCGGAGCCATCACGAAGCAGATGTTCATTATGGAGCGGTCCTCGATGGCGGCTGTGCCGGTGAAGAGGGAGTTGCGGTCGATCTCATCGTAGAGAGTCTTGGCCTTCTTAAGGTTAATCGCGTGCATAGCCTCAACTCCGCCGATGCTCTTGACCCACTTCAGGGTCTCGTTCATCACGAAGATGGAGAAGACCGGAGGAGTGTTGAACATAGACTCCTTGTCAATGTGAGTGCGGTAGTCGAGCATAGTAGGGATATAGCGGCTGACCTTGCCGAGGGCGTCCTTCCTGATGATGGCGAAGATGACTCCCGCAGGGCCGGCGTTCTTCTGCGCGCCGCCATAGATCATAGTGTACTTGCTTACGTCCACCGGACGGCTGAGAATGTCGGAGGACATATCGGCGATGAGCGGAACCTTGCAGTCCCGGTCTTCACGGATCTCGGTGCCGTAGATAGTGTTATTCGTGGTGATGTGGAGATAGTCGAGATCCTCCGGAACCTCGAAATCCTTAGGTATATAGCTGTAGTTCCTGTCCTTGGAACAAGCTATGGCATACGCCTCACCGATGCCCTGAGCCTCTTTCAGGGCCTTATGGGCCCACACGCCCGTGTCCAGATACGCAGCCTTCTTCTCGAGGAAGTTCATAGCCACGTAAAGGAATTCCAGAGATGCGCCGCCGCCGAGGAAGACCACTTCATATCCTTCAGGGATGTGGAGAAGCTCTTTCCAGAGAGCACGGCACTCGTTCATAGTCTCCTCCCACTCTTTCGTCCTGTGGGAGATGGACAGCACTGAAACACCAGTCCCCTTGAAGTCTTTTATGGCCTCAATGGACGCATCATAAACAGCCTGCGGCAGAAGGCAGGGACCTGCATTGAAAACGTGAACCTTAGACATTAGTTTTTAAAATTATTATGGTTTGTTCGTAATTAGTCCTTAAAGGTAATGATTAATAACGAATCTGCCAAATCTACGTTAAAAATTAAACAATTTCTTCCATTTGAGCGCCATCTATGACAGACAGCCTCGAACGGAAAATGTCCTCTGCGGACAGTCTGACGCGCAATTCCATCCTGCACCCGCTGCCGAACTCCTGTCCGGCCGGAGTGAGGGAAAGATCCTTCACGGTCTTCATCACGGCGTTCATCTTCAGGTACGGAAAGGTCACCAGAAAGAGCTTTGAGGCGACCTTCTCCACTCTGCCGGCATTCCCGAGTGCGTCGGAGGTGGAAGTCCTGTAAGCTCTTATGAGTCCCGGGATACCCAGTTTTATGCCCCCGAAATACCTTACGACCACCACGAGGACATCACTCAGAGCCGCAGAATCTATCTGAGCGAGTATCTGGCGTCCGGCAGAACCGGAAGGCTCGCCGTCATCGCTCGCACGGTAAACCTCACCCGTGTGCCCGATGCGGTAGGCGAAGCAGTGATGGCGGGCGTCGTGGTACTCCTTCTTCAGACCGTCCACTATGCTTTTCACTTCCGAGACTGTCTCTACAGGATACGCCAGCGCGATGAAACGGCTGCCGTTGTCCCTGAAAAGGCCCCGGGAGGGTGAAGCTATGCTGTAATAAACGTCTGTCATCGGTCTATATGGTCTCCCGCAGGGCCGTCCCGCGCACAAGTGTCCCCGAGGTGCTCGGGGCGCCGGTACGGGAGAGCGGAGGCGAAGAAGAACTCTTGTTCAAATTTAGTGTTTTTTTCTGTACCTTTGCTCGCTCAAATAAAAAAACTGTTCAAAACTGATGGTTTATACTTATCGCGTCACCCTTCCAGGCATAAAGGGCTTTTATAGAGTTTACGATGTGAACGCCGAAAATTCGCTGTACTCTTTCTACAAGCAGATGAGAGACGATATGGATTTCCCGCGCGATCAGATGATACTGTTCAAGGGCCTGGACTCCGGAGGGAACGTGGCCGCACGCTACGGTCTGGTGGATCTGGGCTTCGGCACTGTGGACTGCACGACCGTCAGGGAAAGTGTGAAGAAGGGCGTCCGTTCGTTCGTTTTCTTCTATGACGTGACTAACCGCAAGAGCGTCATCGTCACGCTTGAAGGCGAGAGCAGCGACAAGAAGGACATTCACCTCCCGGTCCTCGTGGACAGCAAGGGCCCCAACCCTATAGAGTTCGAGAACGGCTATGTGGCATTCGAGGATCTCCCGGACGACCAGAGGCACCTGCCAAGCGAGAGCGACAGGAACCGCAAGGGAGGTCTGAGCAGCCTTCTCGACGCACTCTCCAAGGAAGATGGCGACGAAGACTTCGATGACGAGGGGAAAGATGATGAGGACGAGGATGAAGACGAGGAGGATGACGAGCCGAGAGGAAAATGCGATGAGGACGGCGTAGAGATCTACGACGGGACAGAAGACCTGAGCATCTGAGAGGAGAGCCCTCTCCCCCCCCTCAACGGCAGACTCTTGAGCAGAAAACTCATCATAGTTCTCGGCCCCACGGCCAGCGGCAAGACCGACTACAGCATCCGTCTTGCGCAGTCTCTCGGCTCCCCGGTGATTTCCTGCGATTCCCGCCAGATATACAGGGAGATGAGCATCGGGACCGCAGTACCGGACGCGGAGCAGCTCGCGGCGGTCAGGCATTATTTCATACAGACCATATCGGTAACAGAATACTACACGGCAGGCACCTTCGAGACGGACGCGCTCGCGCTTGTGTCGCGACTCTTCGGAGAGGGCCACGAGACTCTGGTGATGTGCGGGGGCTCGATGTTCTACATAGACGCCGTATGCAACAGCCTGAGCCACGTGCCCACGGCTGACCTCTCCGTCAGGGCGGAGCTGCAGAAGCGCCTGGAGACTGAAGGGGTGGAGTATCTGCTCCGGACTCTGCGCACGCTCGATGCGGAAGCCTACTGCGCGATGGACCTCTCGAACACCCAGAGGGTGTTTCGCGCAGTCGAGATATGCCTCACTACGGGGAAGCCCTATTCTTCGTTCCGCCCGCAGGGCGCCGCACGTGATTTCGAGATAGAAAAAGTCGGCATATTCCGTCCCCGCGAGGAGCTTTATGCCCGGATAGACCGGCGGGTGGACGCGATGCTGTCGGCCGGCCTGCTGGAGGAAGTCCGCTCCCTGCAGCGGTACAGGGAGCGGACCGCTCTCAAGACCGTGGGCTACCGGGAGCTCTTTTCCTATCTGGACGGCGGGATCTCTCTGGAAAAAGCCATAGACGAAATCAAGACGAACACCCGCCACTACGCAAAACGGCAGCTTAGCTGGTGGCGGCGGGACCCTTCCATCCGCTGGATCACCCCATAGTAACTTTTTTTTCCTAAGAGTCACTCAATCCACGGGTAACTGACTCCCCGCATCAGCGGCAGACCTCCCCCCCCGACGCATAATCACAGCACAGCTCCGGAGCGCGAAAGCCCCATACCTGAAGACCGGCCCCCGGAAGCAGCATATCTTCCGGGGGCCGGTCTTCGGGTCAATCACGCCCTGAAATCCCCTACTCGGCGGCAGGAGCTACAGGATGAATCTCTGCGAGCTTGACATTGAAGATAAGGGTCGAGTTAGGCTCGATGCCGTTGGTCCCTCTCTCGCCGTAAGCCAGGTCGGCAGGAACATAGAGCTCGATCTCGCCGCCCTCACCGATGAGGCGCATACCTTCCTGCCATCCGCGGATGACACCGTTCAGAGTGAATCTTACAGGTTCCGCATCGTCCTTCACCTCGTCGAATACCTTGCCGTCAAGGAGAGTCCCCTTGTAGCGAACGACTACGGTATCCTGAAGAGAAGCCCGCTTGTCATTACCCGGAGTGATGATCTTATACTGAAGGCCGAACTCCGTGGTCTGGACATTGGCCTTGGCCTTGTTTGCCTCGAGGAACTTTTCACCCGCCTCCTTGTTCACGAGAAGCTTGAACTGCTGCTTCTTCTGGAGGTAAGAGGTGACGATCGAGTTCATCCGGTCAGGATTAACTCTGAACTGCTTGGTGAAATCCTCATCGTAAGGGCTGCCTTCGGATGCGAGGAAATCTTCCATACCTTCCCTGATGGTGGCATAGCTGAGGTCACTCATATCATACTGCTTGAGGAAAGAGCCGAACTGGATACCCATAAGGTAGCTGACGGAATCAAGCTCCGCCTTGGTAGGCTGGAGATCCTTAGCTGAGGTGCCGCCTTCTACACCGCTTTTCGGTGAGCAGGCCAGAACTGCAATGCCCAAAAGGGCTGCAAAAAATACTTTTTTCATCGTATGTTACTATAAGTTAATAAGTTGCTAAGTAAGAACAAAAGGAACTACTAAAGCTCCCAGGCGAGGGCGGACGCGCCGAGGATGGCGGCGTCGGACTCCTTGAGCTGGGAGAATACTATCTTGATTTTGCCCTTCCAGATTCTGAGAAGGTTCTCGTCCATAGCCTCCAGCATAGGCTGATAGAGGAACTCCTTGGCCCGGGCCAGTCCGCCGAAAAGGACTATGGCTTCCGGAGCGCTGAACGCCACGAAATCGGCGAAAGAGCGGCCCAGAATGCGTCCCGTGTACTGGAACACTCTGATAGCGAGAGCATCGCCCTGCTTCGCGGCATCATAGACATCCTTCGATGTTATGTCCTCCACGTCCCTCAGAAGGGAAGGCTCAGTGCCGGACTCGAGCCACTCGCGTGCAGTACGGGCCACGCCCATAGCAGAGCAGTAAGCCTCCAGGCAGCCTGTACGGCCGCAGCCGCAGGCACGTCCGTTATAACGGACCGCATTCGTATGTCCCAGCTCGCCGGCGAAGCCGTCGAAGCCGTAAACCACCTGGCCGTTTATCACGATACCGCTGCCGACTCCGGTGCCGAGGGTGATCATAATGAAATTCTTCATACCTCTGGCGACACCGTAGGTCATTTCACCCACAGCCGCCGCATTCGCGTCGTTCGTGAGGGAAACCGGCATACCTTCCAGACGTGCGGAAAGCATCTTGGAGAAATCCACGGTGCCCTTCGCGGCCCAGAGGAGGTTCGGTGCGAAAGCGATGGTCCCGGTATAGTAGTTTCCGTTAGGAGCGCCGACGCCGATGCCGCGGATTTCCTCGGACTTGCCCGAGTCAGCGATCGCAGACTTGACCGCCGAGGCGAGAGCGTCAATATAAGCCGAAGCGTCGTCTCCGTAAATGTCGGAGCGGATAACCGACTGCGCAAGCACATCACCGCGCGCGTCCACAACTCCTATCTTGGTGGTCTGTCCACCGACGTCGATACCGACTACGTACTGTTTTTCCATATTATAACTATTCTGTAGGGATGTCCCTGTTTACGTTCTTGCAGCCGATGAGGGCATAGTAGAGAATGTATGCGAGCATCGCCACCACAAGCCAGTATGAACCCATATAGCCGACCTTGCCGGCAAGGAATTCCTGGATGAGAGGCATTATGCCACCGCCGACCACCATCATCATAAAGATGCCGGAGGCCTGCTCGGTGTACTTGCCCAGACCTTCTGTGGAAAGGTTGAAGATACCGCCCCACATCAGCGAGGTGCACAGACCGCAGAGAACGAGCAGAAGCGCGCTTGCAGGAACCTGGAACATCGCGAAGCCTTCGCCCGCGCTATAGCCCGGCATAGAGACGGTCACGGTCTTCGGAAGGAAGATGGCGATGACCACAAGCGCGATGGCTATCGAAGATACTGCTATGAGCTGAGTACGGGTGCTCACCTTTCCGGAGATGGCCGAGCTGCAGATGCGGCCCACCATCATAAGCAGCCAATATACGGCCGCGATGGCACCTCCGATGGCGGCTCCGTTCAGAAGGATGCCCGCTCCCCTTTCGGAAGGGTCGGAGAGATAGAAGTTAAGCTGAGCGGGAATACCCACCTCGATGCCGACATAGAAGAAAATGCCCACGATACCGAGGACACAGTGGCGGAAACTCCAGGCGCTGTGCTCGAACTTGACATTCTTGCGCTCTGCGGCAGGCTCCGGTATGTTCACGAAGGATATGATTATGAACGCCACGGCGAACACGCCCATAGCGATGAAGAGCAGAGGGGCGACATCGCTCATTCTGGTCTCGGCGGTAACGGTGCCGATGAGCAGTCCGACAAGAAGCGGAGTGAGGGTGCCGGCGAGGGAGTTCATAGTACCGCCGATCTGGATGTACTGGTTGCCTCTGTTGCCGCCGCCGCCGAGAATGTTCAGCATAGGGTTCACCACGGTATTGAGCATACATACGCAGAAGCCGCAGATGAATGCGCCGAGCAGATAGACGTATATCGCCGAGCCGCCGAGGAAAGTGCGGCTGGAGAGCCACTGGATAGTCATTCCTATGAAGCCTACGGCGAGGGCGATGAGGGTGGTCTTCTTATATCCGACCTTTACCAGCATCTTGCCGGCAGGGATACCCATGAAGAGATAGGCGGCGAAGTTCATCATATTGCCCATCATACCCGCCCAGCTGTAGTTTCCCTTCCAGATGTTACCGAACGGGGCGGCCATATTGGTAACGAAGGATATCATGGCGAAGATGAAACACATCGTCACGATCGCCACGACATTGGTCTGTTTTTTAGTCATATCGTTAATCACTTAGTTAGTATATATACCCTTACAGAGTCTGCGGTCTCCCCCGGAGCCGGTCGGGGAGGTCCATCCGCGACAAACTACCAAAAAGTCCACTAAGTTACGCAAAAAAACGAACTTGGTGAACTTTTGGTGTCAAAAACTGAATATTTGCGCTATCCGGCAGGATTACAGGTCCATACTTACGCGGTCGCCGAGACCTTTTTCGATTCTCTCCTCCACGAGACTGCGCTTCGCCCGGATCTGCTCCTTGTGGCGGATAATCCAGTTCTCCACATAGATGGCCACGCTGGAGAGGATATAGTAGATTATGGTCTGGACGGCAAGCGCCGCTATCAGCTCCCTCACAGTAGAGAGGTCTCCGCCCGCGGTATTCAGGTTTATGAAAGCCTGACAGCCGAAAGTGGACGGGAAGATATAGGAGAAGTACCTCCAGAAAGCCGGGAAGGCGCTGCTCGGCCAGGAAAATCCCGTAAGGAAGAGCGCGACGGGCGACATGAAGAGCAGCAGCACGAACACAGTCTCCCTCCGCGTTATGAGCGAACTCCAGGTGGAGCAGAAAAGCACGCAGTCGGTGACGAAGAAGAGCAGCAGGACGAAGATATCCCGGAAATCGCCCCTCTGAGGCAGACCGAAGGCCGCAGGCACTATATAGGCTATATACATTCCTATCCCCATATACAGCAGCCAATACGCCGCTCCCCTGCCCAGCACGACTCTCCCGACTCCTGACCCCTCCACTACCGAAGGCAGCAGCGCGGGACTGTGGCTCTCTTCCCGCATCGTGCCGACACGCAGCGACATCCCGTAGAACATAGTCTGCTGGATGACAAGCAGGAGCGCGGCTGACAGGAAGAAGATTCCGTAGGAGAAGGCGCGGTTATAAGGGTTATTGTCCTCGTACTTCATCGGCTCGACGAGCTGCGAGAGCGTCTGTCCCGAATATCCCGCCGCCGAGAAGCGCTCGATCTGGATGTTCTTGATTTCGTCCAGCATCACGAAATTCGCGCCCATCAGCAGGTTCTTGTAGTAAAGGAAACTGCTCATATCCGCATAGATGCTGAGCTTGGCGGTCTCGCCGCGCACGATCTTCTCGCCGAAGTCGCGCGGGAAATACACTATGCCGTTCACCTTGCGCTGCTGCAGCAGCCGGCGGGCTTCTTCCATATTCACGCAGCTGTAGGCGACAGAAACTTCGCGCGTCGCGTCCAGCTCGCGGATGTAGCGGCGGGAATAAGGATCCGCGCTGTCATCCACTACCGCTATCGGAGTGTCTTCGAGTATGCCGTTATGATACACGAGGCTATAAACTATCGGATAGCCAAGTCCGCCCACGAAGAAGATGATGAGCACTCCGGCATCCTTGAAAATGCCCCGCAGTTCGTGGAGCATAATGTCCAGGAAATTATGTAACCAAGTCTTTACGAAACTCATAACCTTCTAATTTATAGCGTAGTTCTGATAGATATAGGCATTCTTCAGACGTGGCAGCACCGCAAGCGGCGGGAGCAGGAACGCCAGCAGCCAGATGACCTGAGGCCACCAGCCCGCGAAGCCCGCGCCGAACAGACTCTCCTGCACGAAGAAGAGGTAATAGTGCCTCAGCGGGAACGCTTCGGCCAATCCCCGCAGCCACGGCATCATCGTCTCCACCGGCAGGGTGAACCCTGCCAATGAGAAGCCCAGTATGCTGTAGATGGCAGACACGCTGACCGCGAAACGCAGAACCGGAAGCAGACCTATGATGAAGACCGCGACTCCCTCGCTCGCGAGCACCAGCAGCACTATGGCAAGGAACATATTCCAGATGGAACCCTGCATAGGGAAATCCATCCAGTGATACAGGAGCAGCATCATAATGATGCCGATGACGGAGAAATACAGCGTGTAGACGATAAGCTTCCCCGCGAGAGCCCTCGTGATGGACATCCCGGACTTCTCCAGAAGATGGCGCGAGGTCCCGTACTTGAGCTCCGTACCCAGAGAATACACCACTATCAGTATGACTATCATCTCCAGGATGCCGGGGAGCAGGGTGTTCGTCAGATACACCCCATAGTCCGTCATCATATTTCCTATCTGATGCGTATCTATGTCCACCGGACGGAGGAGCCCCTGCATCTGAGTCTCATTCATACCCTTGGCCCTCAGGACCTGACGCTTTATGGCTCCCCCCGTGAGGTTCGTCATAGTGAGCAGATCCTTCCAGGCCAGGGCTCCTCCGACGAAGTACAGTCCGTTCACATAGAAGGTCATCACGGGCTGACGGCCGGCCTGTATGTCGGCATACATATTCTCGGGAATCAGGCAGAAGGATGTGATCTCGCCTTTCTGCATAGCGCTTCTGGCTGCAGCGAAATCGTCGAACTGTATGACTTCCCCGAGCTGCGTGGCGTCAAGCTGGGCGGTGAAGTTTCTCGAGAAGGTGGAATGGTCCATATCCACCACGCCTATGGGCAGGTCGGACGGCAGACCATCCTTGAGGAAGGTCAGGAAGAACACGGTACAGAAGATGATGGTCAGGAGAGAGCCCACCACATATATGGGCCTCTTGATCCAGATTCCTATCTCGCGTCTGATGACCGTCCTTATCTGTGACCACGAACTCATCTCGGATTATTTTTTAAGTAACACCGTCATACCCGGACGCAGCCCCTCGGGCACAGCGTCAGGAACCGCGCGGACCTCGAAGGTCTTCGCATCGTACTGCCCGGTCTCCTTTGTCGCCTTCCAGGTGGCATAGGACTCGCGGACCGCGATGTAAGTGACGGTAGCCGCGCAGACGGCATCGTCCAGAGCCGGAATGGTCACGCTGATCTTGTCTCCGGTCTTCATGGAATGGAGATAGTCCTCACGGATATTGAAGGTGAACCAGGCGTCGTTCAGGTCGAGAACACTCATCACAGGGGAACCCTGGCCCACGAGTTCGCCGGTCTTAGGATAGATGGCGGACACGATACCGTCAGAAGGGGAGGTAAGGTAAAGCTCGGAAAGATAGGACTCCACCTCGGCGAGGGCTCCTGCGGCCTGATTCACCAGGGCTGCGGCAGTCGCCTTGTCCTCTGAACGTGCGCCGTTGAGAGCCATCTGATACTGGCTTTCAGCCGCCGCGCTCTGGGCTACGGAAGCGTCGTATTTCGCTTTCACCTCGTCATATTTCTGGGCGGAGACCACTTTCTGGTCGTACAGACGCCGGATTCTGTCGAAGGATTTCTTCATCACATCCTCCTGTACCTTGGCCTGCTGCCAGAGCTGGTATGCTCCGACTATCTGCTCGCTGCGCGCACCGTTTTCGGCCTTGCTGCGCTGCGCCTCGGCAGCCCTCTTCACGGCTTCTGCCTGCATGAGCTTAGCCTTCACCTCCGGAGAATCTATGGTCGCGACGGTATCGCCCTTATGAACCTGCTGTCCTTCCCTGACCATAAGTATCTCGACTCTTCCCGGCACTTTGCCTGATACGCGATACTCTGAAGCCTCAGCTTCGCCCTGGATCACAAGCGGCTTAGGTCTGGAAACCAGCCAGCCGGCAAGTGCTATCAGCAGCACTATCACTACCAGAGCCACTACTCCGATCACAAGATTGTAATTCTTTTTTACCTTTTCCATATCTGTAATGTTTATTGTCTTAAGTCAGAATCTGTTATGAAATATCTACCTTGCTTCCGCATTCCTGAGGCCGGATGCCGTCATCTGAAGCTCGACCGCGGAGTCTATGTACTCCGAGTGCGCCTGCAGCCAGGCTGTCTGCGCCGCGAGAGCGGTGTTCGAGTCGATGACTCCTTCGTTGAAGCCGATGGTCGCTGTGCGCAGATTCTCCTCCGCGCTGTCCAGATGGGACTCCGCCATACGGAGCCTGCTGAAAGCCTCGTCCCTCTTCTGCCTCAACTGACTGAGCTGCAGAGAAATCATCTCGCACGCGTCAGCATACTTGCTGCGGTAGAGCGTAGCCTCGGCTTTTGCCTTGCGTGTCTTCTGCAGAGCCTCGAAGCCGTGGAACAGAGGAATATTCATCACCACACCCGCGCTGAACATACCGCCCCAGGTCTTGCTGAAGCCGTTCAGGACGCTCGGGTTGGAGACCAGATAATTGGCCGTCAAGGCCAGTGAAGGCATCATATCGGCACGCGCGACGGCAATCTTGCGCTCGTAGATGTCAGCTCCGAGCGAGAGGCTGCGCGTCTCGGGACAGTCCGCGAGGACTTCGTCCAGTTCCTTGTCGGCATCGAAGATAGGCTGCGCGATGACTTCGCTCCCCTCATCAGCGAGCTTTATCTGAGAATTCAGCTCGAGCCCCGTAAGCTTGCAGAGAAGCATCTTGGCAAGGGCCAGTCCGTTAGTGGACTTGGTAAGAAGCATCTCGGCCTCGTTCGCCTTCACCTTCACTGCGAGCAGGTCGGAGGAAGTGGCCACGCCCTCTTCGGCGGAGAGCCGGATGTCGTGCTCCATCGAGCGGAGAAGGTCCGCGTAGGACTCTGCCAGATCGCGTTTCGCGGCTACGGAAACGACCTGCCAGTATGCCTGGTCCACGCTCTGCAGGACTTCGCGGCGCTCACTCTCGTACTGCGCGTCGGCGAGTTCCTTGGCCAGAGCGGTTATCTTGTTCGCGTTCACTATCTTGCCTCCCATAAATATAGGCTGCTGCAGGCTCACCGCACCGGCGAAGACGTTCTCTATGTCGAGATGGAACGCATCGTCGATTTCGCGGCCGAGCGCGTTCAGGGCCTCCGAGACGTCTGTCTTCGACAGGGTCCCGAGCACCGTCTGCCACATCGGGCTGTTCATATATTCGACGGCGGCGGAAGGATTCGACATTATGGCCTGGGTCAGGCTCTGCGCGAGACCGGACACCTGCCCCTGGACCGTAGTGCCCAGAGAGGACAGGATGGCGGACTGCCCCGCGCTTATGAGCGAAATGTTCTTGTTATTATAGATGTATGCGCCCGTCGCCGAGATGTTCGGGAAGTAGTTGGCAAGAGCTATTTTCTTGTCATAGCCGGCCATCTCCACCTTCGTGGCGGCCTGTTCGAGGTCGCGGCTGTTTTCGAGGGCCAGAGCGCGGCACTCCTCAAGAGTCAGCGTCCGCTGTGCGATGGCCAGGGGCATACCGCAGAATGTGGCGAACACGATCAAGCATAGTCTAATCTTTTTCATCTTTATCTCTTATCAGGTTTTCTTTCCAAATGTACCTTCCGGAAACCTTCTTTCCAAATCTCGTTTCCAAAACGCATCGGGCACTCACCGCAAAGTTGGCTCCAAATCGATAACAACTTGCCCCGGAAATGAGAATATTTCGCCCCTTTTACTGTCAAAAGGTCGAATAAATCCTTTTTTTGACAATCCGGGACCCGCAGGTGGAATAAGTTTCGCATATTTGCCGACGTATTAAACCGAGCGTTATGGCTGATTCCCTATTCACACTGGACATCAAAGGCTTGAAGTCCCTGTTCCCGGCTGACAAGGTGGACAGTCTGTCAGATGACTTCATCATTTCGCACCTGACAGGTTCCGGGATTCTCTCGGATGACAGGATGCAGTTTCTGAAGAAGCCGTTCAGATTCAACGGCTATATGGCTTATTTCTGTCTGGGGAGCGAGATCGATCTGGAAGTGAATCTGAAAGCTTTCACCATCCGCCGCGGGACTCTGGTCATAAACACTCCGGGCAACATCTGCCGGGTGAAGCCTGCGGATGAGGACAAGGTCCGGGACGTGGACATCGTGATTATGGCTATGTCACCGGAATTTCTCACTACCATCCGTCTGGATTTCAACAGCCTGTACCGCGAAAGCAACAGCATCCTGGACAACCCGTGCATCTCCCTCAGCCAGGAAGAATTCGAGATGTGCCGGATGTATATGAGGATAGCCGGGCAGCTCATCCGGGGCGGAGCGGCCAGGTCGCGCGATGCGCTGCGCTACCTTATCTCGTCCGTGTTCTATTATCTCGGGAACCTGTGGACAGAAAAGATTTCCGAAGCCCGCAAGACTGCGGACAAGGGGAGCGTACGCTCGAAGATGACTTCCGACGCCTTCATAAAACTGGTGGTGGAGCATCATAACGAGCAGAGGAATATGAGCTTCTACGCCGACAAGCTCTGTCTGAGCCCCAAATACCTTTCCAAGCTCGTGAAGGCCCAGACCGGGCGCTCCGCCCCGGAATGGATCGACGCCTTCGTGATAATGGAGGCGAAGAATCTGCTGAAGTATTCCGAGCTTTCCATCAAGGAGATAGTCTATAAGCTGAATTTCCCGAACCAGTCAGTATTCTACAAGTTCTTCAAGGCCCACACCGGGATGACGCCTTCGGAATACAGGGCCTCGTAGGAGTATTCCGGAAAAAGTGCTATCTTTACGCCCCAATCATACGGATATGCACATCGGAATCGCCGGAAACATCGGCAGCGGCAAGACCACGCTCACAAGAATGCTCTCCGAGCACTATGGCTGGACGCCCAGATATGAGGCGGTCAGTTACAATCCCTATCTTGAAGATTATTACAAGGACATCCCCCGCTGGTCGTTTAACCTCGAAGTCTATTTCCTGACCTGCCGCTTCAAGGATGTGCTCGAGATAGCGCGCAGCAGCGAAACCGTCATCCAGGACCGCACCATCTTCGAGGGAGTGAACATCTTCGTGACGAACAACCACGACCTGGGGAACCTCACGGACCGGGATTTCGAGACATATATGGACCTCTTCCGTCTGATGATGTCGCTGGTGAAGGCCCCTGACCTGCTCATCTATCTGCGCTCCTCCATTCCGCATCTGGTGTCGCAGATCCAGAAAAGGGGTCGGGAGTATGAACAGGGGATGAGCATCGAGTACCTGAGCGGCCTCAACACCAGATACGAGAAGTGGATTTCCGAATATGACGGGCGCAAGCTCATCATAGACGCGGACGGGCTCGACTTCCAGAACCGTCCCGAGGATTTCGCCTCCATCACAGACAGGATTGACGCCGAACTGTTCGGTCTTTTCCGGCAGTGAGGGTCGCCGGGAGCCTTTCCGCCGGGCTGGTGGGGCCGGGAGACTTTCAAGTATGATTATTTAAAGGTATATTTGCAGGTTAATTCTGATTTGATATGCATATAGCTATAGCCGGAAACATCGGCAGCGGCAAGACCACGCTGACCAAGATGCTCGCAGCACATTACGGATGGACCCCAAGATTCGAGTCCGTGGACTTCAATCCGTATCTGGCGGATTTCTACAATGATATGGAAAGATGGTCGTTTAACCTCCAGGTCTATTTCCTGAACAAGCGCTTCAAAGACGTGGTGGAGATCGGGAAGAGCGAGGAGGTCATCATACAGGACCGCACCATATACGAGGACGCGCGCATCTTCGCCCCGAACCTCCACGATATGGGTCTTATGAGCAGCCGTGATTTCGAGAACTACTCCGACCTCTTCGACCTGATGATGTCGCTGGTGAAGGCGCCGGATCTGCTGATCTACCTGCGTTCCACCATCCCTAATCTCGTGGCCCAGATCCAGAAGAGGGGACGCGATTATGAACAGGGCATAAGCATCGAGTATCTCACGGGGCTGAACCGCCGCTACGAGGACTGGATTTCCGGCTACACGTCCGAGCTGCTCGTCATCGATGCCGACAACATAAAATTCGGAAACCGTCCGGAGGACTTCGACAAGGTCACAAATATGATCGACGCACAGCTCTTCGGCCTCTTCCCCAGTCTGAATATATAAAATACTCGACTATATATGGAAACACAACCAAGACTCACAATCATCGGCTTCGTAGAGAAATATGCCGAGAAGTACGCGCAAAAGACTTTCCTCCGCGAGAAAGTGGACGGCGTGTGGACTGAAACTTCATTCGCGAAGACCCGCGACGAGGGCCGCATCTATGCGGCCGGCTTTATGTCCATCGGGCTGCAGAAAGGCGAGAAAGTCTCCCTCATTTCCGAAGGACGCAATCTCTGGATTTTCACCGAACTGGGCATACTCTACGCCGGCGGCGTGGACGTTCCGCTTTCCTTCAAGCTCGAGTCGGACCACGACCTCTGCTTCAGGATAAACCACTCGGATTCCCGCTTCATCATAGCGTCCGAGAGCCAGATAGACAAGGTGCGCCGCGTTCTTCCCAAGTGCCCGGCCATAGAGAAAGTCATAGTCCTGGACGACATCCCTCTGCAGGAGGGCGAGATGTACATAGGGCAGCTCCGGGAGATGGGTGAGAAATATCTGGCCGAGCGCGCCGAGCAGCTGCAGAAGCGCATCGCGAGCGTGGGTCCGGACGACTACGCGAACATCTCCTACACCTCGGGGACCACGGCCGACCCTAAGGGTATCCTTCTGACACACAGGAACTACACCGCGAATGTGGAGCAGTGCCGGTCGGTCATCAGCGTGAACGAGGGCGACGTGATGCTCATCATCACTCCGCTCGACCACTGTTTCGCACACGTGGCGGGATTCTACGTGATGATGTCCTACGGCGGAAGCATCGCCACCGTCCCGGGCGGCAAGAATGCCATCACTATGCTGAAGAACATCCCTGTGGCCATCCGGGAGACCCGTCCGCACGTGATGCTCTCGGTTCCCGCCATCTCCCGCAATTTCAAAAAGAGCATCGAGGCCGGCATCAAGAAGAAGGGAGAGAAGGTGGAGAAACTCTTCAACTTCGCCGTGCATAATGCAACTGTCTATAACAGGGAATATTATAATGCCGGCAAGCCTTGCTGGAAGCTCTGGTGGAGAAAGCCTCTGATGTCGCTCTTCGACAAGCTGATATTCAGCGGGGTCAGGGAGAACTTCGGCGGAAGGCTCCGTTTCTTCGTGGGCGGAGGAGCGCTTCTGGACATCGAGCTCCAGAGATTCTTCTGCGCCATAGGTATGCCTATCTTCCAGGGCTACGGCCTGTCGGAGGCTACGCCCGTGATCTGCTCGAACTCTCCGGGACACGCCCGTTTCGGCTCCTCGGGCCGCACGGTGAAGCCTATGGAGATAAAGATCTGCGACGAGGAAGGCAAGTCTCTCCCGGACGGGGAGACGGGCGAAATCGTCATCCGGGGCGAGAACGTTATGGCAGGATACTGGAAGAATCCGGAGGCTACTGCCGCCACCATAGTGGACGGCTGGCTACACACCGGAGACAGGGGCTACATCTGCCGGGAAGACCCGGACTTCCTCTATGTCACGGGGCGCTTCAAGAGCCTGCTCATCAGCTCCGACGGCGAAAAATACTCTCCGGAAGGCTTCGAGGACAGTCTGACGGACTCTTCGAAATACATAGACGCCACGGTCCTTCACAATAACCAGAACCCTTACACGGTCGCGGTCATAGTACCTAACAAGACTGCTCTCGCCGAGGCCGTCCTGAAGAAGGGTCTCGCTCCGGATTCCGAAGAGGGCAAGACAGCCCAGCTGGAAATCCTCCGTGGCGAGGTGGACTCCTACCGCAAGGGTGGAGAGCGCGAGGGACTGTTCCCTGAGAAATGGCTCCCTGCAGCCATCATCGTAGCCGACACTCCGTTCACGGAGCAGAACGGAATGATGAACACCACTTCGAAGATCGTGCGCGGCAAGGTGGAGAAATTCTACGCGGACCGCATCGAATACGCATACACCGCCGAAGGCAAGGCACTCTGCAACCCTAAGAACGTCGCTTCGCTCTAATATGCTCACCATCAGACGATTCATCTTCAATCCTTTCGAAGAGAACTGCTGGGTGGCATCATCCGGGAACGGAGATGCGCTGATAGTGGACCCCGCCTATTACTGCCCGGAGGAGAGGAACACTCTCTTCGGAGCCATCGGGGACTCGGGGCTGAAAGTGAAGGCAATATTCCTGACCCACGGGCACATAGACCACATCTATGGCCTCAAGGACTGCCTGAGGCATTTCAGCGGCGCGACGGCCTACCTCAGCGCCAAGGATCTGGAAGTGGCTTCCAAGCACCGGGAGTCGATGCTCCGTTACGGATTCAAGGGTGTGGACCTCAGTTTCGAAAGCCGGGACATAAGCGACGGGCAGACTCTGAATCTTCTGGGCTGCGAATGGAAGGTGATCTCCACTCCCGGACACAGTCCGGGCAGCGTGTGCTGGTACTGCGCCTCCGAGAAGATCCTCTTCTCGGGAGATACTCTTTTCGCGGGAGCGATAGGCCGCAGCGACCTCTACGGGGGCGATTATGACTGCGAGATAAAGTCGCTGATGGAGAAGATCATCCCTCTGGAGGGAGAGACGAAGGTCTATCCGGGCCACGGGGAGATCACCGATATCGCCACCGAACGCAGTACAAATCCTTTCCTGCAGCCGTTCAACGAGGTCGGAGACGACGGCAGCGTGGACGGCATCAGCTTCTGAGTCCGGGGATGGAAGACAAGGGCTTCATCGAAATCACGGGCGCACGCTCGCATAATCTGAAGAATGTGGATGTCCGCATCCCGCGCGGGAAATTCACGGTCATCACCGGAATGAGCGGCAGCGGCAAATCCTCTCTGGCCTTCGACACCATCTACGCCGAGGGCCAGAGGCGCTATCTGAACACGCTCTCCCCTTATGCGAAGCATTTTATGGGGATACTCGAAAAGCCCGAAGTGGAGGATATCCGGGGCCTGAGCCCCATCATCGCCATAGAGCAGAAGACCACGGGGACTAATCCCCGCTCGACGGTAGGGACCATCACGGAGATCTACGATTTCCTCCGCCTGCTTTTCGCGAGGGCCTCGCACGCATACTCCCCGGTGAGCGGCAAGGAGATGGTCCGGTACACGGACGAGCAGATAGTGGACCTGATTATGCGGGAGTACAGGGGCATAAAATGCGTACTGCTCTCCCCTCTCGTGCGTGGGCGCAAGGGACACTACCGTGAGCTCTTCGAGCAGCTGCGCAAAAAAGGCTTCACCCAGGCCCGTGTGGACGGCAAGATTTTCAGTCTCGGTGAGCTGGAAGCTCTGGACAGATACAAGGCACATTTCATAGAGCTTGTTGTGGACAAGCTCAAGCCGGGCGAGGGAGACGAGAAGCGCATCCGCGACTCCGTAGCGCGCGCCCTGAGCCTGGGCAAGGGGACACTGGCGGTGATGGAAGCGAAAGGGGAGCAGATCAGACACTTCTCGAAGCAGCTTGTGGACCCGGAAAGCGGCATCTCGCTGCAGGAACCTGCCCCGCATTCTTTCTCCTTCAACAGTCCCGAAGGCTACTGTCCCCACTGCAAAGGACTCGGGACGATAGCTGACGTCAGCCTGGAGCACATCATCCCCGACCGGAAACTCTCCGTGGCCGAGGGCGGCATAGTCCCGCTGGGCAGACTGCGCGAGACGCGCAAATGCGAAATCATCCGCGCCATAGCCCGCAAGCACTCCTTCTCTCTGTATTCGCCCATCGAGGAACTGCCGGACGAGGCGGTCTCGCTGCTGGTTTACGGCTCGGACGAGCTCTATCTCATAGGCGATGGAGCCACAAGCGAGATGGTAGGGTATCAGGGACTGCTCGATGATGTGGAAGAGAAAATCACCTGCCCGGTCTGCGGGGGGACGCGGCTGAACGCCGCCGCTTCCTGCTTCCGGATAGACGGGAAGACCATCAGCGAGGTCTCCGCTATGGAGATGTCGCAGCTGCGCGGCTTCCTGGCCGCTCTCCCCGCGAAGCTGAGCAAGCGCGAGAACGCCATCGCGCGCGACATACTCAAGGAGCTCGGCGACCGCGTGGACTTCCTGCTCGATGTGGGGCTGGATTACCTCACACTCGACCGGGCCACGGCCTCCCTTTCGGGAGGCGAGGGACAGAGAATCCGACTCGCCACCCAGATAGGGTCCAAGCTGGTGAATGTCATATACATACTGGACGAGCCCTCCATCGGGCTCCATCAGAGGGACAACCGCAAACTGATAGCATCGCTGAAAAAACTGCGCGACGAGGGCAATACGGTCATCGTCGTCGAGCACGACCGGGAGACGATGGACTCGGCCGACTATCTGGTGGACGTGGGGCCGGGGGCCGGAGAAAACGGCGGGCACATATGCTACAGCGGTCCTCCGATCCCCGCAAGCGATTCCCCCGACGCTGCGGGAGCGTTCTACCCAGAGAGTGTCACTCTTCCGTATCTGAGGAATGAGAATTCGATCCCCGTCCCCTCGCAGAGGAGAAAGGGGAACGGAAAGTTCCTGACACTCAAGGGAGCGAGTGGGAACAATCTGAAAAACATCACTCTGCGGCTGCCTCTGGGCTGCCTGATAGGAGTGAGCGGAGTGAGCGGCAGCGGCAAGTCCAGTCTGATAAACGAGACTCTGGTTCCGGTGCTGAAAAAGAAGCTGTACCGCTCGAAGGAGCTCCCGCTCGCATACTCGGAGATACTCGGGGACGGGGAAATCGACAAGCTGATAGAGATAGACCAGAGTCCCATCGGACGGAGCCCGAGAAGCAACCCCGCGACCTTCACCGAGGTGTTCAACGACATCCGCAGTCTCTTCGAGAGCACTCCCGATGCCAAAGTGCGCGGATTCAAGGCCGGACGGTTCTCATTCAATGTCTCGGGCGGCCGCTGCGAAGCCTGCAAGGGAGCGGGCATAAAGGTCATCGAGATGAACTTCCTTCCGTCGGTGAACGTGGTCTGCGACGAGTGCCGGGGGAAACGCTACAAGGAGGACACTCTGTCTGTCCGGTACAAGGGGAAGAACATTTCCGAGGTGCTCGATATGCCGATCTGCGAGGCTTATGAGTTCTTCCGCGAGATTCCGAAGATAGCGCAGAAGCTCAAGGCTCTCGTGGATGTGGGACTCGGCTACGTGCAGCTCGGGCAGTCATCCGTCACCCTGTCGGGAGGCGAGAGCCAGAGGATGAAACTTGCGTCCGAATTATACAGGAAAGCGACCGGAAGAACACTATATGTGCTGGACGAACCGACTACGGGCCTGCATTTTGAAGATGTGAAGGTGCTCCTGGACGTGCTGGGGCAGCTTGTGGACCAGGGCAATACTGTAGTGATAATAGAACATAATCCGGATGTGCTGAAATCTGCGGACTATATAGTGGATATGGGGCCGGCGGGCGGATCCGGGGGAGGCCGGATAGTGGCCGAAGGCACCCCGGAGCAGATAGCGCAGGCGCGGGATTCAGCCACCGGAGAGTATCTTAAAGAAGTGTTATGAACAAGATTGAAGCCGCAAGGCAGGAATACAAGGACTGGTGCTACGCCATAGGCGTGGACACGGTCGACAAAGTCAACGCAGCATTGGCCGCAGGCCACGGAATCGAACTCATCAACCTCTGCGAGGCGCGGCAGGAGAGAAAGTACGCCGAGGCCGCGAATCTGGTATATTGGCGCAGGAGGGAGTGTCGCGTCATCATGATCTCGGGGCCTTCCTCGAGCGGAAAGACTTCCTCTTCGCTGAGAATCGCGCAGCAGGCGAGGGTGCTCGGGCTGAATCCGAAGGTGATCGAGCTTGACAATTACTTCCGCAGCCGCGAGGAGACTCCGGTGGACGAGAACGGGGAGAAGGACTACGAGTGTCTCGGAGCGATGAATGTCGAGCTGCTGAACTCGAACCTTAACGACCTGCTCGCCGGGCGTGAAGTGATCATCCCGCGCTACGACTTCGTCCACGGGGAGAGCATTATGGATGAGAGCAGGCGTATGAAGCTGGGGCAGAACGATATACTCTTTATGGAAGGCATCCACGCCCTGAATCCGGCGCTGACTCCGGGAGTGGACCAGGAGAGGATTCTGAAAGTCTATATCTCGGCCCTGTCCGCTCTGGACGGAGGAGAGAAGGTGCACTGCTCGACTACCGACAAACGTCTGATACGGCGTATAGTGCGTGACAACCGCACGCGCGGGATCTCTCCCGAGATGAACATCCTCCGCTGGCCGAGCGTGCGCCGGGGAGAGACTCTGAACATCTTCCCTTTCGAGGAGAATGCCGAGGTGGTGTTCAATTCCTCTATGCTCTATGATATTCCGCTGCTGCGCTACTATGCCGAGCCGCTGCTCTGCGGCATCAGCGAGTCCTCGCCGGCCTATGCCAAGGCCAAAAGTCTGCTGGAGTATATGAGTCATATGACTACGCTGACTCCGAAGGAGATCGCGGCCATACCGCCGACCTCCATCATGAGGGAGTTCATCGGAGGACAGACACTTTAACGGAATCTCGGGTAAGCTATGTGGATCTTGGCATCGGTGTTGTCGGCTGTCTTTCTGGGCTTCTATGATGTGGCCAAGAAGCATTCGCTGAAGAGAAACGACGTGCTGCACGTGCTGTTCTTCTCGACGCTTTTCTCCTCGCTGATTCTCGCCGCGACCCTACGCTGCGGCTCGACGTCGGACCACCTGAAGCTCGTGCTGAAAGCGCTCATAGTCACCTCGTCCTGGGTTTCGGGACTGATGGCGATGCAGCTGCTGCCGCTGACGACTGTCAGTATGGTGAAAGCCTCCCGGCCGGTGTTCGTGCTGCTTTTCTCGCTGCTGCTCTTCGGGGAGAGGCTGAACGCCTTCCAGTGGGCCGGCAGCATAATTTCCTTCTACGCCCTCTTTATGCTGAGCCGCACGAGCAGCCGGGAGGGCATCAGCTTCACGAGGAGCCGGGGGATGCTCTGTCTTGCCATAAGCGTGGCGACCGGAGTGGCCAGTGCGCTGTATGACAGGCATATAATGCAGTCCCTGGAGCCGCTTTTCGTGCAGAGCTGGACAAATGTCTATATCACGGTGATTCTGGCCCTGCTGCTGCTGGGGATGAAGGCGTGGAAAGGGCGCAGCGGCGCTTCGGAGTGGTTCAAGCCTTTCCGCCGGGACTGGACGCTGCCGCTTATCGCGGTGCTCATCACTCTGGCCGACTATCTGTATTTCTATGCCCTGAGCTGCCCGGACACGCTGCTTTCGATAGTGTCCATCGTGCGGCGCAGCAGCGTGATCGTGCCGTTCGTCTTCGGAGCGCTGATGCTGCGGGAGAAGAACATCCGAGCCAAGGCTGTGGACCTCGCAGTGCTGCTCGCGGGTATGTTCCTCATCGTGATGGGGTCTTGAGCGGCCTCAGGCTACAGGAATTTCTTCACAAGAGCGAACATCGAGTACGGCATATAGCGCAGCGGCACGTCGAAGCGGGCAGCAGTGGTGACTACGGCCCTGTAGTGCGTGAACGCGTCGAAGCTGAGCCTGCCGTGATAGCTGCCCAGGCCGGAATTGCCGACTCCCCCGAAAGGAACTCTCTCGTTTGCGATGTGCATAATGGTGTCGTTTATGCAGGCTCCGCCGGAGGAAGTGTGCTTCAGCACCCGGTCCCCGCTCTTTCCGAAGTAGTACAGTGCGAGCGGCTTTTCTCTTGCGGTGACGAAGTCTATGACTTCATCCAGGTCCGAGAAGGTCTGAACCGGGAAGATGGGCCCGAAAATCTCTTCCTGCATCACCGGGCTGTCAGCGCTGACTCCGTCCAGGACGGTAGGCTCGATGTAGCGGTCCCGCCTGTCCGTATGGGCCCCGAAGAGCACTTCCCCGTCCGAGAGATAGCCGCTCAGCCGGTCGAAAGCCTTGTCGCTGACGATTCTCACGTAATGGCGGGTCTTCTGCGGGTCCTCGCCCAGAAGAGATAGGAACTCCTCGCGCAGATCCGAGAGAAACTCGTCCTTTATCTTTTCGTGGAGCATCAGATAGTCCGGGGCTATGCAGGTCTGGCCGGCATTCAGGGCCTTCCCCCAGGCCACACGGCGGGCAGCAATCCTCAGGTCCGCGTCGCGGTCTATGATGCAGGGGCTTTTGCCTCCGAGCTCAAGCACCACAGGGGTCAGATTCTTCGCGGCGGCGCTCATCACGACGCGCCCCAGAGCCGGGCTTCCCGTAAAGAAAATCATATCCCAGCGCAGAGCCAGCAGACAGGCATTCACCTCCCGATTGCCCTGCACCACGGCGACGTATTCTTCAGGGAAGGTTTCCGCTATCATCTCTTCTATGACTCCTGACACGGTCGGGACATAGGGCGAGGGCTTGAGCAGCGCCGTGCAGCCTGATGATATCGCCCCCACGAGCGGAGTGAGGAGCAGCTGGACGGGATAGTTCCAGGGAGAGATGATGAGCGAGCATCCGAGAGGCTCGGCGATTATCCTGCTGGAGGAGGGGAACATCTTAAGAGGCGTGGACTTGCGCCGTGGCGCAGCCCAGCTGCGCACCTTGCGGATATGCGTGCGCAGCTCACCCAGAAGTATGCTGACTTCCGTAAGAAAAGCCTCTTCGTAGGATTTGTGCAGGTCTTGCCAGAGGGCGTCGCAGAGCGGCTTCTCCCATCTGCGTACAGCTTTTTCGAGTGCTTTCAGACTTTCGCGGCGATGCTGCGGGCTGAGCGTGGCTCCGCTGCGGAAATACGCGCGCTGCTTTCCGTAAATCTCTCTGATGCGTTCTTCCTGGGTGTTTTCCATAACTATACTGCTTTTTTTGTGAGCGGGGTCGCCGCGTTTTCAGGGGCCGGGCTCTCCTTGCGTCCCGTAAAGTGGTCCATAACGGAATATATGCCGAATACCTTTCCGAATATGTAGTCGAAGAGGACGTTCGGCAGGAGCGCCTGACAGCTTCTTATGAAGTGGTAAGAGAAGGGGATGCCCGCGAAGGATTTGCCCTTCTCTATGGCCTTGACGATCTTTTTCGCCGTCCTTTCGGGATTGAGTATCGGGAAGATCTTCGAATGTACTCCGTCGAACATCCCCGTGTTTATGAAATATGGGGCGACCGTGGTGACTCTGACCTTGCTGCGGGCCTGTTTCAGCTCCACGCGCATGGATTCAGTCCATCCTATCACTGCCCATTTGCTCGCGCAATACACTGACAGCTTGGGCATTCCGAGCATTCCTGCCGCCGAGGCTATGTTGCATATATGGCCGCAGTCGCGACGGAGCATATCCGGGAGTATCCGGAGCGCCACCAGCATCGGAGCAGTAGCATTCACATCCATCGTCAGGCGGATGTCCTGAAGAGTCTGGGCGTCGAAGGTGTTGTTTCCGCGCACCACGCCCGCGCAGTTTATGAGGATGTCCACATCCCCGACCTGCTGTTTCACTTTCAGATATGAAGACGCTATGGCATCGCTGTCAGACACGTTCACCGCATAGCAGTGCAGCTGTCCGCGTGCGGCTCCCGCGGTCCGTGGTCTCACCGTTCCGAGCTCTATGGCCGCACGGTCGAGACTGGAGCGGTTCACATCCCAGATGATGACGTGGGCGGCGGCTTTCTCGAGACATATGCAGGCCATCAACTTTCCGATTCCCGACGCTCCGCCGGTAATCAGCACATTCTTTCCGGTAATCTTCATAGTATTATGATTTGCCGGCAAAGCTACCTGTAATTTGACCCAAAGCGTCAGATTTCGCCCAACTCGCCTGAGATTTCGCCACAAAAGCGTGGCATCTTGCGACATAAAACGTTTTCAGGCGCCATCCGGCTCACAGTTCGCTGCGGATGATGCGCCCGCGCTGCATCACGAAGCGAAGCGAGATGTCCGCATCGTAGAAAACTATGTCCGCGTCCTTGCCGGGAGCGATGCTGCCCTTGTGCTCGTCCACGTGAAGGATGCGTGCCGGTGTCTCGGAAGACATCCTGACGGCATCACCGAACGGGACTCCCGCCCCGGCAACGGTCTTTATCAGCCTGTCCATCGTGGCGATGCTGCCCGCCAGGGCGGAGTGGTCGGCAAGCTTGCAGACTCCGTCGTGGATGACGACACGCGGGTCGAAGATGAAGGTGGATGCGCCTGCGGAGCAGCCCAGCGCGTCAGTGACGAGGGCTGTACGGTCCGCGCCTTTCACCATAGGGATGAGCTTCAGAATAAGTGGCGGCACGTGCTTGCCGTCCGCTATGACCTCCACGGTCATATCCGGAATCGCATAGACGCTCTCCACGGTACCCTCGTGCTTGTATTCCCGGACATTGTGCACGGAAGTCATCGCATTGTAGAAATGCGTGGCGTGCGTGAAGCCTGCCTTATAGGCCCTCTCCACTTCCGGATACTCGGCCACGGTGTGGGCTACGGAAGCGAGCACGCCGTGCCGGGCGAGGCTCTCCGCGAAGTCCTCCATACCCGGGAGTTCCGGCGCCGCATCCCAGCGTCTGATGACGGAGGTGGAGTCAAGCAGGCTCTCATAGTCCTCCTTGACAGGCGGCGTGACGTATTCGGGGATGATGGCTCCGACCTTAGCGGGATTCAGGTAAGGCCCTTCCAGATGCAGTCCCAGAATCGGGCTGTCAGGCTCGGAGATAAGCTTCTCGCAGATGCTTATGCCCCGGCGGATCGTCTCTACTGGACAGGCCGGAAGAGTGGGGAGAAGGGAAGTGGTCCCATAGAAGGCGTGGGAACGGACTACGGTGCGATAGGCCTCCTCGGTCCCCTCTATGAACTCGTGCCCGCCGCCGCCGTGGATATGGATATCGATGCCTCCGGGGACTACGTACATCCCTGAGGCATCGATACTTTCACTTCCCTCCACTTCGAGGGGTGCGGAGGTGACTTCCGCGATGACGCCGCCATCTATGATGACGTCGGCGCGGACAAAGGCACCTTCGGAGAATACTTTCCCTCCGCGGATTATCTTGATTCCGCGCATCGCCGTCAGCAGCGTCTTACGCTTTCCTTGTAGGCGTTGATGGCCGCGTCCAGACGCTCTCTCGCAGTGGTGTCACCGGGTACGTTGTGGGAAGGATTGATGTAGAGCTTCACTCCTCTGTCGGCGAGAATCTCGCAGACGGTAGTGATTATCATCCATACGCAGGTCACGGAAGCCATAGTGGAGAGCGGGCCTATCTTGTCGAAATGGTTCTTCAGCGGCACGGATGCATCCTCGAGCGGACAGCAGGTATCGACCACATAATCAGCAATCCGGAAGAGGTTCTTCCCGCCTGAATGGCGAGGCTTCTTGTCGCCGGTACGGCTTGAAGAGCCGCAGACGATGACCTTCATCCCTCTCTTGTGGGCTTCGTTCGCCACATCGATGTTGACCGCGTTCACTCCCGTGTGCGAGAAAATCCAGAGCAGGTCTTCCTTCTCGAAATTCCAGCTGGACATTATGGCCTGACCGTAACCTTCAGCTCGTTCGAGCCAGAGGAACTGGTTTATACCCATTTCGCCGGTGATGTGAGTGAAGAAAGTGAGCGGGAGCTCGCAGAGCGGATGGAAACCCACGATGCCGCCGATACGCGGATACATCTCCTCGATAGGGAGATTAGCGTGGCCGCAGCCGAAAGTGTGCACGAGATGACCGGACTGGATGCAGTCCGCCATCACTTCCGCCACTTTTCTGATCTGTTCCATCTGAGTCGACTCGATTTCGTCCATCACACTGATGGCATTCTTTTTCCATTCTTTAGCTAACATAATAAGATTGTATTTTGTTTTTATAAGTTTTTCTTTACCCGTGAGGCGGACTTCACCGCCAGAGGCGCAACAGCCATCATACAGAGCACCAGAGCCGACAGCATAAGCGGAAGAGCAGCGAAAGCTCCGGCATCGAAGGCCGCGCCCGCGAGAGTGTTGAAGGTGAACTGCCCGAGCAGACCGACGAAGAGCGCTATGGACATCGCGGTACCGGAGAGGTCCCTGAACGCGCTGCCGACATAATTCAGAATCACCGGATAGGTGGCCGCTATCCCGAAACCGATAAGCGCCAGAGCTATGTATGCAAGTAGAGGCGATGAGGGCGCAAAAGCGAGCAGCAGCACCCCCGCAAGAGCTGTCCCCAGGTAGGAGTACAGCGCGCCGAGATTACCCAGGCGCGAGAGCACCTTGCCCAGCGGAAGCCTGCCCGCGAGCATACCCACCGTAAAAATCGTCATAGCCAGTTTGGCCGCTGTAGCGTCCAATCCCTTCCCTTTCTCCATAAACAGCGCGCTGAAGTTTCCTTGTGCTCCTTCGAAACCGCTTTCGAAGAAGAGCACCAGCGCAAGCAGCAGGAGGGCGGTATATTTCAGCAGTCCGACGCTTTTTCCGAAAGAAACGGCTTCTGAAGGCTTGGCAGCCGGGAATCTGATGCTGATGAAATACACTATGGAAAGCCCCATCACCGCAGAGACGATATCCAGCGGGATGGTGAAATCCTCCGTGAAGAGGTTCATAAATGTCCAGAGGAGCGCCCCGATGCAGTAGAACGAGCCCACCAGAGCTATCCTTCCTCCCCTTCTGTCATCATCGTAGATGTCCGAGGCGAGGGCATTGGTCGCGCCGTTCAGGACGCCGCCGCCGAAGCCGAGGCAGAATATGGCGATATGAAGAGGGAGAATCTCCCGGAATGCGGCAAGCACCCGCACACCAGAGAGAGCCATCACCGAAGCGGCGATCATCAGGGACTTGTAGCCGAAGCGGTCCACTACCGGCCCGAAGACCACGGTCCCGAGCAGTATGCCCAGCGACATCGTGGAGGGCAGGGAGTTGGCTCCGGAGACCATCTCGTTCAGCCTTCCGAGAATCGGGGCCATCGAGAGCATCGCCATTCCGAAAAACGACATTCCCGCGCAGGCGGCGATGAATACCTTGGGGGTCGAATATCCTTTAGTCATAGTATCGTACTTTCATTCTTCGCTCCGGCGGCCTTTATGGCGAGGTAGGCCGAGCCGTACAGGGCGGCCTCTCCCCGGATCTGCGAGACGCAGAACTGCACTTGGGACATAGCTATGGGCTGCCCCCACTTGCAGGCTTCATCGTAGATGCGCCCCAGGAATTGGCCGGCAGGCCCGAAAACTCCGCCGCCGAAGATGACCTTCTCCGGGTTGAGGAGACTTACGGCATTGGCCGCGGCCATTCCCCACATCTCGACCGCCTTGTCGAGCACCTTGGTCGCGAGATGGTCTCCCCGGTCGTATGCTGCGAACACGTCGTGCGAGTCCACGCTGTCTATCGGCTTGCCGCTCAGCACTCCGCTGTAGTTGCGGGCGCAGCGCAGGGCTTTGCGGATCTGCGTCGCGATACCGGTTCCGGAGGCGTAATGCTCGAAGCAGCCGGTCGGGATGTAATCTTCGCTATACGGGTACTGGAGCGCCAGCCAGCCGCAGGCGCCGACTATGTCGTCCGCACCGTGCAGTATATGGCCGTCGACGAGAATCCCCATTCCTATGCCGGTGCCTACGGCGATGTAGATGGCGTTCTCACAGCCTTGCGCCGCTCCTTTCCACACTTCTCCGAGTATGTAGCAGGTGCGGTCGCTTTCTATGGCTATCTCTATGCCGGGGCCTGCGGCCGAGGCGATGCGGCTTTTCAGCGGGTATCGGCTCCAGCCGGGGATGTTCGGAGCCCAGACGGTGTCGTCTTTCGAATACACGATTCCGGGGACGCATACCCCGACGGCTTCTATCCGCTCCGCAGTGTAAGAGTCCTTGAGTGAAGTGAAGAGCTCAGCGGTCAGGTCAGCCGCTTCGTCGCCCCCGGCTCCGCCCAGATAGCGGAGCTGTTCCTTCACCTTATTTCCCGCGCCGTCAAATACGGCTCCGAGGGCTTTCGTTCCGCCCAGGTCTATCGCTATGACTGCCATAACTCAGAGTTCCTTGAAAGTGCCGAATTCGTATCCGCGTCCGGAAAGGTAGTCGATGATTTCGTCCAGATGGTTGTAGACCCGATCGTCCGCTGACCTGTCAGGATAGTTCATCGCGTGTATCAGGATGACGGCTCCGCCCAGTCCGTGGCTCTCATCAAAGTCCCTGATATTCTGCACCAGGGTGGCCGCACTCTTGTAGGACGGAGAGTCCGGTCCCATCCAGTCGTGGCTTGTCACCAGACCCGGAGTAGGATTCACCAGCTTGTATCCCAGGCCTTTGAGTATGTAGGCCGAGGAGGCGTCGCAGCTCTCGTACGGAGGGATCATCCAGCTGTACTGCGCTTTCTCCAGACCGAAGGCCTCCAGCTCGGCTTCCATATTGCGGATATCGCGGATGAGCGAGTCGGCGGTCACGAGACTGCGCTTCCCGCTGCAGAGCTGCAAGTGCTTGTCGGAGTGCGCCGAGAGGTAGTGGCCTTCGCGGATTATGCGCTTTATGGCATTTCTGTATCTGCTCCGGCGGAAGCACTCGCCCGTAGGGAAGAACGAGCCCTTCACCCCCTTGGCTTTCAATGTGTTCAGCACAGGCACGACTCCGTCGAAATTCTCGAAACGGCCCTTGTCGGCCGTGCTGAAATGTGCCGTGAAGACAAGGTACACTTTCTTCTCGAGGGTGTTTACGCGGGTGACTACGCCGTTCTCGTCTTCCTCTCTGCCGCGAAGCTGCGCGCCTTCCTTTTCGTAGGCCGACAGCGGGAAGGTCAGGGAGGCCGTACCGTCCATAGTCGGCTCATTCGTGGAGTAATCGTGGATGCTGTCGTGATAGACCATCACGCCAGGCTGCACGTCCATATAGTTTATGCCTCCTTCCATATTCACCCCCTTCAGGCTCTCGAATATGGTCCTGTAGACAGGGCCGTCCACGAGGCCTCCGGTGGTGTTGCCGAGAGCGAACTTGGGGATGAAGGAATGCGGCTGGGTCGGATAGACCGCCGCTCCGGGAAGTTCCACTATCATACATACACCCCAAGGATTGCAGCCCATAAGCCAGTCTCTCAGAGCGCCTTCCATCTCCTTGTAGGTCTCGTCGCCGGTGAGCTGACGATAGAGTATGCACTGGGTGAGCATAGCGGTGGTGAGGTTATTCGAGCACCAGATGGACGGGATGCCGTAGAGGAACGGGGTTCCGTCAGCCTTTTCGAAAGTGCGGGAGATACCCGAGCGGATATTGCGGATGAATTCCCGGGAGACTTTCGAGTTGGCGTCCTTTGCGAGATGGTAATGTCCCATATTCATAAAAGGATACCACTGGTAGTGCCTTGCACTGTCGGCTCCCATCCACGGCGTCACCGGTTCGCGGCGGGCGTATTCTATCGCCTGGGCGAGGTAGCGTTCGTCTGCGGTCATGTGGTACATCTCCACGGCTCCGAGCTCCATATCGTCCACCCAGTTGTCTTCCTCATATATATAAGGAGAAACTACGGATGCGGTCTGGCAGGCTCCCGGCTTGTCGATGCCCAGCTGATAGGCGTCAGAGGCCTTGGCGCCGATCTTCGCGGCGAATTCCGGATAGAAAGGCGCGAGGATTTCGGCTCCGAGCGCGAAGTCGGAGGCGAATTTGCCGACCGTGCTTGCCGCGCCCGCAGTGGCGTTCACTCCCTTGTATCTCTGCTGCGGCTCACCCGTGATGAAGTAAACGGGGCGGCCGCCGTTAGGACCCCAGCCGTAGTCGGCGCGATCCCCGGCCGGGAAACGCATCCCGATATGGTCGCGGTCGTCTGCTATCTGGTTATAGAATTCGCCGGGTTCGGGGTTCATCCTGTCGAGCCAGTCGAGTCCCCAGTAAATCTCGTCCACGATATCCGGAATGCCGTTGCTGCCCGGAGTCCCGTCCGCAAGATACTCGTCAGCGAAAGCTTCCGGGTTCTGCCGGTAGGCGAACATCATCTGATATATGGCATTCGCGGAGGTGGTGGTGTACTGGAGACAGTCTGAGGCATCGTGCCAGCCACCGCGCACGTCTATGTGCTGCCCTTCCTTTTCAGGATGATAGCGGATGTAGCCGTCGTGGACGTGGCAGCTGTCTTTCATAAACGGATTCCAGCCGCAGCGCTGCTGGCGCATATAATTGAGGACGAAATCGGCGGCACCGTCATAGACGCGGGTGCCGATCCTGATCTCGGGGGATCTTACTCCGTCCGCCACGAGATAATATGTACCCTCGGCGGTCAAGTCGGAAAAATCCAGTCTGAATGTGGAGGTAAGCTCACCCGTAGCTCCCGTGTTGCGGATGTCGCCGGGTTCTGACTTATAGACTGTAGCGCCTGTCGCGGCATCGGTCAGGATGAATGAAGTCAGCTCGCGCGGCTGCGCGGAGTTGCTGATATAGACGGCCACTTTTGAGGCGTTCGGGAGATAACCTACCTGGTTTATGCGTATCCATTCGCCTGCGGAGGCCGATGATGCGGTGGACGCTGCAAGCAGCGTCGTCACGAGCAGAGTCCTAAGCGTTCTCATTTTGGTGATAATTTTAGTGTGTCTTGTGGCAAATGTAGCACTTTTTTCATAAAGATGCAAAATAATACAATAAATCAGGGCCCGCCTCGGGAGCAGCGGGAAGCCGGAACCAAAAAATGCGACTGAAAGGAAAAAAATCTTTTCGATATATAGTGAAGTCTTTCAATGGGTTAAAATTTTTAAGCGAAAATCGTTTTAGAATTTTGAAAGAAAAAGTTTGGATATTAAAAAATAGTGCCTACATTTGCATCGGACATTTGAAACATCATTTCGTGTCTATTTGTTAAGTTCGTTTTATATACCGGGCGACACCTTTGGGGAAGGGTGTCGCCTATTCTTTTTCCTGAGAGGTCTTCCACCCCCCCCCCCCGCCAATCAAATCATTCGCCACTCCTACTGTCAGCGAGCTGCAGCAGATACTCCCCGTACTGGTTTTTCAGCATCGGCTGAGCCAGAGCGCGGAGCTTGCGGGAGTCTATCCAGCCCTGACGGAACGCTATGGCTTCGAGACAGGCGATTTTCAGCCCCTGCCGCTTCTCGATGACCTCCACGAAGGTCGAAGCTTCGCTGAGCGAGTCGTGTGTGCCCGTGTCCAGCCAGGCGAAGCCGCGTCCCAGAAGCTGCATCTTAAGGGAGCCGCGCTCCAGAAAGGTCCGGTTCACGCTCGTGATTTCCAGCTCCCCGCGCGAAGACGGTGTGATGTGGGCGGCTATGTCGAGCACGTCGTTCGGGTAGAAATACAGGCCCGTGACGGCATAATTGCTCTTCGGCTGCGCCGGCTTCTCCTCGATGCCGAGCACATTCCCGTCCCCGTCAAACTCCGCCACGCCGTAGCGCTGCGGGTCTGCGACCCAATACCCGAAAACTGTCGCCTTGCCCTCAGTCTGCGCCGACCTGACCGCATCCTTCAGCATAGGAGTGAAATGGCTGCCGTAGAAGATATTGTCACCCAGCACAAGACAGACGCTGTCGTGGGCGACGAAATCCCTTCCGATTATGAATGCCTGGGCGAGACCGTCCGGAGAGGGCTGAGGGGCATAGCTGAAACGCAGTCCGAAGTCGCTCCCGTCCCCCAGAAGCCGCTTGAAGCTCGGCATATCCTCAGGGGTGGAGATTATGAGGATGTCCCTGATCCCGGCGAGCATCAGAACGGACAAGGGATAATATATCATCGGCTTGTCATAAACGGGGAGAAGCTGCTTGCTGACTCCCTTGGTCACCGGATAAAGGCGGGTGCCGCTGCCTCCGGCCAGAACTATTCCTTTCATTATATGTCCTTTTACAGGTTTTCGGTAAAGATTCGTAAGGTCCTGCCGGATTATCCCCTCTGCGGGCACTCCCCGGCTTCCGGAGCCTTGGCCCAGATGTAAATCTTGTCGCCCCGCCTCAGCCGCTCGAAACCCGGATTCTTCTCTACGGGGTTCACGGCTACCGAGCACCGCACTCCCTTGCCTGCCTCGGAGGCGCTGCGGAGGTTTACCCTCATATCGTCCACGGTGAATTCCACCACGCCGGTGGTCGCACCGACAGCCATCACCTCGTCACCGAGATGAAGGGGAGCGCTCTCCACCGTGATCTCGGCCACACCGATGCGGTCAAACCAGTTTGTGACCTTGCCGCAATAGACCTTGCGCCTGGAGGCCTGGCTCCCATAGACATCGCTCCACTGTCCCAGATATGCTCCCTGGTAATAGCCGTCCCAGAAGCCCCGGTTGAACACTTCGCCGAGTTCAGACTTGAGTGATGAGGCGAGCTGCGGGGTGTAAGTGCCCTCGCAGACGGCTGCGGCCGCCCTGCTGTAGCAGGACGCGCAGCGCTTCACATATTCCGCGCTGCGGGCCCGGCCCTCTATCTTGAAGACTTTCACCCCGGAGTCGATGATCCTGTCCATAAACTCTATGGTACAGAGGTCTTTGGGGGACATTATGTATTTGTTGTCGATATTAAGCTGCCGTCCCGTCTCCAGATCCGTGACTTCGTATCCCCGGCGGCAGACCTGATAACAGGCACCGCGATTGGCGGATGCCCCGTAGGTGTGGAGCGAGAGGTAGCATTTGCCGGAAATCGCCATACAGAGTGCGCCGTGCGCGAACATCTCGATGCGCACGAGCTTGCCGGACGGACCGCAGATGCCCTCGCGCACTATGGTCTCGTGAATCTCCTTCACCTGGTCGAGATTCAGCTCGCGCGCGAGCACGATGACATCAGCGAACTGCGCATAGAAGCGCAGCGCCTCGACGTTCGAAATGGACAGCTGCGTGGAAATATGCACCTCGAGGCCGATGGAGCGGCAATACGCTATCGCCGCCATATCGGAAGCGATGATGGCGTCCACTCCGGCCTCGGCAGCCGCGTCCAGCGCAGCCCGCATCCCCGGCAGGTCCTCCTGATAGAGAACGATGTTCAGAGTCATATAGCTCCTGACGCCGCTCTCCCGGCAGATGCGGACCACCTCGCGCAGATCTTCCGGAGCGAAATTGCTCGCGGAATGCGAGCGCATATTGAGGTTCCCCACGCCGAAGTAGACCGAGTCCGCGCCGCCCTGCAAGGCAGCGTGCAGGCATTCGAAATTGCCCGCAGGGGCCATTATCTCCAGTTCTTTCCTGTCCATATCCTCGACACTATATGGATCTGCCTACGAGAGACTCCGCGAAGCGCCGGAGCATCTCGACGCGCACGGAGCTCACGTTCACTTTCAGGGCCGATTCCATCGCGAGAGAGGTCAGGCGCGAGATCTCCTCGAGCGCATCCTTGTCCACGCCGAGAGCGTTGTATATGCTTTTTACAGCGCGGATCTTGGCTCTACGCTCCTCCTCAGTCCCGAGGGGCATCGCCATAGCCTCACAGAGTTCGCTTCCGTCCTCGTCCTTCTCCTGGGCGCGGGTCAGCAGCCAGCTTTTCTTGTTGTTCAGGATATCCCCGCCGATGGGCTTGCCGAAGACGGACTCGTCGCCGTAGGTGTCGAGATAGTCGTCGGATACCTGGAAAGCCAGGCCGAGCTGATAGCCGTATTCGTACATAAACTCCGCATCCTGAGCGGAAGCGCCTCCGATGATGGCGCCGATCTTCGCGCAGCAGGCCAGAAGGACCGCCGTCTTGAGGCCGATCATCTTCATATAGCCGCCCATACTTACCTGCGGCACCTTCTCGAATTCGAGGTCAAGCTGCTGACCTTCGCACACCTTTGCGGCCGTGGAGACGAAAAGCGGCAGGACGGTGCCGAGGTGTTTCTCGGGAACCGAAGACATACGGCGGAAACTCTCTATGTTCATCACGTCGCCGGAGAGGATGGCGGTGTCCTCGCCCCACTTCTTCCAGACAGTAGGCTGCCCCCTGCGAAGCTCCGAGCGGTCCATAATGTCATCGTGGAGGAGTGTGAACGAATGGAATATCTCGAGCGCGAGCGCGGGCTCGACGATGACATCGTAGAGGTCGTCTCTGAAGATGGAATAGGAGAGTATGCAGAGCTTCGGACGGATGCGTTTCCCGCCTATGCTCAGCATATAGCGGAGCGGGTCATACAGACCGGCGGGCTGCTCCGCGAATGTCACCTCTTCGAAAATCTCCTTTACGACTTGATTTATGTATGCTTCTGAAATCATAGATATTATGTGGTTCGGTGTCCCGGGGGAGGGGCGGATAGTCCCGCCGGCAGGACAGCTGTTATTTTCTGTGTTCGCGAAGATACTCGGCCATAGCCCTCAGAGCTTTGCCTCTGTGCGAGATGGCGTTCTTCGCCTCCTCCGGGATCTGCGCGAGAGTGCGGTCCGGGTACTCGTGAGCTATGAAGACCGGATCGTAGCCGAAGCCTCCGCAGCCGTCCTTGCCGAAAGAAATCCACCCTTCCAGAGTCCCCTCGAAGCACAGAGTCTGCCCTCCGAGCATCAGCGTCACGACGCTGCGGAAGCGGGCGCGGCGGCGCTCGGGAGAGTCGAGCCCCTCCATCTCGCGCAGGAGCTTGTCCATACACGCGCCGAAGTCGTGCCCCTGCCCGGCGTACCTCGCAGTGCGGACCCCGGGAGCTCCTCCGAGCGCGTCGACCTCGAGACCCGTGTCGTCCGCAAAGCAGTCGAGATGAGTGCGGGAGTGGATGTACTCCGCCTTCAGCAGCGAATTCTCTTCCAATGTGCAGCCCGTTTCAGGAATGTCTTCCGTGATGCCGAACTCCGCAGGCGTGCTCAGGCTGAAGCCTTCGCCCAATATCTCTCCGGCTTCGCGGAGTTTACCGCGGTTCGATGTAGCGAAAATAATCTTCATAGATGTCCGTATGGAACACAAATATAGTATTTATTTACATAAAACAAGCCCGTACTTGTACTTAAGTGACAAGTAATTCTTAACTTCGCGGAATGGAATTTGAATAGATTCCGCGCATTATAATAGCATTATGAAGAAATTAGTATCAGTCGCCGTGCTCTGCATCATTCTGGGCACTTGCGCTTCGGCACAGAGCAGAAATTTCAAGCTCGGACAATGGACGGAAATACAGAACGCCATACTCAAGGAACTGAATGCATCTTATGTGGATTCCCTGCCGCTGGACCGCATAGAACGGGCGGGAATCGATGCTATGCTCGAGAGCCTGGACCCCTACACCATCTACATCCCGGACGAGGAGCAGGAAGATCTGGAGATGATGCTGAGCAAGTCCTACGGCGGCTTCGGTGCGCTCATCTATAAACCGGACATCGACGGGAACGTCATAATAACAGAGCCTTACAGAGACTCTCCGGCGCATAGGCTGGGCTTTGTCTGCGGCGATGAGATCGTCGCCATCGACGGCGTGACGGTAAAGGGCCTTACGGCTGCCGAGTGCACCGCGAAGATGAAGGGCAAGCCGGGCACTACGGTGGTGTTCACGACCAAGCATCTGCGCACGGGTGTCACTGACGATGTCACAGTAAAGCGCGAGAGGATCCATCTCCCGGATGTGGAGTACTACGGAATGGTGGACGACAGCACAGGCTACATCTCCCAGACCGGCTTCACCGCAAACGTCTCCGGGGAAGTCCGCTCGGCGGTGCTCGACCTCAAGAAGCAGGGGGCGAAGCGTCTTGTGCTCGACCTGCGCGGCAATGGCGGCGGGCTGCTTGAGGAGGCGGTGAACATCGTATCGCTCTTCGTACCCCGGGGGTCCCTTATCGTCACCCGGAAAGGGAAGGAGGACAGCGGGAGTTACGAATACAGGACCAATACGGAGCCCATCGATACCCGCATCCCGATAATCGTGCTGACTGATTCGGGGACGGCTTCTTCTTCCGAGATAGTCTCCGGCGCCATCCAGGACCTGGACAGGGGGACCATTATGGGCACACGCACCTTCGGGAAGGGTCTGGTGCAGTCCCTCCGCCCCCTCCCCTATAACGGCTCGCTCAAAGTCACTACAGCAAAATACTACACTCCGAGCGGACGCTGCGTACAAGCCATAGACTACAGCCACAGGAACGAGGACGGGAGCGTAGGGCATATCGCTGACTCCCTTACCCACGAATTCCGCACCTCGCGGGGACGCATCGTGCGCGACGGCGGCGGCATAACTCCGGATGTGATAATCGAGGGCAAGGACTACAGCCGCCTGACCTACTCGCTCGTAGTGAACGGGGTCGTGGAGCACTTCGCACTGGACTTCGTCCGCAGGAACTCCTCCATCGCCCCCATAGACGAGTTCTGCCTCAGCGAGGAGGAGTACGAGAATTTCATAAAATTCGCCGTGAACGAGAATTTCGATTACCGCTCGAGCGCCCGGACACTCTTCGACCAGATGAGAAAAGAGCTGGGGCGCGAGGGGCTTGATGCAGCGATGGAGAAAGAGCTCGAGGCTCTCGGCAAGGCTCTCGATATGGACAAGGAGACCTTCCTGCGGCTGAAGAAAAATGAAATCGTGCCTTTCCTGGAAGAGGAGATAGCGGTGCGCTATTATTTCCAGGAGGCGGGCGTGAAAGTGCGCCTGCGCTATGACGAGCAGCTGCACAAGGCTCTCCGGAGCCCGCTTGCGGTCAGCGGCGGCGAGTAACCCTGTACGCAAACTGCATAACCATATAATCAAATAACACATCGATATGTTGCCGATAGTAACAGTAAAAGCCGAGCTTACGGCTGAGGATTGCCTCCGCATCGTGGAGCGCCACAAAAGGACATTCACCTACCCCATCCATCGCCACAAGACGATAGAGTTGAACTTCGTACAGCACGGCAAGGGTGTGCACAGGATAGTGCGGGACAGCCGTGAAGTGATAGGGGAATACGACCTGTCCCTTATCGGCGAGAACGTGGAGCACGTATGGGAGCAGGGCGAGTGCTGCTCCGCCGATGTCCGCGAGATCACCGTGCATTTCTCCGCAAACCTTTTTGACGGAAATTTCATAGGAAAGAAGCAGTTCGCCTCCATCCGGAAGATGATCGAGAACGCCGGCCACGGGCTGGTGTGGGGGATGGACACCATAATGGAAGTCTACAACCTTCTGAACGCTATCGCCTCCGAGCAGAACGGATTCGAGCAGTTCCTGCTGTTCCAGAAGCTGCTTCACATCCTGTCGCTCGCGCCGGCCCGGCAGCTCACTTCAAGTCCCGAGCCCAAGGCGCCATCTCCGACAACGGCGGAGAGTGACCCGATAGACGTAGTGGCGGAGTATCTCAAGGACCATTACACGAGCGAGGAGGTGAATCTTACCTATCTGTCGAAACTGGCGGGGATGAGTCCGACCGCGCTCAGCCGCGTTTTCAAGCAGAAAAAGGGCATCACCCTGTCAGCTTACCTCATAGACCTGAAACTCCAGAACGCCGCACGCCGCCTCATCGACACTGACGAGAAGGTCGCGGACATCTGCAAGTCCTGCGGATTCAACAACCTGTCCAATTTCAACCGCACCTTCAAGGCCCGCAAAGGCAAGACCCCGAAAGATTACCGCAGTCTCTACAAAAAGAATAAAATCACAGTATGATGAAAAAAGCGTTCCCCATTATGGCCGCAGCTCTGGTCTGTGCCGTCTCGTGTACGGGCGGTAAAGTGAATACTCTCGACATAATTCCCCGCCCTCTGGAGATGACTCCCGCAGAGGGAGTCTATGACCTGTCCCGGGGAGAGGTCACATTCACTATAGACAGCCTGATGGGGCCGGAGGCCTACACCCTCAAGGTCACACCACGCAAAGCCGTAGTGAAAGCCGGCAGTCAGGCGGGCTTGCTCTATGCCCGGCAGACCTTGAAACAGATTACGGTAGAGGACGGCGGGGCGCTGCTGTGCTGCGAGATTGCCGATGAGCCGCGTTTTGCCTGGCGCGGTCTGCTGCTTGACTGCGCCAGACATTTCTATACCGTCGAGCAGGTGAAGAAAGTCCTCGACATCATGGCTTTCTATAAGCTGAACCGCTTCCACTGGCATCTGACGGACGACCACGGATGGCGTATAGAGATAAAGAAGCATCCGCGTCTCGTGGAGGTCGGGGCTTTCGGAGATGTCGGTTCGCATTCAGTTCCCGACCCTAATCTTGTGGGAGAAATCCTCTACGAAGGCTATTACACGCAGGAAGACATCAAGGAGGTCGTCTCCTATGCCGCGTCTCTGGGCATCAGCGTGATTCCTGAGATAGATATGCCGGGGCATATGACTTCCGCGCTCGCCGCATATCCTCAGCTCGGCTGTACCGGCGGGCCGTATAAGGTAGTGAATGTCGTGGGACCGCGCAGCAAGGGGCTGGGCAAGGAGAATCTGTGCATCGGGAACGAAGAGATATTCGACTTCATCTCCGACATTCTCGACGAGGTGCTTCCGCTTTTCCCGGGCGAATACTTCCATATAGGCGGGGACGAGTGCGTACCTGACAGATGGGACAACTGCCCGAAATGTCAGAAACGCCTCCGCGACGAGGGTCTGGAGAGCGGGGAGTACTCGGAGGCGCAGCTGCTCCAGAATTATTTCACCCGCAGGGTACAGAAGATGCTTCTGGAGCGGGGACGCAAGATAGTCGGCTGGGATGAGATTCTGGACGGAGAGCTGGAGGGCAGTGCCACGATTATGTCCTGGAGAGGGACTTCCGGAGGCAAGAAAGCGGCGGAGCGCGGTCTGGACGCCATTATGACCCCCATCCGCCACTGCTATCTGGATTTTCGCCAGAGTGATGACGTGGAGCACGAACCCATCGCGCTGAACGGAACAGTTTCCGTGGACTCGGTCTATGATTACGAGCCGCTCGAGGGACTGTCGGAAGAGGCGGCGCACCATATCATAGGCGTGCAGGGCAATCTCTGGTGCGACGTGGTATCCACGAATGAGTACCTGGAATATATGCTTCTGCCGCGACTGGCGGCCCTGAGCGAAGTCCAGTGGTGCGCACCGCAGAACAAGAGCCGCGAGAGGTTCCGCTCCGCGATGGACGCGCATCGCCTCTACTACGAGGAGCACGGCTACGTCTATGCCAAGCACCTCTGGGGCATCATCGGCCTGCCTGGCCACGAGTACCACATTCAGTAATGCGGACGGGGCCGCCGCCCGATCACCCCTGCGGAGCTTCGCACCACATAAAAAAGAGGATGACCCTTTTTGGTCACCCTCTCTCGATTATTCAGTCCTGACGGTTACTTCTTCGTAAGTACGGACTTGTTGCTGTAGGCATAGGCTTGATAGCCGTCATAGTCATACCAGAGACACCAGGATCTGAAAGTAAGGGTCCCGTCCTTATATATCGCGGTAACGGGAGCCGTAGCGGCCGACTCCCCCGCAAGCAAGTACCACTCGTCTATCAGCTGAGGCTCTATGGTGAGGATACCGTTTTCTGCATCAAGAGCGGCGGTAATGGTCTTCCCGCCTTCCTCTTCTGTGGAAAGGAAGCCATCTATGCTGACGGTTTTGTCATCTATCTTGGTGATGGTGATGTCATTGTCGGAATAATAATTCTTCCAGTCGCCGTCCCAGAACTGATATGTGTTGTACTGTGCCCAGGTTCCCGCGAGGTCGTCGGCGGTGACGCTTTCGCCGACTTCGACGGCAGGCCATACGAAGTCATACCAACCATTCGTCTCATAGCTCCAGAACCAGACTTCTCCCGCGTTATTGTCGCCCGTAAAGCTGGAATAGGCGCCGTAGCCCTCGTAATACTTGGTGTCGATGCATATCCTCTTCTCCGCATCTGCGAGAACATAATCATAACCTTCCGATGTGGTGACGTTGGTTACTGTGATGGTTCCATCCTCATTTACGGTGAAGTCAAGGTCATAACCTTCCGTGCCGTACCAGTCCTTGAGGGTATAGGTGCCGTCGGTCCAGGCTACGAGAGTCGCTCCCCACGTATTGCCGCCGCCGTCATCCACAGTGCCCGCGGCGCTCCAGCTTTCAATTATTGTCCCTTCAGGCCAGGTGAACTGATACCAACCGGCAGTCCTGTAATTGTAGCAGTAGAAATAGCCCTTGTTCGGGTCTCCTTCGAAGTAAGAATAATAACCTTCGCTGACAGTCTCGGTATAAAGCCGAACCCAGCCGTTGTCGATGTCATCGCCGGAGCTTACCCAGATATTCGGATAGTAGTCCTCATAATAGTTCGTGACAGAGATGGAACCGTCCGAGTTTATGTAGAACTCCAGATCGTAACCCTCGACGTTGTACCAGTCCTTGAGGGTATAGCTGCCGTCGGCCCAGGCTACGAGAGTCGCTCCCCACGTATTGCCGCCGCCGTCGTCCACAGTGCCCGAGGCTCTCCAGCTTTCCTTCTTCTCAGCTTTCTGCACTTCGAATTCGGCGCTTGCCTTCTCGGAGGCGCTGTAGGCTGCATCGGCGCTTATGGCCTGAAGCGTGAAAGTGTATTTACCCGCATCAAGCTTGAGGGTCAGGGATGTCTCGGCAGTGTTGCCTGTCACCTCGGTGCCTCCCTCTACTGCATAGGCGTAGTCATAAGAGTCGGCATTGGCCACTGCCTCCCAGCTGATGGTGGCTGTGCCCTCTCCGACCTCAAGCTTGAGTACCGGCTGCGCGAGCGGCACGATAGCTCCCGTGGTGGCCTGAAGCTGCGTTGTGGCGGAGTTTTCGTGCGAAGTGTCCTGAGTACCTGCGAAAGCCATAATCTTGAAGGTATAGGTAGTATTGTCCTTCAGAGAGGAGAATACGACGCTGGTGGCTGTGGTAGTGCCTCCGTCCACCTCGGAGCCTGCAGGGTCCGTCAGGCTGTAGCCATACTGGACGGCATCAGCAATCTTGCTCCAGGTGAAGGTGAGAGAGTTGACCGTGGCGGCTGCCAATTGAGCTTGAGGAGCGTCAAGAGGTGTAGGGACAGGAGCGTCCTCCTTGCAGGAAGAAAGCAGTCCGGTTCCCAGCGCGGCGAGAGCGAGCAGGCCCGCCGCTCTGCGCATAAGTGATAGTGTATTACTCATATTACGTTTATATGTTGATTGTTGCACTTTTATGGTTTGATCACTGCCGACTCATCCCAGTACGCATAGATGTACTCCCAGCCGTCGTATTTGCCGCTGGCGGAATTCAGATAAGTCGTGAAGAATGCGTCCGGAGACGTGGTACCATCCATAGTGATGGCTGAGTAATAGTCGGTGCGGTACACGAATAGACCCGTTACGGCATCCGGAGCTCCGTCCGGAGTCCACTCGAAATAGTTTCCGGTCGCGTCCCTGAGACTCCAGTATTTGTAGTCGTCATCCGTGGCCTCCTCGGCGTAGTGGTCGAGCGGACTGAACTCTCCCGTCCAGGTGCTGATGTCTTCGGGGTCGAATTCGGAGTTGTTTATGCTATAGCTCAGATCGAATCCGGTGCCGAGGAAGTTCTCGATGCGGAAACGGTTGAAGCCGTCGAGCCGGTAGATGTCCGAGGTGACTTGAGCGTTCATTATGGTCGAGAACCAGAAGAGAGCACCATTTACCACTTTCTTCCATTCGGATACGAGGACCTTGCCCGAGAATACCTCAGAACCGTCGTGGATGGCATAAGGATTCGCATCATCGCCGGCAATGCGGATGATGAACTGCTGCTCCACCTTGGTAGGCATATCGCGGAAATTTACCGTAAACTCCGCCGTGGCCTCTCCGGCCGCGAATTCTACGGTGGCGGGTATGTCGAACGCGGCGTCCTGGAATTCCACAGTCACGGGAACGCTGGCCGCGAAGTCGGAGTTCATACGGCCGACTTCGAGAGTGATGCTCGTTGCATCGGTGCCGAGTATGTATTCTGAAGGATTCGAGGACAGGAAGTAAGCCTCGATGCTGTCAGAAGCCGGCTCCGGTCCCGGCTCGTATCCCTCGCTCTTGTCACAGGAGGAGAGAGCCAGGCCCAGAAGGGCGAGCGACGCATAAAGATATGTCTTCATATTATGATTCATAGCCTTATATTCTTTATTATTGTGAAATGATGGCACCTGACGGGTCCGGATTAAGAATGACCGCCTGGTTGTTGTCTCTCTCATACTCCGGCAGAACATAGTTCAGCCAAGGAGCCACGTAACCGGCCTTGCTGTTCAGTCTGTGGGCGGAAATCCAGTTCGAGTTCGTGTAAGCCCTCGTGATAGGCAGGGCAAGACGCTTGTAGGCGAAGTAGTTGATACCCTCGCCCCAGAACTCGATGCGTCTCTGGACCATAAGCTCGGTGATGAATGAACTCATATCGCCCGCGGTGCAGCTGTATGTGCCGCCATCGTAGCGGTAGGTATTTATGAAGTCCGTCATCGCGGCTGCGGCTGCGGCTACGCTGCGGGTGTGTGCGATGGCCTCGAAATAGATGAAGTACATCTCCTCCACTCTCATAAGAGGGAGCGAGGCGATGAGGCCCGTCTCGATGGTGTTCAGGGAGCCGCTGCCGGCGCGGAACTTGAGGTTCGCGTAGGCCGGGAGCTCCGTCCAGGCCTCGGCGTCGAGGTCAGTACGGTATTTCTCCGGGATAGGAGTCTTGCCCGCGTCCTCAGGAGCGATCCAGCTGGTCTTGCGCCAGTCATAGTCGGAAATCTTGTCATAGAGGGACTTGCCGATGCAGCGGAAAGCCTTGCCGTATCTTCCCATAGACCAGGTAGGCTCCGAAGTCATCTGGGCCACGAACGAGCAGTAATAGTAGGAGGTGTTCACTTCTTCTTTAGATGTGACGTATGTGCCGAGCATCCAGGAAGGCCGGGCGGTGTTGAAACCGGTCTTGGTGTCCATCCACTGGTCCTCGGTGAGAGGGGTATAGCCTCGTGCTATGGCCTTTTCTGCATAGTCGGCAGCCTTGGCATAACATTCCATCGCGGTGCTGACGAGCAGATCGTCATATTCGTCAGTACCTTCGGCGCTGACCTGCTGCGCGAGAGCCGAAGCATCCTTGTCGAAGCGGCTCGCCATATCCAGCCAGAGACGGGCCTTCAGGCCGTACACCACTCCGAGGTCCACATTTGCGGCGGTCTTCTGCTCATAGCCCGGAAGGTACTTCTCCGCGCGGTTCAGGTCGGTCATAATGAAACGGTACATAGTGAAGAACGGCACACGAGGGTTGTTCTGCAGATCCACCTTGGAGGTATTCTCGTCCACTATAGGGACTGTAAGACCCATTATCTTGCTGGCCTGAGCCTCCGCGTTGAGGCTTTCCACCTCTGTGGTGCGATACTCATAGAGGGCGGAAAGGTCCATATACATAAGGGCGCGGAAAGCGAGGGCCTGGCCGAGGCACTGCACGGACTTCTCCGGAGCGCTGTCCGGATCCGGCACGAGGGCGATCACGTTATTCGCGTTCCTGATGAAGGAATAATAGTAGAACCAGGTATAGTAGGCGGCATAACGCAGGCTGCTCCCGGACTCGATGTAGCTCCAGTAGTCGTAGAGAGCGTCATAGACCGGGAAATCCTCGCCCATCACCTCACGCATATACATCTGGCAAGGGTAGCCCCAGTCGTTGTAGTTTGCGGAGGTCCCCCAGGTATCGTAGTCCATAAGGAAAGAGGACAGGCCGTTCATCATATACTCCATCGAGGAGGAGGATTTCTCGATCTTCTCCGGAGTGGCCACCGTGGTAGGGAAGGTCTCTTCTATGCAGGCGCAGGCACAGCCGAAGAGTATGGCCGCCGCAGCGATATTAACTATAATTCTTTTCATAATCATTGCCTTTTTCTCCTTAGAAGGTTAAAGTGACACCGCCCGTAATCATACGGACAGGAGCATAGGTAGAGGTGGTGGTGGTCCCCCAGAAGCTTCCGCGCGGGTCGAAGCCCTTGCGCTTGCTCCAGTAGTAGAGGTTCTCACCCGCCGCATAGACGCGCACCTTGCTCAGTCCGACACGCCGGGTCAGACTTGACGGCAGGGTATAGCCCAGATTGATGTTCTGCAGGGTAAGAGTGGACGCGTCGGTCAGGAAGCGGTCGGAAGTGGAGCTTGCATAGTCATCGACCGGCTGGATGGCGAACTGGAAACGCGGGATGTCGGAATTGCGGTTCGTCTCTGACCAGGCCTTGAGCAGGTCCTTGTGGAAGCTGCTTCCGGTATTCTGCACGTTAGGATTGGCCATCAGGGCCGCATAGCCGTAGTCGATGGCCTTGCCGCCGATGCTGTAGTTGAAGTTCACGGAGAAGTCGAAACCCTTCCAGGTAAGGGAGGTGCCTATGCCGCCGTAGATGTCGGGGTCCGCGTCTCCGCAGTTGAAGTAGGACGCCTTGGTGTAGTCGGAGGTCTTGGAGAGTTCGTCCGAGCCGTCCTGTTTCACATACCACTGCGACTGGCCCTGCTCGTTCACGCCGGCGTAACGCTTGATATAGAAAGTATGAAGCGGCAGACCCTCACCGTAGAAGTAGGATCCGTTTATGTAGCCGTAGTGGCCGTCGAGCTCGGCGCTCTTGTTGTCCTCGTGCAGCATAGTGATCCTGTTTTTGAAGCTGGTGGCGTTCAGGCTGAGATTCCAGTTGAAGTCGCGATTGCGGACAAGTGCGAACGTAAGGTCGAGCTCGACTCCACGGTTCAGCATATTTCCGACATTGTCGTAAGAGCCGCCGTAACCTCCGGAGAGAGGGACATATACGAAGCAGAGCATATCGGTGGTAACTCTGTTGAAGTACTCGACGCTACCGGTGATGCGGCTGCCGAGCAGCTCGAATTCGGCTCCCGTGTTGAAGTTGCTGTTCGTCTCCCAGGTGATTTCAGGGTTGCCGATGCTGCTCAGGGAGAGCGAAGGCTTTCCGTCATAGTAGAGGATGGAATAGGTGTCGGTGTAGCGGTAGTCTCCGATGGAGTCGTTGCCCTGCTGTCCCCAGGACAGCTTGAGTTTCAGCATATCCAGCCAGGAACTGCGGTACCAGTTTTCCTTGCTGAGAATCCAGGCGCCTCCGACGGAGTAGAAGTTGCCCCAGCGGTGGTCAGGATGGAAGCGGGAGGATGCGTCGCGGCGATAGGAGGCTGAGAGGAAGTATTTCTCATCCATATTGTACATCGCGCGGGAGAACCATCCTTCGGTATTGTAGCGGCTGGAAGAGCCGGCGTTCTCCTTTATTTTTATGGCGGCGCTGAGTTCCTGTGCGTCGAAATACGAGAAGAGTCCCTCGCGGTCGGCGCTCATCCACTCGCTCTTGTAGTCATAATTCTCGTGGCCCGCCATCACGGAGATGTTGTGACGGCCCAGCTGACGGGTGTAGCTCAGGATCTGCTGGAAGTTGAGCGAATACACGAGGCTGTTGTACTTGTAGACATAGCCGTCCGGATAAGCCGTGGCTCCATAGCCGTAGAAGCCCTGCTGAGTGGCGGTGTAATGGGATTCTCCGGTGGTGAGAGTGCCGTTCAGGGTAAGCTTCAGACCCTCGAGAGGAGTGATGTCGGTATATCCGGTGATGCTCATCGAGTTGTTTATGGTCTTGTCCGTATTCAGGGAGTTCTCCTGAAGGGGGTTGTTGCGCGAGAGGACAGGGCGGTTCAGTCCGGCGACTTCACCGGAGCCGTAGTCATACATCTTGCCGTTCTCGTCGTACATTATCTTGCCGGCTCCATCACGCACATATACAGGATAGATAGGGGCCATCGTGTTCGCGATGCCGAAGATGGAAGTGCCGGAACCGTCTCCCACATCGTGTGAAGTGCTGTGGGCATAGTTCATATTCGCGCCGAGTTTCATCCACGGCTTGGCCTGATAATCGGCCTTGAGACGGATGGTATTGCGCTCGAAATCAGAGTTGTAAACGATACCTTCGTTATCCAGATAACCGAGGGAGCCGAAGAATCTGAGCTTGTCCGTACCGCCGGTCAGACTCAGGTTGTATTCCTGACGGAGACTGTGCCGGAAGGCTTCATCTATCCAGTTCTCAGGCATAACGGTATAGTACTGTCCCTTATAATAGAGGCGGTTCCCTACCGAGGCGTGAGGATTCAGCTTGCCGTTTGTGCCGATAAGATACTCGCCGTCCGGGACCGAATAGGCGATGTAGCCCAGACCGCCGTCCGCCGTGGCTCCGCCGATATTGGCATTGGCCGTGGAATGCGCCTCATAGGCGGACATTCCGCGGTCGCGGACGTAGTAGTTGTAGAGCATCGCGTAGTGCATCTCGTAGTACTGCGCAGGGTCTTTCACGTAGTCGTAGTCGATGGTCGCGCGGCTGTTCATACTCCACTTGCTGTCGAAGGTGACGGTCGCTTCCTCGCTCTTGCCGTTCTTCGTGGTGATCATAATCACGCCGTTCGCGCCGCGTGCGCCGTAGAGTGCGTTCGAGGCAGCGTCCTTGAGGACGGTGATGTTCTCGACATCGTTAGGGTTGAGGTTGTTCCAGCCTCCGTCGTAAGGTGCGCCGTCCACGATGATGAGCGGCGAAGTGCCGGCGTTTATGGAGCTGAATCCTCGGATGGCCATCGATGGCGTGGCGGTAGGCGAACCGGAATTGTTCACCATCTGCAGACCCGCCACCTGGCCCTGGAGGCCGCTGAGCACGTTGGTAAGCTGTTTCTTCTCAAGTTCTTCTTTCTTTACGACAGCCGCCGAGCCCGTGAAGGAAGCCTTGGTCTGCTGACCGAAGGCCACCACGATGACATCGTCGAGCATTTCGTGATCGGTCTTGAGTATGACGGTAAGTTCGGGCTTCACAGCCACCTCCTGGGTTATCATACCCACGCAGGACACCACGAGGATGTCGGAGGAACGCAGTCCGTTCAGAGAAAAACGGCCGTCGATGTCCGTGATGACACCGACATCGGACGTGCCTTTCACAAGCACTCCGGCGCCGATGACGGGCTCATTGTTCTCATCGAGGACAGTACCATTCACACTCACGTTCTGCGCACTCGCCTGCAGAGCAAGCGCGAGCATCAGAAACGGGATTAAAAACAGTTTCAGTCTCATAAGTTTTAATGCTATTATTTTTGGTTTGACTATCTGTTCACAGTCCCCCAGACGGGGAGTATGATGCCGCGTTTGTCGGCATCCGACCATAGCCACAGCTGAGTCGAAGTCTTCTGCAGTATGTACAGGTCCTTGAATGTCATCCCGTTCTGCCCCAGAGTGCCGGAGATGACGCCCTGCACGGTGACGCCTTCGGAAAGCTCGGCACCCGTCAGAGTCAGTGTAAGGTCGTCCGCACCGGTCTCGTCAGTAAAGCGGCATATACCCTTCGAGGGGCTGCACATATACTGGTATTCCGACATATCGATGCTCAGGACCATAGCGTCTTTGTCGCAGATGCCGTAAGTCTGAAGCGTCCGAAAATTCTCCCGGAGTGCCTTCGTATTGTCCTTTCCGCAGGAAAGCGCCAGAGGGAGCGCTATCGCCATCAAAATGAGCAGTCGTCTCATAATCAGAGTATTACATTAACATATCGGAGATAGTATTCTGTGCTGCCGTCAGCAAGCGTGACCTTCGCCTGGATGCGCCGCTCGCCCTTGGCGAGAGAGCGGTAGTTATCCGACTTCGCGCCGTCCACCGTCCACTGCACGTCGCTGTAGTCGCCGCAGTCGCTCAAGGTGAAGAGCACGGAGGAGGAAGACGAGAGCGTCCGGGCGGGAAGCGTGATGCGCGGATTGCCGCTTCCCTCTGCGGAGGTGGTCAGAGTAAGACTCGCGCTCCCCTGCCGGTCGCTTGTTACAGAGACGCTGTAGGATGTCCCCGCTTTCAGAGCCGGCAGATGGGCCAGACACCCGGTCACGGTGACGGACCTTGCATCGCCCCCCGAAACCGGAGCGTAAGTCACCATCCAGGACGTAGCGTCTTCATCTGTCCAGCTGATTATGGCATCGTGCTGGCAGATGGTCTCCGCCTTGAGAGCGCGTATGGCGGATGTGCGGAGCGCATATGAGAAGGATACCGTATAGTCCCCGTTCAGAGTGATCCCGCTGATGTCCCCTTCCGGCTTGCTTCCGTCACGGGTCTCATACCCTTCTGTGGTCCCGTACAGAATCCGGGTGACATTCGAGGAACCCGGGAAGAAACAGTGACCCGGGATGACGATGGCCTTGTAGTAGCCCTTGGAGGAAGGGTCGGAATAGATGAGATGGAAGCACTCGCGGCCCGGTGTGATGTTTACGGTATTTGCCCGCCAGGAAGACGGCCTCGATATGTCCACGTGGTACATAATCATACCCCGGGAAACACCCATACCGTAATAGTCCAGATACTTCGCTTCGTCCCAGACATTGAGTCCGGCTCCCCGGCATTCGAGAAGGAAATACTCGCCCGCATTCGCGGTGCGCACCATATAGCCGGCATCTGAAGTGACAGGCTGAAGGGTATAATCCCCGTCGGAGTCGAGCACTTCGGGTTCCGCCCAGCCGAGCATCCATCTTTCCAGGATGTTCGGAGCGGGAAGAGTGCGGGAATTGTTGTTGTAACAGCCGACATCCATAAACGAATAATAGGCGGGGCACTCCGTGGAGGAAGCGGTGACGGTGTTATAGAAATCAGGAAGCCCCAGAGTGTGACCGAACTCGTGACAGAAAGAGCCTATCTGGGTGAAGCCCACCGAGCCGTCCTCCTGAAAGCTGAGCTCGGAGCTGCAGGCATAGCCGTAGAGTCTGGCGCCGTCGAGCTCTATGCCGTTGAGATCCCCCTTGTGCGGCCAGATGCCGTCCGGGTCGGAGCCGTCCGCCTGCTGACCTCCGGAATAATACACGAAAATGTCATAGATCCGGCCGTCTGAAGCGTACTGCGCGAAATCCACGTCCGCATCCGCAAGCCTTGCAGCCTCCTGAACCATCTCCGGAGCCCTCGCATCATCGTTTGCGGTATAATAGGACCTGTCGTGCGAGAGTGTGTAGGGGCCCACTATGGTGAATTCCGGGTCGAACTTACCGTTCGAGTTCTCGTAATAGAACTGCCAGGCGCTGCCCGTAGAGCCGTCAAGGGTATAATTCCGGCCGTTCATCATCTCGTCGAATGCCTCCCTGGTGCTGCTCTCGCGGAAAGGAAGATCCTTGAAAGAGACCAGAATCACGAGAGACTTGGGACTGCCGACGGATTTCATAGGATTGCCGCTCAGGAAAGGGGGGCATTCTGAAGATTCGGGAGCCGAACGGGCTACGGCTGCGGCCAGCCGGGCCTTCATCTGAGCCTTATGCGCGGTCATCTGAGGCCTCAGGTCTCTTCTCAGACGCGAGCGCTCCGCAGAAGTCAGACGGGAGAGAGGGACGGCCCTGATGCCGGTAGAAACAAGGGAGCCTGACTTGTCAAGCTCCGCGAAATACCAGTTGCCGTCACCCCCGCCGATGATATTGTAGCCGTCAGTCGTCGTGACATAGTGACAGAACTCGTCACCGTGGATGCGGGCCTTGATGATGCTGCCGTCCTTCTGCCTCAGAGTGACGACCCCCGGACGGGCAGGCACGGCGTAAGTGTCTGTCAGCGTTCCGGAAGCGAGAAAGAAAAGCAGCGAGATTAACAATAGCTTTCTCATATACGGAATATCAACGCATAAATTTAACGTTTTTATCCCATTTCGCAATAATTTTCGGATAAAAACGTTAAAAATTTAATAGTTCGGTACAAATCGCCCGTCGAGCATATTCAGGCAGCGGTCACAGCTTTCGGCAAGTCCCCCGTCGTGGGTCACGATGACTACGGTCTGACCCAGAGTATCGCGCAGTCTGAAGAACAGCGAATGGATTTCCTCCTTGGTCCGGCTGTCCAGATTTCCGGACGGCTCGTCTGCAAGCAGCACCGCAGGGCGGTTTATGAGAGCGCGGGCTATCGCGACCCTCTGCTGCTCTCCTCCGGAGAGGTCGGTACTCTTATGCGAAAGGCGGTCTTGCAAGCCCATCGACCCCAGCAGCTCTTCAGCTTCGGAGCGAGCCTGCCTGACACCCTTCCCGGCGATGAACGCGGGAATCATAACATTCTCCACGGCAGTGAATTCGGGCAGCAGATGATGGAACTGGAACACGAATCCGAGCTTTCTGTTCCTGAAGACGGACAGCTCCCGGGACGGGAGTTTCAGGACATCCGTCCCGTCGATGTGCAGCTCCCCGGAATCCGGAGTGGACAGTGTCCCCAGTATCTGCAGGAGGGTGGACTTGCCGGCACCGGAAGCTCCCATAATGGCTACGACCTCGCCCTTCTCCACACAGAAATCGAGTCCTTTCAGCACCTCAAGGGTGCCGAAGGACTTTCTTATGCCTTTAGCCTCGATGATCATAAACCAGGGCTTGCGAAGTGATCAATAAATGTAATGCCCCAAAAGACAGGGTGCAGCGCACGCCGGGGCCTGGCACGACGGCTTGTCTGACGGAGCACCTTTCGGATCTTTGCCGTCCTTGCCGTTTCTTTTCCCGTCAGGAGAGCCCAGCTTGCGTATCTGCTGCATCCGGAACTTCTCCTCTCCCACCAGAAGTTTAGCCACCTTCACCGGGGATATCACCTGCTCGTAAGCCTTGGCATTCTTTTCCTCCACGCCCTTCGTGGCGGCGAGCGCAGCCGTATAGGCGTGTACCAGAGCTGATATCTCCTTCTCGCTCTTCCCGTCCTTGACTGCCCTGTCCATCTCACCGAAGGCCTTCATCACCTTGTCCATAGCTGAGCGCATCTGCTCCTGGGCCTTGTTGTAGACGGGCCAGAAATCCCGCGCCTCCTCCGGGGTGAGATCCATCTCCGAAGTGAGGAACGCGACCTTCATACTTTCTATGCGCTCCCTCCAGGCATCGTCCTTTCCGTCCTTCGCGTCTTTGCGCTCCTGAGCATAAGCTGCGGTCGAGATGGCCAGCATAGCGGAGAAAACCGCCAATGCGATATGTAAAACTCTCTTTCCCATATTGTCAATGTCATATTATAAGATGCTTTCTATTCGTCCAGAGCGTAGGCTATCAGGGCCGTGGACGTCCGGCTGGAGATGAGATACTCCCTGATGTCATCCTCGTCAGCCTCCCGCTCCGCCATCGTTTCCTCGTCGCCGGGACTTATGTAGGTCCTCGTAACGGGGAGAAGGTCAGAGGCATAATAGCGGAAGTACTCCTCGAAAACCGTCTCAGTTTCAGCTCCTGAGCGGCCGGCGAAAAGACTTCCTGCCACAATGGCCATAGCGATGCAGGCGGCAGCGGCAAGAGAGGCAGTCACTCTCGGGAAGAGCGGGCGGGCAGAAACTTTGCGCACCCTCTGCCCGGAAGGAATCCCGGACAGAGCGGCCCGAAGATTCTCGAAGTACCCCTCGGGCACACGATAAGGCAGCTGACGCAGGCTGTCGTCTTGCAGTATATCTCTTTTTTTCTCAACCATAACGATTAATAGACATTTTCCGGACCCGAAGGTTTAATCACTCCATGTTATTCTGCAGCTCCGCGCGGATCTTCATATAAGCGTGATGGTACGAGGCTTTAAGCGCCCCCACGCTCACGCCCAGGATGGAGGAAATCTGTGCGTAGGTCAAGTCCTGGAAATAACGCATACTGAAGACCGCCCTCTGTTTCGGGGGGAGCTTCCGCAGTGCGCGGCTCAGAAGCTTCTGGGCCTCATCCCCATCGAACCAGGGATCGTCATCGGAGCGGTTTTCTTCCCGGACATCTATGCTCCTGGAAGACAAGAAAAACCTGAACCTCCTGCTTTTCAGGAAGTTCAGGGTCTCGTTAGTAGCTATTCTCCACAGCCAGGTGAAAAGCTGCGCATCCCCCCTGTAGGAGGGAAGGGCATTCCACACCTTTATGAATATCTCCTGAAGCAGGTCATCGCTGTCCTCGTGGCTGCAGCCGAAACTGCGCACGTGACGGTAAAGACGCTCGCTGTACGTGCGGACGATTCTGTCGAAAGCTTCTCCGCTCCGGCCATCGCGACACAGTCCTACGATTTCCTGTCCTTCCGTCATAGGGCGAAGAGAATGGTGTTATTTACGGCGGATGACTCTGAGAGCGGCCTGCGCGATGTGGTCCGCATCGATCCCGTAAGCCTTCATAAGCTCGAGAGGCTTTCCGGACTGACCGAAACGGTCGCCGCCGTTTATGAACTCCATAGGGGTAGGGCACCTGAGCGAGAGGACCCCGGCGATGAGCTCACCGATGCCGCCGGCACTGTTATGCTCCTCGGCCACCACCACGGCTCGGGTCTTGCGGGCAGAGTCCAGAACAGTCTTCTCATCCAGAGGCTTTATGGTAGCGAGATTGATGACCTCGACGCTCACTCCCCTGTCTTCGAGCAGCTCTGCCGCCTGCAGGGCCTCCCATACCGTATGTCCGCTGGCGATGAGGGTCACATCGCGGCCCTCATTCATAATATAGGCCTTGCCTATCTCGAACTTCTCGTCGGGATCCGTAAACACCGGCCAGGACGGGCGGCCGAAACGCAGATAGACAGGTCCGTCATACGCGGCCGCCGCGAGAGTGGCAGACTTGGTCTGATTATAATCGCAAGGGTTGAGGACCACCATCCCCGGGATGGCGCGCATAAGGGCCACGTCCTCCATCGTCTGGTGCGTGGCTCCGTCCTCACCGAGCGTAAGACCCGCGTGCGAAGAGGCTAGCTTCACGTTAGTGTGCCCGTAGCCCAGTTCCTGACGGATCTGGTCATATACGCGGCCTGTGATGAATTCGGCAAAAGAGCCCACGAACGGAATCTTGCCCGTGATGGCGAGACCCGCAGCCGCTCCGACCATATTCGCCTCGGCTATGCCGCACTGGATGAACCTCTGCGGGAACTCGGCGGCAAACTCGTCCATCTTCAGGGAACCCTTGAGGTCTGCGGTCATCGCCACTACTCTGCTGTCAGCCCTCCCGGCCTCGGCAAGTCCTGCTCCGAAACCGCTTCTGGTATCTTTTTTCTCTGTATATGTGTACTTCTTCATATCTTTTCCTCCTGATAGTCGCCCAATGTTTCTTCTATCTGGCTGAGAGCCTCCTCGCACTGCTGCACGCTCGGAGCTTTGCCGTGCCACTTGTGTGTGCCCGCCATAAAGTCCACACCCTGACCCATCACGCTGCGGAACAGAATCATCGTAGGTTTTCCGCTGCCGCGATTGGATCTGGCCGCTGCATAAGCGGCCAATATGGAATCGAAGTCGTGTCCGTCCGCGACGAGCACGTTCCAGCCGAACGCCGCCCATTTCCCCTCGAGATTCTCTATGCCCGCCACCTGCTCGGTGGGGCCGTCTATCTGCTGGCCGTTCCAGTCGGTGCTTGCGATGAGGTTGTCGAGCTGCTCGTGGTCCGCCCACATCGCGGCCTCCCAGATCTGTCCCTCCTCGCTCTCGCCGTCACCGCAGTGGACATAGACGAAATTGTCCTCTCCGTCGAGGCGCTTGCCCAGGGCGATGCCCGCCGCGCAGGAAAGTCCCTGACCCAGAGAGCCTGAGGCCTGCACTATGCCCGGGAGTCCCTTCTCGACCGAGGGGTGCCCCTGAAGGCGCGAGCCGAATCTGCGAAGCGTACCGAGTTCAGAAACAGGGAAGTAGCCCGCCCTTGCGAGTACCGAGTAGAGTACCGGGGCGAGGTGCCCGGCCGAAAGGATGAAAGCATCCTGACCCTTGCAGCTCCGCGTCCAGGTCTTCGGGTCGTGTTTCATGACGTGGAAATAAAGCGCGGTCAGCACATCGGCACTGCCCAGCGAGCCGCCCGGATGACCGGACTGCGAAGCGGTCACCATCCTGATGATGTCCCGCCTTACTTGTGAAGAGATTTTGGTGAGTTCTTCTTTTGTGGCCATAACTTGTCGAGGTTTCGATTATACGGATTTAGCAAAGGTACGGATTTTTGCCGTATATTTGCACACCGAAACGGTCTAACTCTCGAGTATATGAAACATATCCGGAATTTCTGCATCATCGCACACATAGATCACGGCAAGAGCACGCTTGCCGACCGCCTTCTGGAGCTTACCAGCACTCTCGCGGCACGCGAAATGGAGAATCAGGTGCTCGACGATATGGATCTCGAGCGCGAAAAGGGCATCACCATAAAGAGCCACGCCATCCAGATGACATATAATTATAAAGGTGAGCAGTACCGGCTGAATCTCATCGACACTCCCGGACACGTGGACTTCTCCTACGAGGTCTCCCGGAGCATCGCGTCCTGCGAAGGCGCCCTGCTTGTGGTGGACGCGTCACAGGGTGTGCAGGCGCAGACCATTTCGAACCTCTACCAGGCCATCGACCACGGACTGGAGATCATCCCGATCCTGAACAAGATAGATATGGAGTCCGCCCAGCCGGAGGTGGTCACAGACCAGATCTGCGACCTTCTGGGCTGCGGGCCGGAGGACGTTTTCAGGATCTCGGCCCGCACGGGCGAAGGCGTAGCCCCGATTCTGGATGCCATCATAGAGAAGATTCCCGCCCCGTCGGGAGACCCGCAGGCCCCTCTGCAGGCCCTCATATTCGATTCCGTCTTCAATTCCTTCCGGGGCGTAATCGCCTACTTCAAGATCCGCAACGGCTCCATCCGCAAGGGCGACAGGGTCAAGTTCGTGGCTACGGGGATGGAGTACGACGTCGAGGAGGTCGGTGTGCTGAAGATGAAACTACAGCCGGCTCAGCAGGTAGACTGCGGCGATGTGGGATACATCATAACCGGAATCAAGAGCGCCGTCGAAGTGAAGGTCGGAGACACCATAACCCACTGCGGGAGCGACGCCTGCAAGGAAGCCATCGCCGGTTTCGAGGAGGTCAAGCCTATGGTCTTCGCGGGTATGTACCCGGTGGACGCCTCGAAATTCGAGGAGCTCCGCGCTGTCCTGGAGAAATTCCAGCTGAACGACGCCTCGTTCGTCTATGAGCCTGAGTCCTCGCTCGCTCTCGGCAGCGGTTTCCGCTGCGGCTTTCTCGGACTTCTGCACCTGGAGATCGTGCAGGAGCGGCTGTTCCGCGAGTTCGATATGGATGTCATAACGACCGTCCCGAACGTCTCGTACAAGGTCTACACCACTCAGGGCGAGTGTCTTGACGTGCACAACCCGTCGGGGCTGCCTTCACCGACCCTCATCGACCATATCGAGGAGCCGTTCATACGCGCACAGATCATCTCGAAATCCGATTTCTTCGGCCCGATAATGAAACTCTGCCTGGACAAGCGCGGCACCCTCACGAGCCAGCATTTCATCACCGCCGACCGCGTGGAGCTGAATTACGATATGCCGCTGTCGGAGATAGTCTTCGATTTCTACGACAAGCTCAAGTCCATCTCGAAGGGCTACGCGTCTTTCGACTACCATATCACCGGATTCCGCCCGGCGAAGCTCGTGAAGCTCGACATACTGCTGAACGGCGAGCCCGCCGACGCGCTCTCGACCCTCATCCACGAGAGCAACGCCTACGACTTCGGGCGCAAGATGTGCGTGAAGCTCAAGGACCTCATCCCCCGCCAGCAGTTCGACATCCCGATCCAGGCGGCGATAGGTGCGAAGATCATCGCCCGCGAGACGGTCAAGCAGGTCCGCAAGGACGTGACCGCGAAGTGCTACGGCGGCGACATCACCCGCAAGCGCAAGCTGCTCGAAAAGCAGAAAGAGGGCAAGAAGCGTATGCGCCAGATCGGTTCAGTCCAAGTCCCGCAGAGCGCGTTCATGGCAGTTCTCAAGCTCGATTAGCCCCGGACTTCGTCCCATCCCCCCACAGCCCTCCGCCCCTATGAGCGTCTTCCGGTTCAAGAAGTTTTCCGTGGAAAGCGGCGGCTGCGCGATGAAGGTCGGCACCGATGCGGTGCTCCTCGGCGCGGCGGTCTCTCTGCCCGCCGCGGCATCCGCCGGAATGCCTTCCGGATACTCCCGCGACCCTTTACGTAACCCTGACGGACTCCGGGTGCTGGATGCAGGGTGCGGAAGCGGAGTGATAGCCCTGATGATCGCCCAGAGACTGGAAGACGCGGGAGTGCGGTCGTTCTGCATCACGGGAGTGGAGATCGACGACGCAGCCTCGGAGGAGGCGGAGAAAAATTTCGCGGCTTCGCCCTGGCACGGGCATCTGAGGTGTGTGAACGCGTCCCTGCTGAGCTTCGCGCCGGAAACGGGATACGACCTCATAGTCTCGAACCCGCCTTACTACGACGCCTCCCTGCCGTCCCCTGACCGGCGGCGCTCGAGGGCCCGGCACTGCGGCGACGAGGCTTTCAGCTATGCGCAGCTGCTCGGATTCGCCGCCGGGCATCTTCGCGCCGGCGGGACACTCGCCCTCATACTCCCCCATCAGGAGCTCTCCGCCCTGGTCAGGACAGCAGCCTCTTACGGGCTGCGCGCATCGCAGCTGCTGCATATACGCACGACTCCCTCCAAGGAGCCTTGCCGTCTCATCGCAGAGTTTACCCTCGAAGCGGACAGCGGAGCCGCATCATCATCAGCGGCCGCCGAATCTTACCTCACCCTCCAGGATGCGGTCCGCTTCGCACATAACAGAAACTCCCGGACCGACGAGTATGTCTCGCTGACCCGGGAATTCTATCTGGATTAAGTCTTTTGCCCGTCTTCTGGGGCTATCCTCAAAAATCCTTCACAAAACTATACCATTACAGCAGCGTCAGGCCGAGGCCCGGAGCATCCGGAAGCACCATCTTGCCTCCCTCCACGACCATACCGCGGAAGCGGTCGTTGGCTATCAGCAGATTGCCGTCCAGATCCGCGAAGTCCACAGCCGGAGCGAAATGTGCCGCAGCGGTAGTGGCGCAGGACGTCTCGGTCATACAGCCGACCATCACCTTCATACCCTCGGCTCTGGCATAGGTAAGCATCTTGCGGGCCTCCAGAAGACCGGTACACTTCATCAGCTTTATGTTTATGCCGGTGAAGGCCCCCTTTATCTTCGGGATGTCGCTCAGCCTCTGAATGGACTCGTCAGCGAAAATCGGCAGCGGACTGCGCTCGGTAACCCAGGCTATGTCATCCTGCTGCTCCTTCGGCATAGGCTGCTCCACCATCACTATCCCCTGCTCCTTCAGCCACAGTATCTCGTCCAGAGCCTTGTATCTGTCCTTCCATCCCTGGTTCGCGTCCACCGCCAGAGGCAGGGAGGTCACGCTGCGGATGGTCTGAATCATCTCCTTGTCGTTCGCAAGGCCCACCTTCACCTTCAGGATATTGAACTTGTCGGCACACTCCAGCGTCTTCTCGCGAACCACCTCGGGAGTATCGATCCCTATGGTGAAGGTCGTGCTGCCGGCCTTTGCCGGATCATAGCCCCAGATGCGGAAGAGCGGCTGACCGAGCAGCTTGCCCACAAGGTCGTGAAGGGCGATGTCTATGGCAGCCTTGGCGGGAGCATCCCCCGGAGAAAGGCTGTCCACATAAGCCATTATGTCCTCTATGCAGAACGGATCCGCAAACTGCGAAAGGTCCACCTTCTCCAGGAAGGCGCATACGCTCTCCACGCTGTGCCCCAGATAAGGCGGCATAGAGGCTTCTCCGTATCCCGTAAATCCGTCATATTCTATCTGAAGCTGCACATCGGGCGTCGTAGTGCGGGAGTAGGTGGCCACGGTAAACACGTGGGCGAGCTTCAGCTCGTAGGGACTCCAGGACATCTTCATCCTGGGGGAGAGGGATGTGTTTATGCGGTAAGGTACGGGCGTATTGGACGCGGAGCGGCCGCCCGAGCAGGCTGCTATGCCCGCACCCGCGGCTGCGAGAGCGGTCGTCTTGAGGAACTCTCTGCGTTTCATTTACGGCTGTCCTTCAACAGGTCACGAATCTCTTCGAGCAGCTGCACGTCCTCAGGCTTCGGGGCCGGGGCTGCAGGCTCTTCAGCAGCAGGGGCTGCAGGCTCCTCCGCGGCAGGACCGGCCGCCGCCTTCTTCACCCTGTTTATGAGCTTGATCACCAGGAAGATGGAGAACGCGATGATAAGGAAGTCCACGAATGTCTGGATGAAATTTCCGTAATTCAGGGAAGCCTCGGCGATCTCCTTGACCACTTCGCCCGCCTCATTCGTGATGGTCTTGGCAGGACGGATGACCCATCTCCAGGTCGCGAAGTCTATGCCGCCGCAGAGCCAGCCCACGAGCGGCATTATGATGTCCGCCACGAGCGATGAAACTATCTTTCCGAATGCACCGCCGATTACTACGCCGACAGCCATATCGACCACATTGCCTTTTACGGCGAAATCCTTGAATTCCTGGATGAATCTACACTTTGCCATTTTTCTGAGTATTTGAGTTATTGATTGGTATTCAGTTCGTTGAGATCCACTATGCCGTTCAGTATGGCATATACCGTAAGTCCCGCGATGGAGTTTATCCCTGTCTTGCGGGCTATGTTCTTGCGGTGAGTGACGACGGTGTTTATGGAGATGAATAGAGCGTCTGCGATTTCCTTGTTCGTCTTCCCGTGAGCTACGGCGGCCACTATCTCCTTCTCCCTGAGGGAGAGAGCGTCCCGGGAATCATTTTCGGAGACTTCTTCAGCCTTTACGCCTTTCGCCTTCCCGACTATCTCCCCGAGAGGGAAGAGGATCTTCTCTTCGATGACGATATGGGCGCGCAGGCTCTGCTCCAGGTCCTGCAGCCCGCCCAGTATCAGGTAGCGGGCGTTATCGGTACTGTTGTCCGGCAGATAGCGGACGATGAGGTTGCGGAGGTCTTCGAGTTTCTCGAGAAAGTCGAAATGGGCTTCGGCCTCATCGGGGAGCTCGCCGTGTCCGCCGCTCTCGAAGGAGAGTTCTTCTGCCTCGAAATGGGCGTTCACGTTCTGCAGAAGCTGGTCGAAGTACCTGTTCAGGACATCGGCATACATAGCCTCCTCGTCGCTTAATGCTCTGTGTATCAAGGAGTGGAGATGGGGGAGCAGGGAGTCGGAGAAGTATTTGTGCGAGAGAGTGACGTACTCGATGACCGCAGGCGCGTCATCAGCGGAGAGAGAGGAGGTGTCCGGAACGTAAGACGGATCCGAGCAGACGTTCGCGAGCATCAGGAATATGTGCGTGGGGTAGCCGCGGGAGCTGCATACTTCGTCTATGGTGGCATCGCCGAAGCCCAGACGGAAACGCAGGCTGTCCAGCAGCATAATCACGTTTCTGTCCGTAATGGCATCCGCCATCTTCGTCCGGGGTGTGTACATATCTTGGTCTTTCACTTGCAGGGTGGTTTCCTGCGCTGAGGTTTGAGACAACAAACTTACATAAAATCTTGCGATTTTTCGCCGACGATGGTGTTTTTTTCTCCGGCTGCACGCAAAACGCGATTATTTTCATTACTTTTGCGTCTTAATCGGAACAGCTTGATGCTTAACATAATATTTTCGACCCTTCCGTTTTTCGTCTCACTCTGCTGGCTGACGGTCTTCATAATAGACTACAGGAGACACGGACGCGAGAAGAAGATATTCGCATACTTTCTCCTCACCTGCACGCTCCTCTACCTGACTCACGCCACATTCTTCCTGAACGAACGCAAAGCCTTCTACCTGCTCGAAAGCATCTACGCCTACTGCAACCTCGCAGTCTATCCGCTCAGCTTCCTCTACATAAAAGCGCTCACCGATCCCCGGCCGCTGCGTCACCGCGATTTCGCGATGATGGCCACTCCCGTCGCCATATTCATCTGGTCCATAGTCTGCTATCTCTTTATGGGGAAAGAAGGGGCGTCCTTTATGAACTACGCTTTCTTCGGCGAGGGGCCGAGACCCGGGATGACCCTTCCCGTAAAGCTTCAGTTCCTGCGCCTCGGCGTGTCCAGAGTCATCTTCGCTCTGCAGATCTCTGTGGTGTCAGTCTACGGGAACAGGCACCTGAACCGCTTCAAGGACCAGGTGTCCGATTTCTACTCGAACGTGGACGGGCGCGATCTGCGCAGCATCCGCATATTCATCAAGGTGCTGTGGGGTTTCGCCATCGTCTCGTTCATTATGAACATAGCCGGACGCCAGTTCTTCGCACGGACGCAGGGCCTGCTTATAGTCTCTTCGACAATCGCCTCCGCACTGCTCTACGGACTGTGCTACGCCGTGCGCCGCGAACATTTCTGCGCCGACCGCTTCACCGAGGACATCTCCGGGCAGAGCGTCCCGCAGGCCGCTGACGAGTCCCTTCCCGCCTCCGCTCCGGAGCCTGAGAGGGCTGCGGCGCAGGATGCCGCTTCTTCCCCGTCCGGAGCGAAAAATCTTTCCGGCACAGACCATTACGCCCGGATAGGTCCGGCTCTGGATGCCCTGATGCAGTCCCGGGAAGTATTCCGCAACGATGAGCTTCTCATCACCGACGTGGCGAAAATGATAGGAAGCAACCGCACCTATGTCTCCACCTACCTGAACAAGGAGAGGGGACTCAGTTTTTCCGACTACATAAACGGCTGGCGGATAGAATACGCAAAACATCTTCTGGAGTCCGACCCCAAGATGGCTCTCGCCGACATTTCACAGTCCTCCGGATTCTCGAGCGAGGCTACTTTCTACCGCGTGTTCAAGCGCTTCACGGGCAAGACTCCGAACGGATACCGCAGCCCTCACGCGTGAGGGGGATGGGGTGCGATTATCGCCGTGATTATTTGTACTTCTCAAAAAATCCGTATATTTGCATCGTTGATGTATAGAATCATTATATGGAACCTCCCAGTTCTACTCTGACAGATAATAACTTAGCATCGGGCATACCTTCCGATGACCCGTTGTTGAACACTCGCACATATCCCCTCAGAACACCGCAGAATGAAGATTCTGTGGCGCTTTGGCGTGCGTACAGGGCAGAACCGGCAAAGAGAAAAAGAACACAAGCAGAAATATGGCACTTTATTTAACGAAAGAATTGAGCGATCACTCCAGACTGGCGGTCTGGCAGGTAACGGAGAGTGAAAGTGAACTCCGCGAACTCAGTTCCACCCCGAGCGATGAGCTCGAAGAGATCTCCTACATCAAAAGCGAATCCCTGCGCAAGCAGAGACTTGCGGTCCGTGCGCTGCTTGACGTGCTCTTCGAGGACAAGGTCTATCTGGCCCATCACGACAACGGAAAGCCCTACATCGAGAATAACTCCATAAACATCAGCATCACGCACACGGACAAGTATGTGGCGGTGATACTCGATGAGAACGAGGAAGTGGGGATCGATGTGGAGTCTCTGGACCGCGACTTCTCCGCCGTGGAGAAGAAAGCCCTCTCCGAAGAGGAGATCGAAGACCTGGACGACGACAGGGACGAGAAGAACGAGCAGCTGGCCATCTACTGGTGCGCCAAGGAAGCCATCTACAAGAAAATGTCCCAGTACCACGTGGACTTCGCCGAGCAGATAGAAGTAGAGCGCTTCCGCTCCCGGGGAGAAGGCGAGCTCGAGGCGACCTTCATCCACAAGGACGGATACGAGGAGGAACTTCATCTGGAGTATATGACCTTCGACCGCCACGTGCTCGTCTGGATAAGCGCGCAGGACTGAGTCCATTATTGTCCGGAAATTATTAACTTTGCAGGCTGGAAAGTTCAATATTCTTTAAATAAGGTATAATATGAAATTTTTGACTGACGAAAAGCTTGTCATAGTGGGAGCGGCCGGGATGATCGGTTCCAATATGGCACAGACAGCTATGATGCTGGGGCTCACCCCGAACCTCTGCCTTTATGATGTTTACGAGCCGGGTCTGCGCGGCGTGGTGGCAGAAATGAACCACTGCGCTTTCGAAGGCGCCAATATCACCTGGACCACCGACCCTGCAGTGGCTTTCAAGGATGCCAAGTACATCATCTCTTCGGGCGGAGCTCCGCGCAAGGCCGGTATGACCCGCGAGGATCTTCTGAAGGGCAACTGCCAGATCGCGGAAGACTTCGGCAAGAACGTCAAGACATACTGCCCTGACGTGAAGCACGTCGTGGTGATCTTCAACCCTGCCGATCTCACAGGTCTCGTAGTACTTCTGCACTCGGGTCTCGCACCTGAGAAAGTCACCACGCTCGCAGCCCTGGATTCCACACGTCTGCAGGAGGCTCTCGCCGCCAAGTTCGGCGTTCAGCAGTGCAAGGTGACAGGCGCTCACACCTACGGCGGCCACGGAGAGCAGATGGCGGTATTCGCAAGTCAGGTGAAGATCGACGGCAAGCCTCTGGCCGAATGCGGTCTTTCCGCCGAGGAGTTCGAGCAGATCAAGCAGAACACCATCCAGGGCGGAGCGAAGATCATCGAGCTCCGCGGACGTTCTTCATTCCAGAGCCCTGCATACAATGCCGTGAAGATGATCGAGGCGGCTATGGGCGGTGACAAGTTCACCCTCCCTGCAGGCACCTATGTAAACTGCGACAAGTGCGGTTTCCACAACGTGATGATGGCGATGCCTACCACTATCGACGGCACCGGCGTTCATTTCACCGCCCCTAAGGGCACTGAAGAGGAAATGGCGGCGCTGAACGCATCCTATCAGCACCTCTGCAAGATGCGCGACGAGATCATCACGCTCGGCATCATCCCTGCAGTCGCAGACTGGAAGAGCGTGAACCCTAACCTGTAGCGGAGCGGGCGAGAAGATATACGGGACCGGCCGGAAGAGAGAGAGAGTTCTCTTCCGGCCGGTCTATTTTCCTGCACTTCGCAATGCTCTCCGAAGAGAGCTCTGATCATCGCGCCCTCAGCCAGATGAGCGGGTCCTGCGGGCCCTTCGAGGACCATACCTGGAAGTGCAGCTGGGTCACCCCGCCGAGAGGTCCGACGGTTCCGATGGTCTGTCCGGTCTTCACCTTGTCACCCGCCTTGACGCTGACCTGGTCGAGCTTGCAGTAGAAAGTGAACCACTCGCCGTGCTGGATGAGCACGCATTTGTTGTAGCCCTGCATAACGATCACTTTCTTCACTTCGCCGTCGAAGGCAGCCGCTATCTTGTCTCCGCTGCTGAGAGCGATGGAGATCCCGTCGCTGTTTGGGAGCTTAAGCTGCTTGTATACAGGGTGGTACTGTGTCCCGAACTTCTCTATGACGGCGCCTTCGGCCGGCCACGGGAGCTTACCCTTGTTCGATGCGAACTCCTTGCTCAGCTTGATGTCCACCGGCTTCGAGGCTCCGCTCTTTCCGGAGGCAGCCTTGCCCCGGGACGACTGGGCGGTGTACTCGGCTATGATTCTGGAGATCTCGCGGTTAAGCGCCTTGACCTCGGCTTTTTTGGCATCGAGCTCCTTCTGATATTTATTCTTGTCCTTCTTCAGGCTGCTGATAAGCTTCTGCGAAGAGGCTTCGTCGGTTTTGAGCGAAGAGAGTTCCCTCATCCTGGCGTCGCGCACAGAAGCGGCATTCTTCCTCAGCAGGGCAAGGCTGTCGCTTTTCGACTCCAGCTCGGCTTTCGCCGAGAGGATGTCACGGCCCTGGCGGTTCATTTCTGAGGACATATTGCGCAGGAAAGAATAGCGGCGCAGCCCCTGAGCCACATTGTCGCTCGCGAGGATGTACATATACCATATGCGGGCGTCGCGGTTCTTGTATGCGCTCTTTACCAGACGGCGATAATACACTGTCATAGTGTCGAGACGCCGCTCGAGACTGTCCACGTCCCGGCGCAGGGTATTTATGCTGCGGTCCATCTCGGCTATCTCCAGCTCGCTCTCGCGGATGAGGGCTTTCCTGTTCTCGATTTTCTTCCGGGTAAGAGTCAGGGAGGAGAGGGCCGACGCGCTCTGGCGGGCATTCGACTTGAGCTGGGTGTCGAGCACCTTGATTTCCTTTTCGAGACGCGCTTTCCTGCTGTTCTGGGCACTGACGTCCTGGGCCGCCGCCCTCACAGACAGAAGCAGCAGCGGCAGCAGAGAGGCCGCGAGAGTTTTCAGCAGTATTCTTCTCATCTTCGCGCTCATTTCCCGACAGCCTTCAGTTTAGCACTCACTTTCTCCTCCAGTCCTTCCACCTCGTGCTGCGTATCCTTCTGTATGGCCATATTCCAGTACATCTTCGCCAGGTCATACTCCTTGAGGGCGTAGAGCACCTCCGCGTAATGGTCCAGCACCGTCGCGCTCTCTTTCCCGCCGTAAAGCATCGCGTGCTTGAAGTAAGGTTTGGCCTCTTTCGGCAGGCCGCGCAGATAGAGAATCCAGCCGAGGGTGTCGAGATAGGTGGAGTTGTCCGGCTCCTGCTCGACGGCTATACTGCTCATATTATAGGCCTTCTTCAGATTTCTGCCGTCGAGGCTCAGGTAGTAGGCGTAGTTGTTCAGGACCGGAGCGTAGCGGGGGTCGATCTTCAGGGCGGCATCGTAAGCCTTGTAGGCTTTTTCTTTCTCTCCGAGCATATAATGCATATCCCCTATCGACGAGTAGGCCGAGACTCTCGCAGAAGTGTCATCCGGAAAGGCCTTCACGATCTTCTCGCTTTCTTCGATCACTCCCCTGTAGTCTTTCAGATTATAAAGCGCATAGGCGCGCATCGTGCGGAAATCGCTCATCTGCGGGAAGTCCGGCGCAAGCTTTTCGCAGGCATCCGCGAGCTGCGCCCAGAGTCCGCTGCCGCTCAGCGACTGGAGATACATCGCGGCTAAATCCAGATTCCCCTGATTCTGCTCGCAGTTCTTCCGGAACAGAGCTATCCCGCGCTCCTGCCTCCCGGTCGAGTAGTAGTATGAGCCGGCTAAAGCCAATGCGGAGGTGTCCGAGGGATATTTCTCCGTCAGGCTGCCCATAAGAGAATCCAGGCCGTCGCGGCAGTCGTGGAGAAAGTCCGGTCCTGAGGACCGGAGCAGCATCTGTATGTAATCCGTCTTCACGAAAGGCGGATCCTCCCCCTCTTCGACTATGGCGCGGGCCTGCGAGAAGAAGCCGTCGTAGTCTCTCTGTCCGAGATAGACCCTGGAACAGCCGACCATCGCGTAAGTGAGGCCCGGCTGCTCCGAGAGAGCCTCGCGGAAATACTTCAGAGCGAGGCTGTCGCAGTCGTGGGCAAGCTGCCAATCCCCCATATACGACAGGACCTGAGGGGAGGAATACTCCTCGGAGAACTTGCGGAGGGTCTCGAAGGCTTCACTGTCCCTGCCCAGACGCAGGAGAATGTCGTAGCGGGCGAGAGTGATGTTTTCGCCGGGACCGTTTACGGCTTCTATGGACGAGAGCGTCTCGAGCACCTTGTCGAACCTCTGCTGCCGGGCATAGAGGTTGACGGCGGCGTAGTAGAGCTCGGACTTTTTCGGGTAGTCGGCCATCATCTTCTCGTACAGGGCTAGAGAGCTGTCCGTATCTCCGGATGCCGCGTAGACGGTAGCGAGGGCGTTGCTGTACCAGTAATTCGCGGAGTCCAGGCTGACAGCCTCGCGGAGGTGGGCCCGGGAATTCTTCATATCCCCGAGATAGTAGTCACAGAGTCCGAGGTAATAGAATGCAGCATCGCAGCAAGGGTCAGCATCGGTGATGTCCGAGAACATCAGACGGGCAGTGCCGTAGTCGTCATTCTGAAATACGGTGACAGCATCTATGAGGTCGCCTGCCGTGGAGGAATGCGACGAGTCAGCGGCGGCGCTGACGCTATTCTGGGCGAAAACGGCCGCAAACGAGTGCAGAAGCAGCGCTGCGGCGAGGTATATCTTTTTCGTATCGGTCATTGTTTTCGTTTCGGATTACAATAATACGAAAAAAACTGCAAGAATCGTGAAAGACGCGCATTTTCATTTTTTTTGTTTACATTAGCGATTCGGACTCCTTCATCCGGAGGGCAGCCGGAAAGCGGGCTTTACGGATGATTGAGGAGATTTTCGGGGAGTTATGCAACATTTCGGAACTCAATCGCATCTAAACTCTCGTGACGGAAACCTGAATCAGTCTATGAGACAAGACGAGACGGTTTCTGATGACCTCCGCTTGGCTTCGCTATGCGCGAAGGGAGACAGGACGGCTCAGAAACGCCTATATGACAGACTTGCTCCGAAGATGTTCGCCGTGTGCCTCCGGTATATGGGAGACCGTGATTCGGCAGAGGATATTCTTCAGGACGGATTTGTCACACTTTTTTCGAAGATTGATTCGTATTCGGGTGAAGGTTCATTCGAAGGGTGGGCACGCAAGATCTTTGTCAACACTGCACTTATGAGCTTGAGGAAGAACGACATTCTGAAGCAGAGCGAAGACATCGAAGCGGCCTGGGGACTGAGTGCTCCGGACGCGTCCGCACTCCAGAGGGTTTCCTATCGGGAACTGCTGCAGCTCGTCGCCAAACTCCCCCCGGGATTCAGGACAGTCTTCAATATGTACGTGATCGAAGGCTATTCCCATAAGGAGATAGGCGAGGCGCTCGGGATTTCGGAAAACACCTCGCGGTCGCAGCTTATGCGGGCTCGGACAGTATTGCAGGGCTGGCTGAAGAACAGAGAAAAATGATGCCGGAAGATAGAAGATATGAGGATTTTGACCTTCAGATAAGGTCGATGCTGCAGGACGCGGAGGAAGAAGTTCCTTCGCGCGTCTGGGATGCCGTGAGCGGCCGCATCGCCGGCAGGAAGGTCATCTCAGTGTGGTGGCGCGCGGCGGCGGGTTTCGCTGCGGCGGTAGCCGCTGCTGTAGCTGTCGGTATCTTCCTTCTTCCCGACAGACCATCCGGGGCTGACCGCATCGCTATGGCGGATGCCGATGCGGAGCAGGTGCAGAGCACTACTACAAGTCCGGCGGCCGGGGAGGGTGTCCTCATCGCCGAGCCGGTAACAGTTTCCGGAGGGCGGAAGGTCTCCGGAATGAAGCCTGCATCAGAGGAGCAGCTGCCGCGGCCTGTCAGTGAAGCCACGCAAGCTGAGCAGGAGGAGGCGGCGGCGGACCCGGCGGGCAGCCCCGCTGACGATGGGGGCAGGGATGCTACCCAAGAGTCTTCCGGGCGGGTGCCGGCTGAGGAATACCGCGATGACCCTTTCGCGAGGATGGCATACGATGATGCCTCGAAACGCTCACCGAAGCGGCCTCTGAGCGGTTTCGTGCAGGGCAACGTCACGAGTAACGAGAGTTCGCGCAAGCTGTCCGGCCATATGGCCTCCCCTTCTTCGGGAGCCCCTACGGAAACCGGAGTGAATGACGGGACGAGCATCTCCACCTACGGGATTCCGCTGTCGTTCGGCGTAGGAGCCAGATACCGCTTCGCTCAGAAGTGGTCGGTGAGCGCGGCACTCAGCTATAGTCTGCTTTCGCGCTCATTCACAGGAACCTACACCGAAGTGACCGGAGGCAGAATCACGAAGAGCGTCACCGCGGACATCACAAATAACATTCACTACATCGGGATCCCGGTAAATGTCTATTACGACATCCTGGAAAGCAACAAGGTAAGTTTCTACGCCTTCGGCGGCGCAAGCGTGGAAAAGGGTCTGGTGAACAAGTACCGGATTCACGGCCAGCCGACCATAAACTACCGCGAATCCGTGTCCGGCGTCCAGGTTTCCTCCGCTCTGGGCCTTGGCTTCGAGTTTATGCTGAACGACTATCTGAATCTGTATGTCGACCCGAGCGCACGCTACTACTTCGACTGCGGACAGCCTCGCAGCGTAAGGACTCAGAAACCGTTTATGATGAATCTGGAAGTCGGTCTGAGATTTAAGATTTAGGCCTTTCATTCAAGTAAAGTATATTTGTGACGAAACACTCCTCGGGCGGCCATGCGGGCAGGCCCGTTTTTCTGTTTATATGCTTAGATTCGCGCATAAACTAAAAAACTGCTAAAACTATGAAAACAGCTTTCAGTATTTGCGCGATGCTGCTTGTCGCACTCGCCTGTGCACCCGAAGAATTCACCCTTAATCTTAATGTGAGCCGCCGCTCAGCACTGGGCGGGGGCGGCGGTCACGGCGCGGGCGACGGCTCCGACTCTACGGCGGTCATCCCTCCGCCCGCCAGAGACACTTCCGTACTGGTGAGCGCGGTGGAATTCCCCGACGATTATGACTGGCAGAGAGATACGGCATTCGGGCAGGTCAGCGGCAAGATACTGCTGCTGCGCGGAGGAGTCAGGATACTGGAAATACCCGCCGGCGCGGGCGGGAAAGCCAGTCTGGATCCGGATATGCACCATCTGGTGGGCGGACATCTGTACACGGAGTACAGCGACGGGGCCAGCACCTATGTTTCGCGGGACGGGGAGAAACTCTTCACCTTCGAAGGAAGGGAATATCTGCGCGGTATTCTGCCTATGGACGGCCATCTGTACACACTTTCCCAGCGACGGGACGGGAGGGGCTTTCTGCTGCGTCAGGACGGGGAAGTGCTTCTGGACAAGGATGCCGGGATAGTGCTGAAATCATTCCGGGACTATCCCGACAGAGAGAGCGGCGCCCTGTATGAGAACGAGGGTAAAGTCTGCTTCCACTACAGCAAGGGAATAGGCTCGGAAAGGGTCTGGTATTCGGTGCAGAATCTGGTGGAAAGCCAGATCTATCTCTACGACGAGGAGCTTCTGGATGCCAGATTCTTCGGGGACGAGCTGTGCGTGGTCAGCACTGCGGCGGGGCGCGGGCTGAAGATGACGATAGGGAAGCGGCAGAACATCATCCAGAAGGCCGCCAATCCCAAGCTGAAAGGGATAAGCCTGATAAAGAACGGACAGGAGATACTGGCCATCGGCGGGATAGCTTTCCTGCAGGCTGACAGAAATCCCCCGCAGACCTGTATATGGTCCTATTCGGGGATCAAGGCTTCTGCGGAAGGGGAATACCGTTTCGTGCTGGATAAGGAGAGTAATGTCTATATGTACGGCTCCGACGGGGATTCCGGTACTGCAATCCTGAACGGCAGGTGCGAAAGAGTAAGCTCCATCGGAGGGATGACGCCGTATTCGCGGCGTGTGGCCGCTATGCACGGGAGTCAGATGTATCTTGCGCTGAGTCCGGCAGACAGCAGCAGCGCCACCGTGATCTGGAGCAAGGGGAAAACCACGCTGATGCGTCTGAACGGCTTTCTGACGGACATTGACATACAGTCCGAATAAATCTCCGGATAATTTCTGCTCGGGATTGCCTCGGAATGATTATCTTTGCATTCTATGGCAAAAATTCTGGATGGAAAGGCGATTTCCGCCTCTATAAAGGAAGACATACGGGTTCGGATTCAGGAACTCGAGGCAGTCTACGGGCAGAGGCCCGCCCTCGCGGTAGTCATCGTGGGCAGTGACCCTGCGAGCTGCTCTTATGTCCACAGCAAGGTCGCAGCAGCCGAGTATCTCGGGATTCACAATCTGCAGGTGGAACTTCCGGAAACCGCTTCCGAGCAGCAGATTCTGGATGCCATAAGGGACCTCAACGAGCACAGGGACGTGGACGGCATCCTCGTCCAGCTGCCTCTCCCCCGGGGGATCGATGAGGAGAAGGTCATAGAGGCGGTCTCCTACGAAAAGGACGTGGACGGCTTCCATCCTATGAATGTCGCCCATCTGTGGATGGGAGGCAAGAATATGAAGCCCTGCACGCCTAAGGGGATTATGCGTCTGCTGGATGAAAGCGGGATAGAGATAAGCGGCAGGAGAGCCGTAGTGGTAGGCCGCAGCAATATAGTCGGGAAGCCTGTCGCCAAGCTCCTTCTGGACAGAAATGCCACAGTCACCATAGCCCATTCGCGCAGTGCGGATCTGGGGGCTGTCACCCGCGAAGCAGACATTCTGGTTTCGGCCGTAGGCCGGCCGGGGATGATTACCGCCGATATGATCAAGCCCGGTGCCGTAGTCATCGACGTCGGGACCACGCGGGGCGAGGACGGAAAGCTTCACGGAGACGTGGATTTCGAAGCCGCCTGCGAAGTCGCCGGCTGGATTACTCCCGTTCCGGGCGGCGTCGGTCCGATGACCATAGCGATGCTGATGGAGAACACTCTCGAGTGTTTCATAGACCGTATGACCGGAGAAAAAGCCGGGAAGATGAAATAAACATCATTTATCCGCAGGTCTGACTGGAGTACCGGGTATGCTCATAGAATTCACATACTTGCTGAAAGGCTTTCTGATAGGCATATGCGCCGCGATTCCGCTGGGGCCGGTAGCTATGCTGGTCATACAGAAGACTCTCACGGAAGGGCGCAAGGCCGGGTTCTCCTGCGGGCTGGGCTGCAGCGTCGCTGACTGCTTGTTCGCCTGCATCTCGGGTCTCGCCCTATACACGGCCGGACAGTTCATCGAAAAGAATACCGTCTCCATCCGGCTTATCGGCGGGATCATTCTGATAGTCATAGGTGTGATTATGTTTTTCAGCCGCATACGGGAGACCAAAGAACGCGGGCACAGCTACGATCCGCTGAATTTCGTGAAGGCGATGATGATGTGCCTGACGAATCCCGGAGCACTCGCCATTATGCTGGGGCTTTTCGCGTTCTTCCATATGGATATGTCCGCAATACCTATGCTGCTGAGGGTCCTGACGCTCGTCTCCGTTTTCTGCGGGTCTGTTTCATACTGGTATCTGTTTTCTTATGCCGTGAACAAGCTCGGATACCGTTTCCCTTTCAGGCTGCTGGTGACGCTGAACCGGGTTTTCGGGGTTGTGGTGGTTATCTGCGGCATCGTATTGGCTGCAAAGGTGTTCATTTAGTGTGGCTATGAGACATTCCATTCACATAGCGTCTGTGGAGGCTGTCGGGGATGCCGCCCTTCAGTTTCTGAAAGAAACGCGGGGACGCAAGCTGATAGCGTTCTATGCGCCGATGGGCGCGGGCAAAACCACTTTCATCACGGCCGTCTGTCGCGCGCTCGGTGTAGGCGGCGACGCGGTCAGTTCCCCGACTTTCTCCATCGTGAACGAATACCGGCTTCCGGACGGCAAGCCTGTGTTCCATTTCGATTTCTATCGCATAAACAAGATAGCCGAGGCACTGGATATCGGCTTCTATGACTATATCGACAGCGGTGCTCTCTGCCTTATGGAATGGCCGGAGAACATAGAGGAACTTCTCCCGGAGGAGACTCTCCGCGTGAGCATCTCTATCTGTCCTGACGGCTCCCGTACCCTCGGTTGGGAAGATTAGCCCACTTCTGACGGCTCCCGTACCCTCGGCCACGTCATTGCCGGCCCCGACCGGCAATCCCCCCCCGGCGGCTCCCGTAACCCTCACTCCTGACGGTCGAGGAAGCGGAAAGCGGCGGCTTCGCTTATGTGCCGCACGAGGATCTCGTCGCAGCCTTCGATGTCCGCTATGGTCCTAGACACTCTTATGATTCTGAGAAAGGCCCTCATAGAGAGATTCATACTGCTGAGTATCTTCCCCAGAGCGTCACGGCAGGCATCTGAAAGCGGACAGTATTTCTCTATCAGCTGCTTGTCCATCTCGGCGTTGCAGCTGATGGGTTCGTTCGCGAAGCGCAGTTTCTGAGCTATCCTGGCCCTGAGCACCCGCTCTGCGACCGCCGCGCTGCTTTCAGAGCTGCGACCCTCCATCATCCTGCAGCACTCCACGGGCCTTATCCTCACGTGGAGGTCTATACGGTCCAGAATGGGGCCTGAAAGGCGGGAGAGGTAATTGCGTCTCTGCGACGGAGTGCAGATACACCTCTCGCCCTCCCCGTAATACCCGCAGGGGCAAGGGTTGGAGGCTGCGACAAGCATAAATGACGCAGGGTATTCGACCTTGGCGCGCAAGCGCGAGATAGTGACCTTCCTGTCTTCGAGCGGTCCGCGAAGGGCTTCCACCACGCTTCTGGGCATCTGCCCGAACTCATCCAGAAAGAGTATGCCGTTCGTGGCCAGGGTTACTTCTCCGGGGGTTATGTTGTCTCCCGCACCGCCGCCTATTATGGCAGCAAGCGATGCGCTGTAGTGCGGAGTGCGGAAAGGCCGCCTGCTCTCCAGGCCGATGCCTTTGGGGCCGGCACCGGCTATGGAGTAGATCTTGCTCGTGACGATGGCTTCCTCACGCGTCATCGGCGGCATTATCCCGGACATAGCCTTCGCCAGCGAACTCTTCCCGGCACCCGGCGGTCCGATCATGATGAGATTGTGGCCGCCGGCGGCAGCAATCTCCGCTCCGCGTTTGGCTTCTTCCTGCCCCACTATGTCGGCAAAGTCCATCGGGGCGTCCCCGGTCCTTCTGGCCCGGTCCCTGTACTGCGAACGCTGAATCATCCTGAATTCCCGGCTGTTTCTCACCAGCAGGTCGGAGCAGTCTTCCTTCCCGGAAAGTATCCTCACGACTTCCGACAGAGTCTGCACGCCGTAGATGTTCAGGTCCCGGAACTCGACCGCCTCCAGTGCGGAGGAAAGCGGAAAGATGCAGTTCTTTATGCCCAGAGATGAGGCGAAGTCGGCTATGGGAAGGGCTCCGGGTATATAGCGGACGGAGCTGTCCAGACCCAGCTCTCCCATTATGAGGAAGTCCTCGAGCAGAGGGAAGCTTTCCTGCTCGGAGGCGGCGATGATTCCCACCGCTATCGGAAGGTCATAGCCGCTCCCCTGTTTATGCAGGTCTGCGGGAGCGAGGTTTATCACTATTTTTCTTCCCGGAATCCGGTAGCCCAGAGCTCCCAGCGCCGTGATGGTGCGCAATAGGCTTTCCCTCACTGCAATGTCCGCAAGTCCCACCAGGTGTATCCCTATGCCGAGGACTATGTTCACTTCCACCGTTACGCGCACGGCATCGATTCCGATGCACTTCGCGCTGTTAATATGTACCAGCATACCCGTTGTTTTTTCACAAAAGTGGTTTCCGCCGGCGTATAAAAATTTAAGAAAAGTATCTCTGTGGCTAAACATCCGCGGCAGTGGCGAAGCGACCGCAATCTCCTTTTGCGGCCGGCTCAGCCGTCAGATGCTGCCTTCTGCTTCAGCAGCCGCCTGGCAGACTCCGCGACCGCAATCTCCTTTTGCGGCCGGCTCCGCCGTCCAATGTGGTCCTCTGTTTCAGCCGCCGCCTGGCAGACTCCGCGACCGCAATCTCCTTTTGCGGCCGGCTCCGCCGTCCAATGTGGTCTTCGGAGTCTGCCAGGCGGCGGATAGAATAGACTACACTAAAAAGCCCGCTGACTCTCGTCAGCGGGGCAATCAGAAAAGTGATTCGGTTGGGATTCGAACCCAAGACCCACAGCTTAGAAGGCTGTTGCTCTA
>CAVDFQ010000003.1:0-107270 GCA_963608065.1 bacterium
GAGTGGAAGAAGGAATCAAAGTGAAATCAACTTCATCGAACTTTGCCGAACTTGCTCCAACTTTGAAAAGTTCAGACGCACTGCTGCAAGTGCTGACAATCGGAATCAATAAAACAAGACGTCCTTTATCGGAGGCTTACGAACTTGCTCCAACTTTGAAAAGTTCAGACGCACTGCTGCAAGTGCTGCCAATCCGAATCAATAAAACAAGACGTCGCTAATCGGAGGCTTACCTAAACACGCGAACTTGCGATTAAATAACACTGATTTCAAAGAACTTTTATTCTACGGCGTTCGCGCCGTGGCGTAACTTTTATAAAATTAACGAACTATTGCGGTATAATTAGATCTAAAAATAGTAAGGATGTGCGCTTTATCCCTTTAAATGTTAGATATACCGGAGACGAACTTATTGTTATAGGGGAGAGCTCCCCAAACATCCCTATTGGTAGTAGCATAACATCAATTGACGGAAGAACCCCTAACTCAATCAAGTCTTTATTAGTTGATACTTTATATTATAATTATAGCACAGTTTCGTCAATCTATCGAGAAATGACCAATTCTGGTCTCTACTCAAGAAAAGATTCTGTTTCTGTTATATACAGTGTAAATAATACGCGTTATTCACTAAAAATCGCCACTATAACGAAAGAAGAATTCTTGCAATGGGATGTTAAATATCGGTCGGGGAACATTAAAGATTGTTTGTTACAAGATAAAGTCTGCTATATCAATGCAGGAGCTTTTAGCCGTTCACGCGAGAGGGATTACATTGAGATGATTAAACAATCAAATCTTCTTATTGTTGACTTGCGTTTTTATCCTAACGAAATGATGATTCCGTTTATAACTCAGTATCTTATTCCCGACTATAATGTACCCCAGATTTCGGACAGGTAGTTAAGTCAAAAAAAGACTATAACTTTACACCGAAATGGGAAAGACAACACGAAGAAAGTTCACCCCGGAGTTCAAGGCCAAGGTTGCCTTGGAGGCTCTGAAAGAATCGTCAACCAAGGGTGATTTGGCGAAAAAGTATGAGATATCCCCCGAGATGATCTCCAGATGGAAGAAGGAACTTGTGGAGAATGCCAGTGCGGCATTCGGGGCGAAGTCAGAAGCCGGCGACTTCGACAAGGAGCGTGACGCTCTCCACAGAAAGATCGGCGAATTGGAGATGGACGTGGATTTTTGCAAACGGGTATACAAGCAGTTGGGGATACCTATACCCGAAAGACACTGATATCCCCAACAAAGGAGACAGTCGGCAAGGACGGCAAGCGTCATAAATATCCGAGCAAGACCCGCCAGTGCGAGCTACTGGGTATAGCCAGAAGCACATCCTACTACAAGCGCAAGGAAGGTGAAAGCCAGAAGAATCTGAAGATGATGAATCTTATGGACAAACAATACGACCTGTGCCCTGCGATGGGCGTTCGCCAGATGGTGGATTACCTCAAGGGAGAGGGCTACTATGTCGGGAAGAAGCTTGTGCGTCGTCTGATGGCCTTGATGGGACTGAGGGCTGTGTATCCGCTCAAGAGCCTGAGCAAAGGAGGCTGGATCAAGTATAGGATGCCGTATCTCCTCCGCGGCTTGCGGATAACGCGGCGGAACCAGGTCTGGAGTACGGACATCTCATATATCCCTATGGAGAACGGATTTATGTATCTGTATGCCATCATTGATGTCTACAGTCGCTATATCGTTGGCTGGGGGCTCTACAACACGCTCGATGCATCAAATGCCATAGAAGTGCTCGACAGGGCCGTTGCCAGATACGGTGCACCGGAGATAATCAATTCCGACCAGGGCGTGCAGTACACCTGCGAGGAGTGGCATCGCGCCTGTGACAAGTACGGGATACGCATCAGTATGGACGGCAGGGCGAGATGCCTCGACAATGTCTGGATTGAGCGTTTCTGGCGTACGATAAAGCGCGAATACGTGTATCTTAATCCAGAGTCGACCGTCGGTGCGCTGCGACGCGGAATCGCAAAGTACATAGACTACTACAACAACCGTCGCTGCCATCAGGGAATTGCGCATCGGACGCCCGGCGTCGCGTACTCCGCTGTCGTGGCCTAAACTAAAAAGGAAGAATTGGAAGTGATGAAAAGAATCTCTACCTTAGCACTCCTAATGAGCGTCCAGTATGCAGAGCTCTACCGTTGGAAGGCTCTGCACTGTACTCACAATTGACTTACGAAGGACTTACTCCTGTCCAAAGAAAGGGGAACATTATATATAATGGTGTAATAGTTATTTTGGTAAATGAAAACACTCTTAGTCAGGGAGAATATACGGCTATGGCACTTCAAGCCAATCCTAAGTCAATAACTATGGGATCTGGAACAGATGGTTCAGACGGAGATATGAGTGTTATTTTTTTACCCGGTGGTGTCTCTGCATATTTTACCGGTATAGGTGTTTACTATCCTAACGGAGAATTAACGCAGCGTAAAGGGGTCAGAATAGATCACTATATAAAACCGCAAACGATTGACAAATTTTATTACAACCCATACCGGATAATACAACATATACTATCTGAACTGGATCATAGTTTGGCACATATATTTGGAACAGTATCTGAGAATAATTCGCTTCACCGGAACTTCCGGTCTTCTTCGAGCATCCCGAGGTAGGAACTGTAGCGCTCGGGGCTGATTCCGCCGCTCTCGACGGCGGCCTTCACGGCGCAGCCGGGCTCGTGCGTGTGCGTGCAGGGGGTGAATCGGCACTCTCCGCAGACGCGGAGCATCTCGGGAAAGTACAGCGCCGTCTCCTCCCTTTCTATCTGGACCAGCCCGAATCCCCGCAGACCGGGGCTGTCGATGATGTAGCCGCCGCCTGCGAGCCTGTACATCTCATAGAGACTGGTGGTGTGGCAGCCGCTGAGGTGCGAAGTGGAGATGGTCGCTACCTTCGGATTCAGAGAAGGGTCCAGGGCCTTGATGAGCGAGGATTTACCCACGCCGCTCTCGCCCGAGAACAGGCTCAGGCGGCCGTCACAGGCCTGCCGGAGCTGCTCCACGCCCTCCCCCGTCAGAACTGAAGTCTCGATGACGCGGTAGCCCGCGCCCTCATAGATCTCGCGGAAACGCGACAGCTCCTCAGAGGCGAAACTCCTGTAGAGGTCCACCTTGTTCAGGATGATGAGAGGATGCACGCCGAAGGCTTCGCAGCTCACCAGAATGCGGTCGAGGAAAGGGAGCTTGATCTCGGGAAAATATAGCGTTGTGATGATGCACGCCTGGTCGAGGTTCGCTGCTATGACGTGCGTGCAGCTCGAAAGCTTGCTCGGGCGGCGTACCACGGCGTTCCGCCGCTCGCGTATCCCGGTGATGAGTGCCGGATGCTCCTGCGTGATTGCCCCTTCCGCCTCATAGTCCACGACATCTCCCACGGCGACGGGATTCGTGGCCCGGCTTCCTTTCAGACGGAGCTTCCCGCGCAGGACAGCCGGAAAGAGCTCCCACGAAGGGAGCTCCGACAGAAGATAGTGGCTGCCGCTGTTCTTTACTACAGTCGCTGTCCCTTTCATCCGGATGGTGGCTTATCTGTCCAGTCCTCGGCCGCGCAGGAACGCGGCGGTCTCCGGCTCGCGGCCCCTGAAGCTCACGAAGAGGGTCATAGGGTCCTCGCTGCCGCCCTTCTCAAGGAAGGTCTCCTTGAACTTGCGGGCCAGGTCGAGATCCCATACGCCGTTCTCCTCGAAGGCCGAGAAGGCATCCTTGTCCAGAACCTCGGCCCAGAGATAGCCGTAGTAGCCGGCGCTGTAGCTGCTGGAGAAGATGTGGTTGAAGTAAGTGGTGCGGTAGCGCGGGATGATCTCGTCTATAAGCCCCATTTCATCACAGACCTTCTTCTCGAAAGAGTCTATGTCTATGCCCTCTATGCTGCTGAGTTCGTGCCACTTCATATCCAGAATGGATGCGGCGCAGAGCTCCGCTGTGGTGAAGCCCTGGTTGAAATGCGCAGCATTCAGGATCTTGCTGACCAGCTCCGCGGGGATGACTTCTCCGGTCTGATAATGTCTGGCGTATTTTGCGAGCAGCTCCGGCTGGAGGGCCCAGTTCTCGTTGAACTGCGAGAAGGTCTCCACGAAGTCACGGGCCACATTGGTCCCGCTGACCGAAGGGTAATGGCACTTGCTCAGGAAGCCGTGGAGTGCGTGTCCGAACTCGTGGAACGCGGTCTGCACCTCGTCCACGGTGAGCAGAGCCACGCCCGCGGAGTCAGGAGCGGTGAAATTGCACACATTCACGATGACAGGGCGCACGTCACGGCCCTGCGCATCATAATACTGCTCGCGGAAATTGTTCATCCAGGCACCTCCCCTCTTGCTGTCGCGAGGGAAATAGTCACCGTAGAATATGCCGATGAGCTCCCCCTCTGAGTCGGTGAGCTTGTAGGCGCTCGCGGCCTCATTGAAGAGAGGCACGTCGTCGAGCTTCTCGAAATTCACGCCGTAGAGAATATGCGCGGCCTCGAAGACGCCCTCGCGGACATTGTTCATTTCGAAATAAGGTCGGGTGAGAGACTCGTCCAGGTCATACTGAGCCTTGCGGACCTTCTCGGCATAATACCACCAGTCCCAAGGCTGAATCCTGCTCCCGGCAGGAAGGACTCCGGACTTGATGTCGGCGTCCATCACCTTCTGCATCTCCTTCACTTCTTCGCGGGCCTTGGCGTTCGCGGCCTTCATTATGTCGGCGAGGAACTCATCCACTGTCCCTGGGTCATGGGCCATCTTGTTCTCGAGGATGAAGTCGGCAGGGTTGTCATAGCCCATAATCTTCGCCTTCTCGATACGCAGTCCCATAACGTCCAGAACCAGAGCGCGGTTGTCATACTCGTTGCCGTTATGCCCACGGGAAGAATAGGCCTTGAACATACGCTCGCGCAGCGCCCGGTCTTCCGTTCCGGTCATCGCGGACGGATATGCGGACACGCTTACGCCGAACTCCGCCTTGAAGGCATTGTTCTCTGCGAGGATATTGTTCCCTATCTTATTGGTCTTAACGGATATCTCGGAGTTTATCTCGCGCAGGCGGGCCTGTGCCTGCTCGTCGAGGCCGATACCGTTGCGCTCGAAAGCATCGTAGAGTTTCTTCAGCACCATCTGCTGCTCCCGCGTCAGGGCAGACCGGTCTGCATTGTAGATGGAGGCGACCCTCTCGTACAGAGCCTTGTTCATATAGATGTCATCGCTGTGTCCCGAAAGCAGCGGGGTCACTTCCTCCACCACAGCCTCCATCTCAGGGCTGTTCTCGCTCTCGCTGAGGTTAAGGAGCACTCCGTGCACTCGGCTCAGAGTCCTGCCGCTGAGTTCGAGAGCAGCTACGGTGTTCTCGAAGGTCGGAGCCTCGGCATTGGCGATGATCGCCTCGATCTCCGCCTTCTGCTCTTCCATTCCCGCCTTGACCGCAGGGACATAGTCAGAAATCTCTATCTTGTCGAAAGGAGGTACTCCGTAAGGTGTGTCCCACTCCTGCAGGAACGGGTTCTGTCTGCCCGTACAAGCTGTGATAGCCATAATTGCCGCCGTGATGAGTAATGTTTTCTTCATAGGTGAAATGTGTATTATTCTTCTACTTTTATGTCGTCCGGCGAATTCACCATCATCTGGATCTTGCCCTGATACAGGGATAGGATGCCGGTGACGCTGATTTTTTTCTTGCCGCTGAGGACATCGGCAGGGATTTCAGTATCCGCGAAGCGGGAATAGCCGCTCGTGCGCACCTGCACGCACACCCCGTCCGGGGTGGAGAAATACTGGCTCACCGAGCCGGCAGCCTTCTCTATGTCCGGATAAGTGCCGTCCCCCCTGCGTTCGCCGACCGTTCCGTAGGTGTAGTCGCCGGCGTTCCCGATATAGACATCGTCCCAGATGCCCGAGCAGAGATATTCCTTCATCTTCTCCTTCGACATAGCCCAGGTTGTGATGCCCGTGTCCGAGCCGGAAATGAAGATGCGGTTCGAGGAGAGGTCCTTGTCCCTGTTCGAGTCGAGATAGAGCAGCACGAAGGCCTCGTTGTTTTCCTGATACCAGCTGTCATACCAGCCGTAGGTCAGGTTCTCGACGGTCACCAGTTTCCCGACGTAAGCGTTTGTGGCCTGGGTGTCCTTGTTCCCCGGGAGCTGTGAGTGCGGGACGGTGACAGGCGCCACTTCGCCCTCCACGGCCCCCTTGAAGATATGGGTGTCGATAAGGAGCGAAGTCTCCAGATACGAGGTCTCGTACTCCCCCGTCGGATCCGTGAAGCCGACCTGGACCATACCCATCCCGTAGGACGAACCCGCCTTGTAGCCGTACATTCCCAGACACAGGTCCCTGCAGTCCACATAGATGCGCTGTCCCGGGAGGTAGTCGTTATAGAGGCCGTTCTTGCCCATCTTTATCTCCATACCCCCGGTCTCGTCCTGAATGTAGAAACTCTTGTAGAAGTTGCCGGTCTTGTCGGAGGTGGAGACTATGCCTGAAATGACTATGTTCTCGTCCATAACCCAGGGATAGCCCGTCTTGTATCTGGAAGCGAGTTCTGCGATGGTATGGCTCGCCTGCATAGTCACTGTGGACTTTCTCGCCGGGTCGTCATACTTGATGGTAACCACAGGCTGGAACTCTTCCTTCAGGGACTGGCAGGAAGAGAGGGCGCAGAGCGCCGCGATGTATATTATAGTTCTTGCCCGCATAGGTCTTGGGAGCTGTTTTAATTTTAGAATCTGAAATAGATGTTAAGCATATAGTTCGCTCCGCACATATAGAAATACTTCGGGTCGAAGCGGTAGTAACGGTCTTTGCCGTAGCTGCTCAGCAGACGGGTCTGCTCGTAGCCGCCTGTCTTCACGGAAAGGTTGTTCAGCATATTCTTCACTTCCAGAGAGAAGCCTATGTTGTATTTTCTCTGTATGTACCAGGACTTTCCGATGCTGCAGTTCAGCAGGAAAGCGGGGTCGAACTTCTCCTGCTCCGCCATATACTCCACTTCCTGCGGAGTCACTGTGCCGTCTCCTCCCGCCGCCGCGAAGGTGGTGCGGTAGAGAGGGTTCATATCCAGATAGGAGCCCGCGAAATACTGGCCGTTCAGCTCGAAGAACCAGTAGCTGTCCGTGCGGTAATTCAGCGAGAGCTGAGTCGCCAGCTGCGGAGTGGAAGGCACGTAATGCTGTTTGTAGCCGGTAACTATATACTCTCCGGAAGCGTCCTGATCATATATGGCGGTTCCGCCTGAGCCGTATCCGGCGATCTTATACACAGGATGCTTGTCCCAGTAGGTGACATCCTCGTCACGTATGATTTCAGCGCTGTTGTCCACGGTCTGGATCATATGCGGCTTGCCGACGTATATGTACCTTCCCGCGCTCACCACGGCGGAAAGGGTAAGTCCCTCCACCGGCAGAGGCATCTTGGCTCCGAACTCTATACCGCTGTGCCTCTGGCCTATGCCCGTCATAGCGAAGTTCGTGAATGACTTCTGGGAGTCGTCATAGAAGCTCATCAGGTCCGTCTGGTCCTTTATGTCCGTATAGAAGGCCGTGAAGCGCAGATTCCATCCGTCTTTGCTGAACTGGTAATTGAGGTCGGCGGAGAAAGACTTCCGCGTGTCCAGACCGGACATAAGAGTATTGCGCGTACGCGGAGACACGAAGCTCTGCTGGAAGGTAGGAGCGTCGTTGAAGAAGCCCGCATTGGCCGAAAGCCGATGGGCGCTGCCGAGCACGTACGCGCCGCCCGCCTTGACCGACCAGGTCGTGAATGCGCTCCTCGCCGACTTGCCGTAGGAGTCGTTCGGGAACAGGCCCTTGCGCACGAGTCCGTCCCGCCAGAAACTCTCGCGGCCTGCTGAAGCGGCCCCGGTGAGACTCAGGCCACCTTTCTCGTAAACGGCTGAGCCCCAGAGCTGCGCCTTGCGGATCTGCGCGAGGTAGTCGTAGCCGTATTTGTCGCCCACGTAGAGTTTCTGCGCCTGCCCGTGCGCGAGATAATAGTCCAGATCGTTCTGAATCTTCGTCGGGTCGGAGGCGAAGTCGCGCTCGGCGAAGTTGTCGATGTTCACGTAGTAGTTTCCGCCCAGCAGGTCGGCGACTTTCTTGTAGTTCTCAGTGCGGTTCCACCGCAGGTTGAGCCCCGCGTTCACGGTCAGAGACTCCGTCGGCAGCCACTTTACGGTCTGCGCGAGATTCAGGTCGTTCTGGTCCACGTGCCTCTCCTCCTGGATGTACTTGGAGCGGCCCTCCGGGGAGTTGTAGTTCACATTGTAGAGCCTGTCCCAGTCTATGTGCTGATAGTTCGCGTAGGCATCTCCCCTGTGCGTCCATGCGTACTCGGCCCAGGCGGCCTTCTCTGGATTCGAGCGGTTATAGTCCTCGTCCTCCATATAGAAGTAGCTCGGGAGGTTGCGGTAGTAGTCAGGGCGCGGGTCCGGTGCGTCGTACCAGTCGAGAGCCGTGTAGCCGTTGCTTCCCGTGCGCCAGAGCAGCGTCGTGGACGACTTGAAGCTCCTCGAAGGGGTGAACTCGTACTTGAGCACAGTCACAGGCTCGAACGTCTTGCGCACGCGGGCGTTACGCACCTTGCCGTTCTGGTAGCCCCAGTTCGAGTTATACATATTGTCCCCCATCAGGTCATAGACTTCCTGGGTCGAAGCGTTCTGCGCACCTCTCTGCCCCGGAGTCGCGAAAGTGATGAGATTAAACTTGTGGCGATCCCCCAGACGCTTGCCCACTGCGGCGTAGTAGGCGAAAGAGCGGTAGTAAACGCCTTCCACCCAGTCATTACCGCCGAGACGCGCCGAGACGTTCACCGCATAGGACCAGCCGTTGTCCAGCTCGCCCGAAGCGTAGGTGCCCATCAGACGCAGGCGGTAGAGGGCGCTGTTGCTGAGCATAGAGAATCTCCAGCCCGTGCGCACCGCATCCGGCGTACCCGTGATGTTAGTCACACCGTTGTACCCGCCGACGCCGAATTCGGAGCTCTCGAGCCCGTTCGTGCTCTCCTTGCTGCGCACCGCCTCGTTCAGGCCCGTCCATAGCGAATAAGGAGTATAGCCCGTGAGCGCGTCATTCAGTCTCACGCCGCTGAAATACACATCCTGCGACTCGGACTCATAGCCACGGTTCTTGAAGCGTATCGCGCTGAATCCGTAGCCCGCGACATTGTTATACGGGTCGTTCGTGCCGAAGAGGATGGTCGGAGCGTCCGAGTAGCCCGAGTCATCCATATCGAAGTCGGCGAAATACGACTCGTCCACCTCCCTGCGGCTCTGCTGAGGCGTCAGCGTTATGAGCACCAGATCGCGCACATAGCCCTCGACGACCACATTCACGCTCTTGCTGACGAAATCCTCGGCGCTGACCTCGAGCACATAGGCCGCATTCTCGAGACCTTCGATGCAGAAAGTGCCGTCCGCGCCCGCAGTGTAGCTCCCGATGAGCTCGGAGCCTCGGCGCAGATCGATTTTCGCGGCCGCGACTCTGTCGCGTCCAATCCTGTTGACCACCGTGGCCTTGACTCCGCCGGTGAGACTTCCCTGCGCATACGCGGCGAGCGCGCACAGCAGCAGGACGATTACTGTCAATGTCTTTCTCATTTACCGATTACGATATAGGTAGGATAATGGTCTGAATAGCCTCCGATAAATGTGCCGCTGGAGAATGTGCGGAACGGAGTGCCCTTGTACTGGCCGGAGGACTGTGTCATAAAAGGCTTCTTGAATACGCGGCCGTAGTATCTGTTTTTTACGATTTTCTTGATCTTGAGTCCACCGTGGGGAGCGGCGGCCAGATTGTAGTTCACGCTGATGATGTCATAGATGTTCCACGCCCCGCGATAGGCCAGCGACCCGTAGCCGTCCGCAAGCATCGCCTCGAACGGACAGAAGAAGTCCTCCTCCCCCGTCTCGGCTATGGTCTTTCTGGAGTGGAGCCATACTTTCTGGCTGTCGTCGGTAGGGTTGTCGTTCATATCCCCCATCACTATGATCTTGATGCCCGGATACTTGCGCATCATCCCCATAGCGTGGTTATAGATGATCTCCGCCCCGAGGCTCCGGAGGTCCCCGCCCTTGCCTCCGATTCTGGAAGGCAGATGGGTCACATACACTGCCACATCCTCACCGGCTATCTTCCCGTGCACCATAAGGATGTCCCTGGTGCGGAAATTCTCCTGCTCCTCTTCATCCAGAGTGATGGGTACCCGCGTCCCCTCGAAAGAGAAAGGGATGGACTCGCTGTCCAGGTAGGTAAACTCGTCCGGACGGTAGAGCATAGCCACATCTATGCCTCTGCGGTCGGGGCTGTCGTAATGCACTATCTCGTAGCCGGCATCCGCTATCTGAGGGTCCACGACCAGGTCCTCGAGCACCAGGCGGTTCTCCACCTCGCTTACGCCCAGTACCGTATGGTAGCAGCCGTTGTCCCGGGCCATCGCCTTTATGACCTCTGCTATGTTATGTATCTTCTTCTGATACCTGGCCTCGGTCCATTTGTTCGTGCCGTCCGGGAGGAACTCGTTGTCGTTCTTCCCCGGGTCGTCATAGATGTCGAAGAGGTTCTCCACATTGTAGAAACCTATGACGAAATTCTTCTTCTGCGCATCCGCGCCGCAGGCGAGCAGAGACAGGAGAATAAGTGAGAAAACAAACCTTTTCATCATCTGTTGAATGTATTATACCACCACGCATCCACTTCGGACTCCACCTTGGCGGCCGTGCTTTCCCCCACTGCCGCAGGGAGGTTTACGAAGAGGTCATAGCCGAGCTTTTTCTCCAGCTCAGCCACGCTCATAGACTGGGCCTTGATGTCATCGGCCGCATAGGCCTTGTGCTCGAAATAGAAGGCTATGGCGATGTAGCCGCCCGTGGAGCTGCCGATGGAGCCTCCCTTTTTGTAGCCGAGCAGAGCCTTGTAATAGCCGACAGGGACGGTGATCTTCTTGCCCATATTGTCCAGGGCATATTCGGTGGAGCCGGCGATGTCAGCTCCTGTCACCACATAGAGGGTGTCCATCTGGCGGCTGCAGTCCCGGACCTTCCCCTCGAGGGCCGCCCAGACTATCTCGTTCAGTTCTCCGCGCTGCGGAGTCATATTCGTCCCATAGAAGGTCGTGACGTTCGACTCGTATTCGAGCCTGTCCGCAGAAGGCATCTGATGCCCCCTCTGGTAGCCGCCCTGGAATCCGCCGAAGGCGATCACCGGCTGATACTGCTCGGGCACCTTGGGATCTACGCCCCACTCGTTCGTGCGGCTTCCGCTGCCTATCAGCGAGGAGTTCAGAGGGTAGGCCACCCACACGGCTACCTTTGCTGCCGTATCCAGATAGAAGGAGTAGTTGCGCACCTGCAGGCTTCCCCTTTTCATATTCCGGGTAAAGAAGAATCTGGACTTGCTGTCCGTGGCCGGGAGCTCCAGATACGCTTTCACCTTGTCGGGCCTGAGTCCGCCCCTGTCCTCTCCCGCCTGCTGCTTCAGAGTGACTTCAGAGATCGCGGTGCCGCAGAGCAGTTTCAGAGTGCAGCTCCTCGGCTCCGAAGTGTAGTTCTCGTCGTAAGTGAGCTTCAGATCGGAAGTGCTGCCCTCTCCGGAGGTCCTGTCCACCCTCGCCCAGGCTTCGGACCCCTCCCCGAATGTCAGGGCGAGAATCCAGTGTGAACCGGCGCTGACTCTTATCCACTGCTCCCCGGCGGTGTTCTCGAGCTCAGTTTTCGGGACGGAAATCACTACAGGTACATCTTCTCCGGCCTTCTTCTCCTTGCAGGAAGTGAAGACGGAAAGGGCGGCCAGTATGCACAGCGCCGCCCCGTACAGGTAATTCTGTTTATTCTGCCGCAATGTATGCTACTTTTGAGAGCTGTACGAAACCGTTCTTCTGGGCTGTGGAAACCTTGCAGTCGAAAACGACCTCATAGTAAAGGCCGGCAGCCTGTTTGTCGGCAGGAAGGGCGAGTTCGATCTCCCCTGCCGCAGCCGCCTCCGGAGCGGAGACGGAGCATACCTGCGTGCTGAGCGAAGCGTCGCTGTACACGTTCATCACCAGAGAGTTCACAGATGAAGCGTCATACGTATCGGCGGTCAGCACGACCCTGTCTATCTTCGCAGCTACAGCGGTGGAGTTTACGATCTTCGCGACGGACGGATCTTTCTTGCGTCCGCACTTGATGAATGTCCAGTTCTGCCACTGGTAGTTGTTGAAGTTCTCGATACTGAATTCGTTGCTGCCGATTTTCGCAGTCCAGGTGCTTATGTAGTCGTTAACTTTATTGTTCTGCTCATTGTCATCCGGGAAGGTGAGCACTACCGAGCCTTCCGGATACACTGTCTCTTCACCGGCCTCGTGGGAGATATACAGGGCAGGACAGCCGCTGCCGCCGGCCTGGGCGCTGCCGCCGTACTCCGAACGCAGTGTCCAGAACGTGAGCTTGTCACCAGCTTTCAGACCTATCTGAGAGAAGGATTTGTCATTCTTGCCGTCTGCCCATTCCTTGGTGAGTCCATAGACAAGCACCTGGCCGCTTTCATCCTTAACATAAAAGTTACCGTACTCGGTGCCCGTAATGCTGGTGATGGTTCCGGTAATCTCATACCAGTCCGTAGTGTTTACAGACTTCTCGAGGAACTCGGCGATGGTCACGGCTGTAGCCGTCGTCGGTTTGGCGACAGGACTGTCGTCATCACCGTCATCATCACCATCTCCGCCGTCACCGGAGCCGTTTATGCTCACGATCCGGCCGCCCTGGTTCATTTCCGGAGTGCTCCCGCCAAAGTTTATAAGCTTTCCTTTCACTACCACTTCGTCACCCTGTTTGATCTGGTCTTCCGAAGAGAACTTCTCGCCGCCCAGGTAGTAGATACGATAGACATAGAACTGCTCTTCCGAGGACGCGCCGTTATCGGAAATATAGAATGTGGCATTCCCGTAATCGGTGCTCACTTCGTTGATTTTCGATATCTTACCCTTGACGTAATAGTCTTCGGAGCTTGCCGTGGAGCCGATCTCGGCACATTTGGCGTTAGCGGCTGTGGCGTTGAACGGGTCCTCCGGGGTTCCGCTGCCCTTGGCTTCGCCCTTCGGAGTCTCCACTGCCTCATACTCGATGACAGTGCCGTTTGCGAGCTGGTCCTGGTTCTTCTGCTGATAGTAGCTGTATTTGCCTCTTACGGAGACTTTGTCGCCGTTTTTGAGCGGGAACTCTTCCCAGTTCACGATGAACGGGCAGCTCACTGAGCCGGTATCGTCCGTAAGGGTGAAGCCCCAGTACGAGCCGGTAGAGTTCTTCGTGACATCGCTTATGGTTCCCTTGAGGATATACTCGGTGCCGGTGTCCTTCTTCGCGAGGAACTGCGCCACCGTGAGAGTCTCGTATGCTTCCTTCTCGCCTTCAGGGCCTTTCTGTGTTATGGTGAGAGGGGCCTTGCAGATGATATTGCCGTAGAACACGATGCTTGCCGTGCGGTCTGTCGCTTTGTTCTCCAGAGCCTTGACAGTGATGGTCCGGGCATCCTTCGAGGCCTTTCCTGAGGATGGGCTTATCACGAGCCACGTCTGGACATCGGCATCATAGCCCTGAAGCGTCCAGTCCACGGTGGCCTTGAGAGACAGGGTCGTCTCATCGCCGGCGGTGGCGAACTCGATGGTGGAGGCACCGCTGAGGGTGACTTCTTCCGGCCCCAGATCCTGAGTGGGATCGCAGGCTGCGAATAGCAGCACAGAGGCTGCACAGGCGGAAAATAAATGTCTGAGTTTCATAAAGTAAAATTGCTTGGCAAGCGCAAAATTACATATTTCTCTTCACATATCAAACGTTTCTTTCCTTGTGGTCCCCGCTCGCGGGGAAAACCGGTCCCTATGCCTGTCTGCCATAAAAAAAGCAGGCGGAACCTCTTCGCGGGTCCCGCCTGCCTTAATATCAGGTAGCGTCTGTCTTACTTCTTGATTCCGAAGAAGATGGCGCGTGTCTTGGCACCTTCTGCCGTGGAGATGGTGATATCCGTGTCCGTCGGAAGGTCCACAGGAATATCCCAGGAATACTTGTCAGTATCGGCTACCGTGAGGGTATAAGGAGAATTATTGGTAGCACCGTCATTCGCGGCGATTTCCTGAGTTGCCACGATGCTTCCGCCCATAGAGAAGGTAAGGGTCGTCGCGGCGCCTTTCCAAGCTACGGCATAGAAGGAAACCTTCTTCGTGCCTGCCGGGATGGTGATGGTGACGCTGCCCGCCGCTTTGGACGTGCCGATTTTGAGAACCTTCTGGCCTTCTACACCGTTGATGGTGGCTACGCCGTCTTCATAGGCATTGTCTCCGAGAGTGTAGCTCAGATCTATGGAATACTCTCCTTCGTCAGGTGTAGGTTCCGGGTCCGGCTCGTCTGCAGGTGCGGTGTAAGCGAGAACCACGCCGCCTGCTGCCATCTGAGGACTTCCGTCGTATTCGCCCCTCTTGCCGGCGACTGTGATCGTCCCGCCCACTTCAGGGTTGAGGATAGCTACATCGGCCTTGTCATAAGTGGTGACACGGTAGAGATAGAGGGAGTTGCCCTCGTCCTCGATGGTGATGTTCACGTTATTGTAGGAGGATTTGCCGCTGAGGTTTGCCACCTTGGTGATCTTGCCTGTCACCGCGAACTCGGAATCATTTGCAGCTGCGAGGAACTCTTCTACAGTAGCCTTGTCATAAGACTTGACGGACTCCACGATACCGCCTGCGGCCATCTGAGGGTTGCCGTTATAAGAGCTTCTCTTGCCCACTACGGTCACGATGTCGCCTGCAGCGAGGCCGAGGTCTTCGATGTTCCCCTCACTTGCCACTGCGCGGTAGAGCTGAACGCTCCGGGAGAAGTCTCCGGAAGCCACGTAGATATTAGCATTGTGATACTGGGAGTTGACGCTCACCTCAGTGATGACGCCGGTCAGACGGTACTGGGTATCACCCTCGGCAGCCGCGAGGAACTCCTCGACGGTAGCGGCGATGACGGCGCCCTTCTGGGCGAGAGTCGTGGAGGCTGTGTACTCCTTGCCGCCGGAGGTGGTGATGAACTCGAGAGTCGTGGAACGGTCTCCGCCGGCATTTGCGGCAGCGTTGAAGACTACGACAGCCTCAGTACCGGAAGTGGTGATGGACTTGACGGAGAGCCAGGACTGGGCATCCTGCGGAACATCTACCTTCACGCCGTCGCCCGAGCAGCTGAGAGTGACTGTGAAGTCGCCGCCCTCGATAGGGAGCTCTGCGGATTCAGGCTCCACGCTGTCCACCTTGATGAGGGACTTCTCGATGGCGATTACGGTGACGTTCACGAGCTCGATGGTGCCGCTGTAGGTCTTTCTAGGGCCTTCCACGGTGACGATGTCACCGACGTTGATGCCCAGACTCAGGAAGTTCTTCTCAGCGCCGCTCGCATCGAGGGTACCGTAGACGTAAACCTCGTCGGTCCCGTCGTTTATGTACATATTGCCATAAGTCGTGTTCGTGATGGAAGTGACTGCACCTTTTACGCGATAGGTGACGCCGTCTTCGCCGCTGTTCACCTCTTTGCAGGTGGAGATAGGGAGCTCTGTCTTCTCAGTCATCTGGAGGACATTGATGAGCTGGTATTTACCGCCGCATTGCAGATATACGGTAGCCTCGAGAGTGGAGCTGGCCTTCTCGGCAGAGAAAGTGACGTCAGCCTCGCCGGCGGAACCGTAGTCAGGATAGATCGTAAGCCAGTCCGGAACCTGTTCGAAACCCCAGGCGTCGTGCGCGGTGACCCTGATGGTCTTCGAACCGCCTTCGGCAGGGATAGCCACATAGGATGAGGACACCTGTACCTCATCGAGATGTCTCTCGATGTCTTCTTTACAGCCCGTGGTAAGGGCGAGGGCTGCGAGAACAGCAGTGAAAATATATTTGAGTTTCATATCCTGTGTCAGTTAGAATTAATTGAACATATACTTGAGACCGATGGAGGCATACCAGCACTGGCCGATGGCGTGATAAGGGACGAATGTCTGAGTGTCAGCGCCGTAAGCAGCCGGTGTGGAGAAGGTGGCATAGCCCTCGGCATCCACGCCTTCATACTTGAGGATGCGGCCCTCGCCGAGAGCGGAGTTCATATACTTGCTCACGCCCCAGCTGGAGTTGAAGAGATTGAGGACGTTCTTGATGTCGAAGCTGAGCTGGAGAGTGTTCGTCGCTCCGAAGAGATCCACCTTGAAGTCGTGCTTGTAGCTGAAGTCGATTCTGTGTACCCACGGAGAATATACGCTGTAAGCTTCGGCGTACTCGCCCTGATGCTTGCTGAGATACTTGTCCTTGTGGACGTAGGCCATAAAGCGGTCGCGGTCATCGGTGGAGACGAAGCGGAACTCGTTGTTCTCCACTTCCTTGTCGGTAGGGATGTAGATCGAGTCGTAGTTGTAGCCGTCGCCGTTGATGTCGTTCACGGTCATATAGGAGTAGTTGTAGCCGCCTCTCCAGGCCTCGTAGATGAGGCTGAAGTGATTGTTGCTCTTGTCATCGTGGGTGATGGAAGCGACTACGCGGTCAGGGGTGACATACTCGGAGTTGTGCAGGCCCGGATCGTTAGGACCGTTCACGGTAGCCATATAGTTCAGAACCGAAGAGGCGTTCGAGCCCGGCATACCGGTGAGTTCCTTGCTGACGGTGTGGGTGTATGCGGCCATAAGGCTGAGACTCTCGACAGGACGCATATTCACGGTGAGATTGGCCGAATAGCCGTAACCCTTGCTCGTGTTTTCGAGAACGTAGGCGTTAGGCATACCGGTGGTCTTGCCGTCCTTGACGTAGGTAAGCTTGTAGTCGGACTGGTCGGGGTAGATGGCGCGGTTGTCGGCGCCGTTGAATCTTGCGAAGCCCTCGGTGCCCTTGATGCTCCAGTCTGTCAGGCAGACGCCGTTGATGGTCTTGTTGAAGATACCCTCAGCTGTGATGGAGAACGGGAAGGAGGTAGGGAACGCGTAATCGACTGCGATGGAGCTCTTCCATACCTGAGGCATCTTGAAGTTAGGATCCACGGCGGAGATTTCCGAAGGAGCGGTTCCGTCTTCAGGCTTGATGGTGGAAGGATAACCCATAGAGACGAGCTTGTTGTAGAGGGCCTCGCGGTTCAGGACACCGCCGGCGAACTGGCTCATATCGGTCTTGGTACCGCCGTTGGCTCCGGTAGCGTTGATCTTGGCCTGATACTGTACCATACCGGAGTTCGTAGGCATATTCGTGAAGAACACCAGAGGCAGACGTCCGGAGAAGAAACCGGTACCGCCGCGGACCTTGAGGCTCTTGTCACCGAGTACGTCCCAGGTGAAGCCTACGCGCGGAGACACGGTCACATTTGCTTTCGGCCACTTGCCGGTGTCGATGTGACGTCCGTCATAGTCGAGGTCATAGATGGCCTGATTCCTCATAATGTCCTGGTTGCTGAAGAAGAGTCCGTCGAGACGCAGGCCGTAGGTGAGCTTGAAGTTGTCGTTCACAGCCCAGTCGTCCTGTCCGTAGATGCCAGCCTTGTAGAAGCGTACACGGGCGGCCGGATTAGCCTCGCCGTCATAGCCGTAGGTGAGACACACTACAGTAGGGGCGGCCTTGTTCAGGAAGTCGTCGAGAGAGTTGTAGCGGTAGTAGCCCGTACCGTTACGCATATAGCTGTTGTCGGCCATCTGATACTCGAAGTTCGCGCCGACCATCACCTTGTGCGTACCGTTGTACCAGGTGAGGTCATCCTTTATGGAAGCTACCGTGTTGTGGACGGCGTTGTTCCAGGTGAAGAGCTCGTAACCGAGAGCGATGTAGGTGTTCGAGCCTGTGGCGTCTGTTCCGTCAGGATTCTTCTGACCCGCATCCATAATGTCGATGAACGGGAACTCGGAAGAGTTGGTTCCGCGCACGTCGTCCAGCTTCGAATAGGTGGCGAGGAACTGGTTGCTGAGCTTGTCGCTCAGGCGGCTGTTGAGATCGAGCGACCAGGTGTTCACGAGGTTGTCCTGGGAGTACATCGCGTTTGCGTAGGACATAGCGTAGAGGGAGGTACGTCCGTAAGAGGAACGCGGGCCGCCGTCCATAGAAGAGGAGTTCGGAGAGTTCCAGGCCTTGTTCAGGGTATAGTTGTAACGGAGCGCGAGCTTGTGCTTCTCGCTGATGTTCCAGTCGATGCGGGCGAGGATCTTGCGGTTGCTCTCGTCAGCCGGGAAGTCAGTATAAGAACCTGTATCATAGCCGTATGCACTCTTGACGAAGTCGGAAACCTTCTGAAGGTCCGAAAGCTTGGTGCGGGAAATGTACTGGTCAGAATTTGCGGTACCGTCGGAAGAGCCTCTCCAGCGGTTAGCCACGGTAGGGGTCTTGGTACCCTCATAGTTCACGAAGAAGAAGAGCTTGTTCTTGATGATAGGGCCGCCGAGGGTCATACCGTAGATGGTGTTGCGGTCTTTGTCGCGCGCACCGGAAATGGTCTCGCCCTCCACGGAGTCACCGCGCATATTCTCGTTGCGGTGATATACGTAGGCGGAACCCTTGAAGGTGTTCGTACCTGACTTGGTGATGGCGTTCACGCCGCCGCCGATGAAGTTCGTCTGGCGTACATCGTAAGGGGAGATGACTACCTGGAGCTCCTCGATGGCGTCGATGGAGATAGGGTTGCCGCCGCCCGGAAGATTCGAGCTCAGACCGAAGTTGTTGTTGAAGTTCGCGCCGTCCACGGTAAAATTGGCCGTACGGCCGTCAGCTCCCGCGAAGCTCATTCCGTTTCCGCCGTATGGCGAGAGTCTGGTGACGTCGGAGATGCTTCTGCTGACGGTAGGGAGAGAGGTGATCTGCTTGTTGTTGATGTTTGTGGCAGCACCTGTCTTCTCGACAGCGAACTTGGAATTTGCCGTAGATATTACCACCGACTCCGAAAGCATCTGCTTGTCATCCTGCAGTGTGGCGCTGAGGCTGTAAGGCTCTGCGAGCTGGAGGGTGATGTCAGTGTAGGTAACGGTCTGATAGCCGAGACAGCTGACCTCTACAGAATAAGGACCGCCGGAACGCATACCGTTTATGAAGTAACGGCCTTCAGCATTCACGACTGCAAAATACTGAGTACCCGAAGGTGTGTGGACAGCAACGACTGTGGCACCCGGGATAGGTTCTCCACTGGCGTCGGCAACCTTGCCGTTCAGCGAAGAAGTAGTCACCTGCGCGGACGCAGACACAACAAAAGACACTACTGCCAGTGCTGACAGCAGGATTTTGAAGAATTTGTGCATAATATCTATAAGTTTGAACAGTAAATTTCCGGCAGCAAAGTTACGCAAAAATTCGATGTCCGAAAAAATTATTCGTTTTAGTAACTAAAATTTAACAAACGCCGGGACGCCCCTGCCGTTAGTCCCGAAAAAGCTTGCATATGAGAGAGAATCTCCCTACCTTTGCGCCCACGTGAATGTGGAGAGATTTGCTTGCTTGCAACCACACTAAAAAATGCTAAAACCATATTTTCCGGTGTATCTCCACGTATCGCGAACGTTGGAGTTTTTTTTATTTTTACACACATTATGAACTATTTGTTTACTAGCGAGTCAGTATCCGAAGGACATCCGGATAAAGTTTCGGACCAGATTTCAGATGCCATACTCGATGAGTTCCTGCGTCAGGACCCCGAGGCCAGAGTGGCCTGCGAGACCTTCTGCAGCACAGGTCTGGTGGTCGTAGGCGGTGAAGTTCGTTCAGAAGACGCTTACGTGGACATCCAGCACATCGTGCGCGATGTCATCAACCGTATCGGCTACGACAAGGCCGACTATAAATTCAGCGGCGACAGCTGCGGCGTGCTCAGCGCCATCCACGAGCAGAGCACCGACATCAGCCGCGGGGTAATCCGCGACACGGAGGAGGAGCAGGGGGCCGGCGACCAGGGTATGATGTTCGGCTACGCCTGCCGCGACACCGAAGAGTATATGCCTCTGCCGCTCGCGCTCGCGCACCGCACGCTCCAGGTATTGGCGGGAATCCGCCGCGAGGGCAAGCTTATGCCTTACCTGCGTCCCGACTCGAAGTCGCAGTACACCATAGAATATGACGAGCACAACGTTCCGCAGCGCGTGCACACGATAGTGCTCTCCACTCAGCACGACGAGTTCGACAGCGACGAGGCTATGCACGAGCGCATCACCCGCGACGTGCGCGAGATTCTGCTTCCGCTCGTGGTGAAGACTCTGCCTGCGAAGACTGCGGAGCTTTTCAGACACGACCCCCGCCTTCTGGTGAACCCTACGGGCAAATTCGTCATCGGCGGTCCTCACGGCGACACCGGTCTGACCGGGCGCAAGATCATCGTGGACACCTACGGCGGCAAGGGTGCGCACGGCGGCGGAGCGTTCTCCGGCAAGGACCCGTCGAAGGTGGACCGCAGCGCAGCATACGCCGCCCGCTGGATAGCGAAGAATATGGTGGCGGCGGGCGTGGCCGACGAGATGCTCGTGCAGCTCTCCTACGCCATCGGAGTGGCGGAACCGGTCAGCATATTCGTGGACACCCGAGGCACTTCGCGTTTCGCGGATGCGCAGATCGCCCGCAAGATCTCGGAACTCTTCGATCTGCGTCCGTCAAAAATCATCAGCCGTTTCGGCCTGAAGAACCCGATCTACGAGCCGACGGCCAGCTACGGCCATTTCGGGCGCAAGCCTTATAAGAAGACTATGACGCTGATCCGGGACGGCAAGACCGTTGAGCGCGAAGTGGAATTCTTCAGCTGGGAAAAACTCGACGCCGTAAGCAACATCCGCGAAGCGTTCGGCATCTGATATGCAGTGATTTCTGCGGCCGCGCGCCCGCGTCCGATCCCGAACGCCTCCGGCGGCCGCTGTTTTTTATGATTATTTATGCCTAAAGCGAAGAGCAGCATACAGATAAAGAACCGCAGGGCCTCGTTCGACTACGAGTTCCTGGAGAACTACACTGCGGGCATCGTGCTCGTGGGGACCGAGATCAAGTCCCTGCGCGCGGGCAAGGCATCCCTGTCGGACGCCTACTGCTACTTCTCGAACGGCGAACTCTATGTGCGCGGTATGAACATCTCCACCTACTTCTGGGGTTCGTGGAATGCTCACGAGCCCGCGCGCGACCGCAAACTGCTTCTAACGCGGCGCGAGCTGCGTCATCTGCAGCAAGCCGTGAAGCTCAAGGGACTCACGATAGTGGCCGTCCGCGCCTACATCGCGGACAATGGCTACGCGAAGCTCCACATCGCTCTCGCGAAAGGCAAGCACGAGTACGACAAGCGTCAGAGCATCAAGGAAAAAGACATCCGCCGCGAGATGGACAGAGGGTAGGCTGCCGCGGCAGCGGACCTTGGCCGCAAGGCCGCGAAAAATCACTGATGGCCGAATGAGCGGCGCGGACCCTCGACTTCCCGCCAGTAGGCTGCATCGAAGTCCGGATACTCGAACGCCCCCTCGCGGTCGAGGCTGAAACACAGATAGGTAATCTTGCAGCCCTGCTCGAGGAACATCTTCTCGTAGAAAGTCTGAACCTCGTAGAGGGCAGCTATCTCATCTTGCGCCATTTCTGCTGACGGAGCGGAGAACAGGCTCTGCGCGGGAGTGCCGTAGAGGTCTTCGGTGCAGGCGAGAATCTTCAGGCCGTTCTTCCCGGCCACGGCTTTCGTGTACTGATGCAGGAAGATGCTGTCAGTCTTCAGGTGGATCAGACCTCCGGGAGCGAGGAACTTCCGGTAACGTTCCAGGAACAGAGGCGAAGTCAGACGCGAATTCTCGCTTTTCATCTGGGGGTCGGAGAAGGTCAGCCAGATCTGCGAGATCTCGGAAGGCGCGAAGAAAGCGGTGATGAACTCGATGCGGGTGCGCAGGAACGCGACATTGTCCAGCTCGTGCTCGTGTGCATATTTGGCCCCCTTCCAGAGGCGTGCGCCCTTGATGTCCACGCCTATGTAGTTGCGCGAAGGGATGCGGCGCGAAAGGTCGATGGTGTATTCCCCCTTTCCGCAGCCCAGCTCGAGCACTATCGGCTGACTCTCCTCGAACATCCATTCGTTCCAGGCTCCCTTGATCTCGTGGTCGCGGAGCGCGAAGTATCCATCCTGAAGGAGCTCCTGCGAGGACGGCTGGAGAAGGCAGGCAAAGCCTTCATTCTCAGCGAATTTTCTTAATTTGTCGTGTCCCATCGTTTCTTGCTTTCGCATATGACCCCCCAGCCGCGAAGGTCGCGGACTTCTTCGAGCTGCCTCAGGGTCAGAGTCCAGAGGCCGCGCTCGAAGGGAACCAGACCGCTGCGGTAAGGCAGCAGGCACTGGAGGGAAAAGAATCCGTCTTCGCGGCTGCTGTCCGCGAAGGAAAAATAAACGTTCTCGCTGTAGTCGCCGCCGGAGGGAGAGGTCCAGACTATCTTGAGTCTGATGCCTTCGGGGGCATCCGGTCTCTGATGGTTCCCGTCGAGACGGGTATAGAGGCTGATGTCATAGCAGGCGGTGGAGTCCGACATATCCACCTCGAAACTGTAGATCCCCTCGTGGGCGCAGTCTTCACGCAGTATGAACCGGTCCGTCACCGTGGGCCTGGTGCAGGAGGGCAGAAAAGCCAGGAGGCATAGAAGGATCGCCGGGAGGTGACGCATGATGGTGCCGGACACTTTACTCGGTCGGCTTCGGAGCTTCGGTGCGCGGAGCTTCGCTCCGGCCTCCCCGCGGCTTGCCGCCGCTGCGGTCGGAGCGGCCTTCACCCCGGCGGCCGTCTCTGCGGCCGTCACGTCTGTCGGAAGGGCGGGCATCGCGTCCCGCATCCCTGCGCTCTTCGCGGGCGGCACCTTTCGAGGCAGCATCGTTGCGTCCGTTCCCGTCGCGGCCGTTCCCGTCGCGGGCGGCACCCTTCGCGGCAGCATCACGCCCACCCTCGGAGCGGCGGCGGCCGTTATCCCCTTTAGGGCGGCGGCGCTTCTTGCGGCGGTCGGTATTGTCGAAACGCGAGATGCTGTCATCCCCCACGGCCGTGATGAACTCAGGCTTCGCCGGTTCCGGCTCCAGCTTCAGACTCTCGGGCTTGATGCCTTCGGCATTCATCTCCTGGACATTGCGGACCTCTTCAGCATCGAGAGGATAGATCTCGGAAAGCGAATGCTTGTCATAAGAAAAGTACATCAGCTCCTTCAGGATGTCCGTTTTCACCAGATACGCCGGCCCGTCCTCAAACTGCAGCGGCTCGCTCACCTTCGGCAGTCTGGACTGCGCGTCCATATATGTGGCGACTTCGTAATTCAGGCAGCATTTGAGCTTGCCGCATTGGCCGGCGAGCTTCTGCGGGTTCAGCGAGAGATCCTGCACCCGCGCCGCAGAAGTGCTGATGGACTGGAAATTAGTGACGTAATTCGCGCAGCAGAGCTCGCGGCCGCAGACACCCAGACCTCCGATGAGACCGGCCTCCTGACGTGCTCCGATCTGCTTCATCTCTATGCGGATGCGGAACTCCTCAGCGTACACCTTGATGAGCTGGCGGAAGTCCACGCGGCCGTCCGCGATGTAGTAGAAGATGGCCTTGGTGCCGTCGCCCTGGAACTCCACGTCGCCGATCTTCATCTCGAGTCCGAGCTCGGCGGCGAGGCGGCGGGCCTTGATCATAGTTTCCTGCTCGCGGGCGATTGCCTCCTGCCACTTCTCGATGTCGAAAGCGCGGGCCTTGCGATAGATTTTCTTGAACTCGGACTTGGTCGGATCGACCCCCTTGCTCTGCATCTGCTTGCCCACCACCGGTCCTTCGAGCGTCACTATGCCCAGGTCGTGCCCGGTGGCAGCCTCCACGACGACGAGGTCGCCGAGCTTGACGTTCTGACCGGAAGCGTTGATATAGAAGCCCTTGCGCGTATTCTTGAAGCGGACTTCGAAAATGTCCCTGTACTCGGGCTGCGAAACTCCGTGCAGCCAGTCGTGGTCCTTGAGCTTGCAGCAGCCCTCGCGGTAAGTGCAGTTCAGCTCTCCGGACTCCTCGTCCCTCTGGACGATACAGCCCCGGTTGCAGTCGTACTGTATAGATTCTACTTTTTTGTCCATAAGATGGAATATAGTTTATTCACGAGGTCGCAGAAGAGGATTTTCAGGTTAATGTTCCTCCCGATGAGCATATGGCTCCTGTCTAGCAGCGGCAGGGCGGCACGCGAGAAACTCTTGCGGCAGCGCGAAGCGATCGCGCCCAGACTCTCTTTCTCACGCTGACTCATCCCCGCCAGAGACTCCATCCCCTGCTGAAGCAGGAAAATCTTTCTGAGGGCCTCGCTTGCAAATTTACAAAAAGCTTTGGCTTTCTCGCGCGAGCTCTGCGCGGAAAGTTCGTCGGCTTTATCCTGTGCGGCGCAGAGATCTTTTCTCAGCAGCGCTTCCATAAGGGAGACGAAGTTTTGCAGCTCTTCTGAGGCATTTTCCTCCTCGGACAGACTCCGCAGAGCCTCTCCTACGCTCCCCCCGGCAATCGCCGCCGCCCATTCTGAACGCTCCTGCGTCACACCGAAACGCTCCACGAGCACACGCGCGACCTGCTCCCTACTGAGAGGCGCGAGCCGGATGCACTCGCAGCGCGAAGATATCGTCGTGAGGACCTTATCCGCCGCGTGCGTGACTAAAATGAACTGAGTCTTCTCCGGCGGCTCCTCGATACTCTTCAGCAGACGGTTCGCCGTATCCGCATTCATCTTCTCCGGCAGATAGATGAGCACCGCCCGATAGCCCCCCTCGAGCGAACTGAGACTCAGCCGGTCGCGCAGGGTTTTCGCCTCCTGCACCGCGATGAGCGAAGACTTGCCGTCGAGACCGAGCGCATCACCCAGGTCGCTTTCGAGGAAGTAAGGGTTGGCGCTCACAAGTTCCCGCCAATACTGCATATAGCTGTCCGAAGTGGGTTTGTCCGTACCCGCCTTCGGTCCCGCAGCCACCGGGAAAATGAAGTTCACGTCCGGATGTACGAGCCTCTCCACTCTCGCAGTCCCCATAAGGTCCGAGAGGAAAGAGAGCGCGAGCCCCACAGCTCCGCAACCGTCATTCTCATAGAACATTATGGCGTGCGGAACCTTCCCGCGCCCGATCATCGAGCCGAGCGCGTCCCTTACGGCATCGTTGCCGGGTATTTGCGAAAGTGATGACATTGTCTCTTTCTTACGAAGTTCAGGCTGTTTTCTCCCGAAGCCGCTGCCGCGGCCAATCCTTTTCCGCCGCCCCTGCGGGGGGCCTGCGCCCGGTCATCTGTTTCTTCTGGCGGTATACTCCGCCAATGCTGTGAGATGCTCTCTTGCCTGCGAGTCACGCAGCGGCGCGAGAGCACCGGCTGCCTCGTCCACATAGTCCTGCAGCCGTCTGCGGGCATAGTCCAGTCCCCCGAACTCATCCACGAAGCCCAGCACGAGGGTGCGGTTCTCCTCGCTGTCGGCGGCGCCGCGCACAGCCGCGCGGATCCTCCTTTCCGTCTTCTCGTCAGCCGCAGCGAGAGCCCCGAGCAGAGGCATCGTTATCTTCTGCTCCTTCAGATCCTGCCCCACGGGCTTCCCGAGATCCCCACCGGCATAATCGAGTATGTCGTCCTTTATCTGGAAGGCTATCCCCAGAGCCGTGGCGTAGCGGCGCATAATCTCCTCATCCCGAGGCGAAGCGCCCACCGACTTGGCGGCGGAAACGCAGGCGGTCACGAAGAGAGAGGCTGTCTTGCAGTAGATTATCCTCAGATAATCCTCCTCTGTGGTGTCATCGCTCCCGGCCTTCTGAAGCTGGAACATCTCCCCTTCGGCGAGATCGCTCAGGGTCTTCGAGAAGAGTTCTATCACCTCCAGCCTGCTTTTTTCGGCCGAAATCACCTCGTCCACAGCTCTCACGAGCCAGAAATCCCCTACCAGAACGGCGGCTGTGCCGCCCAGAAGCGACATCACCGTCGGTGCGCCCCGGCGGGTCTCGCTGCGGTCAGCCACGTCATCGTGAAGCAGCGTGGCGTTATGCAGCAGCTCCACTGCCGCAGCATAGCGGATACTGTCCTCGGGAAGCGGTCCGTCACCGCTGAAGAGCTCTCTTGCAGAAAGCAGCGAAAGCATCGGACGGAGTTTCTTTCCGCCGTGCTCCAGAATGGAGGCGTTGACGCTGCCCAGAAGCTCTATGTCCGTAGTGAGCGCATGCTCTATCCTTGCGCAGCAGCGCTCCCAGTCCTTCCCCAGATAGCTGATGACTTCCGCTCTTTTCATTCTGACTTCAGATAAGTCCCTCGAACTCTTCCACAGTCTTCAGGAAAGAGATGAGCATAAGAGTATGCTCGTCCACCATCCCCTTCTCGAGGAAATGTTTCAGCATAACCTTCACAGGCTCATAGAAACCGTCTATGTCCAGCGCGATGACCTTACCCGCATACTGGCCGAGTTTCGCGAGAGTGAGGGTCTCGAACAGTTCGTCCATAGTCCCTATGCCGCCCGGCAGAGCCACGGCGAGAGAGGTCCCCTCACGCATCTTCTCCTTCCGCTCTGACATCGTGTCCGTCCAGATGAGCTGCGAGAGACGGGGATGCTGCAGTCCCGTCATAAAACGCGGAAGCACGCCGATACTCGGCGCGCCGCACTCCACCGCCGTATCCGCCACTACATTCATAGTGCCCCGGAACGAGCCCCCCGAGACTATGCCGTAACCTTTGCAGCAGGCTGCGCGGACAGCTTCCCGCGCAGCCTGATTATACTTTTCATCTATGCCCGAACAGGACGAGCAGAAGAAAACGGCTTTCTTGTCGAACATCCCTGAGCACTAAAAGAAGATGGCGGCTGAAATGGCCACACCCGTGAATCCCTTGTTCTCGGAGATGCTTTCCTTAATCTGGTCAGTGTACTGGTCGATCTTGCAGTCTTCGAAATTCCAGAAATACTTGACGCTGAGCTGCACTCTCTGCAGGGCGGTCACACCGAAACCGAGAGCGAAACCGTACTCCCAGCGGCTGTCCAGCTCGGACAGGTCGATGGAGCCTTTCTTCGAGATGCTTGCGACACTGGCTTTCCAGTCACCGCTGACCGCATAGCCCACATAAGGCTCCGCAAACACGTAAGGCTTGGCCACAAGCAGATCCACTCCCCACTGGAGCTGTACCGGGACCTCAACATAACCCACCGTAGCCTTGAAATCGGCCAGACCGGCGATATTGTCGAGAGAGGTGCCCTTCACATTGTAGATGATTTCAGGCTGGATGGCGAAGCCGAGGATGAGCGGCTGATTATATGCGAGGCCGACGTGGTACTGGGCCACGGAGGACTTGTCGATATCCTTGAGTTTAAGCTCGGACGAAGTGAAACCTCCCACTATGCCGACCTTCTGGGCAGATGCGCAGACGCAGACGAGCAGCGTCGCGGCGATAATGACTATTCTTTTCATAAGTTATCAGATATTTCTTAAATGAGTTTATCCAGGATGTCCGTAATCTCCTTCTTCGATACCAGACCGACAAGCTTTTCCACCTGCTGCCCGCCCTTGAAGAAGATCAGGGTAGGGATATTTCTGATGCGGTACTGCATCGCGATCTCATCGGAATCGTCCACGTTGCATTTCGCCACTACTGCGCGGCCCTCATATTCCTGCGCGATTTCGTCCACAGTAGGAGAGAGCATCCGGCACGGTCCGCACCAGGTTGCCCAGAAATCGACCAGCACCGGCTGATCTGAAGAAAGAATCTCAGAAAAATTAGAGTTGGTAACGACTTTTTCCATAACGTATAAGTATAAAAAAACAATCCGAGCACAAAGATAATGTTTTTTATGCTCGGAGTGCAAATGCAGTCATCAAGTTTCTATATGGACTCTTCGATGTTCCAGACGAACGAGCGCAGACCCAGAGCCGGGGTCTTCTCATCCATCTCCCGGAGCTTCGTCAGGATTTTCTCCACCACATTGTCCTCGACTATGGAGAGGATGGCGAAGTTCTGCTCCGGCCAGGCGTGGTTGCCGTAGCGCGGGATTCCCGTCCGGCTTCCCCGTCCCTGGACATCGGCCCAGCGCGTGAAACCCCTCTGGCCCAGAGACTCGAGGACCTCGGCGATTTCCTCGCCGTAGGCCTGATTATATGATACGAACAATGCTTTCATAATGATGATGTTCTTCTTCTGTTTGTCTGTTATTCGTCAGGCCTTGAGCGCCTTCGCCGCCTTCCCGGCCTTTCTTTTCTCCTGACGCAGGGCCAGAGAGCAGTAGATGGTAGGGATGAGCACGAGGGTCACGAGAGTGGATATGCTCAGACCCCAGCATACGGTGACACCGAGCGAGTTCCACATCGTAGCGCCTTCACCGCTGCCCACCGCCATAGGCACCATACCGAGCACGGTGGTCAGAGTGGTCATAAGGATAGGGCGGAGACGGCTGCGGGCCGCTGTCACTGAAGACTCGATGATGCCCATACCCCTCTCGCGGCAGAGGATGGTGTAGTCGATGAGCACTATACCGTTCTTCACCACGATACCCAGGAGGATGATTATGCCTATCATACCCATCACGCCCAGAGCTGTGCCCGTGACTCCGAGACCTATCAGCACGCCGACGGCAGCGAAAGGAACGGAGAACATAATCACGAACGGACTCATAAACGACTCGAACTGGGAAGCCATCACCATATATACCATAAGGATTATGAGCACGATAAGGATAATCATATCCGAGAACATATCCTGCTGGTCCTCATAGTCTCCGGCTATGACGGCGGTGAGTTCGGTAGGGATCTCCACCGTATTTATGACCTGCTGCGCAGTGGCTACCGCCTCGCTGAGGGCCACGCCTCTGGAGGCGATTCCCGTCACGGTGATGACACGCGAACGGTCCTTGCGCTCGATGGTAGGCGGTACGCTGGACTCGACCACCTTGCCGAGTTCCTTCATACGGACCGGCTTCCCGGCAGCGTTATAGACTATGATGTTCTCAAGGTCCTCCACGCTGGTGCGGAACTGGGGCGCATAGCGCACGCGGATATTGTACTCCTCTCCTTCTTCACGGTAGAACGAGCTCACAGAGCCGCTTACGGCCGCGCTGAACGCGCTGCCCACCGTAGTGGAATTCAGCCCGTTCAGGGCGAGCTTGGTCCTGTCCAGATCGAGCTGATATTCAGGCGTGTATTCATCACGGCTGACGGTCACCTGACGGAAGGCGGGCGACTCTGACATCTTCACGAGAATATCGTTCGCCACGCGGTCGGTGGTAGCGAAGTCATAGCCGTAGATCTCCACCTCGATGCTGGTGGCTCCGCCCATACCCATACCGCCTTCCGTCACCATCGCCTTCTTGATCTCAGGATACTGGCGGAAGATGCCTCGGAAGACATCGGCTATTTCCGATGCGCTGCGCTCGCGGGTGGACATACTGCCGAGGTTCACGTTCATCGAGATGACGTTCGAACCGTTCGTGCGCATACTCGCGAAGGTATTGTCGGAGTCGGCCTGGCCGTAGGTGAAGCTGCAGCGCACCATCTCCGGGACCGCTGCCGCCATCTTGCCGTAGATCTCGTGGGCAAGGGCCCCCGTCGTCTCCTGGCTCGTACCGGCCGGAAGCTCTATGGTCACGGAAAGACGTCCGTCGTCCTGAGTAGGGAAGAATTCCGTCTTGAGTCCCGGGACGAATATCAGGCAGGTCGCCACGAAGATTCCGGCGGCTATGAAGACCACGCTCTTGCGATGGTTGGCGCACCAGTTGATTATCTTCGCATAGCCTTCCGAGATGGCGGCGAGGAACTTGTTCACCGGGGTGAAGATGAGCAGATGGAGTTTCCCTGTCTTAGGGCCGCTCTTGAGCCAGCGCGAGCACAGCATAGGCACCAGCGTAAGCGCCGCCACTGTGGACACTATCATAATGATGCTGACTATCCAGCCGAGCTGCTTGAACATAATGCCGGCCATTCCCGTCATCATAGTGAGAGGCAGGAATACGCAGAGCATCGTCAGGGTGGACGCGATTACGGAGATGGCCACCTCTGAAGTCGCATACACGGCGGCCTCCTTAGGCTTCTCGCCGTGCTCCAGATGCGTGGAGACGTTCTCCAGCACCACGATGGCATCGTCCACCACCATACCGATGGCTATGGAAAGCGCGGACATCGATATGATGTTCAGGGTGTTGCCCGTAGCGAAGAGGTAGGCCAGAGATGCCAGGAGCGCTATAGGGATGGAGAGCACGATGATGAAGGTGGCCCTCCATCTTCCGAGGAAGAGGAACACCACCAGCATAACTATGATGAAGGTGATGATGATGGTCTCCTTCAGGGTATTGATGGTGTTTATGATGTTCGATGAGGAATCGACCACCGGCACGATCTCGATATCGGAAGGCAGAGTGGACTTTATCTCCTCGAGCTTCTTCTTCACGCCCTTTATGACGTTCACGGTGTTCGCTCCCGTCTGCTTCTGGATGACTATCTGGGCGGAACGGCTACCGTCCGTATAAGACTCCATCTCCTTCTCCTCGTTGCCGTCGGAGACAGTGGCCACATCACGCAGATACACCGCCTTGCCGTTCTGTGAGCCGAGCACTATGTCCAGAAGCTCGGAAGGGTCCTTGAACTCCTTCTCCACGCGGAGGTTGAAGGTGCTGGAACCTATGTCGATGCTTCCCGAAGGGACATTTCTGTTCTCCGAGGCTATGATGCCGGATATCCCGCTGACGGAAAGGCCGTAGGAGGCGAGCTTGTTCGGGTCGCAATAGACCTTAATCTCACGGGTAGGAGCGCCCGAGACGGACACCGTTCCCACACCGGACACGCGGGCCAGAGGAGTGGTCACCTTGTCGTCCAGGATCTTGTCCAGACCGGGGAGACTCTCCTTTGCAGTCGCCGAGAGGATGAGGATAGGCATATCGTCGGCGCTGAACTTGAAGATTACCGGCTGCGAAGCCGCATCCGGCAGGGACGAGCTGATCATATCCAGCTTGTCCCGGACATCGTTCGTCGCCTCGTCTATGTCCGTTCCGTATTCGAATTGGAGAGTAAGCAGGGAGATGTTCTCCTTGGAAGTGGAATTCAGGTCCTTCAGATGGCTGACTCCGTTCAGGGAGTTCTCCAGGACCTTCGTAAGGTTCGTTTCGATATCCGACGCGCTCGCGCCCTGATACGAAGACATCACCATAATGACGTTCGCGTCGAAGTCAGGATAGAGGGCGATAGGCGTCCGGATCAGCGAGAATATGCCGAAGACCATACAGGCCACGAATACCAGGGCCGTGGTCACGGGCTTATTCACCGCGCTTCTATATATGCTCATACTTCTGTACTAGTTTTCCAAAACATTAACCTGCTCTCCGTCCTTGAGGGCCGTGTGTCCTCCGGAGATGACCTTCTCGCCCTCGGACAGACCGGAGAGCACCTCATACTGCTGCCCGAAATGGCGGCCGAGGGTAATCACGCGGCTGGAGACTGTGGAATCGTCCTCGTTCAGCACGAAGACGGACTTCTGTCCGGCTCCCTGCATCTTCACTACCGCAGCGTCAGGGATGACGATGGAATTGTTCACCGCAAAAGTCACTTCCACGCGGGCGTACATACCCGGGCGCAGAGCGCGGTCAGCGTTGTCCACTACCACCTCGGCCGTAAAGGTATGCGTGCTCGGGTCTATCGTAGGATAAATGCGGTTCACCCTTCCCGCGAACGTCCTGCCCGGAAGAGCCTCAACCTCCACGCTCACCGCATCGCCCTTCTTCAGCTTGCTGTACTCGGACTCGGAGATGCCTACGAGCAGCTTCACCGGAGTGATCTGCTGGACGGTGAAAATCGGGTTCGCCCCGGAATACATATCGCCCACGTCATAGTTTCGCGCCGTCACCACGCCGGCCACAGGGGACTTGAGCACCGTATTCTCGAGCAGGTTCTCGTACTGGGTCTTGCTGACATTGTAGGCGAGCTCCGCCGCCTCATAGTCTGACTGCGAAAGACCGCCTTCCTGATAGAGCTGATGGAGGCGCGAGAGCTCGACCTCGTCATTGTCAAGCTTCAGCTTGGTCTGCTGCAGCGACGAAGGGTCCATCTCCGCGAGCACCTGGCCCTGCGAGACGAAATCTCCGATCTCGACGTTTATCTTCCTGATGCGCGCCACCGCCTGCGGAACCACGTTGTTCACGACGAAAGCCTGGACATTCGCGGAGTACACCTCGGTCTGAGGGACCTGCGCGTAGCGGGTGAGCTCGACGCTGACATTCGTCAATGCCCTCGGCACAGACGCTGCCGCAGTCTCCGAAGTCTTTCCACTCTGGCGGCTGCCGCATCCCGCTGCAGCCAATGTGATGAGCGCCAATGCGCTGATCTTGCTAAGGATTTTCATATATGTACTTTATTCTATTATTCTGATTCAGTGTCGAAGCCGAGAGTCTGTTCGAGATTCGATTTCGCGACTACGAAATTGTATATGGCCTGAGAGCTGCCCAGACGGGCCTGGGTGAGAGCGAGCTGAGCGTCATTCAGCTCAGTGATGGTGCTTTTGCCCAGATTATAGGACTTGACGGCGATGTCGTATGCCTTCGCGGCGGTCTCCACGCCGGCCTCGGCGGCGTTGTAGTTCTTCATATAGGTCTCCATCTGGTTCAGATACTGGCGGATGGAGATCCTGAGCTGGCGCTCGGTGTCCTGCCGGCGGAGCTTGAGCTCGTCGTACTGCTTCCGGGATTGGCGGACTGCGTTGAGACGCTGGCCGCCGGAGAAGATAGGAATGGACAGGCTGAAGTTCACCGCTGAGTACGGCGACCACTTGTAGTCCGCGAACTTGAAATCGTTCGTCATAGCGTTCATACTATAGCTGAACGCAAGCGAGAGCGTAGGCAGGTAGGCGTACTCGTTCATCCGTATCGCGGAAGCGAGCTGGTCCGCCTGGATGGATAGCTGGCGCAGGCTGCTGTTGCCCTCGAGCGTATAGTCGTCGTTTTCGTGGATGTCGCGGAACATCTGCTCGCCGTAGTCAGACAGAGAACCCGCCACATCTATCTCCCTGTCCAGGTCTATGCCCATAACAGCCTTCAGCCTCCACAGGCCCAGGATAACCGAGCTCTCGGCATCGTACACGTTAGGGATGGCGTTCTGGACGGTGGATTTCGCTCTGGTGTATTCGAGCTCGGACGCTTTCCGCGCGTTGTAGCGCATCTCGGCCTGTTTGAAATTCGCCATAGCGTTCTCGTACACGCTCTTGTACACCTCGAAGGCTTCCTTGGCGAGGAGCACCCCGTAATAGGCCTGCTTTACCTGAGTCACGGTCTCCAGACGGGAGGAACGGGCCTGCTCGACCGCAAGTTCCACATTCTGGCCGCTTATCTTTATGTTTTCCCAGAGCTGGGCATTGATAAGAGGCATAGCCACACTGACTCCTGCGGAGTAGGTGTTCCAGCGGCCCACCTCGAAGCCGTCCTTCGTAGAGACGGAAGAGGAGCTCCCGTCCGAGCCGGCGGCGTCAGAGGCGTCCCCGCCGCCGTACGACCCCATATCGAAGTCCATATACATCACCTGCTTCTTTATGGTGCGGGAGTAAGTGCCCGTTGCGTCCACAGAAGGCAGCAGCTGTCCGTAAGTCCCCTTGCGGGCGTAGCCGACCCTTTCCACTTCCATATCGGCGACCTTCACTGAGACATTCTCGCTGAGCGCGATCTTCAGAGCGTCCTCAAGGGTCAGGACCAGGGTCTGAGCGGAACTGTCAGCGGCGGGAGCAGGCTGCTCACCGCTTATCAGTTGCGCGCCGGCAGTGGGGCACATCATCAGAAGCAGCCCTGCCGCGAGGGCTGACATCAAAACAGATTTTCTTGTCATATATATATAATCTCATTGTCACAATATGGGCAGGACTCTCTCTGCTCCCCGGCTCCGGAAAAGGTAGATCCCGTCCGCAGCGGAAAACCGCCCTGCTTCCTGCGGAAGCCGCATTCCGGCTTCTGAAAGAACGCGCCGAATAGAGCAAATATCACGCCAAATAGACAATCGCGGACGATAGTTTTTTAAAAAATTTAAAATGAAATATTTATTGTTTTTCGATAATTTTTATTTTCTTTGCAGAAAACTGTTTCTATTATGATATCTGAATGGTGGACAGCCCTGGCTCCGGGGATGAAAGTTTTGTGGAGCATAACACTTGCGGCTTCGCTCGTATTCGTCATACAGAGTATCCTCACCTTCATCGGTGCGGATGCCGCCGACAACGGGATGGACATCCCCGGCGGAGACTTCGACCCTTCGGCAGACGTCAGCGTCACCGATGCCGGTAATCCCGGAATGAACCTCTACACATTCCGCAATCTCGTGAACTTCCTGCTGGGTTTCGGCTGGACGGCGATTCTGCTCCATTCCAGCATAGAGTCCACAGCCCTGCTGCTCGTCATCTCTTTCATAGTGGGCATTCTGCTCGTCGCGGTGGTGATGTTCCTCTTCAAGTGGCTCAGCACTATGCAGCAGTCAGGGAACATAAACATCTACCGCTCCGCAGTCGGCTGTCAGGGAACTGTCTATCTGACCATCCCCGCAGAGCGCAGCGGCGAGGGCAAGATACAGATCACCATAAACAACTCCGTGCGTGAATACAACGCCCTCACCGACGGGGAGGCCATAGGCACTGGCACCCCCATAAAGGTCATAGAAGTGCTGAACCCGAGCACCCTGCTCGTCGAAGAATTAAAATCTTATATCATATAGCATTATGGAACTTTATCTGATTCTCGTCATCGTCTTCGTGGTGTTCGTGACGTTCACCGCCATACTCAAGCGCTACAAGCGCTGTCCTTCCGACAAGATTCTTGTCATCTACGGCAAGACCGGCCGCAACCGCGAGGGCACGATCTCTTCAGCCCGCTGCATACACGGAGGAGCATCCTTCATCTGGCCCGTGTTCCAGAGCTACTCTTTCCTGGACCTCACGCCCATCTCCATCGAGTGCAACCTCACGAACGCCCTTTCGAAACAGAATATCCGCGTGGACGTGCCCTGCCGCTTCACGGTAGGTATCTCCACCGAGCCCGAGAATATGACTAACGCTGCCGAGCGTCTCCTGGGCCTGTCCATCGATGACATCCGGGGCATAGCCACGGACATACTCTTCGGACAGCTCCGTCTGGTGATCGCCACGATGGACATCGAGGAGATCAACTCCGACCGCGACAAGTTCCTCGCAAACGTCAGTATGAACGTGGAAGCCGAGCTCCGCAAGATCGGTCTGAAACTCATAAACGTGAACGTGACCGATATCCGCGACGAGTCCGGCTACATCGAGGCCCTCGGAAAGGAGGCGGCCGCCAAGGCCATAAACGACGCGAAGAAGAGCGTGGCCGAGCAGAACCGCTTCGGTGAGATCGGAAAGGCCGAGGCCGACAGGGACAAGGACATCCGCATCGCCGAGACGCAGAGGGACACGCGCATCTGTACGGCTGACGCCAATGCGAAGGCCGTGGAGGGTGAAAACAATTCCCGGATAGCCATAGCCAATTCCGACGCCCTGCGCCGCGAGAAGCAGGCCGAAGCCGAAAGACTGGCTGTAGCCGCCGAGAAAGTCCAGGCCGCGAAGGCCCTGGAGGAGGCCTACAAGTCGGAGCGCGACGCCGAAGTGGCGCGTGCCGAGCGCGAGAAGGCCACGCAGGAGGCCAATATCGTAGTAGCCGCCCAGATAGAAAAGGAAAAGGCCATAATCGAGGCTGAGGCCGAGGCCGAGAAGATGCGCCGCACCGCAAAGGGAGAGGCTGACGCCATCTTTATGAAGATGGATGCTCAGGCCCGAGGCTCGCTCGAAATCCTGGCCAAGCAGGCCGAAGGTTTCGGCAAACTCGTGCAGGCCGCCGGCGGTGACGCGAAGGAAGCCATCACTATGCTCATCACCGAGAAGCTGCCGGAGCTCGTGAAGACTCAGGTGGAGGCCGTGAAGGGCATAAAGATAGACAAGGTGACCGTATGGGACGGAGGAAATTCGGCGGAGGGCAAGACAGCCACTTCGAATTTCATCTCGGGTATGATGAAGAGCGTGCCGCCGCTTGACGAGCTTTTCAAGATGGCGGGGATGGAACTCCCTTCCTACCTGAAGGGCAAGGAGGCGGAGCAGCAGGCGGACACCGAGGAAAATTAGTCTCCTATGTCGATAATCGTAAACGTAGACGTGATGCTGGCACGCCGGAAAATGTCCTCGGGCGAGTTGGCGGAGAAAGTGGGCATCGCTCCCGCGAATCTGTCGATTCTGAAGACAGGCAAGGCCAAGGCCATACGCTTCACGACGCTTTCAGCCATCTGTAAAGCCCTGAACTGTCAGCCCGGAGACCTTCTGGAATACAGCTCCGATGATGGGGATTAGACTTCGACCCAGTGTATGCGGATTCCGCTGCGCTCCATACCCCGGAACCAGGTCATCTGCCGTTTGGCGAACTGGTGTATGGCATTTGAGAGCTGCTCGCGCATCTGCTCATAACTCAGTTCACCGATAAGGTAGCGAGTCACGAATTTGTACTCAAGCCCGTACCATATAAGGTCTTCGGGCTTGATTCCTTTTTCCATAAGGCCGCGCACCTCCTCGACCATCCCCTCCTTCAGACGGGCATCCAGACGGGCGTCGATGCGCGCGTTTCGCGTTTCGCGGTCCACGAGGACGCCTATGAAGAAGGTATGGCGGGGAAGCATCGAGGCGGGTACCTGAGGCTCCCGCTTATGGAAGTCATAGCCGAGGGCGGCGGCTTCGATGTACAGTCCTGTGCCTCCGCAGAGTATGGGCAGATGTCCGCGCCCCTTGACGGCGGTGAAGGCCTGCGCGAAATCCTTCTGATAGCGATAGACATTGTATTTCCCGCCGGCAGGAAGGATGTCCAGCAGGTGATGTGGAATCTCTCCGTATTCGGACAGATCCTTGCCCGTGCCTATGTCCATACCCGTGTACACCTGACGGGAATCGGCCGAGAGGATTTCCGCTGAGAGCGAAGCGTCGAGCGCCGCGCTCCTGCGGGCGAGGTCCACGGCATAGCGGGTCTTTCCGGACGCGGTGGGTCCGAGCACACAGACGCAGTCCACAGTCCCCTCACGGAAGTCCTGCAGTAGCGAAGGAAGGTCCAGCTGCTCGCTCTTCGGGAGTTCGGCGATCATCGGTATATGTACTCTGGGCATAGGGGGGGGGATCTAAGGCGTGAATTCTTTTATCCTCTGCTCCTCGGAGAGGCGGCAGACCATAAGCGTACCGTCCTTTTCGGCCACGATGTAGTCTTTGAGCCCCTCCAGCACGACTTTTTTCAGCGTGCTCACGCGGACTATGCAGCCCTCGCAGTCATAGACTTTCACGTCCGGAGAGTCCGCCACGGCATTGCCGTCGGCATCCTTTTCGGAATTCGCTCTCAGAGACCCCCAGGTCCCCAGATCGCTCCAGCCGAAGTCGGAAGGGACGGTATAGACCGAGGAGGATTTCTCCATCACGGCGTAGTCTATGGAGATCTTCTCGCAGAGCGGGAAGAGGCGCCGGGTCTGCTCCGTCTCCTGCGCAGTGTAAAAATACGGGGCCAGGGTGTCCATTATGGAAGCTATCTGCGGCGCAAATTCTCTTATCGCGGCAGTGATGGTGTCTATGTTCCAGACGAAGATGCCTGCGTTCCAGAGATAATGACCCTCACTGAAATAGTGCCTGGCCACGTCGAGCGAAGGCTTTTCGCGGAAAGCTCTGACGTGACGTATCTCGCCCTCCCCTTCCGCGTCTATGTAGCCGTAGCCGGTCTCGGGACGGGAAGGCTTGATGCCCATCGTGACGATCGCACCGCTGCCTGCGGTGAAGTCCAGGGCGAGGGAGATGACTCTGCGGTACTCCCCGCTGTCCAGCACCAGAGCATCGGAGGGGGAGACTACGATATTGGCCGCGGGATGCGCGGCCCGGATTTTCCAGCAGGCGAGAGCTATGCACGGGGCGGTGTTGCGCGAAGCGGGTTCGAGCAGTATGTTTCCGGCGGGAAGGCCGGGCAGCTGCTCGCGCACGATGTCACGGTATGCCTCGGAGGTCACGATCCAGACGCGCTCTATCGGGCAGAGCGGCAGAAAGCGCTCCACTGTCATCTGTATCAGCGTCTTGCCGCAACCCAGAACATCCAGAAACTGCTTGGGACGCTCGGGCGTGCTCATCGGCCAGAAACGGCTTCCGATGCCGCCGGCCATTATGACTACGTGGGTCTCCATAGTTTATCTGTAGCGGATAGGGTTGGTGTCAATCGAAGTCTTTACGAGTCTGAGCGGCAGGTCCCCCAGAATCCGGGCGAGCAGGTCCACGGTGCACTTTTCGCTCTGATAGTGTCCGAGGGCTACGGCCATCATCTCCGAGGCGGATTCGCGGCCGAAGAAGTTGTGGTAGGAGATCTCTCCGGTGATGAAGCAGTCTGCTCCCATCTGCGAGGCCCGCTCCATAAGGAACGCACCCGCGCCTCCGCAGACGGCTACCCGGCTGATGCTGCGGCCCCCTGTCTCGCTGTACATTATGGTCTGCACCCCGAAGGCTTTCTTGAGCGCTCCGATGAACTCTTCCGCGTCCTGCGGACGTGGGAGGTTTCCGATGAGTCCGGAGCCGCCGCCCTGGGGCTTGGGCTCTATCCATTCGAGCTCGCAGAGGCCGATAAGCTCGGCTATCCTGTCATTTACGCCTCCCGGAGCATTGTCCAGGGAAGTGTGGGCGGAATATATGGCTATCCCCTCCCGGACGGCCTTTATGACGCAGCGCTCCTGATAGGTGGCCGGAGTGAGGTGCTTGAGAGGGTGAAAGATAAGGGGATGGTGGGAGACTATCAGACCGAATCCGCCGGCGATAGCCTCGTCCACCACTTCTTCCGTCACATCCAGACAGAGCAGGGCCGCTCCCGTTTCCGCCGAAGGGTCTCCGACCTGAAGGCCGGAATTGTCGAACCCGTCCTGAAACGCGAGCGGTGCATACTGCTCCAGTCTTGCTATGATGTCACTCAGTATCATAGGGATTTCAGATATTCGTCGATGGCCTTGGCCGCCTTGCGGCCGGCTCCCATCGCGAGGATCACGGTGGCTGCTCCTGTCACGGCATCGCCTCCTGCGAATACGCCCTTGCGGGTGGTCGCGCCCGCCTCGTCGGCTACAAGACAGCCCTTGCGGGTGGTCTCGAGGCCTGCGGTGGTGCGGGAGATGAGCGGGTTAGGAGATGTGCCGAGAGCCATTATCACAGTGTCGGCGGCTATCTCGAACTCCGAGCCTTCCACAGGGACAGGAGAGCGTCTTCCGCTGGCATCAGGCTCGCCCAGCTCCATACGGATGCATCTGACGGCGCGTACCCAGCCTCTCTCGTCGGAGAGAATCTCCACGGGGTTCGTGAGCATCTCGAATTTCACACCCTCTTCGTGCGCGTGATGGACCTCCTCGCGACGTGCCGGAAGCTCGACCTCGGTACGGCGATACACGATGGTGGTGTCGGCTCCGAGACGCAGGGCCGTGCGGGCCGCATCCATAGCGACATTGCCGCCGCCGACCACTATCACCTTCTTTCCGGCGCGGATAGGGGTGAGATAGTCGCTGCGGAAAGCCTTCATAAGGTTATTTCTGGTGAGGAATTCGTTTGCGGAGAATACGCCGCAGAGGTTCTCGCCCGGGATGCCCATAAAGCGCGGCAGGCCGGCTCCCGTTCCGATGAACACGGCGTCGAACCCCTCTTTGTCCATCAGGGAGTCGATGGTGACGGTCTTGCCGACTATGACGTCGAGCTCAATCTTCACGCCGAGCGTCTTCACGATGTCGATTTCGGACTTCACGACTGTGTCCTTAGGCAGACGGAACTCCGGGATACCGTATTCCAGGACGCCTCCGGCCTTGTGCAGGGCCTCGAAGATGGTCACATCGTACCCCCACTTGGCGAGGTCCACGGCACAGGCGAGTCCGGCGGGGCCGGAACCTATGATGGCGATCTTATGTTTCTGCTGTACAGGGTATGCGGTGGTGGCGACCTTGTGACGGAATGCTCCGCGGCCTTCGCCGTGGGCATAGTCGGCCACGAAACGCTCGAGCTTGCCGATGGCCACGCTCTCCCCCTTCACTCCGAGGATGCAGCTGCCTTCGCACTGGCTCTCCTGCGGACATACGCGGCCGCAGACAGCAGGAAGCGAAGAGTCCTGCGCTATGATGCAGGCTGCCTCGATGAAATCGCCCTTGGCCACTTCGGCGATGAAATCAGGTATCTTGATGCTTACCGGACAGGCTCCGACACAGCGCGGATTCTTGCAGTGAAGACAGCGCGAGGCTTCGAGCTGCGCCTCCTCTGCGTTGTAACCGTAGCATACCTCTTCGAAATTCGTTGCTCGAACTTTCGGGTCCTGTTCGCGTACAGGCACTCTCGGGATTCTATTTGCCATAATTTTCAAGAGCCTCCTTCTCCTCTGTCTTATACTGTCCCTGACGACGCATAGCCTCGTCGAAATCCACTTCGTATCCGTCAAATTCCGGCCCGTCCACGCAGGCGAAGCGTGTCTTTCCGCCCACGCTTACGCGGCAGGCCCCGCACATTCCCGTGCCGTCCACCATAAGGGTGTTCAGGCTGACGATGACAGGCAGAGAGAGCTTGCGGCAGGTCAGAGTGGCGAATTTCATCATTATCATAGGTCCGATGGCGACGGCGTTCGTGTACTTGCGGCCTTCGGCGTAGAGTTTCTCAAGCATTCCGGTCACCATACCGTGGAAGCCCTCACTGCCGTCATCCGTGCAGATGAAGAGGTTGTCGCAGACGGCGGCCATCTCCTCCCTGTAGATGAGCAGGTCGCGGGTCTTGGCTCCTACGATGACATCCACCGGGACTCCCTGTGCGTGCAGCCATTTCGCCTGAGGATATACAGGCGCGGTGCCCACGCCGCCGGCGATGAAGACCACGCGTGTCTGCGCGAGCTTCTCCGGAGTCATGGAGATGAATTCGGACGCGTTACCGAGAGGGCCCACCACGTCGGCGAAGCGCTCTCCCACCTCCATCGAGCAGATCTTCTTGGTGGATGCTCCGATGATCTGGGTCACGATGGTGACAGTACCCTCCTTTCTGTCGTAGTCGCTGATGGTCAGCGGGATGCGTTCTCCCTTCTCGTCAGCGCGTACGATAAGGAATTGCCCCGGCATAGCCGCAGCGGCCAGTCGGGGTGCTGAAACCACCATCTTGCAGATGGTAGGGGTCAGCATACTCTTTTGAATAATCTCAAACATATAAGTTATTAGGGGAAGAATCTATGAAACGTTAAAGGGGCAGCCCGAGACCGGCACTGCCCACAGGTATGATATGTCCGCTACACCATCCCGGAGAATCCGAGGAAGGCCATAGCCATAATGCTCACCGTGATGAGCGCGATAGGAAGCCCCCTGAAGGACTTCGGCACATCGCACAACGCCAGATGCTCGCGCAGACCCGCGAAGAGAATCATCGCCAGGCCGTAGCCGATAGAAGTGGCCAGCGCATAGACCACGGACTCGCCGAGATTCAGCAGATGGGCCGCCTCGCCGCCGAAGCTGAACTCCTTTGTGACCACGGTGATGGCTACGCCGAGCACGGCGCAGTTCGTGGTGATCAGAGGCAGGAAGATTCCGAGCGCCTGATACAGGGCCGGGCTGATTTTCTTGAGTATGATCTCCACCATCTGGACCAGGGCTGCGATGACCAGGATGAAAGAAATGGTCTGCAAGAAGGTCAGGTCCAGAGGTATGAGAAGGTACCGGTTGAGCAGATATGTGACCACAGTGGCGAGCGTGATGACGAAGCACACGGCTCCCGACATACCGACGGCAGTGGAGAGCTTGCTCGAAACGCCCAGGAAAGGACAGATCCCGAGGAACTGCGCCAGAAGGACGTTGTTTATGAAGATCGCCGAGATGATGATAAGTATGTATTCCATATTATGCCCTCCTTACTGTTTTTTCAGGTATTTGTTGAAAAGGACCATCAGATAGCCCAGCACCAGGAAGGCGCCCGGAGCCATCACGAAGGCGAGGATACCGTCGCCCGCTATGAACTTCCATCCGAAGACGGAGCCGCTTCCGAGGATCTCGCGGATGATGCCGATGACAGTCAGCGACATAGTGAAACCTATGCCGATGCCCAGACCGTCCAGGGCGCTGTCCAGCACTCCGTGCGAATTCGCGTAAGCCTCAGCTCGGCCGAGCACTATGCAGTTCACCACGATGAGCGGGATGAAAAGTCCGAGAGTAGCGTACACGGCAGGCACGTAAGCCTGCATAAGCAGCTGAAGCACGGTTACGAACGCCGCTATCACGACGATGTACACGGGGATGTGCACCTTGTCCGGAACCATCGGGGCGATAAGCGAGATCGCGATATTCGAAAGCACCAGGACGAAGAGCGTGGCGAGTCCCATCTCCAGACCGTTCATCGCCGAAGTGGTGGTGGCCAGAGTAGGACACATACCCAGAACGAGCGAGAATGTAGGGTTGTCCTTGATGAATCCCTTGGTTATCAAAGAAAGCTTGCTTGACGACATACTTTACTCCTTGTGTGAATTGTTGAAAGATTTGACAAGTTCCACGGCGTTGCGCACAGCCTTGGTATAGGCGCGCGAGGTGATGGTGGACGCGGTTATCCCGTCTATGTCGCCGCCGTCCTTCTTCACGGCCGGAGTGCCGTTGAAGCCGCGGAACTGGGAGATGAAGGCCTCGTCGGTCTGACATTTGGCCCCGAGACCCGGAGTCTCGTTGCACTCGAGCACCGCCGTATTGTAGACGGTCCCGTCAGGGAGCACGCCGACCATCAGTTTGAGCGTACCGCTGAAGCCGTTCACTGCGGAAGTCACCGCATACGCCAGAGGCTCCCCCTCCGACTCGCTGACATAGTACTCATACTGCTGACCTGCGAAAGAAGCCGTGCGGGCCTCCGAGACAGTCCCTCCCTCCGGAAGAACCTTGCCTATGGACTCCTGGAGAGCCTTCTGTGAAGCCTGCAGGATAGGCTGATATGTCACCGCATACACGGCAGCCAGAATGCCCGAGCTGAAAAGGCAGACCAGCGTGAGGCACAGGGCCATATTCTTCAATGTGGATTTTGCCGCCATAATTACGCCCTCCCGTATTTTTTCTGATGGAACGCCCTGTTCAGGAGCGGAACCGTGATGTTCATAAGCAGAATCGCGAAGGACATACCCTCGGGATACGAGCCGAAGTAGCGGATGAGCATAGTCAGAAGCCCGATTCCGATACCGTAGATGATGCCTCCCTTCACGCTCATAGGCGAAGTGACATAGTCGGTCGCCATAAAGCAGCTGCCGAGTATCATACCTCCGGAGAGGAGATTGAAGACCGGGTCAGTGAAGCGCGACGGGTCGCAGAGCCACATAATCCCGGAGAACAGCAGCACCGAGAGCCAGATCGACAAGGTGATGTGCGGTCTGATGACGCGGCGCACGAGCAGATAGACGAAGCCGAGCAGCAGCGCGACCGCAGAGACTTCTCCGGCGGAACCTCCGATGCTCGCGAAGAGCATCTGCGTGTAGCTGTAGCCCTCGCCCAGAACGTCCTGGACCGTCGAGCCGTTCATCAGACCTTCCTTGATCGCACCCAGCGGAGTAGGTCCGCTGTAAGCGTCCAATGCAAATACCCCCTTCGGTGCCTCCCAGCGTGTCATCGCCACAGGGAAGGAAATCAGAAGGAATACGCGGCCTGCAATGGCCGGGTTGAAGACATTCTGACCCAGGCCGCCGAAGGACATCTTGGCCACTCCGATGGCGAAGAGGGCGCCGATGCACACTATCCACCACGGAGAGGTGAAAGGCAGATTCATTCCGAGCAGGATACCTGTCACGACGGCGGAAAAGTCGCCGATGCCGGACTCTTTCTTGAAGAGATAGCGGGTGATGAGGTACTCGAAGACTACACAGGAAGCTACGCTCACGCCGAGAACCATAAGTTCCCTCCATCCGTACACGAGGATGGAGACTATCACTGCCGGCATCAGAGCTATGACGACATCGCGCATAATGCTCCGGGTGGAGACATCTGAATGTATATGCGGAGACGGGGAAACCAGTAACTTGTTCATAACTGTCTGACGATATATTATTTGCTTGAGGCTGCAGCGGCCGCCTTGGCGGCTGCCGCCCTCGCTCTCATAATGGACATTACCTCGGCCTTGCTCTGACGGATGATGTCGAGCAGCGGAATCTGCGCCGGACAGCTGTAAAGACAGCATCCGCATTCTATGCAGTCCTGGACCGCATTCTCCTCCAGAGAGGCGTGGTCACCGGCGAGAGCGAGACGCCTCAGAAGGAACGGCTCAAGCCCCATAGGGCACGCTTCCGCGCAGCGTCCGCAGCGGATGCAGGCGCTCTCGACACCCCGGCGCGTGGCAGCGGCGGAAAGATACAGGATAGAAGAGGAACCCTTCACCGTGCAGGCATCGATATTTACGATGGCCTTTCCCATCATAGGGCCTCCGCTGATTATCTTCGCGGCCTCATCAGGGACACCTCCCGCGTAGCGGGCTATGAAGCTGAGCGGCATACCGATGCGGAAGAGGTAGTTATGCTGCTTCTCGAGAGGAAGGCAGTCTCCCGTGACGGTCAGCACATTGGTTATGAGCGGCTTGTTCTTCTGCACCGCCTCATAGACGGCTAGGGCAGTGGCCACGTTCTGCACCACAGCTCCCTCGCTTATAGGAAGGCAGCCGGACTTCACCTGACGGCGCAGAACGGCATCGATGAGCTGCTTTTCACCGCCCTGCGGATATTTCTTCTTGAGAGGCAGGATCGAGATGTGAGGGTATCCGAGCTCCGCGCGGGCCTTTTCCATAGCGGCGATGGCCTCTGGCTTATTCTCCTCTATGCCGACTACGCAGCGGCAGAGGCCCAGAATCTTCTGCATTATGGCGGCTCCGACTATGATCTCGCGGCCTCTCTCGAGCATTATGCGGAAGTCGCTCGTGAGGTAAGGCTCACACTCGGCTCCGTTTATTATCAGGCATTCGGCCTTCGCGCCGGGGCCGGGATTGAGTTTCACGTGGGTCGGGAATGTGGCTCCGCCCAGACCCACCACGCCGCAGGACTTGATGCGCTCGAGCATCATAGCCGTGTCCTGAGGTATCTCCTTGACGAGCGTATCGCTAAGGTCTATGCCTTCGGCCCAGTCGTCGCCCTCTACGGCTATCTCCACGTGAGGGACCATCCGTCCGGCCAGGTCCGCCCGCGGTGCTATGCTCTTCACTGTCCCCGATACGGAAGAGTGCACGTAAGCGGAGATGAAGCCTCCCGGTTCGGCGATGACCTGACCGGTCTTCACCTTGTCTCCTACGGCCACTACAGGCTTCGCGGGAGCTCCAAGATGCTGGGCCATCGATATATACACCGTCTGCGGAAGCGGGAGCACTTCTATGGCACAGGCGCGGGAGAGCTTGGCATCGTCGGGATGCACGCCTCCGATACGGAAAGTGGTAAGCTTACTCATGGGCTGTTTCCTCCTTTTTCTTCGGTTCAAGATCGGCCGCAGCGGCGGCTGCGGCAGCTTTCGCGGCCTCCTGCGCCTTTTTCCTGCGCTCGGCCACGCGGGCCTTTATGCCCTCGACGTCAAGCGGCTTCGGGAAGTTCACGCCGTGGATCGCTCCGGTCGGGCACATAGCCTCGCACTCGCGGCACAGTCGGCACTTGGTGAAGTCGATGTAGGCGAGATTGTTCTCGAAGACTATCGCATCGTGGGTGCAGACCTTGGCGCAGACGCCGCAGCCTACGCAGGCGGCGGAGCAGGCTTTCTTCGCGGCCGGGCCCTTCTCCCGGCTCATACAGCTGACGTACATACGCATCCCGCGAGGTCCGGCGTTGCGAAGCTCGATGATGTTTTTCGGGCACGCCTTCACGCAGGCGCCGCAGGCTGTACACTTGCTCTCATCCACCTGCGGGAGACCGGTCTGCGGGTTCATCGTTATGGCTCCGAAGCTGCAGGCTGCCACGCAGTCTCCGCAGCCCAGGCAGCCGTAGGAGCAGAGCGTATCGCCGGCGTAGAGAGCGGCCATCACCTTGCAGGAACGGTAGCCGTCGTATTCGTTCGTGCGAGGACGTGCCTCACAGGTCCCGTTGCAGCGGACCACAGCCACCATCGGCGCTTTCTGCTTCACTTCGTAGCCGAGAATCCCGGCGACTTTCGCCATCACATCGTTCCCTCCGACGGGACAGAAATGACCCTCGAGATCCGGAGCCTTCACGGCCGCTTCGGCGAATGCGCGGCAGCCCGCGAAACCGCAGCCGCCGCAATTGGCTCCCGGCATCACTGCCTCCACCTCGTCTATGCGCGGGTCTTCCTCCACCCGGAACTTCTTCGCGACGAAGAAGAGCACCAGGGCGAGCAGAAGGCCCAGAACGGTGAGAATCACGATGGTCCAGATGATAATACCACTCATTTTCTTATGCGTTAATGTTTCTTATTCTGAATGTCCATTTGCTGCCCAGACGGTTTCTGAGCAGATAAAGCACCATATAGTACAGGGCCGCGGCCCCGGCTCCGCACAGGGCCGAAAGGCCTTCTGACAGGCCCAGCGACAGCGGCAGCAGGATGAAGCTCACCAGCAGCACGAGCGGAATCACGTAGGCCGTCCACACCGCCTTGTGGGCATCGGCGGAGCCCAGCAGCACCTCGACTTCCTGCCCCACGGCATAGGCTGCGGAGGAGGATGTCTTTACTTCTATGTCCTTGAGTGCAGTCCCGCCCGCAGGACAGGCTCCCTTGGCGTGGCAGGCGGAGCAGGCCGAGGAAGAGACTATCTCCACTGTGACGCTCCCGGGAGAGACTGATTTGATTCTGCCTTTATGAGCTATCTCCTCCATATCAGAAACTGTCGTTCGCGCCCATATCTCCCGGATAATAGTCCGAGGCCATAGAGTCGTCGTCCATATTCATCCCCGGAGCTGCGGAGGAGTTCATGGCCGACTCGCGCGCCATCCTGACATCCAGGGTGTCATCGAGCTCCACGAAACGCACCTGCTCGCTGCGGAAACGCATATCGATGTCGCAGGTCTCGCCGTTACGGTGCTTGGCTATGATGATCTGAGTCTTTTCCTTGTCTTCCGGATTCTCGGACAGTCCCACATAGTCGGGACGGTGGATGAAGATCACCATATCGGCGTCCTGCTCGATGGAGCCGGACTCGCGAAGGTCGCTGAGCACCGGCTTGCCGCTCCCTCCGGTGCGCTTCACGGCATCGCGGGAGAGCTGCGAGAGGGCGATTATAGGGACATTGAGTTCCTTCGCCGTCTGCTTCAGGGTACGGGAGATGGCCGCGACTTCCTGCTCGCGCATAGCGCGTAGCTCCTTCGGACCCTGCATCAGCTGGAGATAGTCCACGAACACGAGCCGCACGCCCTTGTTCTTCACCAGGGTCTTGAGCTTCGTGCGGAACTCCATAAGCGGAAGTCCGGGGGTGTCGTCGATGTACAGAGGCGACTTCACGAGATCCTTGAGCTTGTATTCCAGCTGGGTCCACTCGTGCTCGGCCAGTTTCACGCCGCCTTTTATCTTGTCCATACTCAAGCCCGTCTCGGTCGTCATAAGACGTTTGGCGAGCTGTATGGCGGACATTTCCAGAGAGAAGAAGGCCACGGGCATATGGTGGGTCACGGCTGCGTTCCTCGCGAGGTTCAGCGCAAAGGCTGTCTTACCCACGGAAGGACGGGCCGCCAGGATGATGAGGTCGGAGGCCTGCCATCCCTGTGTGATCCTGTCTATGGACGGGAAGCCCGAAGGCACTCCGCTCAGACCTGTGCTGTCCTGAAGCTTCTCGAGCTCGTCCATAGCGGAATTTATGACGGAGCCGATGTCCTGCACATCCTTCTTCACGGTATTCTGTATGGCCGCATAGATGCCCGTCTGGGCTCCGTCGATGAGGTCATCCACCTTTATGGAGTCATCGAAGGCGTCGTGCAGAATCTTGTATGAAGCGGTTATGAGGTCCCTCTGGATGGTCTTCTGCTTCAGGATTTTTATGTAATACTCGATGTGGGCCGCGGAACCTACCTTCTCGGAAAGCCCCACCAGGACCGAAGCCCCTCCCACTTCGTCAAATGCCGACATCCCCTCGAGACGCTCCCTTTCGCTCCTGTCCGCAGGCATCTGTGTCTGAGGGAGATGCTCGAGAAGCTTCATTTCCTTCAGGCGCGAGCTTACGGTGACTATGTCGATGGAGATGTGGTCACGGACCAGAGTCTGCATCGACTTGAATATCAGGGCGTGCTTCTTGTCGTAGAAACACTGCTCGGACAGCTCCTCCATCGCCGCATCCACACAGGCGGGCTCAAGGAGCATAGCGCCGAGGACAGCCTCTTCAACATCAAGAGCCTGAGGCGGTCTGTTACCCATCTCAAGCCCTAATGTCTCCAAGTCAGCCGTCTTCTCTTTCTTCCTGTAAGAGCGTTTCGGGGTCTCGGGCATATCTGTCGCTTATTCGAAATCTGCCGGATTCACGATGATGCGTCCGCAGTGTTCGCAGATGATGAGCTTGCGGTTCGAAGCTATCTCCACGAGGCGCTGTGCGGTGATAGTGTTGAAACAGCCTCCGCAAGAGTCTCCGTTATAGACGGAAACTACCGCGAGGTGGTTGTGGACGCTGCTGCGGATGCGGTCGTAGGCGCTCATCGTGCGGGCGTCTATCTTCGCTGCGCATTCGTCACGCTTGGCCTTGAGCCTGCTCTCCTGCTCGGAGGTGGACTCCACGATGCCCGCAAGCTCCTGCTTTTTCGCCTTCAGATCCTCGGTACGCAGGGCGATCCTGTCCTTGAGGTCCTCGAGATGGTATTTCTTCTCGGCGATGGCGGCCTTCGTGTCGTTTATGTTCTTTTCTGAAATCTGCCTCAGATAGCCCTGATTCTCGATCTCCTTGCTGATGGAGTCGTACTCGCGGCTGTTTGCGATGTTATCCAGCTGCTTGCGGTACTTCTCGATCTCCTCGTCGAGGTCCGTGATGTTCTGTTTGTTGGCGGCGATGCTCTTGTTATACTTGTCGATCATCTCTGTGTCGAGAGCCACTTTCGCCTTCATCTCGGCTATGTCACTCTCGAGGGCGGCCACCTCCTCAGGAAGCTCGCCGCGGAGCTGGAGGATCTTGTCGATTTCCGTGTCGGCCTTCTGCAGCTCATAGAGGGTCCTGAGCTTTTCCTCAACGCTCAGCTCCGAATCCGCGAATGTCTTCTGCAGGGACACGAAGGTCTCCCTATGGTCGATAGGGGTCTCAACTTTCTTGATTTTCTTTGCCATATCTTGTAATATTTATTTCCCGGACAAGGCAAGGAAGCAGCCTTCCCCGCCTTTAGCGCATATAGTGCGCAAAGTTAGCTTTTTTTTAGGAATTACTAAAATTATCTACAACATCTTCTTGACTTCGAGAAGCTGCTGCCGGACCTCTCGCAGGCTTTCGAGCACCCGCATATCCCGGTCCGCCTTTCTGCCCCGTGGGTTCTCTTCGTCCAGGATCTTGCCCACCCCCTGAAGGGTGAGCCCCTCGACACTTACCAGATGCTGGATCCGCTTGAGCTTGGCGATGTCCCCTTCCGTGTAGCGGCGGTTGCCCTTGGGGCTGCGCAGAAGCTTGAAGTGCTTCGGGAAAGTGTTCGACCAGTAGCGGATGAGGGAGACGTTCTCGGACAGCATCTGCGCTACCTCGCCTATACTGTAGTATCTTAACGGCTGTTTCATAATGTGTGGCTGTTTTGCGTGTGGTTATCAGAGGGAATCCGGGGCCGTAAGGCCGCCGGAGTCAGTCCATAGACTGCCCGGTGGCCGATGCCATATACAGGAAGTCCGCGTATGCCTCCGGAGTGACGGAGGCGAAGAAGAAGTTCACCGGGTCGAGATGGACTCCGTCCTTGAGCACCTCGTAATGCAGATGCGGAGCGAAGGAGTTGCCGGAGATGCCGACATCCGCTATCTTGCGCCCGCGCCTGACGGTCATTCCCTTACGCACGAGGATGTCGGAGAGATGGGCGTAACGTGTCACGTAGCCGCCGGGATGGGTGATTTCCACCACATTGCCCGCACCCTTGCGGGAGTGCACCACGTCCGTCACGGTGCCGTCCGCCGCCGCGAAGACATCACTTCCCTGGGGGGAGATGAGATCTATGCCGTTGTGACGGACGGGAACTTTGTAGAACGGGTTCAGCTTCTCGCCGCAGGAGGCGCCCACCTGCGCGTAGGAGATGTCTTTCAGCGGGAGGGACAGCGGAGGGACGGGAGTGCCGCTCCTGTACAGGAGAGTGAAGAGTCTGCGGAAATTCTCCTCTGCGGAAGCTGCGCGCCCGCTCAGAGCATCCACCTTGCGCGAGGTGTAGTCCACTATGTCAGAGTCGGGTATGGAGTCCACGGCCGCGAGGTAGTCCATCCCGGAGAGCGGACGGAGCGAAGGAGGAGCGGCGTTGAAGATCTCCCTGTAGATGTGCTCGTCCTTCACGGTGAGGCCCTCGACCACATCCTCGATGAGCTGCTCCTTGCGCTGCATTTCGGGGTAGATCCGCGCATACATCCTGTTCTCGCGCAGGAGCTTGCGCTCGGTGTCCGTGCTGACGAGCAGCGAAAAGACCAGATAGTATATCAGGGCGAGCGTGGCGCTCACGATGAAATACTTCAGTATCCTGAGCGCCCACCCGGAGATGGAGAGGCTGACCTTCTTTATGTGGAAGTTCACCTTGTCGAATTCGTACGCGCGCTTCCCCATAACCTATCTCTTTTTAAGTCTGAACGGCTCGCGGGTCATCGCCTGCGAGCTGGCTCCGCGCATATCCACCATCGAGGCATACTCCTCGAGCGGGATCTCCAGGTCCATATAGTTCATCGGATTCACGGCGGAGTTCCTGTAGACCACCTCATAGTGCAGGTGCGGGCCCGTGGACTTGCCGGAATTGCCGCTCTCGCCTATGCAGTCGCCGCGCTTCACTTCCATCCCCTCTGCCACATTTATGCTCTTCAGATGGGCGTAGCGGGTCTTGTAGCCGAAGCCGTGGTCGATGACTATGACATTGCCGTAGCCGAAGAAATTGAACTGCACCTGTTCCACCTTACCGTCTCCCGTAGCATACACGGGATGCCCCGGCTTCATCGCGAAGTCCTGCCCGGCGTGGAAGGCGGTGCGGCCGCTGATGGGATCGGAGCGGTAGCCGAAAGAGCTCGTGAGGCGGTATTCGCCTGCCTTGGGCTCGATGGGGGAAATCGCCGGGATGCACGAGGCCATGTCTCCGGCGCGCTTCGAAAGGGTCGCCACCTCATCGAAGGACTTGCTCTCCACATAGAGCTCCTTAGTCATCCTGTCCAGACGCATCGCCGTGATTTTCAGCAGACTCCCGGAGCCTATCCCGTCCAGATACGCATAGCGGTTCTCCCCGCCCAGGCCGGAATGTCTGACCGCCTCCGGAATCTCGTCCATACCGAAGATGGAACGGTAGATGTCGTCTCCGCGCATCTGAAGCCCGCTCAGGACTTCGTCATATATGTCCAGATTCCTGTTCATAACCTCGATGCGGGAAGCCCAGCGGGCGTTCCGGCTCTTGAGTATGGCAGTCTTCGGGAGGTCGTAGCCGAGCACGGCGTTATAGACCCAGAAATACAGCACAGCCAGCCCCACGCTCATCGCGAACACAAGCAGGGTCTTCAGGAAACGAGTCTTCAGAGATACTTTAAGCGGTTCATACAGAAGGGTCTCGGGATTCAGGCTGTATTTTTTGAGCTCCGACATATCGTACAAATGTAAGGTTTATTTGCGAAAAATGTGCTAAATTCGCAGTTTGTATCCGAAAACATAGAATTTAAGATATGACTTCGAAAGAGATTAGAAAGAAGTTTCTGGACTTCTTCGCTTCCAAGGGACACACCATCGTCCCTTCCGCCCCGATGGTCGTCAAGGGCGACCCGACGCTTATGTTCACGAACGCCGGAATGAACCAGTTCAAGGACATTTTCCTCGGCAACACCGCACCTGAATTCCGCAGGGCCACCGACTCGCAGAAGTGCCTGCGCGTCAGCGGGAAGCACAACGACCTCGAGGAAGTGGGTCACGACACCTACCACCACACTATGTTCGAGATGCTCGGAAACTGGAGTTTCGGAGACTATTTCAAGCGTGAGGCCATCGACTGGGCCTGGGAGCTTCTCACGGACGTGTACGGCATAGACCGTTCGCTCCTCTACGCCACCGTGTTCGAGGGCAGCGCCGAAGACGGCACCGCTATGGACGAGGAGGCCAGGCAGGTCTGGCTCAAATATCTGCCCGAAGACCACATCATACTCGGCAACAAGCACGACAATTTCTGGGAGATGGGAGACACCGGTCCCTGCGGTCCGTGCAGCGAAATACACATCGACATCCGCTCGGCCGGGGAAAAGGCCGCGAGCGGAGGGAGCGGGCGCGAGCTGGTGAACACCGGCGACCCTCACGTCATCGAGATCTGGAATCTCGTGTTTATGCAGTATCAGAGGATGGCTGACGGGCACCTGGAGCCGCTCCCGGCGAAGAACATCGACACGGGTATGGGCTTCGAGAGGCTCTGCGCAGTCCTCCAGGGCAAGAATTCGAACTACGACAGCGACGTCTTCACCGGACTGCTGGACAAGATTTCCGAGCTTTCCGGACACAGATACGGGCAGAGCGCCGAGACGGATGTCGCGATGCGCGTAGTCGCAGACCACATCCGCACCATCAGTTTCTCCATTGCGGACGGCCAGCTGCCGTCCAATGCGAAGGCCGGCTACGTCATCCGGCGCATCCTGCGGCGCGCAGTGCGCTACGGCTACACCTTCCTCGGATTCGACCGTCCGTTCCTCTGCCGGCTCGTGCAGCAGCTCGTGGACGATATGGGCGAGGCCTATCCTGAGCTCCCGGCACAGCAGACACTCATAGAGAACATCATCCGCGAGGAGGAGCTTGCGTTCCTCAAGACTCTGGACAGGGGCATCAGCCTCATAAATGACTATATGGAGAAGTCGTCCGCCGAGCGGCGCATCGCCGGCGCGGACGCCTTCAGGCTCTACGACACCTACGGCTTCCCTATCGACCTGACTCAGCTCATCGCAGGCGAGAAAGGCTACGAAGTGGATCTGGACGGCTTCAACGTGGAGCTGCAGAAGCAGAAGGAACGCGCGCGCAACGCCACCGCGAACGAGTTCGGCGACTGGACGGAATACGCCTCCGGCCAGGTCGAGTTCTGCGGCTATGACCTGACCCGCCTCGAAGGCGTGACTCTGCTGCGCCGCAGGACCGTGAAGCAGAAGAACAAGACTCTCTTCGAACTCGTCTTCGACCGCACTCCGTTCTATGCGGAGAAGGGCGGAGAGGTCGGCGACACCGGCTGGATCGAGTCTGCGGACGGAGAGAAGATCCGCATACTGAACACCGTGGAGGAGAACAACCTCATAATCCACATAGCCGAGAGCATCCCTCAGAACTGCACGGAGCCGTTCACGCTCCAGATAGACGAGCAGAGGCGTCTGCGCGTGACGAACAACCACAGCGCCACCCATCTTCTGGACCAGGCCCTGCGCGAAACACTCGGCACCCACGTGGAGCAGAAGGGCTCATTCGTGGGTCCGGACTACCTGCGTTTCGACTTCTCGCATTTCGCAAAGATGACCGACGAGCAGCTGAACGCTGTCGAGGACAGGGTCAATGAGCTTATACGGAGCAATCTCCGCAAGGAGGAGACTCGAGGGGCCACTATGGAAGAGGCGAAGCGGATGGGGGCCATCGCCCTGTTCGGGGAGAAGTACGGCGAGCGCGTGAGAGTGATAAAGTTCGGCAAGTCCGTCGAGCTCTGCGGTGGCTGCCACGCGCAGGCCACGGGGCAGATCGGCCTTTTCAAGATAGTGTCCGAGGCCGCCATCGCCGCCGGAATCCGCCGCATCGAGGCAGTCACGGGTGTGGCCGCCGAAGAGCGCGTCAAGGCCGAGGAGGGTCTGCTGAAAACGGCACGCGGATTGCTGAACAATATGCCCGACATCGCGGCGGCCATCCGCAAGATGCTCGAGGACAACGCCGAGCTGAAGAAGACGGCCGAGGAGTTTGCGCGCCAGAAAGCCGCGCAGCTTGCCGAGATCCTTACGGACAGGGCGAAGGAAGTGAACGGGATACGCCTCATAGTGGTGAACCAGCCTGTGGATCGCGCTAATCTGGACCCCGTAATGCTGCGCAACGCCGCGCTCCTTCTGCAGAAAGAGCTGAAGGGAGCCGCTCTGGTCAGCGGATTCGAGAGTGACGGCAAGCCGCAGCTTATGCTGATGTACTCGGATGACCTCGTCGCGGCGGGCAGGAACGCCGGCAAGGACATCCGCGAGGCCGCCAAGCTCATCCAGGGCGGCGGAGGCGGACAGCCGGGCCTCGCTACGGCCGGCGGCCGTAACGCCGACGGTCTGCGTGAGGCGGTGGATATGCTCGTCGCCGCAGCGACCGGCGGCAAGTAGGGATTCGCGGCTGCGCCTTGCGGCGCGGGCTGGAGGTCGCTTTTGATGACTGACCGGATGCCCCGGCAGGGGGGGTCGATGCATATTGGTCCGGAGGCCCCGGCAGGGGCGGAGGGACGCGGAATGAAAAGATAGATGAAACGACTGGACAGATTCATACTCAAGTCTTTCGTGGGGCCGTTCATTGCGATCCTGCTGGTCGTCGTATTCATCTTTATGATGCAGTTCCTCTGGGTCTACATCGACGAGCTGGTAGGCAAAGGTCTGAGTCTGGGCATCATAGCTGAGTTTCTCCTCTGGGGAAGCTGCACTATGCTCCCCTACTCGCTGCCTCTGGCCACGCTGCTCGCCTCGATGATGACAGTCGGGCAGATGGCGGAGAACAACGAGCTCATCGCCATCAAGTCGGCGGGGATCCCTCTGAGCAGAACTCTGGCTCCCCTGTTCATCGCCGCCGGCGCCATCAGCGTCCTGGCATTCTACGCCTCGAACGACCTCGTGCCGTATTCCTTCGACCAGATCTACACCCTGCGCGACGATATCGGCAAGACCAAGGGAGAAATCAACATCCCTTCGGGCACCTTCTACGACGGCATCGACGGCTACATCCTGCGCGTGGAGTCTCAGGACCGGGGCAGCGGGATGCTGCACAAGGTGATGGTCTATGACCACACCGGGAACAAGGGTAACACCACCCTGACTCTGGCGGACTCCGCGCTGATGAAGATGTCGAAGGCCAAGGACTATCTGACTTTCACCCTCTACAACGGGGCCAACTATCAGGAGAACAATACCCGCAACTACCGCGACACCACTCTGGAGCTCCAGAGGATCGCTTTCGAGAAGCAGGAACTCATAATAAGGCTCGAAAACTATAATTTCCAGAAGTCCGACAGCGCCCGCTACGGGAACCAGGTCAAGGCGATGAATCTGAAGCAGCTGACGCATAACAGGGACTCGCTCACGGAGCTTTTCGACCGCACGCACGAGAAGCACTATGTGATGATGATGGGGCCGACCAGCCACCTGAGGCGCATCGAGCAGCTCGACACCGCCTGGGCCGCGAAGGGACTCAGGGACTTCGAGAATCCGGATTATCTGAAATGGGACGACCTCGAGCAGCAGGTCCACGACTACAACACAGCCTCCGACCTGGCCTCGCAGACTGCCGACGAGCTGATAAATCTGAACCGCGAAGTCTATGAGTATCAGTTCTATCTGCGGCGGATGAATCTGGATATCCTGAAGAAATTCGCGGGGGCGCTCGCCTGTCTTATCCTCTTCTTCATCGGCGCTCCTATGGGAGCTCTCATACGCAAGGGAGGACTGGGAGCCTCGGCGATTATTTCCGTGCTCTTCTTCGTGCTGTACTATATAGCGGACATCGTGGGCTCGAAACTGGCCAAGGACGGGGCGGTGGGAGCCGCGTGGGGAGCTTTCTTCGCTACGGCGATTCTGCTTCCGATAGGAGTGTTCCTGTCCTGGAAGGCGGTGAACGACTCTTCGGTTTCGGATATGGACCAGCTGAAGACCTGGTGGAAGTCGATAAAGAGTAAAGTGATGAGTGTTTTCAAAAAGACCCGGATCGTCTATATGGGCACGCCGGAATTTGCCGTGGCTCCTCTGGACGCTCTGATAAGGAAGGGCTACAAGGTAGTCGGAGTTGTGACTGTGGCGGACAAGCCGGCGGGCCGCGGGCTCAAGGTCAATGAGAGTGCGGTGAAAAAGTACGCCGTGCAGCACGGGATTCCTGTACTGCAGCCGGTGAAGCTGAAAGACCCGGAATTCCTCGAAGCCCTGAAGGCGTGGAAGGCCGACCTTTTCGTGGTCGTGGCCTTCCGTATGCTGCCTGAGGAAGTCTGGAGGATGCCGCGTCTGGGTACCTTCAATCTGCACGCTGCCCTGCTGCCTCAGTATCGTGGCGCGGCTCCTATAAACTGGGCGGTGATTAACGGGGAGAGAGTCACCGGAGTGACCACCTTTATGATAGACAAGGATATCGACACCGGCGGCATCATTCTCCGTCAGGAATGCCGGATCGGTCCCGAGGACACTGCGGGCGATGTGCACGACCGCCTGATGGCGGCCGGTGCGGACCTGGTCTGCGAGACTGTCCAGGGCATCATCGAGGGCAATGTCGAGACCCGCGTCCAGCGCTCGTTCATCCAGGGCAGCGAGGTCCTCAAGCCTGCTCCGAAGCTCAGCCGCGAGCTCTGCCACATAGACTGGAACGACTCCACGCGCAACATCCTGAACCTCATAAGAGGTCTGAGCCCGTATCCTGCCGCCTACACCGACTTCGTCTCGGCGGACGGAAGCGGGCAGCAGGTGAAGATCTACTCTGCTGCGCAAGCCTGCGCTTCCCCTTCAGAGCGTCTGAAACCGGGCGAAATCGCCTCCGACGGCAAGACTTACCTGTCTGTGGGCACTTCGGACGGAGCCGTACAGATCCGCGAGCTCCAGCTCTCGGGCAAAAAGCGTATGGACATCAGGACCTTCCTGCTCGGTTTCCGTGAGCCTTGCTCCTACCGCTGCTCCGCCGGCACTTCCGGGGCCGAGATCGCCAAAACCCGCCGGGGCTGATGGGAGTCTGCGTAGCCATAGTCTGCAACGGGCAGTTCCCCCGCACACGGGGGCCCCTGTCGCTGCTTTCTTCTGCGGAGCACATTATCTGCTGCGACGGGGCGCTCAGCACCCTTCTGCGCAGGGGGATTACTCCTTCCGCGGTCATCGGGGATATGGATTCCGTCGCTCCGGGCGTTCTGGAGCGCTTCTGCGGGAAGGTGGTGCGAAGCGGCGATCAGGAGACGAACGACCAGACGAAGGCTCTGCACTATGCGCTCGAGACCTGGCCCGATGTCTCGCAGATACGGATTCTGGGAGCTTCCGGCAAGAGCGAGGCCCATACTCTGGGGAATCTGTCCCTTCTTATGGAATACGAAAAGGAGTCCGGGCTCTCCGCCCGAGGGGTCGATGTGCGGATGGTGTCGGACTGGAGCGAGGCTTTTGCCGTACTCTCCGACAGGATAGAGTTTCAGACCGTCCCGGGGCAGAAGGTTTCTCTCTTTTCTCCGGACAATTCTCTTAAGATGCACTCCGAGGGCCTCCACTGGCCTACCGATGCGGTGGTCTGGGACAACTGGTGGAAGGCGAGTCTGAACCGTGCCTCCGGCACCCGGGTCCGCCTCAGCCTGAACCGTCCCGCCCCCGTGCTCGTCATCCTCGACACCGTGCGGTAAGGGGACGCTGACTTTGCTGCAGGCAGAGCAGATTGCCGGTCCGGGGCCGGCAATGACGCGAAGAGCAAGCCGGCAATGACGTTTTGCGTCATGCCCGACCTGATCGGTTTTTGTCATGCCCGACCTGATCGGGCATCTTGCATCTCATCGTCATGCCCGACCTGATCGGGCATCTTTTGCTCCCGGCAGGGCAGATTGCCGGTCCGGGGCCGGCAATGACGCGAAGAGCAAGCCGGCAATGACGTTTTGCGTCATGCCCGACCTGATCGGGCATCTTTTGCTCCCGGCAGGGCAGATTGCCGGTCCGGGGCCGGCAATGACGCGAAGAGCAAGCCGGCAATGACGTTTTGCGTCATGCCCGACCTGATCGGGCATCTACAGCGTCCCCTGCTTCAGTTTCTCCACGTAAGCGTCGATGCGCCGCAGCTCCGCCGGGATGCGGATATGCTGCGGGCAGTGGCTCACGCACTCCCCGCAGGTGATGCAGTGGTCAGCCTGACGCACAGACTCGATAGCCTTGTCGTAGGACGTCAGATACTGCCGCCGGAGCTTGCGGAAATCCTTCTGAGCCGCGCTCTCCGCAATGGTCCCCTCATTCACGCAGGAGTTGTAGTGACGGAAAACTCCCGGGATATCTATGCCGTAAGGGCAAGGCATACAGTACTGGCAGGCGGTGCAAGGCACCAGAGGATAGTCGCGTATCATCCCCGCCACGCTCTCCAGCAGAGCGAGCTCCCCCTCGTCCAGAGGGTCGAAATGCAGGAAAGTGTCGAGATTGTCCTTCAGATGGTCCAGATAGGTCATACCGCTGAGTACAGTGAACACTCCCGGATGGGTCCCGCAGAAGCGGAAAGCCCAGGAGGCTACGGACTTCGACGGCTCCCTCTCCTTCAGCATATCGGCCACCCTGCGCGGCACGCTCGCGAGCTGCCCTCCGAGAAGAGGTTCCATAATCACGACAGGAAGGCCCCGCTTCACAAGCTCATCGTACATATAGCTTGCATTAGTCTCCCTGCTGCCGCAATGGTTCCAGTCCACGTAGTTCATCTGGATCTGCACGAAATCGAAATGATACTTCTCGTGCACCTCCATCAGGGAGTCGAAGCCCTCCTGAGGCCCGTGGAAAGAGAAACCGAGATTCCTGATGCGCCCCGCCTCGCGCTCCGCAAGCAGGAAATCCATCATACCGTTGTCTATATAGCGGGTCCGGAAAGCATCGGCGTCACTCAGGGAATGGAGCAGATAATAGTCTATATAATCGGTGCGGAAACGCTCGAACGAGGCCCGGTACATCCGCATAGACTCCTGACGGGAGAAGTCCCGGAAGTTCGAAAGCTTCGTGGCCACATAGTAGCTCTGCCGAGGATAGCGGCTAAGGGACTTTCCCGTGGCTTCCTCGCTCTGGCCCATAAGGTACACCGGCGAGGAGTCGAAGTAATTCACCCCGTGAGAGATGGCGTAATCTATCATCTCGTCCACCTTGCCCTGGTCTATTATGTCCTTGCCTTCGCTGTCCTTTATCATCGGCCAGCGCATACAGCCGTAGCCGAGCAGGGATACGGAGTCGCCGTCTTTAGGGTTGGTCCGCATCGGCATAGAGCCCTCGGCGGGGTCGGCGGGCCTTCCGGCCCCGCGGCCGCAGGCCGCGACGGCCGCGAGAGCGGCCGTGCCGACCCCCGCCCTCTTCACGAATTCCCTTCTGGATATTTTCTCACTCATAACTTCAGCTGATTATATGGTCATTATAGCCCTCCACACGGATAGCGGAAACAGGACGCGACGGACAGAGGTATTCGCACTTGCCGCAGCCTATGCAGCTGTCCTCGTGCACCGTCGGGATACGGACTGTCTTCTCGTCGTCAGGATCCTTCGCCACATAGCTTATGGCCCCCGCCGGACAGTGCGATCCGCAGCTGCGGCAGTGCTCGCCGTTGTACGCAATGCAGAGGGAATAATCTATCACCGCGTGCCCTATATGGATGGCAGTCTTCTCTTCAGGAGTGATCGCCGTGATGGCCCCGGCCGGACAGAGAGTCGAGCAGAGGGTACATTCCGGACGGCAGAAGCCCTTTTCGAAGCCCATCTGAGGCTGCATAAGATGCTCCAGGTCAGTGGACGGCCTCAACACCGAGTTCGGGCAGTTCGACACGCAGAGCTGACAGGCGGTGCAGCGCGAATAGAAGTCCTTCTGACTCCCGGAGCCCGGAGGAGTAATCCTCTGCGCACGTTCGGGGGCGCGCTTCGGCACCACCGGAGCGAGCCCGCCGTCGAGCTTGTTCTGCGCGTGGGAGAGCGCTGAAGTCCCGAGCAGGACTCCGGCCACCATAAATGCGCGTCGGGACTCATCGACTCCCGCAGAGCCGGGACCGGACGCTTCAGCTGCCTTCTGAGCTTTGCGGGTAAGCGGGCCGTAGCTGATGCCCCCCTTGCGGCAGCTTCCGATGCAGTCGAGACAGACTACGCAGCGCGAGCGGTCCACTGTGCCCGAGGCGGCATCGATGCAGTGGCATTTGCAGCTCTTTTCACAGAGCTTGCAGCCCACGCATCTGCTCCTGTCGATGTGCACTCCGAACAGGGAGTAGCGGGAGAACAGGCCCAGGATGGTGCCCACGGGGCATATTTCATTGCACCAGGCCCGTCCGGACGTCCAGGCGAGGATGGCGAGCAGAAGGAACGTCACCCCGGCGACAGTCGGAACTAACCAGCCGTGAGGATGCACGAGGCCGGATATCATACGGCCGTACGCGCTGTACGGGGCTATCAGGGCCACGATGAACTGCAGGTCCGCTATGAGGCAGACGACGAAGACCGCCAGTACAGCATAGCGCAGAAAGCCCGCCTTGCGATAGGCGAATTTCTTTTTCCCACTCAGACGTCTGAGCCGGATGATGAGGTCCTGGAGCACTCCCAGCGGGCAGATGAAAGAGCAGTACACCCTCCCCAGCAGCACGGTGACGAGCAGCACTCCCACGATCACCGCCAGATTCAGCGCCATACAGGCGGGCAGAAACTGCAGTTTAGCCATCCATCCCCACCACTGCCCGCCTATGCCGGCAAGCAGCAGGGTGATGCAGATGAAGAAGATGGCGGCAAGCGCGATTCTTACTTTACGCAACATATCTCTATTCTCGTTCAAAGGATTATCCTATCTGCCGGCCGGCACTATGCCGAGCTTCTCCAGAAGAGCCTCAGGCTGAGGGTCGTGTCCCCGGAAATTCCTGTACATCACGGCCTCGTCCTCACTGCCTCCGCGCGAGAGGATATTGTCGCGGAAGGAGTGTGCCACCTCCGTGCTGAAGATGCCCTTCTCCTTGAAGAGGCTGAACGCGTCGGCTTCCAGCACCTCGGACCATTTGTATGAATAGTAGCCCGCGCTGTAGCCGCCGGAGAAGATATGGCTGAAGCTCGTGGAAGTGCAGGCCTGCGGGATGGAAGGGATCACGGCAGAAGACTTGAGAGCGGCTTTCTCGAACTCTATCGTACCCATCTGCGTCATCGTCTTCTGATAATGCCAGGCCATATCGAGGATACCGAACTGGAGCTGACGCACCTGCGCGTAGGCCGCGTGATAGTTCTTCGCGTCCACGATCTTGCGTATCAGACTGTCCGGGAGCACTTCGCCGGTCTCGTAGTGGCGCGCGAAGCCGTCGAGAAACTCCGGCTCGAAAGCCCAGTTCTCCATAATCTGCGACGGCAGCTCGACGAAGTCGCGCGAGACGTTCGTGCCCGTCAGCGAGGCATAGCGGCCTTCGGCCAATATCCCGTGCAGGCAGTGGCCGAACTCGTGAAGCAGAGTGGTGAGCTCATCGTGGGTGAGAAGGGCCGGCTTTCCGGCGGCAGGCTTGGAGAAATTCGTGACCATACTTATCAGAGGGCGCCTCTCCACGCCGTCCACTATGCTCTGCCCCCTGAATTCCGTCATCCAGGCTCCGCCCCTCTTGCTGTCGCGAGGGAAGAAGTCGGCATAGTAGAGGGCTTTGTGGCGGCCGCTGCTGTCCTTCACGTCATAGACTTTCACGTCCGGATGATAGACAGGGATATCCTTGCGCTCCTCGAAGCTCAGGCCGTAGAGGCGGTTCGCCAGCGAGAAGATGGCCTCGATGCAGTTCTCCAGACGGAAGTAAGGCTTGAGCTGCTCATCGTTTATGGAGTACTTCTCGTCCATCAGCTTCTCTGACCAGTAGGAGAAGTCCCAAGGCTGAATCTCTGTATCCTCGAAGCCGCCGCAGCGGGCGTAGGCGAGCAGCTCCTTCACTTCTTCGCGCGCGACAGGAAGGGACGGGACGAGCAGCTTCTGAATGAACTCGTTTACCGTCTGAGGGTTCTTCGCCATACGCTCTTCGAGGGCGTAATCGGCATAGGTTTCATACCCCAGAAGCTGAGCTATCTCCAGTCGCGTCTGCGCTATACGGCGGCAGAGTTCGAGATTGCTGTTCTCGCCCTCGGTGGCCCTGGTGTTGTAAGCCATCCATATCTGCCTGCGCAGATCGCGCAGCGGGCTGTATTTGAGAAGCGCCGAGTAGCTCGGGGCGCTCAGATCGAAGGTCCAGCCGGAGGTGCCTTTGGAATTGGCCGCTTCGGCGGCCGCCTCGCGGACAAATTCAGGAAGCCCTTCGAGCGAAGTTTCGTCCGTAAGGTTCAGGGTATAGGCGTTCGTGGCGGCGAGCAGGTTCTTGCCGTACTGGAGCGTGAGCAGCGAGAGCTCTTCGCTGAGTTTGCTGTAAGTCTGCTTGTCCTCGGGGCTGAGGTTCGCTCCGCTGCGGGTGAATGATCTGTAGGTATCCTCCAGCAGACGTTTCTGATCCGCTTCGAGAGTCGGATTGCTGTCGTGGACGGCTTTTATGCGGGAGAAGAGCGTCTCGTTCAGGGAGACGTACATCGAATACTCTGTCATCATCGGGGCGACTTTCTCGGCTATCTCCTGCATCTGCGGGTTAGTGTCGGCCTCGAGAAGGTTGTAGAAGATGCCCGAGATGTCGTCGAGACGGCTTCCCGCCTGCTCGAGGGCGAGGATGGTGTTTTCGAAGTCCGGGTCGCGCGGCTCGGCGACGATGGCGTCGATTTCAGCCTTGGCCTGGGCGATGGCCTGCTCGAAGGCCGGGAGATAGTGTTCTGTCTTGATTTTGTCGAACTGCGGCGCGCCGTACTGAAGAGGTGAGTCGCAAAGAAGCGGATTCTGCATATCGCAAGATGTAATAAGGCACAGAGCGAGCCCTGCGCCGAGGATGTGTTTAAGTGCCATAAGCCTTTTCGGTTTGGATTGCGCAAATATATGATTTGCCTTGCACTTTTGCAAGTCCGCGGCACTTTCGTGGCTCTTTCTTCCTTTCTGACGCAATTCGGGGTGAAAAAGGTCGTCTTTTTCACCCCGAACAGTATTTTATGGGCCTCCGGGGTGAAAAATGTCGTCTTTTTCACCCCGTGTGACGTACCACTAAGGCCGCCTGCGCACTAGAACGAGTAGCGCAGACCGGCGGAAATGGTGCCGGACAGAGGTCCGGAAAGCAGGTAGGCCGCGTCCAGACCGAAGCCGGCGTATTTCAGGCCGAGTCCCACCGAAGCATACGAAGGGAGCAGGCCGTCCGAAGAGAGATTATATCCGGCACGGACGGATACGAAGTCAGCGTAGCAATACTGCGCACCGAGGCCCAGATTAAGCCCGCCGACAAGGTAATAGTCCAGCTGCGCTCCGGCTTTCACCGCGTGCTTTTCCGAGAGGGCTGCCGTGTAGGCCGCAGCAGCTCTGACAGAAGACGGGAGATCGTAGCCGTCAGCACCGCCGCCGGCATTCACAATCCCCGCCGAGGCGTTCAGACCGCCGAAAACAGCATTGAGCATAGCGTCGAAGGCCACTGCAGACAGCGAATAGTCCGAAGCCAGACTGCTTTTCATATACTTGACTCCCACGCCTGCGGAGAGGAAATCCAGAAAGCGCCAGCTCGCGCCGAAAGCGGCTTCCAAGTCCGAAGGAGTGTAGTCTCCCAGACTCCTGCCGTTTGCATCATAGACCTGATACGCCTCGCCCCTGTCCATCGAAACGGCGGCGGCGAAACCCCACTTGTCTTTCAGATTGCAGGCAAGGCCGGCATTGTAAAGCTGCGATGCCGTCCCGTCAGGATTCCAGATCTGAGCCGAGAGCGCAGCGTCGAAACTGTGCTGCGAAAACGCGGTCGAAGCGACATTGCCCGGCGCCGCCCAGGCGCTATGCTCTGCGAGAGCTTCCACGCCTGCAAGCGCAAGCACAGCGGGGTCGCGAGGGATAATGCCCGACTCCATCGCAGCGGTCTGCGAGGTGCTCTGAGCGTATGAGACGGCCGCCGCAGCGGCCAGTGCGACAGTAATCGCCAATATTCTTTTTTTCATACTCACCTAACGTTTCACTATATTACGGCTGAATGTCTTGCCGGAGAAGCTTACCGAAAGCTCCAGACGGCCTGCGGCCACGGAGCTGAGGTCAATCTTCGCGGGTGAAAACGCGCTGCCCTTCACCATGGAGCGGTAAACTTCGCGTCCGTTCGCGGTGGTGATGACCACCTCCATCTCCTTTTCGGTTCCGCTATGGAGCCTGAGGACATCGGTGACAGGTACCGGCCAGGCCGAGAAGCCTACGGAAGAGTCATACACGACGAAACGGAAAGACGGCATCTCCACGCCCTTGCCCCTGGCATCCGACGCCGTGATCACGACATCCGTGGTACCGTAGGCTTTCGGCGTGATGGTCAAGGTGTTCCGGCTCACGGAGAAGTTAGCCACGTTCACTGCAGAAGGCAGGAAGTCATAAGTCAGATACTCCCCGTCCGCATCGGTGATATAGTCCGTCATATCTATAGTGACAGGAGCCATATCCTCCACCACCATACTTGGGATCTGCCCTACAATCACCGGAGCGTGATTCTCCAGAATGGTGATCTCTATGTTTTTGACACTCGACAGTCTGTCGGTATGTTTGGCGGTGATGGTAGCTCTGTATGTCCCCGGCTTCGCCTCGAGAGCGTTCACGCTCATAACCAGAGTCCGCTCGTCCCCCATCCTGTAAGTGATGGCGGAGGAGTTGGCTTCGAAGCTTACAGAGACAGGGATGCTGAGTTTCGAAGTGATATTATAGGTCACGGAGAGGCTCTCGTGAGATCTGAGCGTATAGTCTCCCGTATAGTCCGTGGTGATGACAGGCGCCTCACCCTCGCCGGCGGTGAATGCCCCATAGGCATCGAGTTTCGGTCCGATCTGCGAGGATGCCGAACGTGCATTCCAGTCAGCTCCGAGCAGAAGCTTGTCCCAGAGCTGGGCGCAGGTGAATCCGGGACCTCCGAAATGGGACACTACAAGAGCCGCCACACCGCTGACGTGCGGGCAGGCCATAGAGGTCCCCTGTAACCAGACGTAACTACCCTGCGCCGTGCTCAATATCCTACCCTCCGGGTCTGCTACATACTTATCGCCGCCCGGCGCGCAGATATCCACCCAGTCGCCGTAGTTTGTATAATAGGAGGCCTTACCGTTAGGAGCTATCGCTCCCACCGACAACACCTTCTCGTAACCGGACAGAGGGTCGTAGGCCCAGGCATCGTTTCCAGCCGCGAAGATGACGATGCCTCCGGCCATAGGTCCGGTCTGCTTACCGTCCTTGTCGAATCCTGCGTTCTCTGTGAAATAAGTTACCGCCGCCTTGAAAGCCTCCGGAGTGGGCGTGTTTCTGGCATCAGTCTCTGATTCGTACACATAGCCCCAGCTGTTCTGGCTGATGACCGCGCCGTGGTCGGCCCCCCAGACTATGGCATCGAAGGATCGGCTCCTTCTCGTGTCGTTCGATTCGTCGAGCATCTGGGCGGAAAGTATGCGGACTCCGCCCGTGCCGTCATCGCCGCCGGCGATGCCGCAGACTCCGATGCCGTTATTGTTTATGGCGGCTATGGTTCCCGCCACGTGAGTCCCGTGGCGGCCGGGTGTGGTAGTGATGTCCCCGTCTTCGAAGAAACTGCGGCTGCCGTCCTCGCCGTCAGGTATCACCACGCCGGAAAGATCCGGATGGGCTGCATCCACTCCACTGTCCACGACACAGACTATCACATCTTTACTGCCTGCAGTGTATTGCTCCCATACCGGGACTACATTGATGTCGACTCCCTTCACGAACCCGTTCTTCAGGGTACCGTCATTGTAGTAGTGCCACTGATAGGAGGCGTACGGATCGTTGAACGGGATGGCCCTGGAGACGATGCTATGCGGTACATCCACTGAGACCACTCCGGGAAGCTCCTCGAGTGCGGCAGCGGCTCTGGTATGTGTCACGCTGTCCGCATAGGTGATTCTGAAGAACTTATGCAGGCCCGCGGCGCGGTGTCGCGCTTCCCACTCGCCCGCATCCGGAAAGATGCGCTCGATGCTGCTTATGCCGAGTTCGGACATAACGGCATCGAGTCCGCCGGCACGAGTGTCGGCGAATGCCCCGGTAAGGCTCGCGCCCTCACCCCTGTCGCCCAGCTGAGAGCAGAGATAGTCCGCGAGGGCATCTGAAAACTGGACGTCCACGGACCCTGAGATGGAAGAAGGAGAGTCTTGTGTCTCTACTCCGGGTCCCTCGACTTGCGGTAGCGGCTCCTCGTTCACCGTTTTCCGGCAGGCGAGAGCGCAGACAAGCAGAGATGACAGTAATAGTGTTCTTTTTATGCTCATATTCTAAGAAACAAATCAAAAAGAGGGGAGTGTCGGCTCCTTGAAGTCACACTCCCCTCTCCGTATGGATTACTTCTGTATTATATCACAGGTACGAATGCTTTCTCGGAGAGATTCTTCGGGGCTTTCTCTACCGGAGAATGCGAGAAGCTTCTGACGCTGTCCGACTTCTTGGTGAGGACGATCCTCTCTCCGCCGACCTTCGCGCTCTTCGCTGATACTACGGAAGATAGTGCCTGCAGATAATCCTGCTGAGGCTCAAGCATCACGTGACGTCCTGCCGAAAGGGCTGAAGTGGAGTCATCGATAAGTCCGCGTATATTCGAGATGATGGCGAGGTATGACTTGTCATCAGGGAGATAGTAAGCGAAACCGCTGATGTTGGCGCTGTCGTACAAGCTCACGAACGCAAGGTTACCGTCAGAGCAGATTCCGCCCAGTACAGGATATTTGCTATAAGCTTTTTTGGAATCCGGGTCGAAGGTATAAAGTTCGATTGAGTAGTCCTTATATTTCCCCTCGAGTACCTGCGGATAAACATAGAGCACATAACCACTGTAGTAGGCATATATCTCGTCCTGGAAATAATTGCCGTAACCGGACATATTCTGAATCTTCACAAGCTGGTCCCCTTCCTCATCGAGGCCTGCATCCGAGAGGGTGATGTCGTAAGCATAGTCAGTCTCATCGAAGTAGTCGTAGCTTGCGATAGTCCAGGTCCCGAGGTAGTCCTCAAGAAGGCCGCCATAGATGTCATCGATGGTGTAGTTATCCTTGGCGTAGGCTGTAGCGGTGAACGACTCGCTTACCTGATCGAAGTCGAATACTTTCTCTCCCTCCTCGTTCTTGGTGAAGACCTTGAGGACTATGGAGACGGTAGGGAATTCGTTGCCTTCCTCGAAAGTGAACACACCCTTCTTTACGGACACGTAGAGAGGATTTCCGAACACGTAGATTCCTGTGGCCTGGTCATTCTCCACATCGGAGATCTCGGAACCGTTCGTGAGAAGCTCAGGTGCCGGAGCCGTGAAAGCGAGGCAGTGGCCTTCTCCGAAGTAGTCCTTGAGATAATATGTGGTCAGAGTACCTTCCTTGACTTCCTCTTTCTCGTCATCCGGCTGATAAGAAGCGTCGAAACGGAGCTGTGACTCGAACTCCACAGGTGTCGCCTCCTCGTCGGAAGCATAGAATTCGGAAGCGGCCTCACCGTCATACAGAGGGCTGGAAGCACCGATGTACTTGTCACCGTTGTAGTCTATGGTGCGGACGAAGCCTTCGGCTATAGCATAGTCTTTGTCTCCTCCGAAGAGAAATCCTCTACCGAAATCTTCGCCGGATTCCGATGCCGGGCCAAAGGTATAGTAGCTTGCAAGATAGAAGCCGCCGTTGCCGTCGTAGTAAGGACGCTCCTCACCGAGCTGCGGATAAAGCCACTCGACTCCGCCTTTTCCGGCAAGCCAGTCGGCTCCGTAGTACATCGTGTAGAAGCCCTCTGCATCTGCAGCATAGACCTTTAGGCCATTATAAGACCATCCCATATACTGTAAAGGAACTGACAGGTAATCCGTCTTCTTGTCCCAGTAGAAGTAGTAATTCTGGGCCTTGGCATCACCGCTGGTGTCCCAGCAGTTCTCGATGTAGCAGTACCACAGGTCATTGCCGAGATCCTGATAGTAGAGAGTCTCGACTTCATCCTCTCCCCACCATACTTCATACACGTGCACTTTCCCGGACACTTTCCCGTCATCGCCGGTCCATATGCTCCAGGCAGCCGGAATGGAAACGGTAAAGTCGTATTTGCTCACGCCGTAAGGAGTGGTCTGGTCGCCCAGAGTGATGGATACCGGATATTCCTTTTCGGCCTCCACCTTGTCTATGTCGTAGGCGAAGCTGATCTTTGCATCAGTGGCGCCCGCTCCGAAAGTGACGGAAGACGGAACGGTGAATATCGCGTCGGCCGAAACCGTAAGCGGAACTGTCATCTGCTCGGTGCCGTCCACACGCTTCACTGCGATGGAAAAGCTTCCATCGTAGTCCTTGAGGTTATAGGAAGTCACAAGGTCGCTCGGGAAATAAACTTCGGCGTTGCCGACAGCATCGGCCTTCTTGTATTCCGGAGCCTCCTCCACGCAGGCAGTCGGACTCAGAAGAGCCGCGAATGCGAGCGCTGCGAATAATTTGTTGTATATAGTCTTCATAATGTCTGATCTTTATCTTTTGTTACGCTGCCGGGCTTATCTTCTGAGAAGGATCCGGGTTGTTGTAGCCGTCGAGGGCCGGGTTGTTGCTGACCTCGCTGTTCGGAATCACGTAGTTCCAGTTAGGCTTGATGCCCTCGGCGTTGAGATAAAAATATGAACCTGGCGCATTGGTCCCTTCGTAATACTGCAGCGTGCCCGCCTGCATTCTCTTGGCGTCGAAGAACGCTATGCCCTCGCCCCAGAACTCCACTCTCTTCTGGAAGAGAATCTCATCCTCGAATGCGGCCTCACTCTTGAAGATACAGGTGTAATCTGACTGGCGATATTTGGAGACGAATGCCTGGAGAAGCGCCGCTCCGCCCGCAAGGTCACCCTGAAGACCTCTGGCCTCGGCCTCGATGTAGTACATCTCCTCCACTCTCATAAGAGGGACGTCGCATACTCCGCCGATGGAATAAGTCTTGTAGTCGCCGCCCACGCAGCGGAACTTCAGGGACGTGTATGCCGGGAGTTCCTCGATCCACTCCTTGGTGCGGCAGGTCTTGTAGTCGTAGTAGTCGTATTTGAGAGGGTCCAGCCAGCTGTGCTTGCGGAAATCGGTGTCAGGAATCCTGTCATAGATCCAGCGGTTGATACCCGGGATGGTGAGGGAGGCATATCCCCAGTCAGACTCGGCGGAAGCCCAGCCTATCCAGTTGCAGAGGTTGCCCATATTCTCTGCCGAGTAGGAGATGTACCACATCCAGGCGGCGTTAGCCGTATTGAATCCGGTGCTCGGGTCTTCCCACTGGGCCTGGGTCAGAGGTGTGGCTTTGGAGGCGTCGATGGCCATACGGGCGTACTTCTCGGCGTTTGCGTACTGCTTGTCGGACATATAGACCTTGGCCTTGATGCCATAGACCACCGCGATGGACGGATAGTGGAGGTCGGTTACTTTATAGTCCTTCAGGTACTCCTCTGCCTTGTCGAGGTCGGAGAGGATGAACTTCACCATCTCGTCGTGAGTCACGCGAGGGTTGTTCTTGCCCTCCTCCTCAGTGGTCTGGTCGGTGATGATAGGGACGGTGAGGCCCTGGACCTTGGTGCAGTCGGTGTACTTGTTCAGCACCGGCTCGTACATATTCATCAGATGATAGTAGTCGAAGGCCCTGTAGGCGTATCCCATACCGAGGTATGCGAGCTGGGCCGCATTAGCGTTCTCGGGATCCACGGCCTTGATGATGTCGTTAGCCGACTTGACGAACATATAGAGCGTGCGCCAAGGCAGGTAGGAGTAATAGGTATTGTCCGCCATACTTCTACAGATGTTGTAGTTGCGGAACCAGTCGTAGCCGGAGTTCGCCCCGAGAGGGAAGATGTCTCCCATCAGCTCGGTGAACTGCATCATGAAGGACGGGTAGCCGAGGTCGGTCTCGTGAGTCTGATTGCCGTACACGAGGTAACCCTGGGCCATCTGGGCAGGAATGCCGCTCATCGAGGCCTCAAGCGCGGTGGAGGAGCCGCCCACCTGCTCGGAAGTGGCGCTGGAACCCTGCGGGAAGGTCTCCTTGATACAGCCGCTGAAAGCGACCGCGGCAAGAGCCAGTATTGAAAGCTTGTAAACTATTTTTTTCATAATATAGCGTCATTTAGAATTTAACGGTGATACCGCCGGAGATGGTCCTCATCGGAGAGTAGTTCGTCGCGTTCGACGAGCCGGTGTATGTCTGGCGAGGGTCAAATCCCTGACGGGCGGAGAAGTACCATACGTTGTCGGCCGCCACATAGAGGCGCAGCGACTCGGCGCCGAACTTGCGCGTCAGCTTCGACGGGAAGGTGTAGCCGAAGTTGATGTTCTCGATGTTGAGATACCTCGCGCTGGTGAGGAAGCGGGTCGAGGAGGCCGCGCTGTAAGAGTCGTCGAACTGGAAGCGAGGGATGTCTGAGGAAGTGTTCTCAGCAGTCCAGGCTTTGAAGACATCGGCGTGGTAGTTGTAACCGCCGTTGTTCGAAGTAGGGGACGACATAAGTGCAGCGTAGGTGCTGTCGTATCCGCGTCCGCCCATCTGATAGGAGAAGTTGATGGAGAAGTCGAAGCCGTGGAGCTGTACACTCGTGCCGAAACCGCCGTAGAACGGGGCTATGGTGGACTCTCCGGTCAGGTAATAGTCGGCGTTCGACCAGGTGTTTGTGGTCTTCCTCTCGCGGCTCTCCACTACCTTGTTTCCGTCAGCGTCGACCACGTCGTTGCCTGCCGCGTCCTTCTGATAGGTGACCTCATCGTAGTACCAGAGGGACTCTCCGGTCTCAGGATCCACTCCCGCAAACTCCTTCAGATACCAGGAGTAGAGGGAGATGTCCTCTGCGATGAACATACTGCCCGACTGATAACCCTTGTACTCCTTGCCGTTCTTGTCGTGGGCGGTGGTGGTCTTCTTCGCATCGTCGAGCTTGGTGATGCGGTTGCGCAGCCAGGTGAGGTTGAAGTTGACGTCCCAGGAGAAGTTGCGCGTGTTCACGAGGTTCGCGCCGAGCTCGAGCTCGATTCCGTAGTTCTTCATATCGCCGACATTGGCGTAGTAGCTCGAGTAGCCGAGCGACGGAGCCACAGGGAAGCTGAAGAGCATATCGGTGGTGAGACGGTTGAAGTACTCGACGCTACCGGAGATGCGGTCGAAGAGGCCGAACTCCACGCCGACGTTCATATTCGTGTTGGTCTCCCAGGTGATGGTCTTGGAGCCCTTCGTGGAGAACGATGTGGCGACCTTGCCTGAGGAGTTGGTGATGTCGAAGAGGTCGGTGTAGCGGTAGGAACCGATGTTGTCGTTACCCTGGCTACCGATGGAGGCCTTGACCTTCAGCTCATTCACCCAGGCTGCGTCGAACCAGGACTCCCTGTTGAGAATCCACGCGGCACCGAAGCTCCAGAAGTTACCCCAGCGGTAGTCCGGATGGAAGCGCGAGGACGCGTCGCGACGGAAGGAGGCGGAGGCGAAGATGCGGTTGTCGTAGTCGTACTGTCCGCGGAAGAAGTAACCTTCGTTGTTGTACTCCGAGATGGAGGAGCCGGCGCTCTGTCCGTCCACGACGGCGCCGCTGAGCTCTTTGTTGGACTGGCTGAACATCTGAGACTTGCTCGCCCAGAGGCCGTAGGTCCTGCTGTCATAGTACTCGTGGCCGAGCATGAGGGAGACATTGTTCAGGCCGAACGACTTGTTGTAGTTCAGGAGCTGCTGGAGGTTATAGGTCATAAGACGGTCGTGCTCCTTGGAGACGGTACCGCCCGTGGAGTCGAACTGTCCGTAGTAAGGGTTGTACACATAAGTGTAGCGGGTCTCGTCCACATATACCGTACCGTTCACCGTGAACTTGAGGCCCGGGAGGATCTGGAAGTCGGCGAAGCCGTTTGCGGAGACGGAGTTGCCCTCAGACTCGTTCGTGTTCAGGGAGAGGTCCATCATAGGGTTCGCGTCGGAGATGAACGGACGGGCGAAGCCTGCGTTCAGGCCGGAACCGTAGTCCATCATCTCGAAGTTGTTGGCGTCCCTCTTGATGGTACCGTCAGCGTTGCGGATGTAGGCCGGATAGATAGGGGCCATCTGGGATGTGAAGGCCCACACGTTACCGGTGGAGGTGCTGGAACCGTTGTTGCTGAGGGAATTGTAACGGAAGCGGGCATAGGAGAAATTCATTCCGACCTTCAGCCAGTCCTTCGCCTGATAGTCGGCGCGAAGACGTCCCGTGAGGCGCTCCATATCGGAAGCTGCCGTGATACCCTGATTCTCCAGATATGCGATGGAAGCGTAGAAGCTTGCGCGGTCCTGGGCGGCTGATACTGCCACGTTATATTCCTGGCGTGCACCGGTACGGTAAGCGATATCGGACCAGTCGTCAGGGGTGACGAAGTAGTCCTCGCCCTTGTAGTTCACCACGCGGCCGAGAGTCGCGTTAGGGTTGAGCTTCATATTGCTGCCGATGAGATACTGTCCTTCCGGATAAGTCCAGATGTTATATCCCACACCGCCGCTGGCGGTATCACCGCATATGTTCGCGTTGATCTTCGCGAGCGAGGCATCAGCGGAGTAACCGTTGCTGAGGTAGTAGTTGTTCAAGGCTGTAGCCTGTGTCTCATAGTAGAGAGCAGGATCCTTGATCACATTGTAGTCGCGCAGGGCGCGGTTGTTTATACCATACTTGGCGTCGAAGGTCACGGTAGCCTGGCCCTTCTTCGCGCTCTTCGTGGTGATGATGATGACGCCGTTAGCGCCGCGAGCGCCGTAGAGGGCGTTGGATGCGGCATCCTTGAGAACGGACATCGACTCCACGTCAGCCTGATTTATGGTAGAGAGGTCTCCGGAGAATGGAGCGCCGTCCACGATGATGAGCGGGCTCTGGCCTGCGGAGATGGAGCTGAAACCGCGGATGCGGATGGTGGAGGTTGCGCCAGGTGCGCCGTTCGAGGATGTAAGCTGGACACCCGCCACAGCACCTGCAAGGGCGTTGGTGATGGATGCTACCTGTGATTTCGCGAGCTTCTCCTCGTTCACTACTGCGGCGGAGCCTGTGAACGAACTCTTCGTCGCTGTACCGAAAGCCACGACGATGGTCTCCTCGAGGAACTCCGCGTCGGCGCTGAGGACAACGTTCAGCACGGCCTTGCCGCCCACGGCCACTTCCTGAGTGGTGTAACCTACTGAAGAGAATACGAGAATGCCGTCAGCCGGCACAGAGATGGAGTACTCTCCATTGGCATCAGTATTGGCTCCTGTCATCGTTCCCTTGAGCTGGATGGAGGCGAATGGTATGCCTTCTCCGCTCGCGGAATCTGATACTGTACCCTTCACCGTGATGTTCTGACCGTAAGCCAGAGCACAGATGGAAAGTGCCAACACCGTGAAAAAAAGTTTAACTTTTTTCATAAGCGTGAATTTAATTAAACATATAGTTGAATAGTTATACAATTCCTTTCCGCTTCCCGCAGCCCTCTCGCTCCGCACGAAAAAACGGGCGTATTATAGGGCGATGAAGCACCTGCAAACTTAAAAAAAGATTTTCTTAAAAACAAATGATGCCGGAGCGCCCGAGTTAAAAAACTGAAATTATTTTCATTAAGATTGCACCAAATGAATAAAAATTCTTTATCAAACGAGCCGAAACAGGTGCAAAACTATAAGCCGCACGCCTAGTTTCTCTTTCAATGTGAGTTAGAAAAAATTTTTAAAAATTTCTTAAATTTTTGTATTTAAGGCTTTTCGAACCTGTTCTGGAGAGCAAAATAAGGCACAGTGTCTGAGAAATCGAAGACTGCGGCAAGTCGTAATTACAGTTTCTTATACCTTATATTATTATGTCCACTTTTGCCTATGTAAGGGTCAGCACGGATATGCAGACCTTCGAAAACCAAAAATTTGAAATCAGACAATGGTGCAGGGGCCACAACCTCGTCATCGACAGATGGGTCTCGGAGTCCGTTTCCGGTACGGTAGCGTGGGAGGAGCGGCGGCTCGGGAAAGTCCTGAAGAAAATGCATCGTGGAGATATGCTTGTTTGCACTGAGATATCGCGTCTCGGCCGCAGCTTGCTGATGGTTATGGCCATTCTGAACCACTGCTCCGCGAAGGGGATCCGGGTAAGTACGATAAAGGACGGCTTCGAGCTGTCCGACAATCTGAACTCGAAAATCATCGCATTCGCATTCGCTCTCGCGTCCGAAATCGAACGTAATCTCATCTCGCAGCGCACCCGCGAGGCGCTGGCGGCGAAAAAAGCGTCTGGCGCGAAGCTCGGGCGGCCGAGAGGATGCTCGGAGAAAGTGAAGAGGATCTGCATTGAACGCGAAGCGGTCGAGCAGATGATAGCGGACGGGGCGTCTCTGAGTGCTGTCGCGAAGCGTTACGGGGTGCACCGAAATACGCTCGCGAGCATCCGGAAGGCGGGCTATGCGCCTGCGCCGGCCTCTCCGGAAGAGGAGTGACGGAAGGTCAATGCCGTCCCTGCCCTCCTGCCCTCCACGTCATTGCCGGCTTGACACCCCTCACGTCATTGCCGGCCCCGACCTCTCACGTCATTGCCGGCTTGACCGGCAATCCCTTCGCTTCCGCCAGCACGAGATGCCCGATCAGGTCGGGCATGACGAAAAACGTCATTGCCGGCCACCCCACGTCATTGCCGGCTTGACCACCACGTCATTGCCGGCCCCGACCGGCAATCTCTTCGCTTCTGGCAGCCCGAGATGCCCGATCAGGTCGGGCATGACGAAAAACGTCATTGCCGGCTTGACCGGCAATCTGCGCTGCCGGCAGCATGAGATGCCCGAACAGGTCGGGCATGACGATCCCCCTCCCGCCAGGGCATCTCTTCCGCCGCGCCCTATAATACGCCCGTTTTTTCGTGCGGAGCGAGAGGGCCGCGGGAAGCGGAAAGGAATTGTATAACTATTCAACTATATGTTTAATTAAATTAATGCTTATGAAAAAAGTTAAACTTTTTTTCACGGTGTTGGCGCTTTCCATCTGTGCTCTGGCCTATGGTCAGAACATCACGGTGAAGGGAACTGTCTCTGACGCTTCCACAGGAGAGCCTGTACCTTTCGCTTCCCTGCAGCTCAAGGGGACAATGACCGGTACCAACACTGACGCGAATGGAGAGTACTCCATTTCCGTGCCTTCCGATGGCATTCTCGTTTTTTCTTCCGTAGGTTACATCACGCAGGAAGTGGCCGTGGGCGGCAAGACTGCCATCAACGTAAGCCTCGAGTCGGATAACGAGTTCCTCGACGAGACCATCGTGGTGGCATACGGCGTACAGAAGAAGTCCTCTTTCGTCGGTTCCGCCACGCAGATCAGCGGCGACAAACTGACCAAGATGCAGACTTCGAATGTTTCGAAGTCTCTCGAAGGTGCAGTAGCCGGTCTTCAGACAGCAAGCTCGTCCGGAACTCCGGGTTCGGGAGCATCCATCCAGATTCGCGGTATCGGCTCCGTAAGCGCCTCAACATCTCCTCTCATCGTTGTCGACGGAACCCCTTATGAGGGTAGCCTCAACTCCATCCCTTCACAGGATATCGAATCCATCACAGTCCTCAAGGACGCGGCAGCGAACTCAATGTACGGTGCGCGCGGCTCGAACGGTGTGATTATGATCACCACGAAGAGAGGTACTGCAGGCAAGGTCACCATCAATTTCGATGCAAAAGTGGGCGTGAACTCCAGAGCCGTTCCTGCATACGACATCATCACCGATCCCGGCGAGTACTACGAGATGTCTTGGGAAGCGTTGAGGAATCAGGTTTACTACACCGGCGTGCGCGACCTTGCACAGGCAGGCATCTATGCGTCCGCAAACCTTCTCAGCAATCTCGGCCCCTACAACATCTACGTAGGTGTTGCTGACAACGAAATCGTAGACCCTTCCACAGGCAAGCTCAATGCTGCCGCAACCCAGCTCAAATGGAGCGATAACTGGAACAAGGACGTTTTCCGCAACGGTCTCCGTCAGGAGTATAACGTTTCGGCAGCAGGCGGTTCAGATATGACCCAGGGTTATATGTCTGTATCTTATCTGGACGATGAGGGTTATGTCCCGAACTCCGGATTTACACGCATTTCCGCTCGTGCCAAAGTAGACCATAAGGTTAACAGGTTCATCAAGGCTGGCATCAACCTCGCTTATTCGAACACGGTTCAGCAGCTGTACAATAGTAGCGAAAGCTCAAACTACTCGAATCTGTTTATGTTCTCCCAGAACATTGCCCCTATCTACCCTATCTATCTGTACGACGACAACGGCAACCGTCAGTACGATGAGTCGGGCAATATCCTCTACGACTGGGGCGAGACAGGGCGTGCTTATGCTCCTACATCAAACCCTTACGGCCAAATGCTCACGTCCATCGTAAAGACCACGCGTGACAACATCTCTTCCAGAGGATATGTGAATGTGAACATCCTCAAGGACCTCGTATTCTCGGCCAATATAGCATACGACGTGTTCAATACCGTGAGCGATCAGTTCCAGACCCCGAACGGAGGTGACGCCAAGAACGTAAACGGCCGCGGCGACCAGAGCGCGAACAGATATATGGCCCTCAACGCCAACCAACTCCTCACCTGGGCTCCAAGTTTCGGCGAGCACAACCTCAATGTCCTCCTCGGACACGAGACCAAGTCTGACAGTTCCTACACTCTCGAGGGTGAAATGACAGAGTTCGTAAACAAAACCGTCTCCGACTTCGCGAACGCCACCGCTTATCAGTACTTGTCTTCGTACAGGTCAAGCTATTTCCTCGAGGGTATCTTCTCCAGAGCGGAGTACAACTTCGCGAACAAGTATTACTTCTCCGCCTCCTATCGTATGGACGGGTCTTCCCGATTCGCAAAGGATAAGCGCTGGGGCAGTTTCTGGGCTGTGGGCGCTTCCTGGAATGCCAAGGCAGAGCAGTTTATGCAGAATGTCACCTGGCTTGACTACCTTAAGCTCAAAGCATCCTACGGAACACAGGGTAACGACAACATCGGTTACAGCCGCGTGTATGAGAACCTCTACCGCATCGACCGCGTCGACGGCAAGGCTTCCCTCACCCAGACATTCCGTGCTGCCCCTGACGTGACTTGGGAAAAGTCTAACAATTTCAACGTGGGTTTCGAATCCAGACTCTTCAACCGGGTATCCCTCAACATGGAGTACTTCGTAAAAGAGACCAAGGATATGATTTACCTCCGTCCTCTCGCGCTTTCGCAGGGTTCTCCTTCAGAACAACTCGTGAACGATATGGATATGATGAATTCCGGTATCGAGTTCGAAATCGGAGCGGACATCATCAAGAATCGCGATTTCTCCTGGAATGTGACTCTGAACGGAACGCATTACAAGAACAAGATCACCAAGCTTCCTTCCGACTATCCGGAAGAGGGCAAGCAGATCGGCAGCTTCTGGCGTGAAGTAGGTTCATCCCTTTACAATTACTATCTCTACGAGTGGGCCGGAGTAGACCCTGCTAACGGTCGTGCCCAGTACTATAAGTATGACGATGACGGGAACCGGACCACCGTTTATTCCACTTCAGAGGCTACGTACCGCAAGACTGGCAAGACTCCTATTCCTGACCTCTACGGCGGTTTTGCGACGACTCTCACCTGGAAAGGATTCGACTTCAGCGCCAACTTCGCTTATCAGATCGGCGGATGGACTCAGGACACCGTTTACCAGTCGCTGATGTCTGCGGGTTCCGCAGGATCCAACTGGCACAAGGACATTTTCAAGCGCTGGACTCCGGAGAACACCTCGTCAGGCACCCCACGCGTCCAGTTCGACGAGCAGAACGCAAACTCCTCTTCCACAAGATGGCTCACCTCTTCATCTTACCTCAGCCTCAGGAACCTCACCCTCGGCTATACTCTGCCTGAAAAAGTGTCGAATTCGCTTTCGGTATCCGGAATCAGAGTATATCTTACGGCTGACAACGTGTTCTACGTTTCCGCAAGGAAAGGTATGGATGTGCGTAAATCATTCTCAGGAGGCAACGGATTCACCTATTCGGCCCTCCGTACAGTCTCCGGCGGTGTAACCCTTTCATTCTAAAATAGGAGATACGATTATGAAAAGAATAGTATTATTATTGGCTTCTGCCGCTCTCATCTTCAGCTCTTGCGAGAAAGCGTTCGAGGTAGAAAACACCGGTACCCTTCCCGGTTCGGAAGCCGCGAAACTTGTCGAACAGGACCCGTCTTTCCTCGAGTCCTACGTGAACGGTTTCTATGCCTGGATGGTAGAGTATAACGGTGGTGGCGGGTCGCACAGTGACTTCGGCTATCTCGCAATCGGCTACAACACTGATATGATGTGTCTTGATATCGCCATCAACGGTTCCTGGAACTGGGGAACCTACGATATAAACCACGACTACGGCGCATTTAACTACCGTCGTCCATATCAGCTCTGGAACTTTTTCTACACACTCATCAAAAAGTGCAATGAGGTCATCGATTTCTTCGGCGAAGAAGATCCTACAAACGGCACCCTCCGAGGCTATCTCGGTCAGGCATACGCGCTCCGCGCAATGAGCTACACTTGCCTCATCCAGCTCTTTCAGGACCCGGTGACAGGCACTACGCCTAATGCTGTCCTCCGTACGGACGCTCCGGCAGTTCCTATCATCTACGCGACCAGAGACGGAAAAACCACTGCCGAGGTGGAGGCTACTTCGGGACGTAACACTTATGCTTCCCTGATGGAGGAGATCGAGCGCAATATCGGCCTTTCTCTCAATCTTCTCGACGGATATTCCCGAGCAAGCAAGAACGAGGTGAACTATCAGGTCGCCCAGGGTATCGCAGCCCGCTACTACCTGCTTACCCAGCAGTGGAACAAAGCCATCACCGCCGCTCAGGCAGCCCAGTCCGGTTTCGACCTTATGGATAAGGCCCGTCTTGAGTCCGGCTTTATGGAGATCGAGGATAACGAAGTCATGTGGGGCTTCAATCACAGTTCAGAAACCCAGACTTCGTATGCTTCGTTTTTCTCGCACCTAAGCAATGATTGCTCGGGATATGGTGGCATAGGCCAGAGCGTTCACTGCATCGATTACAGCCTCTACTCTCAGATCCCTGACAGTGACTACCGCAAGGCCCTCTTCAACGGCCCTGAAGGTGACCCTACCGCAGCGATGACAGGTGCAAAATTGGCCTATGCTTCGAGAAAGTTCGGATATATGGCAGGATGGCTTCAGGATTATCTCTATATGCGCAAGGCCGAGATGCTTCTTATCGAAGCAGAGGCACACGCCCGGCTCTCAGACGGTCAGGCAACTTCTACCCTCGCCAAGCTTATGGCTTACCGTGATCCACAGTGGAACGATTCGGGCGTGACGGTGGACGATGTCCTCCTGCAGCGACGCATAGAACTCTGGGGTGAAGGCTTCGAGTATTTCGACATCCGGCGCAACGGTCTCCCTGTCCGCAGAAAATATGACGGTTCGAACCACAGCGCAGCAGCTCAATTCAACTTCCCGGCACACGGAAAGAGCTGGAATTTCCAGATCCCTCGCAACGAGATGCAGAACAATATATACATCACAGATGAGGAGCAGAATGAGTGGATTTCCGGTACAGAAGAGACTGAATAGCCCATTAATATGTAATGAATATGAAAAAGATACTTAAATATTTGCCTTTCGTGGCGGCGCTTGTTCTGGCCTCCTGCACCAAGGATGCCCCGAGCAAGAGTAAGGTTGAGGCCGATTTCGAAAAGTTCACAGGAACCGTGCCTACCGTAACGATATCAAGCACTGTGGAAGCAGTCGACCCTATGGCCGGTACGGCTACCGTAAGTCTGACCTTAGCAGGCATTTCAGACCAGCTCGACAGCCTTTCAGTCGGCGTCCTTTCGGATAGCAATCCGACATTTGCGAACGCATCGTACGTGAAGTATGAGAATCCTGCAGACGGCACCATCAGCCTCAAGGCCAAAGTCAGTGCCAACAAACACTTTTACCTCAGAGGCGTAGTCGCATACAGCAAGGGGACAAGTTTCTCCGATGTTATCGAAGTGGACGTCCCGGACATTCCTTTCATTGACAAGGTCGCGGGAACATACAGTGGGGCCGCAAAGGGCTACTGGGGCGATGATTACACGATAACTATGCAGGTGGTACCAGACCCGGAAGACAAAACAAAGGTACTCGTGTATGACCTGGATGCTTATTTTTATACGAATGGTTTCACTGCAGCGAAGGGTTATAATATCTATTCCGGCACAATCGACGAGGATAACCTCCGTATTATCGTAGACGGTGGCCAGCCTACCGGATATGTCTCCAGTGCACAGGGAGCCGTTATCCTCTATGGTTTCGATGCCCCATCTCCGGATGACGGTAATGTGGGGGCTGACATTATCCTCAACGTCAACGCTGATAACTCCACAATAACGATACCTAATGCATTCGGCGTCGCAAGTTCTGCCGGATGGTGGGAGATTTATCTGGGAGGTTCTGTCCTGACTATGCAGTAAACTTCTTATAACGGAGAAAAGGGGACAGCCCACAAGACTGTCTCCTTTTTTTCAGCATATTCGCAGTCTCAGTGTCGATGAACAGAGATTATTATTTATCTTTATTATTATGCAAGCATCCGAAAAAACTCTCCTCAGAGCTTTAAGATACGTGTTCCCTACAGCAGTGCTGCTTTCGTTGCTATCCTGCTCGAAAGAGACGAAAGAGACATTTTTTACGGACCCCGGATCCGGAATCTACGAAGACGTAGCGCCGGGGTCTGCCGTCCGGGGTCACATACGGGTAAAATTCAAAGAAGATCCCGCTGCAACTAAAGCCGCAGAATTGTCCTCTCTCGGAGCCTACTCTATGGCCCGTTCCTATCCTGATGCGGGCCGTTTCGAAGCGAGGCACCGCCAGTACGGGCTTCACCTCTGGTATGAGGTCTTCTTCGATGAAAGCCTGCCACTGACCAGAACCGTGAATGAGTTACAAGGCGTGGAGGGTCTGGAATGTGTGGAGTATGTCGCACCGGTGAGACTGCTGTCATCCTTCACATTCAATGATCCGGAATTCGGGAATCAGTGGCATTACAGCAATCCGGGGACGATGAGTCTTTCCGTGGCCGGTAGCGACATTAACCTTCTCTCCGCTTGGAAGAAGACCACCGGAGGGCCGGAAGTCATCGTGGCCATATGTGATGGAGGTGTGGACTGGACGCATCCGGATCTGGGCGCAAATATGTGGGTAAATGAAGCCGAACTGAACGGGATTCCGGGTGTTGATGACGACGGCAACGGCTTCGTTGATGACTTCTATGGTTATAATTTCGTCATCGGACCGGACGGAGACTCACCCATCGGAACACTGGAGGCGGCCGACCACGGCACACACGTCGGTGGAACTGTGGCTGCGGTAAACAATAACGGCATAGGGGTCTGCGGCATCGCCGGAGGAGACGGAAGCTACGGCAGCGGCGTACGCCTTATGAGTACTCAGGCCTCTGACGCAAGCGGAAAGTCGCCCGCATATATCGGCTACGCCTTCGTATATGCCGCAGATAATGGCGCCTGCCTCATAAACTGCAGTTGGCGCATCTCCGGATACGACCGGTACATCTCTGATGCCATAGATTATTTCAATGCCTGTGCCGGTATGGATGAGAACGGGAATCAGACTGGCCCTATGGCCGGTGGACTTGCCATCTTCGCTGCCGGCAATGATGCAGTCAGCGAAGAATATCCCGCCCAGCAGGATAATGTTATGGCTGTTGCCTCCATCGGAGCCGATTATCAGGCGGCGTATTATACCAATTACGGAAGCTGGGTAGATATCACCGCGCCCGGCGGCGATGCCAACAAAGGGGCCTATGTATATTCGACACTTCCGGAAGGCAAATACGGCACTATGCAGGGAACATCTATGGCCTGTCCGCACGTAACCGGAGTCGCCGCCCTCGTAGTGTCGCAGTTCGGAGGCCCGGGCTTTACGCGCCAGAATCTTATCGACATCCTGCAAGGGACCTCGAACAGAATCATCTACGAGAAGAACGCCAGTAAATTCCAAGGAATGCTCGGCTCCGGACTCATCGATGCGGGAGCTGCGGTTTCAGCCTCCAGAGGAGTCCCTTCCCCTGTTACTGATCTGGAAGGTGAGGCAAGCGGAAACACCGTCAGGCTCCACTGGACAGTTCCTGAGGGGGATGCAATTTCGTACAGCTTCAGACTCTATTATTCCGACAAGCCCTTCGAAGACCTCGCACCTGCTCAAGACGCAGCCTCTCTTACCGTCCTTCGCGCCGGGGCCGCACCAGGAGAAACTATCTCTTGTACGGTACAGGACCTCAAGTTCAATACGCAATATCATTTCCTCATAGAGTCCGTCAGTGCTCTGGGCATCGCATCTGAACGCTCCGATTTCAGCATCAGCACCAACACGAACTCCAAGCCTGTGGTGACCCCGCTCAACGGAACCGCTCTCAATCTGAAATCACACGCCACGGGCAGCCTGAGTTTTACGACTTCAGACGCAGACGGACACACTCTCTCCTGCAGCCTGTCCGACAGTTTCAGAGGTGCCTCTCTCAGTTACGACGGCAGTGTGGTGACAATAAGCATCGATGCGCTTAAAGTGGAGGATGGCAAGACTTATGACGGCACGCTCTATGTTACAGACGGATACGATACTGTCGAGACGCAGATAACATATACCATACAGAAGAATAGTGCCCCCGCAGCAACGGGGAGTTTTGAGAACATCATCTTCGGAGCGCTGAAAGAGTCCGCGACCATACGTCTTGACGAGTGTTTTTCCGATGTGGACGGAGAGACTCTTGCCTACGGATATAAAATCCTCTCAGGCGGCGGTTCCACCATTACCGGCACATTCTCCGGAAACGAGCTTAAACTCACGGCGGCATCCTATGGGACTGCGACAGTGGAAGTCACTGCGGCTGATGCGCGAGGCGCATCGGCCAATGCGGTATTCTCCGTCCTCGTAAGGGACGGGGCACGTCCTGCGGACCTCTATCCGAATCCTGTCAAGGACAAGTTCAATGTCAGGACCGGCTCTCTCCAGCACGGCGAGGTGTACATTTCCGACAAAGCAGGTGTGATCGTGCTCCGCAGTGAGAAAGACGTGACTCTGGACCCGTTTGCTCCGCTCTCCTTCGACATGAGCGGTCTTCCGGGAGGGGTTTATTATGTGACCATTAAGAGTGACGCCCTGAACGGGACATATTCAGTGATCAAGCAGTAGACTTATGATGAAAAAGACAATTCTTACCGCTTTCTTATTTGCGTTGCTTTCTCTGCCGGTCTGTGCGCAGAGTATGCAGTCACTCCTCATTCCGGCAGACCCTGTAACAGCGGGACTAGCTGCGAGTACCCTCGCAATGGATGCCTCTGCTTTTGCTGTCGCCGACAACGCGTCTGCGATGTCCTTCTCTCACTCACAGTTCCGGAGCGCCTTATCCTGTGGGTTGTGGCAGCCAACAGTAGCCGACAGTAAATCATTAGGAGTGGGAGCGTTCTTCAAGATGAAAGATAGGATAGCTCTAGGCTTCACGGCCTCTTACATCCTCGACAAGGAGACTTCTATTACCAACATAAACGGAGCTGTGATAGGGACTTATACTCCCCAAGACGTCACCCTGAGGGTAGGGGCTTCCTATCTCCTTGGTAAAAGTCTCTCGCTGGGATTAAACGCCAGGCTGCTGCACTCTTCCATCGGCCCTGAATTGTCAGGGACCGCAGTAGGTGCTGATCTGTCCGCGATGTTCAGAAAAAAAAGCTGGAGCGCATCCGTGGCGTTGTGCAATCTTGGCACTTCCATCAGTTACGGCTCAGAAAGCTATGCGTCTCCTATGCTTCTGAGGGCAGGAGGTGCCGCCGCCGTGGAGGGGTTCACCTTCAGCGCTGAAGCAGATTACTTCTTCGAGGGGGCCTTCAGTGCTGCAGCCGGAGCGGAATACGGCCTCTCGGATATGGCCTTCGCCCGCATCGGATACCATTACGGTTCTTCCGACAAGGGCCTCCCGTCCTTCGCATCCGCCGGAATCGGCATAAAGCTATACGGAGTCAACCTCGACCTCTCATATCTGTTCCTGTCCGAAACATTGCAGAACAGCGTCAGTCTCAGCCTCGGTTACAGTTTCTGATCCGTGTCATTGCCGCCCCCCCCACGTCATTGCCGGCCTGACCTCTCACGTCATTGCCGGCCTGACCTCTCACGTCATTGCCGGCTTGACCGGCAATCCCTTCGCTTCTGGCAACATGAGATGCCCGATCAGGTCGGGCATGACGATCCCGATCAGGTCGGGCATGACGTGGAAGTGTGCGGCTGCGGAGCTTGCCGGAACGCCCGTTGAAATGACAGAAACAACTGAGGCCCGTCATCGCGACGGGCCTCAGTTATTATGCTTAACTATTCAATACTTATGAAATGACAAACTTTCTTTACGATTCTATGGTATATCCATAATCGTGCCACAAGATTGAAAAGCCGAAAAGAAAATCATAAAGTTTACTGCGACGAACCGCCGACGATGTCCAGAATCTCAGAAGTGATTTTCTGCTGGCGGGCCTTGTTGTATTCGAGAGTGAGGTCCGAGAGCATCTTCTGGCCATTGTCCGTAGCCATCTGCATCGCCACGGTACGGGCCGCGTGCTCCGCCGCCTGCGAATCGAGCATAACGGCATAGATGTTCAGTTTGAGGGAGCGAGGCAGCAGGGCCGCGAAAAGTTCCGACGGCGAAGGCTCGAGTATGGCATCCACCGGAATCCGGGATGAAGCGGGAGCATCGCCGCCTTCTGAAACCGAAGATCCACCCGCCGCTGACGCTGACGCAGACACCCCCCCCGCCGCAGACACCGCCGCTGCCGCAGACACAGACGCAGACTGAGACGCAGACTGAGACGTGCAGGCACTCTGCGTAGCGGCCTCCCCCTGCTGCCCGGACAATGTATCAAGGGACAGCGGAAGGAAGGTTTCGCAGCGCACCGTCTGGCGTGACGAAGACACGAAATGATTATATATCAGCTCCACGCGGGAATACTTCCCCTCAAGATAGCCCCCGGTCAGAATGTCCGCCAGAGAGCAGCAGCGCTCATAATCTGCTTTCGCCACCAGAGCCGACCAGTCGCCCGTCGTGACTTCGTAGCCGGCGCGGCGCACAGCATCCGCCATCTTGCGGCCCACACAGAAGAGGACCACCTCGCGCCCCTCAGCCTTCAGCTGAGAAAGCCGATGGAGAGTCTCGCGGATGACATTCGAATTGAACGCGCCGCACAGGGACGAATTGGACGCGACAGCGGCCACGGCTACAGGAGCCGTCAGGGCGGCGTCACTGCGCTCTCCGCCGGCGAGCAGAGGGTTCTCGGGCAGGGACTCGGAAGAAGCGAGCGAGAGCATGAGTGCTCTGAGTTTCAGCTCGTAAGGCAGAAGGGTCTCGATGGTCGCCTGCGCCTTGCGGAGCTTCGCTGACGCGACGAGCTTCATCGCCGAAGTGATCTTCAGCGTACCCTTGACCGACTCGATGCGGCTCTTCGTCTCTTTCAGCGTCGCCATACACTATTCGCTTTTCAGATTGGCCGCGACCTCGGCGGCCACTTTCTCTATTACCGCACTCAGCTGCTCGTCGATGCGGCCGGCCGCGAGCTGCTCCAGCACATCGGCGTGCGCGGCCCTCATCCTGTCGAGGAAGGTCGACTGGAACTCCTGAACCTTCTCTATACCGATCTCGTGCATCAGAGCGTGCGTACCGCAGTACAGCACGGCGATCTGCTCGCCGACAGGCATAGGAGAGTACTGCGGCTGCACGAGCAGACGGTTGTTCTTGCGACCCTTGTCGAGCGTCATCGCCGTCACTGCGTCCACGTCGGAGGAGAACTTAGAGAAGGACTCGAGCTCGCTGTACTGCGCCTGGTCCATCTTAAGCGTTCCCGCGACCTTCTTCATAGACTTCACCTGCGCGCTTCCGCCGACTCGCGAGACGCTGATACCCACATTGATCGCCGGGCGGAAACCCTGGTTGAAGAGCGAGGATTCGAGATAGATCTGACCGTCGGTGATGGAGATCACATTAGTCGGAATGTACGCCGACACGTCGCCCGCCTGCGTCTCGATGATAGGCAGCGCAGTCAGCGAACCGCCCGCCTTGACCTTTCCGCGCAGCGACTCCGGCAGATCGTTCATCTTCTCCGCGACCTCCTGCTGCCCGATGATCTTCGCGGCCCGCTCCAGCAGACGCGAATGCAGGTAGAAAACGTCGCCCGGATAAGCCTCGCGACCCGACGGACGGCGCAGAATCAGAGAGACTTCGCGATACGCCACCGCCTGTTTGCTGAGGTCGTCATAGACGACCAATGCTGCCCTACCCGTGTCTCTGAAGTATTCGCCTATGGCCGCACCGGCGAACGGAGCGTAGTACTGCAGGGCTGCAGGATCGGCAGCCGTGGCCGCCACTACGACGGTGTAGTCCATCGCGCCCTTCGCGCGGAGCGTCTCCACTATGTTCGCGACGGTGGAACCCTTCTGACCCACAGCCACATAGATGCAGTAAACCGGGTCTCCCTTCAGGAAATTCTCCCTCTGGTTTATGATGGTGTCTATCGCGATGGATGTCTTTCCTGTCTGGCGGTCGCCGATGATGAGCTCACGCTGGCCGCGCCCGATCGGAATCATCGCATCTATGGACTTGATACCTGTCTGAAGCGGCTCCTTTACAGGCTGGCGGAAGATCACTCCCGGAGCCTTGCGCTCCAGAGGCATAGGCGTAAGCTCGCCCTCCACGGCCCCCAGACCGTCCAGAGGATTGCCCAGAGGGTCCACCACGCGGCCGAGCATCTGCTCGCCCACGTCGATGGAGGCGATGCGTCCCGTGCGGCGCACGGTCATACCCTCCTTCACCAGGTCGGTGGGACCCAGAAGGACGGCTCCCACATTGTCCTCCTCGAGGTTCATCACCACGGCCATCACGCCGCTTTCGAACTCCAGGAGTTCCCCGGCCTCGGCACGGGAAAGCCCGTACATACGCACTACGCCGTCGCTCACCTGCAGCACCGTACCGACTTCCTCGAAATGCGCGGAGTTGTCGATGCCTTTAAGCTGCTTGAGCAATATGTCTGTAATTTCGCTTGGTTTGATATTCTGGCCCATATCTCGTTTCTTGCTGTCCGGGCTGTCCCGGATTCCGGCTTCGTCTTGCGGACGCGAAGCTTACACTATTCTGCGGTTTTTCTTTATGAACTGCCGGCGGATGTCCGCAAGCTGTCTGGACACGCTCGCGTCCAGCAGCATATCATCCACCTTCAGGACGAACCCTCCGATGATCGAAGGGTCAGTCCGCGCATCGAAAATGACCTCGTTGCCCTCCAGAAGCCCCCGGACCATATCCTCCGTATCCTTGGAAGGAGCGGCGGTGGTCAGAGTGGCCATCTTTATGTGATGCTCTTCGTTATGCATCCTCAGGAAGGTTACGAGGATGTACTTCAGGTAAGCCGTGCGGCCGTTTCTTGCGAGCAGGGAGATGAGGCTCTGCAGCTCGGGCTCCAGCGGTTCTCCTGAAGACTCCGGGTCTTTCAGAAGCCGCAGCACCTGAGAGCAGACCGGCTTCGATCTTCCGGTCTCGTCCACCCATCTGAGCAGCGCAGAAGCGTAGCGCGCGGTGATTACACCTGTATTCATACATCAGGAAGTCTTGTGGGTTTTAGCCTCGCCGATCATCTTCTCGACCAGCTCCATACCTGCCGCGTCCGAAGAGAGATCCTTACGCAGAATCTTCTCCGCCACGCTCACGGAGAGCACGGCCACCTCGCGGCGGATATCGCGCAGAGCGCTTTCCTTCTCGGCCGCGATCTGAAGACGGGCGTCGGCGAGAATCTTGTCCGCCTCGCTGCGGGCGTCGGAGCGGGCCTGAGCGATCATAGCATCACGCGTCGCGGCCGCTTCCTTCAGGATGCGGTTCTGCTCAGCCTGAGCCTGCTTTATCAGGACCTTCTGCTCTTCGGCGAGACCGGAAAGCCTCTGCTCTGCCTCCTGAGCCTTGCGCAGACTCTCGTCGATATGCTCGCTACGCTCGCGGACCGACTTCGTGATGACAGGGAAACCGAACTTCGCGAGCAGGAAGAACAAGATGGCGAAGATCAGTGTCATCCAGAAGATGAGTCCGAAATCAGGAGTGATGAGAGACATAGCTTAACCGTTTATGCCCAGCAGACAGACCAGAATCGCGAAAAGCGCTGCTCCTTCCACAAGAGCGCCGATAATAATTGCCGTCATACGGTAGTGGCTGGCCTTCTCCGGCTGACGTGCGCCCGCCTCGAGAGATGCAGTACCTATCTTGCCGATACCTATGGCTGCGCCGATTACTGCGAGACCCGCGCCGATAGCTGCTCCGGCTTTTCCGATGGCCGCACCCGCGACCGCCTGAAGAATCATAAGTGACATCATATCAATAATTTTTTAAAGTTTGTTTCTCAATTGCCCTCGGGTTCCTGTCTGGAGAGCCCGATGAATACGCTCGATAGCATCGTGAACACATAAGCCTGCAGGAAGGCCACGAGACACTCGAGCAAGTCCATAAACACGCCGAACAGCACCGCAATCACACTCAGTCCGCCGTTCATCGCCGGACCGAGCTCCACGGTAAGGAAGATGACAGCGATGACCCCGAGTATCATTATGTGCCCGGCGAGGATGTTCGCGAAAAGCCGCACCATAAGGCTGAAAGGCTTGGTGAACACGCCCACTATCTCGATGAGCGGCATCAGCGGCACCGGCAGCTTCAGCCAGGTCGGAACCTCAGGCCAGAAGATGTCGCGGTAGTACTCCTTGTTGCCGAAGAGATTCACCGCCAGGAAAGTGCACATCGCCAGCACCAGAGTTATCGAGATGTTTCCCGTCACGTTCGCACCGCCCGGAAAAATCGGGATGATGCCGAGGATGTTGTTTATGAAGATGAAGAAGAAGGCCGTCAGAAGATAAGGCGAATAGCGCCTGTAGTCCTTCCCGATGCACTCCTTGATTATGTCGTCCTCCACCATCGTTATCAGCATCTCCATCAGACCCGCGAAGCCCTTCGGACTCTCCTTGAGGGCATCGTGACGCTTGTACCAGCGCGCCGTGCACAGGATGAGCACAAGCACCAGAGTCGAGCTTATCATAAGTCCCAGCACAGTCTTCGTAATCGAGATGTCCAGCGGACGCGCCACGCTCCCGTCGGAGAGAGTCTCCACCACCTTGCCGTCCCAGCGTCCTTCGCCCGCAATCCGGAAACCCTCCCAGACTGCCCCGTCCTCGAGATGCCGCGAGCTGAAGCAGTGCCAGCCCGTCTCGGAGCTGTGCACGATGACCGGAAGCGCGATGCTCACATCGTGCCCGTTCACCTTCGTGATATGCCACTCGTAGGAGTCCAGCACGTGCCCGAACAGATACTCGTTCATATCCATTTCGGCGGCCGCCGCAGCGGCCAATGTGCTCAGCATCACGCCCAATGTGGCTATTATTCTTTTCAGTCCGCGCATACCGTTATCTCGTCATCACGCACTTCGGCGAATCCGCCCTTTACGCTTATCTGCTTCTCTTCTCCCCTGCTCCCGTCCTGAGCCTTCAGGGCATAGCGGACGCTCCCCTCATCCAGCAGAGTGATGATGGGGGCGTGACCGGTCAGCACCTCGAAACGGCCCTTGCTTCCCGGCAGCTCCACTGCCAGGACATCTTCTATGCAGACCGCCGGGGTCTGTGGGAAAAGTACGGTAAGTTTCATCAGTTCTTAGCTTCAGCAAGCAGTTTCTTGCCTTTTTCTATGGCGTCCTCGATGGTGCCCACGCAGAGGAAAGCCTGCTCCGGCAGCCAGTCGACTTCGCCGTCGAGTATCATATTGAAGCCCTTTATGGTGTCTTCGATATCCACCATCACTCCCGGTATGCCCGTGAACTCCTCCGCCACGAAGAATGGCTGGGAGAGGAAGCGCTGGACGCGGCGCGCCCTGTTTACGGTCAGCTTGTCCTCATCCGAAAGCTCGTCCATACCCAGGATGGCTATTATGTCCTGGAGCTCCTTGTAGCGCTGCAGAATCTGCTTCACCCTCTGGGCCGTGTCGTAATGGTCTTTGCCCACCACGTTCGGGTCGAGGATGCGGGAGGTGGACTCGAGAGGGTCCACAGCCGGATAGATGCCGAGTTCTGTGATCTTGCGGCTGAGTACGGTCGTGGCGTCCAGATGCGTGAACGTAGTGGCCGGAGCCGGGTCGGTAAGGTCGTCGGCAGGAACATAGACGGCCTGCACGGAAGTGATGGAGCCGTCCTTCGTGGAAGTGATTCTCTCCTGCATCTGTCCCATTTCAGTGGCCAGAGTAGGCTGGTAGCCCACTGCCGAAGGCATACGGCCCAGAAGGGCTGAGACCTCGGAACCCGCCTGGGTGAAACGGAAGATATTGTCTATGAAGAACAGTATGTCCTTAGGGCCGTCACCGCTGCGGCTGTCGCGGAAAGATTCCGCGAGTGTAAGGCCGGAAAGGGCCACGGAGCTTCTCGCCCCCGGCGGCTCGTTCATCTGACCGAACACCATAGCGACCTGTGATTTCTTCAGCTCCTCGGTATCCACTTTCGAAAGGTCCCATTCGCCCTTGTCCATACTTTCGCGGAAAGCGTCTCCGTAACGGATTACCCCCGACTCTATCATCTCCCGGAGGAGGTCGTTACCCTCGCGGGTACGCTCCCCGACTCCCGCGAAGATGGAGAAGCCGTTATGCTTTTTCGCGACGTTGTTTATCAGCTCCTTGATGAGAACCGTCTTGCCTACGCCGGCTCCGCCGAAAAGGCCGATCTTTCCGCCTTTCAGATACGGCTCCAGAAGGTCTATGACCTTGATGCCTGTAAAGAGGACTTCCTGTGAGGTCTTGAGGTCTTCGAATTTAGGAGGTTCGCGGTGGATCGGAAGCTCTCCCTTGTGGTCGAAGGTCCCGAGGCCGTCGATAGGGTCTCCCGTGACATTCATAACGCGTCCGCGTATCTGCGCTCCGGTAGGCATAGAGATGGATGAGCCCTTGCTGCGGGCTTCCAGACCTCTCTGGAGACCGTCCGTAGAATCCATCGCGACGCAACGGAGCGTATCTTCACCGATGTGCTGCTGGACTTCTACGATGAGTTCGCGTCCGTCCGTCCGGGTGATGCTCAGGGCATCGTGGATTCTGGGGAGCACCTGGCTTTCGCTTTCGTGAGGGACATCGAAATGGACATCGACCACCGGGCCGATGATTTGGGAAATGTGTCCTGTTATGTTAGGCATATCCTGGCGTTTTTTCTTATCCTTATTCCTGTTTTTGCCCCTAATGGACAAAAAATGATGTTTTTGCTGCAAATAAAGTGCAAAAATCGGCCTTAAAGATAGTCAATAATTGTCCGAAAGTGGCATTTCTTCTTCCTTTTGGCGGCTGGACGGGCATAGGTAGCTTCTTTATGCCTGACGTCAATTCGGCGATGCTTACCGGTCGCCGATGGCATTCTTCTCGTCACGCCCGACGTGATCGGTTTTTGTCACGCCCGACTCGATCGGGCGTCTTTTGCTGACGGCAGGGAAGGGATTGCCGGTCGGGGCCGGCAATGACGGCTTTCGTCACGCCCGACGTGATCGGGCGTCTCTCGCTGCCGGCAGGGAAGAGATTGCCGGTCGGGGCCGGCAATGACGTGTAGAGCCAGGCCGGCAATGACGTGGAGAGCCAGGCCGGCAATGACGGCTTTCGTCACGCCCGACGTGATCGGGCGTCTCTCGCTGACGGCAGGGAAAGGATTGCCGGTCGGGGCCGGCAATGACGGGGAGAGCCAGGCCGGCAATGACGGTTTCGTCACGCCCGACCTGATCGGGCGTCTCTCGCTGCCGTTCTTCGACAAAAAACCGGCTGACGCTGCTGCGGGGATAAAGGGAAGACTTATACGAAAGATTTCGGAGAGACGCCGAACTGCTTTTTGAAGCAGGTCGAGAAATGCGAGAGTGTGGAGAATCCGGTGATGTCGGCGACCTCGGAGATATTGTAGCGCCCCTCGCGCAGGAGTTCCGCCGCACGGTTCAGCTTGTATGTGCGGAAGAAAGTGTTCGGGCTTTCGCCCACAAGAGCCTTTATTTTATAGTAAAGCTTCGTGCGGCTTACGTGCATAGCCTCTGCGATTCCCATCGTGTTCAGCTCCGGCGAACTGAGCGACTTCTCCATCAGTTCGTAAAGCTGGTTCATGAATTCGCGGTCCATCGCAGACAGCTGCTCGGGATTGATGGCGGAAGTCTGCGTCGCCGCGCCCAGAGAACGGTGGAGGCGGTCCCTGTTCGCCATCAGAGACCTCACGCTCGCTATCAGATAGTCAGGCTCGAATGGCTTGGTTATGTAAGCGTCCGCCCCGCAGTCCAGACCCTCCACCTGAGACTCGGTGTTCACCTTGGCTGTAAGCAGAATCACCGGCAGATGACAGGTGTCAGGATTATTCTTTATCTCGCGGCAGAGGTCCAGACCGTCACGCGTGCCGGGCATCATCACGTCACAGATGAGGATGTCCGGATGCGCCGTCTCCATCGCCTCGAGAGCCGTGTCGGCATCGTACTTGTTCACGACCTTGAAGCCCGGTGAGAAAATGGTCTTCAGGAAACGGGCCATCTCGGTATCATCCTCCACGACGAGAAGCACGAGCTTCCCGCCGGCATTCCCGCTATCGGAGTCAGGTTCGTTCAGAGCGGCAGATGCGATATTCTTCTGCTGCGGGGCACGGTCTTCGGCACGTTCGGACTCAGAATATGCCTGCTCCGAGACAGGAATCCTCACCATAAAAACAGGCCCTGCTCCGCCAGGACGGTTCCGGGCCGAGATGGTGCCGTGATGCAGCTCCACCAGCCTGCGGGAATAGTACAGGCCTATGCCGGTGCCATAGTTTATCTTTCCGCCGGTGGAAGCCACCTGATAATACCGGAGAAATATCTTCTCGAGTGCATCCTCCGGGATTTCAGGGCCGGAGTTGGCAACAGTCAGTACCATATCTCCCTCGTCCGCATCCAGCGAAACCTCTATCCGTCCTCCGCCGCCTCCGGTGAATTTCAAGGCATTGGAGAAAAGATTCGAAATAATCTTCTCAACCTTGTCCTCATCGAAGAGGAAGATGAACGAATCGTCCAGCCCCGAGCTGACTATTTCTATACCCTTTTCGTCTGCCCCGATTCTGAATGTGTCGAGCAGGTCGGAAACCAGAACCGCCATATCGCAGTAACGCACGTGCAGGGCCAGAGTATCATTTTCCAGCTTGCTTATGTCCATAAGCTGGTTTATGTAGCGGAGCAGACGGTTGACATTCCTCGACATAATCTTCAGCAGACGCCTGTTCTCATCCCCTATGCCCGTATCCGCCACCAGCATTTCCAGCGGGCCGCGTATTACCGAAAGGGGTGTGCGCATCTCGTGCGAAACATTGACGAAGAAGCTCATGTTCATATCGTTGATATGCTTTTCCGTCTCGCTCTTGCGTCTGGCCTCCTCCGCTGCAACACGGCTTCTACGGATACGTACGGCCGACACTGCGAAGGCTGAGGCCAGCAGCAGGAACATCAGCGGATATACCGCACATTTCATCCACCACGACAGATACCACGGCGGGGTAACTTCGATTTCTATGGAATCTTCCGCAAGGATGGAGGTATAGTCCGTATTCCAGACGCGCACATAGAAACGGTAACAGCCTGCCGGAAGGTTCGAGTAGAAAGCGCTCCTGTTGTTCCGGGAATCTATCCATTCGCTCTCGAATCCGTCGAGGCGATAACTGAAATGCGTGGATGGCCACAGGCCGTAATCCACGGTACTGAAAGATATCCCGACATTCACATCCTCCATCTGCCTCAGGTGCAGGAAGCGGGTTTCATCGATTCGTCCGTCGATCACCTGCGAATTATAGGCGTGCTGGAGGCGGTTGTTGATGAACACATCCTCGAAAATGACGGAAATCTTTCCGGAGGCTCCGTCTTCAAATCCGCTGACCTGAGTGAGTCCGTGCGTCCCGCCGAAAACCGGATGTCCGTCCGGGAGAAGCGTGGCGGCGGATTCGTTATACTGGTCTCCTCCCGTTCCGTCAGACACGAAGAATCCTATGAACTTGTCCGCTTCGGGGTCATAACGGTAAAGCCCGTGCAGAGTGGAAAACCAAAGTCTGGATGACCTGTCCGCGATAATGCCCACGATGTCCTTGGACGGCAGTCCCGGAATCTTCTCGATGATTCCGGTATCCCGGCTGTAGCGGAAAAGCCCCTGCCCGCGAGTCCCCATCCATAGCCGGCCTTTCGAGTCGGCATACGAGCTGACAGGAATGAAAAGCTTCCCGTCATAGTAATCAGAAATCGGCACGAGCTGAGTTTCAAGCGTGCGCTCATCGATCAGCACTACGCCAAGGTGCACGACGGCGGCGGCAAGTATTCCGCCGCCTATAGGCACGGCCTTCTGGCACATCGTGCTGCTCTGCCTCCCGTAACCCACATCCACCGGGGTGACATCCTCACTCAGCTTGTCCACGATGAAGACCTTGTCGCTGTAGGAGCCGACCCAGAGTCTTCCGAAACTGTCCTCCGAGATGTCATATAGCTGCATCACCGGCAGCCTCCACGTCTTCACGGCTTCCGCCCTGTTCCCGGAGAGGCGCAGCTGCACGATGGAGAACGGAGCCGTAGCGTAAACGAAGCCATCGGAGGAAGCCGTAAGTCTCTGGATCTCATTCTCGTTCCAGAGTCCTTCCGTCTTCATCCTGACTACAGTCCCGTCCGAATAGCGATAGAGGCCATAGCCGTTAGTGTTTATCACCAGACTGCCGTCCGCCATACGGCAGATGCCGGTGACTGATTTGGAATTCAGACTCGCGTTAAGGACGTCATCGTTGTTGAAGCGGGTCTTCCTGGCTCTGCGGATACCGAAGCCCTGGTCGATGGTCCCCACCCACAGATTCCCGGAGCTGTCCAGCATCGATGTGGAGAGGATGCCGGAGCGACGGTCATCGGTAAGGTCTGAGCTCCGTATTTCCGTGAGGGTCCGCGCCTTCGGATCCCATTCGTGGAGCCGGAGGGAATTGGTATAGAGCAGGATCTTGTCTTCTTCGGCCCCCAGAATGGCCCTGATGTCTTTCCCTTCCCCCGAAGCAAATCTCGTCAGAGGCTCCGGAAGGTCCGCGAACGACTCTGTGAAAGTGTCGAAGACCCTCAGACCTACCCCATAGACGACCATCCAGACAAATCTTCCGTTCTGCATATACTGCCTGTATACCGCGCCCACTGACGGGACAGCTTCTTCCGACCTGGTCCCCTTGTCTATGTCCCACCACTGAAGCCCGTTCCACCCGGCCAGCCACAGGCGGCCCAGAGCATCCATAGAAAAGAAACCGAAATAATTCTCGAAAAGCTCCAGCACGGTAAAGGTACCGTTCTGCCTGTCATACAGCTCTATGCTGTTCTGCGTACAGACCACCAGCCGCCCGGAAGGTGTCAGAAAGATATTTCTTATAAAAGCGGACCCGTTCACGGGAACCGTCTGAAAATTATCCCGCCCGGTATATCGGCATATTCCGTTTATGGTACCGCACCATACCGTCCCGTCACTGTCCACAGCCAGGCATTTGACCTGATTGTCACTCAGGCTCGCCGGGTCATCGGTGTGGTACCAGGTGTGGAAATCGTAACCATTGTAGCGGTTCACGCCCCTGTCGGTTGCAATCCAGACGCAGCCTTTTGCGTCTTCGGCGAAGGCATTCACGGAGTTGTTCGAAATGGTACGGGAGATTTCTGCGAAGTCCTCGTAATCATAACGGACTTCCGCTTCTTTCGCGCAGGAAAGAAGCAGAAGCCCGGATATTACTGCGAGTATTGTCCGCATTGTCTTTCTGTTGTTCTCTACAGATGCAAAGTTAACAATCCTGAAAGGAATCCGAACTTATCATTTCTTATAATCTGCGGAATAGGCCTTGATCTCAAAATCCTTGACCACATACGAGCTGCCGTTCACCAGAACGCCGGCCCCGGTGGAGGAGAAACTGATTCCGCCGTCCTGATTCGCGGAGATGGCCACATTGCTTCCGGCACATATGAGATTCAGGTCATCGCTGTCGTAGAAGTACGAGCCTCCGATGCCCTGTCCCCACGCCGACGCGTCATAACCGTTTATCATCAGTCCTGCGGCAGCGGCATTTTCCTGAACAGCGAAGGTGCCGAGGAAGTCGGCTGCTGTCTCATCGACTATCGGTCTGAATACGGCTATGGTTTCATCACGCGGATCCTTAATCTCTATGATATACATCTTTATGCCCGGTATTTCCACATAACTGTAAGTGCTCCAGTCGAATGTGTAAACCTTGCTGACGGAGGCGGTCCATACGTTCCAGTCCCTCTCCGGAGCCGGTTCAGGAGTCAGTCTGCCGGTATATGCGATAGTGAAGATGGTCCCGTCCTCGAGAATGAGCGTTCCGGCGAGGCTGTAAAGCTCCTTCTCCGGGTCAGAAAGCGAAATCTGCAGCTCGCCGCCCGTCACCGCCTTCGCCGCAGCCTGCGCAGAGTCTCCGTCCGTCAGAGTGCAGAACTGCGAGCCTTCGAGATAAGAAAAGCCCCAGGACGAATCGACCATTTTGCCTGCCATAAAGCTGCCTGTCCGGACTGCGTCCAATGCCGCCGCGCCAAAAGTCCCTTCTCCGAGGGTCTCTGTTTCCGTCACAAACTTGATGATGAGATAGTCACCGGCTCCGCTGTATGTGTCATAATACTCCCCTTCTGTGCAGCTCACGCCCTTGGCTCCGATGCTGAGAGTCTGGATATATTTCCCCTCACCATATGCTGTGGTATGGCTTACGAGATACTGCTTGCAGCAGTCGGTATTCGCAGCCCTGCTGTGCTCCGGGACCCCGGAACCCTTGGCGAAATGTATGTATTCGGTCCCGGACATCGAAACGGAAAGGGAATTGAGCGCGTTCTGAGATATTTCCACAGTACCGTCCAGAGAGGTTCCGACACCGTTTTCATCTATGACGGCAGCTTGCAGCAGACTCCCCGCCTGATGGGCAGAAGACGGACTGTAAGTGCCGTCAAAAGCCTCGGCGCCCCTCGGCGCGATAATGCTGAGAAGCCCCCTGTCGGAAGACTTGTCATCATAGAGATTGATATTGTATCTGAGCAGAGAGCCGTTTATGCTCGAAACTCCGTCAGCGTCAGTCTCGACGAGTTCCGCCGTGCTTACGGAGTAATGGACCCTGTTCGGAATCACCACTCCGCCTTCCTTCCAGGCCTCGATCTTGCTGCAGGACATCAGAGATGCCAGGGCACAAAAGAGACCCAGAGCGATATTGATATATCTGGTCATAACTGTCATTCGTTTATAATTCATTGATTGTCCGTACCCCAGCCCGGATTCTGGACGATTCTGTCATTTGCTATGATCTCCACTTCCGGATATGGAAGATACTCGTGCTTGCCGCTACGGAAACCGTAAGACTCGTTCGTATATGTGGTCTTGTCCACGATGTAGCTTCCGTCGGAAGACTTGCCCTTGAAGAGAGGGACATATTGGCCCTGCTGCGGCAGAGTGGTTTTCTGGACGTCTCCCCAGCGGATGACATCTATTATCCTGACGCCCTCCATCCACATCTCGAAACGCTTCTCCTTCTTCACGTTGTCCAGAGTGAGAGCCGTCTTCTCGACTCCCGCCCTCTCCTGAATGTCGTTAAGCGCTTTCAGACCGGTACCGTCATCGCCGGACACCGCACAGGCTTCGGCGTAAAGCAGAAGCACTTCCGCATAACGCATCCAGCGCGGATTCTTCATCCAGCAGTAGCCGTAACCCTCCGTAGGGACATCAGCCTTGTCCACGTGGAACTTCCAGTCGAACCATCCGCAGCAGCCGTAGAGATAGCTGCCCAGAATACCGTTCACACCTTCGGAAAGGAGGTCGTCCCAGCTCCGCACCCAGGCTTTGAAGCGTGGGGAGCCTTCTTCATTGGCGCGGAAATCATCGATGAATTCTTGACGCGGGTTGAAAAAGCCCCAGCCGAGATTGTAGATTCCCGACGGATAGCCGTTCAGACGGTCAGTTCGCGGGCCGTACATATTGGGACCGTTCACATAGGCGAACCAGACGTTGGATTTGTTGTACACAAGATTGGTTTCAAAGATGGTCTCCCTGCAGTTGTCGTATGCCCCGGTGAAGAGTTCGCCCAGCGCGGAAGTCGGGACGAGACCGTAAAGTCCGGAAGAAATCACCTTGTAAAGATTAGTCTTCGCTCCCGCATAGTCCCCGCTCAGGACCTGAGCTTTGCCCTCGAATGCGAGAGCGACCTCACGGGTCAGACGGACTGCGGCATCATCGAGGCCGGACTTGGACGGCAGCACAGCTGCCGCCGCGTCGAGTTCGCTTATGATGAACTTCCACAGCGCAGCGGGGTCGCTGTTCGGCTGGCGGTATTCGTCAGAGCCTTCGAAGAGATGGTCGACGAGAGGAGGATTGCCCCAGAGGCTCGCGAGCTGCATATGTGCCCAGGCACGGAACACACGCGCTTCCGCGATGCATCTGTCTTTTGCGGAGGACTCACCCTGCTCGAACTTGTCGAGCAGGACGTTCGAGTAGTAGATCACCCTGTAGTAGAAAGAGTACAGGGACGGGATGTATGCGTTGTTCATTTCGAAGCCGTATTCGTTCAGCTGCTCGAAGTTCGCGTTGTCTCCTCTGGTTCCGCCGCCGCTGTATATGTCGTCCGAAAGGACATTGAGGAAGCTGTTCTCCATAAACCAGGCGCTCGCTCCGAGGGTGGAATAGACCACGGTTATGGCCGAGAGCGCATCTTCGTCGGTGGAATAGTATGTGCTCTCGTCGACTACGCCTTTCTGCTCTATTTCAAGCCGGCTATCGCAGGAAGTCAGGGCCAGAGCGGCCAGCGCCGCTGTCATTATTATTCTTTTCATATTCCTTGTGCTTTAGAATGAAAGGTTCAGACCGAATACGAGTTTTCTGGTGACCGGGTAGGAACCGCAGTCGATGCCCATACCGGCGGTCGCTCCCATAGAGGCGCTCTCCGGATCGAAGCCCGGATAGCTGGTGAAAGTGAACCAGTTGTCCATAGAGACATAGATGCGCAGATTGTCGACGGCGACTTTTCTCGTCAGTTTCGCGGGGAGCGTGTAACCAAGCTGCATCTGCTTGATCTTGAAGTAAGAGCCGTCGAAGATGGTGGCGCTTGAAAGATAATATTTGTCCTCATCCACACAGCCGGAGCGCGGACGTGATGCCGCGGTGTGGTCCTCTGTCCAGCGGTTGTCGTAGAAAAGTTTCAGGTTGTTGCGCTTCTGATAGTCGGACCTGTAGAAAAGCAGCCAGATGTCATTTCCGGCGACTCCGCTTCCGAAGACCGTGAAATCGAAGTTCTTATAAGACAGGTTTATCGTCAGACCATAGGTGAATTCCGGTATGGCACAGCCGATTTCCGTCTTGTCATCAGAGGTGATAGAGCCGTCGCCGTTTATGTCCTCGAAAATCGGATTTCCGGTGGCGCTGTCTATATGGTCGAATTTATATCCGTACATATACCATACCGGCTTCCCGGTCTCGAACATTGTGACTGTCGAGGTGTGATAACTCTGTCCGCCGATTCTGGAGACTGTAGGGTCGAGGTAGGTGACTTTGTTGCGGAGCATCGAGACGTTGGCATTGATGCTGTAGCCGAAGTCGCCCAGACGGTCTTTCCACACCAATTCGGATTCCAGACCCCAGTTGCGGACCTTTCCGGCATTCATTACCACGCTGGAAGCTCCTGTCTCGTAAGGTGGCGTAACCCCGATGAGCAGGTCACGGGTGTCCTTTCTGTACCAGTCGAGAGAGAAGGAGAGACGGTCGCGTAAGAATCTTGCGTCGAGACCGAGGTCTATCTGCTCGGAGGTCTCCCACTTGAGGTCAGGATTGGCCAGACCCGCAGGGGCTGAGCCGTATGTGAAAGTCCCCGTGCTGTCGTACTGGTATGCCCAGCCTCCCACTGTGATGCTGCGAGTGTACGGATAGCCGCTGAGCACTCCGATGTTTCCGTTGATGCCCCAGCTGCCGCGAAGCTTGAGGTAGGAGAGGGCGTTGCGGCTGATGCCGCTCATAAATTCCTCATTGCTGACCGTCCAGCCCGCAGAGACGGAAGGGAAGTAACCCCAGCGGTTCTTGGCCGACAGCTTGGAGGAGTCGAAGGCATCCGCACGGAACGTGGCCTGGAGCATATATCTGTCTTTCCAGCTCCAGCCCGCTCGCGCGAAGTATGACAGACTTGAACTCTTGCTCGGAATGCCGCTTACGGAGTCGTTGCATTCCGTGGTGAGGTAGCTGAGATAGCGGAAGTTCGGCTCGTAACTCTTCAGTTCATCTCCGCTTCCGGAAATGTAGTTGGAACTCGACTCTCTGAAGGACATTCCGGCCATAAGGCTGAAGTTGTGGTCTTTCAGCCGGAAAGAGTAGTTCGCGTAGTTGTCCCACTGGTAACTGAGATTGTTCGATACGGTGCCGCTCAGGCTGTATTTGGTGCTGTATTTCTGGGTGTTTATGAAATACGGGAAGGAATAGCTGGAAGAGTTGCTGTAGCCGAACCTGTAGCCGAACTTGCTGGTGAACACGAAACCCTTCAGCGGCGTGAAGTCCGCGAAGAATGAGCCCAGAGCGTTCATTCCGCTGTTGCTGGATTCGTATGTGGCGGTCTGCACGAGCGGGTGGGCATCTTCTCCGCCGATGAAATCGGATACGGAATAGTAGAGGCCGTCCTTGTTCTTCAGGAGGTTATAGCCTCCGGCAAGCGCTATCTGCATATTGAGAGGCAGGGTGTCCTCGGTATAATATGCAGGTGTCAGCGGGTCCAGAACGATGGCCGAGCCCAGTACCGAGCCATAAGTGTTGCTCTCGGAAACGCTTCCGTAGGAGTATTTTTCGATGGAGTTGGTAAGGCCTATCTTGAACCAAGGCTTTACCTGATAGTCGGCGTTCACCTGGGAGGTGAGGCGTTTGTAGAAATCCCTGTCGCCTGTCACCACACCGTCATTGTCGAGGTAAGAACCTGCCACATAGAGGTTTCCGCGTTTGCTTCCACCCATAAAGCCGACAGTATGCTTCTGATAGATTCCGTTGCCGAATGTTTCGTTTATCCAGTTGGTGTTGGTGTGGCCGTCGTAATAGGTGTTGAGGTCGTCAACTGAGATTTTGCCGCCTTCCACCATATAGTTAATGTATTCCTGGGCCTGCATCATCTCCGGCACGTGTCCGATGGACTCTATGGAATACTGCATATCGTAGAAAATCTTGCCGTTGCTCTCCCTGGCTCCCGATTTCGTGGTGACAAGGATTACACCGTTTCCCGCCTGTGCGCCGTAGATGGCAGCGGATGCTGCATCCTTGAGGATTTCCATCGACTCGATATTGTTCGGGTCGAGGTAGCCTATGTCGCTGACCTGGATGCCGTCTACGATGTAGAGCGGGCTGATGGCGCCCGAGTTCGAGGAATAACCTCTTACTCTGATGCTGCCGGAGGAACCCGGACGACCCGAGGTGGTGACTACCTGGACACCGCTGGTTTTTCCTGCGAGGGACTGGGCGAGGTTATTGATGGTCCTGTTTTCCAGGTCTGAAGAGTTTACGGAGGCGATGGCTCCGGTGATGTCCGATTTCTTCTGTACGCCGTAACCGATAACGACTGTCTCTTCCAGTTGCTGGACATCCTCCAGAAGGGTGATGTTCATCTCCTTTTCCGCCTTGATGCGTTGTGGAATGAATCCGAGGCTGGATATTTTCAGGTAGCTTCCCGAAGGGGCTTTAATCGTGAAACGGCCATCGGAATCCGTGATAGCGAAGGTCTTGGTGCCTTCCTGCTCGATGACGACTCCGATGAGTGCGGATCCGCCGGAATCGAGCACAGTGCCGCTGACTTGAATCATTGACTGCTGTGCTGTCGCGCAGAAGCAGGACAGCAGCAACGACACAATAATTGCAGGCCAGAATTGTTTGTCTGATTTCATAGATTGCTGAATTACGTGATATTGTTTGTATTATTGAGTTCGCGAAGTGGTTCTTGCGAAGTGGTTCTTGCGAAGTGGACTTTTCTCAGGGCATTGGTGCCGCGCGCAGGTTTTCTCTGTCCGCAAGTGACGCCGGTCAGCTCATCGGAATGCACCGGACCCTACTGCCGCGCGCAGGTGTATCAGGGCGTCGCAGAGGGGCATCCTTACTGCTTCTTGAAATAGTCTCCGAGAGCCACCAGGCATTTTTTGTAGCATTCGGTCCAGAAAGTCCAGTCGTGGCCGCCGGAGCGTTCTATATACTTGTGGTCTATATCTTTGCCGGTGAGGTATTTGTCGAATTCCACGTTGGCCGAGTAGAGGCCCTGGATCTGGTCATTCGTCCCGACTTCCATTATGTAGTATGGGAAAGAGCCCGGTTCCGCTCCATCCATAATGGCTTTCTCTATCACCGATTTGGGCGTCTGGACGTATCCGTTTCCGCTTACTGCGCCGCTGAACGAATAAGCCATACAGAAAGTATCGGGATGCTTGAATGCGTAGAGGGTGGTTCCGTAGCCTCCCATAGAAAGACCTGCTATGGCGCGGGAACCGCGGTCTGTCCGGACTTTATAGTGGGATTCTATATATGGAATGAATTCATCGAAGAAGAAATCTTCGTATCTCATACCGTTCTGGTAGCCGTTTACATAAAAAGCATTGAAGCCGCACGGCATCACAACGATGAGGTCTGAAAGGCTTCCTTTCTTGAGTGCTGCGTCTGTACTCTGGACCATAGAACCTGCGCTCATCCAGGCGAGGTCTCCTTTCTCATTGTCTCCGTTAAAGTCGTATCCGTGAAGCAGGTAAAGTACCGGATAATCTTCCTGTGATTCTGAGTATCCCGCTGGCAGGTAAATGGTATAACGGACAGACCTGCCGAGAATGCCGCTCTGTATGGTCTTGCCCATTTCCACTTTGCTTTTATCGGCTTTTTCATCTGTTTGTTGTCCGTTTTGGGCCGGGGCCTTCTCGCAGGAAATTACAAGAGCGAGAACTGCAATGAGTTTGTAGAGTGTTTTCATCTGTGTCATTACCTTGTGGTCTTATATTTACGGCAAAACTAAATACGCTTCGTCTGAAAGTCTGTCGGAATTCGTCATAATTGTTTCCGATGCGTTGCTCTTTTGTTCAAATAGTTTCAAGTTTGTTTAAATACGATAGTAGATAATTCATATTCAGTGGTTTAAACCGTTGGTCTATTCTGGGATGAAGAGCGGTGATTCTGACTTGCAGGGAGTGAGAACAGAGAAAAAAACTCCCTACTGGACGGGGCGGACTAGAAAGGAAGTTCCCTGTGGCCCGACCTGATCGCGATCGTCACGCCCGACTTGATCGGTTTTTGTCACGCCCGACCTGATCGGTTTTTGTCACGCCCGACGTGATCGGGCGTCTCTCGCTGCAGGCGGAGAAGAGATTGCCGGTCGGAGCCGGCAATGACGGGGAGGGCAGGCCGGCAATGACGTGGAAGGGCAGGCCGGCGGGGACGGCTTTCGTCACGCCCGACCTGATCGGGCGTCTTTGCTGCCGGCGGAGAAGAGATTGCCGGTCGGAGCCGGCAATGACGGGGTAGGGCAGGCCGGCAATGACGTGGAAGGGCAGGCCGGCGGGGACGGCTTTCGTCACGCCCGACCTGATCGGGCGTCTTTGCTGCCGGCGGAGAAGAGATTGCCGGTCGGAGCCGGCAATGACGGGGTAGGGCAGGCCGGCAATGACGTGGAAGGGCAGGCCGGCGGGGACGGCTTTCGTCACGCCCGACCTGATCGGGCGTCTTTGCTGCCGGCGGAGAAGAGATTGCCGGTCGGAGCCGGCAATGACGGGGTAGGGCAGGCCGGCAATGACGTGGAAGGGCAGGCCGGCGGGGACGGCTTTCGTCACGCCCGACCTGATCGGGCGTCTTTTGCTGCCGGCAGGGAAAAGATTGCCGGTCGGGGCCGGCAATGACGGCTTTCGAAGAGGCCGGGAACAAAAAAAAGAGGACGTCTCTCTCGAAACGTCCTCTTCGAAGAACGGCAGCTGCCTACTCTCCCACCTGGTGGGGCAGTACCATCGGCGATGGCGGGCTTAACTTCTCTGTTCGGAATGGGAAGAGGTGGATCCCCGCCGCCATAGCCACCGAAATATTTTACTTGAGAGAAATAACTTGGCACGCCAGATTTCGATTCGCAACTCATTCTATGCTTCCCTCTCAGGAAAGATTTCGTGCCATTAGTACAGGTCGACTGAAGACATTGCTGCCCTTACATCTCCTGCCTATCAACGTGGTAGTCTCCCACGACACTATAAGGAAGTCTCATCTTGAAGACGGCTTCGCGCTTAGATGCTTTCAGCGCTTATCCTGACCGAACGTGGATACCCGGCGGTGCAACTGGCGTCACAACCGGTAAACCAGAGGTTCGTCCAACCCGGTCCTCTCGTACTAAGGTCAGACCTCCGCAGACTTCCTGCGCCCACAACAGATAGAGACCGAACTGTCTCACGACGTTCTGAACCCAGCTCGCGTGCCACTTTAATCGGCGAACAGCCGAACCCTTGGAACCTGCTCCAGCCCCAGGATGTGACGAGCCGACATCGAGGTGCCAAACCGCTCCGTCGATTTGAGCTCTTGGGAGCGATCAGCCTGTTATCCCCGGAGTACCTTTTATCCTTTGAGCGACGGCCCTCCCATGAGGAACCGCCGGATCACTTTGCCCTACTTTCGTACCTGCTCGACTTGTTTGTCTCCCAGTCAAGCCCGCTTTTGCCACTGCACTCTTCGCGCGGTTGCCATTCGCGCTGAGCGGACCTTGGGAAGCCTCCGTTACGCTTTTGGAGGCGACCACCCCAGTCAAACTACCCACCAAGCGGTGTCCCAGTCTCCTGGTTAGACCCCGGGCGAGCAAAGGGTGGTATTTCACGTTGCGTCTCCACGATGACTGGCGTCACCGATTCTCTGACTACCACCTATCCTACACATCACTCGTCCAAGATCAGCGCTAAGCTATAGTAAAGGTTCACGGGGTCTTTTCGTCCCGTTGCGGGTAGGCGGCATCTTCACCGCCACTACAATTTCACCGAGCTCACGGCTGAGACAGTGCCCAGATCGTTACACCATTCGTGCAGGTCGGAACTTACCCGACAAGGAATTTCGCTACCTTAGGACCGTTATAGTTACGGCCGCCGTTTACCGGGGCTTCGATTCAGACCTTCGCTTGCGCTGAGCCCCCCTCTTAACCTTCCGGCACCGGGCAGGTGTCAGGCCATATTCGTCATCTTAACGATTTCGCATAGCCATGTGTTTTTGGTAAACAGTCGCCTGGGCCATTTCTCTGCGCCTCCCCTTTCGGAGAGGACCCCTTATCCCGAAGTTACGGGGTCAATTTGCCTAATTCCTTAGCCGTGATTCACTCGAGCACCTGAGGATTCTCTCCTCGCCCACCTGTGTCGGTTTACGGTACTGGTCGCTCCGCGCTTGACGCTTCTGTGCTTTTCTTGCGGGTATGGTTACCTGCGCTGTCCGATCGTCCGAAGACTCTCGGTACTGTCGGGTCTCGATTGCTCTACCTCCCTTCAACCGCCTATTCCGTCAGGCGGCGGCAGTGTCACTCCCCGGTCACACTTTCGCCTGCAAAGCGAGCGGCGGAATATTAACCGCCTCGTCATCGGGTTCCCCTCTCGGGTTCCCCTTAGTCCCAGGCTGACCCTGATACGTTTAGCGTTGTTCAGGAAACCTTGGGCTTTCGGTGGGGGCGTTTCCACGCCCCTTGTCGTTACTCATGCCTACATTTTCTTTTCCGGACGCTCCAGAAGAACTCACGTCCCTCCTTCAGCGCCGACCGGAATGCTCCCCTACCACTCGACAATCTCTTGCCGAGTCCCTGGTTTCGGCGGCAGTCTTGATGCCCGTTCATCATCCACGCGACGTCGCTCGACTAGTGAGCTGTTACGCACTCTTTAAATGAATAGCTGCTTCCAAGCTAACATCCTAGCTGTCTCTGCGATGTCACCTCGTTCTATCAACTTAAACTGCTCTTGAGGGCCTTAACCGAGGGTCTGGGCTCTTTCCCTTTTGCCGCCGGACATTAGCACCCGACGACTCACTCCCGCACACCACTTCACGGCATTCGGAGTTTGTCAGGAATCGACAGGCGATGAAGCCCTCTCATCCTATCAGTAGCTCTACCTCCGTGAAGCTGATGCGAGGCTGTCCCTAAAGACATTTCGGGGAGTACGAGCTATCTCCCAGTTTGATTAGCCTTTCACCCCTACCCACAGCTCATCCGAGCACTTTTCAACGTAAACCGGTTCGGGCCTCCAGAGCCTGTTACGGCTCCTTCACCCTGGCCATGGGTAGATCACTAGGTTTCGCGTCTGTTCCCTCCGACTGAACGCCCTGTTCAGACTCGCTCTCGCTCCGGCTCACGTCCCTGAAGGACTTAACCTCGCCGGAGAGAAACAACTCGTAGGCTCATTATGCAAAAGGCACGCCGTCGCAGATCTCTCCGCTCCGACCGCTTGTAAACGAACGGTTTCAGGTTCTCTTTCACTCCCCTGTTCGGGGTTCTTCCCACCTTTCCCTCACGGTACTGGTTCACTATCGGTCTTCCGGAAGTATTTAGCCTTGCGGGATGGTCCCCGCGGATTCGGACAGGATTTCACGTGTCCCGCCCTACTCAGGTGGCGCTCCTGTTCTCAGTCCTTTGCCGGTACGGGGCTTTCACCCTCTGCGACGGCGTTTTCCAACGCCTTCCCGTTCTTGACCGAGACCCCTTTGAGCGCTCCTACAACCCCGGCGCTGCCGTAACAGCACCGGTTTAGGCTCTTTCCCTTTCGATCGCCACTACTCAGGAAATCGATACTTTCTTTCTCTTCCTCCGGGTACTGAGATGTTTCAGTTCCCCGGGTTCACCCCAGACTAATCTGGTGCACGGCCTTCAGCCGTGCGGGTTGCCCCATTCGGACACTCTCGGATCAAAACCTGTTTGCAGTTCCCCGAGATTTTTCGCAGCTTACCACGTCCTTCTTCGTCTCCGGAAGCCAAGGCATCCCCCGTTCGCTCTTGTAACCTTTCTCTTGAATGAATTACACTTAGCCAAGTACAACTGTATTTTCATTGCACTCTCTAAACTTTCTCGTTTGCCTTGAAATTGCAGTCCCTAACTTTTTCCGTTTCGAAAATAACTCTCGTTTTCACTTGATGTGTTTCTTCGACACCCCTCCGCTCGCGCTTCGAGGCGTCCGGATAATTATTACAGACTAATTTTTCAATTATGCTTTTTATTTACCTCTTAATCTCTCTCAAACTTGTCAA
>CAVDFQ010000004.1:0-100595 GCA_963608065.1 bacterium
GAATTGAACTCATGACCTCATCCTTACCAAGGATGCGCTCTACCCCTGAGCTACACCGGCGACTGTACGACTTTTAGAGCGGAAAACGAGGTTCGAACTCGCGACCCTCAGCTTGGAAGGCTGATGCTCTACCAACTGAGCTACTTCCGCACGATATAAAAGTGGGAGGAGCAAGATTCGAACTTACGAAGCGATGACGCAGCAGATTTACAGTCTGCCCCAGTTGGCCACTTTGGTATCCTCCCATACCGGATAAACCGGAATTACTTGAGCCGATGGAGGGATTCGGACCCCCGACCCCGAGATTACAAATCACGTGCTCTGGCCAACTGAGCTACATCGGCGATGTTCAAAGAACTGTCCCTTCAAAAGGGAGTGCAAAGTTATGTATTATTTCCGATTCTCCAAAACTTTTTCAATCTTTTTCAAGGACATCGCCGATTTTCCCGAGTATCCCCTCGACATCCAGACCGCATTCCGCCAGCTCCTCGTCCCGGGTGCCCTGCCGGATGAACCTGTCGGGGATTCCGGCAGGCACGATGAGGTTCTCGAGCCCCCCGGAGGCGATGAGCTCCGATACCGCACCGAAAAGTCCCCCGGCCACGCAGCCGTCCTCGAGCGTAAGAAGGCAAGAGTGCCGCGACGCCGCTTCCAGCACCAGAGGCTCATCGAGCGGCTTGAGATACCTTATATTATATACAGACGGGGAGAAACCCCGTGTAGCGAGGCAGCGTGCGGCAGCCTCAAGAGCGGTCGAAACGACCGGACCGAGAGCGAGCAGAGCCACTTTCTCTCCGCGCAGCAGACACTCTCCCCGACCTACGGGCAGCTGCTCGAATGCGCATTCTCTCCAAGATACTCCCTCGCCGCAGCCGCGCGGATAGCGAATGATGAACGGAGAGGCCTGCTGCAGCGCAGTGTACATCAGGTTCCGCAGCTCCAGTTCATCCTTCGGAGCAGATATGACCACTCCGGGGACGCTACGGTAAGCCGCCAGATCGAAAGAGCCGTGATGCGTCGGCCCGTCTTCCCCCACCACCCCGGCACGGTCGAAGCAGAGCACGACAGGCAGGCCCTGAAGCGCCACATCGTGTATGATCTGATCGTAAGCCCGCTGAGAGAACGAAGAATAAATGTTGCAGAACGGTCTGAGACCGCCTGCTGCCAGACCCGCGGAGAATGTCACCGCGTGCTCCTCCTCTATGCCCACATCGAAAAAGCGCCCGCTCATCTGCTGCGCGAGCAGAGACATTCCGCTGCCGCTCGCCATCGCCGGAGTGATGCCGACCACCCGCTCGTCCGCCTTCGCCAGATCCACCAGTGTCTGTCCGAAGACATCCTGATATCTGGCCGCGCCGGCGCGACGTCCAATCCTTTCCCCCGTCTCCGGGTCGAATCTGCCCGGGGCGTGCCAGACCGTCGGGTCCGCCTCGGCGGGAGCGTAACCCTTGCCCTTCGTGGTGATGCAGTGCAGAATCCTCGGGCCGCTGATATCCTGAAGCTTGCGCAGGACTCTGGTCATCTCGGTGACATCGTTCCCGTCCACAGGGCCGAAGTATCTGAAGCCCAGCGACTCGAAGAGGTCTCCTCCCGAATCCTTCACGAGATAGGACTTGAAACCGCGCGCCCATCGCTGGACAGCCTTTCTGAAGCCGCCATCGCCCATTCTGCGCCATATCCTGTCCTTGACCCGGTTATATGCCGGATGGGTGGTGATCTTCAGCAGATATTTGTGCAGAGCTCCGAGATTCTCGTCTATGGAGCGGTTGTTGTCGTTCAGTATGACCAGAAGATCGGCATCGCTGTCGCCGGCATTGTTCAGGCCTTCGAATGCCAGACCGCCGGTAAGCGCCCCGTCTCCTATGACCGCGACGACTTTGCGGTTCTCACACCTGTGCCTTGCGGCTTGAGCAAGCCCCAGCGCGGCCGATATAGAAGTGGACGAGTGGCCGGTGCCGAAGGCGTCGTACGGACTCTCGTCGATTCTGGGGAATCCGCTGATGCCTCCCCTGGTGCGCATCTGCGCGAACTGAGTGCGGCGGCCGGTGAGAATCTTGTGCGCGTAAGCCTGATGGCCCACATCGAACACTATCTTGTCGTAAGGGGTGTCGTACACATAATGGAGCGCCGTGATGATCTCGACGGCTCCCAGGCTCGAGGCCAGATGGCCGGGATTCCTGGAGCAGCAGTCCACCATATAAGCCCTGATCTCAGCACACAGGGCCGGAAGCTGAAGTTCGTCCAGTTTCCTCAGGTCAGCGGGAGAATCGATATGGTCCAGTAATTCTGACATTACAGTATCGCGAAATCCCTGCAAAGGTACTTCTTTTCTTCTGAAAAAAGAGTACATTTGTGACCGTTCGAAATTAGCATATAAAGTATATGGGTGAAAAAGTAAACAAACTGATGAATGACTCCCCTTTCGCGAGGTGGACCGTTCTGGCCCTCGTGGCACTGATGATGTTCTTCGCGTATATGTTCGTGGACGTGATGTCCCCGCTGAAATCGCTTGTGGAAAGTAACTTGGGCTGGGACAGCGGCGTCTTCGGAAAATACGCCGCATCCGAGTACATACTGAACGTCTGCGGTTTCCTCATCATCGCAGGAGTCATTCTGGATAAACTGGGCGTCCGCTTTTCCGGCATACTCTCCGCGGGCCTGATGGTTCTCGGAGCCGGCATCAAGTTCATCGGCATCAGCGACTGGTTCCAGGCCACGGCATTCGCCCAGTGGCTCGGAAGCTGGTGGGTCGAGATGCCCGCAAGCGCCAAGATGGCTTCTCTGGGCTTTATGATCTTCGGCTGCGGCTGCGAGATGGAAGGCACGAACGTCTCCAAGATTCTCGCCAAGTGGTTCAAAGGCAAGGAAATGGCTCTCGCTATGGGACTTGAGATGGCCATCGCCCGCCTCGGAGTATTCGGGGTGATGTGGATCGCTCCGCTCATCTCCGCAAAATTCGACGGCTCTGTCCTCGCCCCTCTGGGCTTCTGCGGCGCGCTGCTCGTAATAGGCCTCATCAACTTCATCATATTCGGAATTATGGACCGCAAGTTCGACCATCAGCTTGTGGAGGCCGGTCTGGCCACAGAAGAGAAATCTCCTGAAGACGAGTTCCACGTAAGCGACCTCGGGGCGATCTTCAAGAGCAAGATGTTCTGGATTGTGGCTCTGCTTTGCGTGCTCTACTACAGCGCCATCTTCCCGTTCCAGAGATATGCCCCGAACTTCCTGGAGGAGACTCTCGGGATCGATGCCGCCTCGGCGGCACAGCTTTTCAGCTGCTTCCCTATTCTGGCTATGGTCCTCACCCCGCTTCTGGGCATCTTCCTCGACCGCGTGGGCAAGGGTGCGACTATGCTGATGGCCGGCTCCGTCATTATGATAGCCTGCCACCTGAGCTTCGCTTTCCTGCTGCCGGCTTTCCCGAGCAAGGGTTTCGCGCTCACTCTCATCGTGGTCCTGGGCGTAAGCTTCTCGCTGGTGCCTGCAGCCCTCTGGCCTTCAGTTCCTAAAATCATAGACGAGAAGATTCTGGGTTCCGCATACTGTCTCATCTTCTGGGTTCAGAACATCGGACTCTGCCTCGTCCCTATGCTCATCGGTTCCCTGCGCCAGTCCACCGGCGGATATACTGTCCCTATGATAGTATTCTCCAGCTTCGGAGTCCTCGCGTTCATCTTCAGCTTCTTCCTGAAGAAGGAAGACCGCGCCAAAGGATACGGTCTGGAGCTGCCGAACATCAAGAAATAACATTCAAGACCTGATACGTAATGTCCCCGAAAAAGACCCGTACACATCTGTGCTGGATAGCATTGGCCTGTCTGGTGGTGCCGATGTTCGCATCGTACTTCTTTGACGATATGTTCTCGACCCTGTCCCAGCTCTTCAAGCATCCCGAACTGCTCGAGCTCGGATGGGATTCCGAAGCCTACGGCTTCTATGCCGGAGGCTACTCTTTCCTCTGCGTATGCGGCGGCCTGATAGTCTGCGGGATACTGCTCGACATCTTCGGCGTGCGTGTCATAGGGTCTGTATTCGTGGGGCTTATGATAGCCGGGGCGGCTACGGTCTACGGGGCCATCACATCCGCCCTGCCGCCGAAGACTTCCCTGATAATCGCCTACGTGGGCTGTATGCTTTTCGGCCTGGGCAGTGAGATAGCAGGGGTGGCTGTCACCAGAAGCATAGCCAAATGGTTCAAGGGACGCAACGTGGCCCTCGCTATGGGACTGCAGCTCGCCATCGCCCGCCTGGGCACTGCGGCTGCATTCATCCTCTCTCCTCTGCTCGTGGCGGAGAAGGCCGCAGGGGAGATATACACGCTTGCGGAGACCTCCCGGCCGGCCCTGCTCGGTCTGGGTCTGCTACTGCTCGGGGGGATACTCTGGGCGGTGTTCGTGGCGATGGACGCGAACTTCGACCGCGAGGCGGGCATCAAGACCGGACGCGGCGAGGTCGCCGAAAATGACAAGTTCTGTTTCTCGGACATCCTGAAGCTCCTTACCAACACCCGCTTCATTCTGGTGGCGCTGCTCTGCGTATTTTTCTATTGCTGCATCATCTCCTTCAAAAAATTCGGTACGGCCATCGTGATCCCCCGTTTCGGGATGGATGCCGAGAGCGCCAAATGGATGATAACTCTGATCCCTTTCTTCACCGTAGTGTTCACTCCGCTTTTCGGCGCGCTGGTGGACAAGGTCGGGAAGGCAAGCAGATGGATGATTATAGGGGCGGTGCTGGTATTCTGCGCACATCTGGTCATCGCATTCGCTCCGCAGGGCGTTCCGCTCTGGGGATACGCCGGCATCGCCATTCTGGGCGTGGGATATTCGCTCGTGCCTTCCGCAATGTGGCCGACCGTGCCGAAGATCGTGCCGGAAAAGAACCTGGGGACAGCATATTCTCTGACATACTGGGTTCAGAATATGGGTATGCTGCTTGTGCCCGTCTTTGTGGGCAGGGTCTTCAAGTCCGAGAGTTCCACTCTTGCGGCCGCCGTGCGCGCCGAGTATATCTTCATCGGTCTGGGGATCGTAGCCATCACCGTGGCGGTATTCTTCTGCGTCTCGGCACGCAGGCATCCGGAGCTCAAGATAGACGAGCCGAACCGCAAATAAGCAGCCGCTCTTTCGGACAGTACATAATGCTGAACAGGGATCGAGATAAAAACATCTCAATCCCTGTTCCGTATAATGATAGGTAATGTGAGCGCAAGATAGCAAATCGCCGGGGATTCCAACTTTCAAAAGATATAATTTTTTCTCTCATATCGTACAAGCGCCACTGCATCAGATACTTGAGGATATGGAAAAGGTCTGGCTTCTTGCGATTATGATACAATTCAATATATCAGAAAAAGTATCATTGCTGAAAAGAACCCGGCAGCGGAGAGGGTTTTTGCTCGTGGCGAAGCACAGATTTTGCTCGTAATGTGAGCGGATTCGAACTTTATTTCATATCTTGCACAAGGTTTGGACCGTATGATATTTTAAAACATTTATAAGTTATGTCATTGAATAAAGTTATGCTTATCGGTAACGTGGGGAGAGACCCGGAGGTGCGTTACTTCGACGGGAATTCTCCACAGAACGCGAGCAGCAAGGTAGCAAGATTTACTCTTGCGACTACTGAGCGCTATCGCGACCGCAACGGCGAGATGCGCGAGAACACAGAATGGCACAATCTCGTAGCCTGGAGAAACTCTGCGGAACTGGCGGAGAAGTATATCCGCAAGGGTAGTCAGATCTATGTGGAGGGAAAGCTTTCCACACGCAGCTGGACTGACCAGAGCGGAGCGAAGAGAAGCACCACAGAAATCGTGGTGGATAATATCCAGCTTCTCGGGAAACGCGACGGGAACGCCTCTGACGGCGCAGCCTACTCTCCTTCGGCCGCTCCACAAGGCAGCTATCAGCAGCAGGGTTATTCTCGTGCGGCGTCCCAGCCTGCATATCAGCAGCCTGCGGCCGCACCTGCGCCAGCTCCTGAAGCACCTGCTCCGGATGCCGGAGACGATGTAGCGGATGACCTCCCGTTCTAAAAAGGCAGGACGGAGATATATCCTACAAGAAAAAGCGGCCACAATGACTTGTAGCCGCTTTTTTAGTGGAGATAAGGAGATTCGAACTCCTGACCCCCTGCTTGCAAAGCAGGTGCTCTACCAACTGAGCTATACCCCCGGGAACAACAAAAAAAGTAGTCCCTGGCAGAGTTGAACTGCCGACCTCCACATTATCAGTGTGGCGCTCTAACCAACTGAGCTAAGAGACTATATAATATAAAAGATAAGTACAGGACAATCCCGAAGATGTCCTTGATACAGACCGGCTGAGCGTCAGCGTCAGAAACGCGCTCCAAAAAGGAGGTGTTCCAGCCACACCTTCCGGTACGGCTACCTTGTTACGACTTAGCCCCAATTACCAGTTTTGCCCTAGGCCGATCCTTGCGGTCACGGACTTCAGGCACCCCCGGCTTTCATGGCTTGACGGGCGGTGTGTACAAGGCCCGGGAACGTATTCACCGCGCCATGGCTGATGCGCGATTACTAGCGAATCCAGCTTCACGGAGTCGAGTTGCAGACTCCGATCCGAACTGAGACGGCCTTTGGAGATCGGCTCCCCGTCGCCGGGTGGCATCCCTCTGTAGCCGCCATTGTAACACGTGTGTCGCCCCGGACGTAAGGGCCGTGCTGATTTGACGTCATCCCCGCCTTCCTCACACCTTGCGGTGGCAGTCTCGCCAGAGTCCCCAACTTCACTTGATGGTAACTGGCGACAAGGGTTGCGCTCGTTATGGCACTTGAGCCAACATCTCACGACACGAGCTGACGACAACCATGCAGCACCTCGACAGACGTCCCGAAGGACCTTTGCATCTCTGCATCGTTCGCCTGCCGTTCGAGCCCGGGTAAGGTTCCTCGCGTATCATCGAATTAAACCACATGTTCCTCCGCTTGTGCGGGCCCCCGTCAATTCCTTTGAGTTTCACCGTTGCCGGCGTACTCCCCAGGTGGATTGCTTAACGCTTTCGCTCAGCCGCCTACAGTCTGTCGCAGACAGCCAGCAATCATCGTTTACTGCGTGGACTACCAGGGTATCTAATCCTGTTCGATCCCCACGCTTTCGTGCCTCAGCGTCAGTAGCGTGCTGGCAAGCTGCCTTCGCAATCGGTGTTCTGTGTCATATCTAAGCATTTCACCGCTACACAACACATTCCGCCTGCCTCGTTCGCACTCAAGATCACCAGTTTCAACGGCAGAGCCCGGTTGAGCCGGACGATTTAACCGCTGACTTGACGACCCGCCTACGCACCCTTTAAACCCAATAAATCCGGATAACGCTCGCATCCTCCGTATTACCGCGGCTGCTGGCACGGAGTTAGCCGATGCTTATTCGTACGGTACTCTCATCAGTCCACCCGTGGACCTTATTGCTCCCGCACAAAAGCAGTTTACGACCCATAGGGCCTCATTCCTGCACGCGGCATGGCTGGTTCAGACTTGCGTCCATTGACCAATATTCCTCACTGCTGCCTCCCGTAGGAGTCTGGACCGTGTCTCAGTTCCAGTGTGGGGGACCTTCCTCTCAGAACCCCTAGACATCGTCGGCTTGGTGGGCCGTTACCCCGCCAACTACCTAATGTCACGCGAGCCAATCCGTCACCTCCGCAGATTTCAACCATCAAAGATGCCTCCGATGATGATATGGGGTGTTAGGAGACGTTTCCATCTGTTATCCCCCTGTGACGGGCATGTTGCTCACGCGTTACGCACCCTTCCGCCGGTCGCCGCCAGAGTGTTGCCACCCCGCGCTGCCCCGCGACTTGCATGTGTTAAGCCTGCCGCTAGCGTTCATCCTGAGCCAGGATCAAACTCTTCTTTGTATATTGCATATACTTCTTGCCCGATCCTGACGCCTTCATTTCCTTAAGAAGAAATCAACGCTCTCGTTCTTTATCTTGTTCTCGGTACTTGCTTGTACTTATCTTTCAATATTCTCAATGAACTTCCGTTCCCTATCGAAACGGGCTGCAAAGATAAGCACTTTTTATTTCCCCGCAAACTTTTTTTCGTTTTTTTTCGTATCTTGGCCCCACAAAAACTAAGATGTATGAAGATATCATTAATGCTCTCACTTGCCGCTCTGGCCGCATTTTCCCTCGAGGCCTGCGCCAAACAGGAAAAAGTACTTAACCTGGTACCTTATCCGCAGGAAGTCACGGTAAATTCGGGGACCTTCAAGGTCAGCGGAGCCACATTCAACTGCGACCCCGCCGTGGACGCCAGAAGTCAGGAAGCCATCCGGAAGCTCTCCGTAAGACTTTCCACCACAAGCGGGAAAGTAAGTACCTTCACCACACCCGTAGGCCTGGCGGCATCAGCCGAGGCCGGTAAAGTCAAAGGCTTCGTATTCACCTCCGACGAGACTCTGTCCAGCGGAGAATACTGCATCGAGGTCAGCGGCAAAGCCGTAAAGGTCCGCTCTTCCGACTTCTACGGCACTCTCTACGCCATCGAGACGCTGAAACAGCTTATGCCTGTGGCCGTCTATGGCTCCAAGGCCGACGATAAGGCCGACTGGCACATACCGTGCGTCAGCATCAAGGACTCTCCGCGTTTCGGCTACAGAGGTATGCATCTGGACTGCGCAAGACACTTCTTCAGCGTGGACGAAGTGAAAAAATATCTGGACGTGATGGCTATGTATAAGCTGAACCGCTTCCATTGGCATCTCACAGAGGATCAGGGATGGAGACTCGAGCTCAAGAACTATCCCGAGCTGACTCTCATCGGAGGATTCCGCGACGGCACTATGATAGGCAAGGATTTCAGCTCGAACGACGGCATCCGCTACGGCGGCTACTACACCCGGGAGCAGGTAAAGGAGATTATCAGATATGCCGACGAGCGCGGAATCACGGTCATACCGGAAATCGACCTTCCGGGACATATGCTGGCAGCATTGGCCGCCTATCCGCAGCTCGGCTGCACAGGCGGCCCGTACAAGGTGTGGCACAAGTGGGGCATCTCGGACGAGGTTCTCTGTCCGGGCAAACCCGAGACCTTCGAGTTCCTCAAGGGTGTGCTGTGCGAGGTGGCAGACCTCTTCCCGAGCGAGTATATCCACATCGGCGGAGACGAGTGTCCTAAGACCGAGTGGGAGAAATGCCCTGACTGCCAGAGGCTTATCGCAAAGCTTGGGCTCAAGGACGACAAGAACGCGAGTGCCGAGCAGTATCTGCAGAACTACGTTATGACCTTCTGCCAGAAAGTGCTCGAGGAGAAAGGCAAGAAAGTCATCGGCTGGGACGAGATTCTCGAAGGCGACCTGGAGGAGGGCGCGACCGTGATGTCCTGGAGAGGCACCGCCGGCGGCATCAAGGCCGCAAGTATGGGCTACGATGTCATAATGACCCCGAACAGCTATTACTATCTGGACTATTATCAGACGAAAGACACGGAAAACGAGCCTCTCGCCATCGGAGGTTATCTGCCGGTCGAGAAGTGCTACAGCTTCGACCCTTACGAGAGCATCGCTCCTGAGCTTCAGCATCACATCCTCGGCGTGCAGGCGAATCTGTGGACGGAATACATTCCGTCCAATGAGCAGCTGGAATATATGCTTCTGCCGCGTATGCTCGCGCTGTGCGAAGTACAGTGGTGCCAGCCTGAGAACCGCGACTACGGGCGCTTCAAGACGGCGGTCACAGATCACCAGTTCAAGATTCTCGACCTGCTGGGATACAACTACTGCAGGCAGATAGTGGAACATCCGGCCGAGTAGTCCCTCTGTAAATATCAAAAGAACCCGTGCAGCTTGCGTCCTGCGCGGGTTTTTCGTATCGGCGTGAGCGAGCTGCCGACAAAGCGGAACTCTATCTATAATCGCGCGAAGGCGTGGAGGGTCATTTCAGGATAACCCGGTAAGCGGCAGCGGCGTAGAGCAGAAGGAGGAGAGTGCCGACGCATAATCTGACGGGGACTCCGCAGCCGTCCGGCAGAAAATGATAGATGGCGAGGAGGCACAGGGCCAGCAAGACGAGAATGCCTATGCGCTTCTTGTCGTAAGGGACCGGCATCTTGCGGCGAGCAGCAAACCAGCTCATCAGCATCGCGGTGCCGTAGCCCGCGAAACCGCCCCACGCGCAGGCCATATAGCCGTAGCGCGGCACGAAGATTACGTTAAAGGCGATCATCACGACCGCGCCCGCAGCGCTCATCACGGCCCCCCACCAGGTCTCGTCGCGCAGCTTGTACCAGAACGAGAGGTTGAAGTAAATGCCCATAAAGATTTCGGCCGCCATCACTATCGGGACCACTCTCAGACCGGTCCAGTACTCGGGCTGTATGAAGTGACGCAGGAGCGGCAGATAGAAAATCACCGCCAGATAGGCTGCGAGCGTGAAGCAGATGAAATATTTCATACCGTCTGCGAGCGTCTCGGGGCTGTTACGGTCCCGACTGCCGTTGAAAACGATGGGCTCGTATGCGTAGCGGAACGCCTGCGTGAGCAGGGCCATTATCATCGCTATCTTGACGCAGGCGCCGTAGATCCCGAGCTGCACCTTGCCTTCCGCTCCCGGCACGAGGTAGGGAAAGAGTATCTTGTCGGCGACCTGGTTCAGTATGCCCACAAGACTCAGAAGAAGCAGCGGGAAGGAGTATCTGAGCAGGCGGCGCGCAAGAGCGCGGTCGAAGCCGTAGCCCAGACCCTTCAGCTCCGGGATGAAACCCGCGAACACCCCGGCCGTGCATATAAGGTTCGCCAGGAATATCAGACCGACTCCGCAGTCTTCCCGGATATAGAGACTCTCCAGGGCGGGGCAGCTTCCGAAGAGGCTCGGCAGCACGAGGAAGATGAAGAGGTTCAGAAGTACGTTCGGGATGATGAAGCCCATCTTGAGCAGCATAAATTTGACTGCCTTGCCCTGAAGCCGGAGACGGCTGAACATTATCGCCTGAAACGCGTCCATCGCCACGATCGCAGCCATACAGGCGATGTACTCCGGATGAGCGGCGTAGCCCATAGCGGACGAAATCGGATGCAGGAAGAGCACGACAGCGGCCACGAAGGCCAATGAGACCCCTGCCACCAGACGCAGGATGGTCCCGTACACCTTGTCGGGGTCTTCGCCGTCCCTGTTCGAGAAGCGGAAGAGCGTCGTTTCCATCCCCATAGTGAGCAGCGCCAGAAAGAGGGCCGTGTAGGCGTACAGATTTGTGACGATGCCGTAGCCGCCGCTGCCGGCAGCTATCTTATAGGTATAAAGCGGGACAAGCAGATAGTTCAGGAAGCGGCCGACTATGCTGCTCAGACCATAAATGGCCGTGTCCTTCAGCAGTGACTTCAGTCTCATATTCCGCGAATTTACATTATATTTGCAAAACCGGAAAACAAATTCCAAGCTCATATGAGAACAAATATTCTTCTTCTGGCAGCCTGCGGCCTCATAATGGCAGGACTGGCGGTCTCCTGTGGAGGAGCGCAGAAAAAAGCGGCGGCCAAGGCCGCACAGGAAGCGGCCGAGCAGGCACGGCTGGACTCTATAGCGACCGCAGAAATGATTCAGAAACAGGAAAGCGCAATGGAAAAAGTGAAACAGCTCCCTGATGAGCCGGTATTCGACATCATCACAAACTTCGGCACCATCAAGGTCAAACTCTACAGCAAGACTCCGAAGCATCGCGAGAACTTCGCGAAACTCGCCCTGTCGGGCTATTACGACGGACTTCTCTTCCACCGCGTGATAAAGGGCTTTATGCTCCAGACCGGCGACCCTTACACCCGCGACAGTTCCAGAGTCGCCGACTACGGCAAGGGAGGCCCTGACTACACCGTCCCTGCGGAGTTCGTCCCGGAGTATAAGCACAAGAAGGGTGCTCTCGCAGCCGCACGCCGCGGCGATGCGGCCAATCCTCTTAAAGAGTCTTCCGGCTCCCAGTTCTACATCGTGCAGGACGCTGAGGGCTGCTCCCATCTGGACGGCGGATACACCGTATTCGGCGAGACTCTTGAAGGATTCGATGTGATCGACAAGATCGCAGCTGTAGAAACAAACAGCCGCGACCTTCCTCTTCAGGAGGTGCGCATCATAGCGGTCAAGTCCGAAGATCTCGATAAATAAGGCTCACCCCCCCCCGAGGGGGAAAGACAAATAAAACCGGTGGAATTTCCGCCGGTTTTATTGTTTGGCACAGGTATTGCTATTATTCCTGTCGAATAGTTTTTTCATAGGTTAAATTTTAGGTTAGAATTGCAAACGGCCATCGATGTGAATCGCTGGCCGTTTCTGTTCCGTATATGTCGGGGTGAGGACTAGTCGTTAAGAGAGAATCTCTTGAATACTACCACCTTCGCTTCCTTGTCAGCGGCAGCAAGAGCGACCTTTACGGTCTCCTTGTTGTCGCTCATCTGGTACTCCTGCTCCTCGAGGGTGTTCTCCTTGAAGAACTTCTGGAGACGACCCTTCGCGATGTTCTGAACCATCTGCTCAGGAAGGTTCGCAGCCTTCTCCTCACCTACGGTCTTGATGATCTCGCGTGCCTTGTCGGCCTGCTCAGCAGTGAGCCAGCCCTTCGCGGTGTTCGACTCGATGTGAGCTTCGCTGTCCACGTGTGCAGGGTTGATGCCCGCCTTGCCGAGAGCGGCGTCCACAGCCTTCTTCACAAGCTCTTCCTTCGTCTTCTCGACGGCGATGGAAAGCTCGTTGTCGATTACTGACTGAGGGCAGTCGGCAGCGGAGATGGCCACAGGGTTCATAGAGGCAACCTGCATGACTACACCCTTGGCGATGGACTCCGGGACTTCCTTGTTGAAGCCTACGAGAGCGCCGAGCTTGCCGTTTACCTTATGGATGTATTCCTTTACGAAAGGAGCCTCGACGAGGGCATAGTATGCGAGGACGTGCTTCTCGCCGGTCTTGCCGGTCTGGGCTTCGATAGCCTCGGCCACGGAGAGTCCGTCAGCCATTCTGCACTCCTTGAGAGCCTCGAGGTCTGACGGGAGGTTTGCGATGGCGACATCAGCCACAGCCTCTGCGAGGGACTGGAACGCCTCGTTTCTGGAAACGAAGTCAGTCTCGCATCCGAGGCAGACGAGGATACCCTTGCCGTCCTTCACGCGTGCCTTGACGGCACCTTCGGTAGTCTCGCGGTCCGCTCTCTTGGCGGCTACGAGCTTGCCTTTCTCGCGGATGATCTCTATCGCCCTGTTGAAATCGCCTTCAGCCTCTACGAGAGCCTTCTTGCAGTCCATCATACCGGCGCTGGTCATCTTGCGCAGCTTCATTACGTCTTGTGCTGTAATCTGCATAATTTCCTGATTTTAAATTATTCTGCCGGTTTCTCCTCCTCATCTGCCGGAGCTTCTGCCGCCTGAGCGGCATCTGCACTCTCGGCCTGCGCGTCTACAGGACGTGCACCCTTGCGGGCGCGGAGCTTTTTAGCCGTAGGCTTTACGGAAGCCTCCTCCTCGGCTACTTCCTTATCCTTTTCGAGCTTTCTCTCCTCGAGTCCTTCCTGGATAGCCTTACAAAGAACGCTGACTACGCATTCGATGGATTTAGCCGCATCGTCGTTCGCCGGAATCACATAATCAATAGGGGTAGGATCGCAACAAGTATCAACCATAGCGAATACCGGAATATTGAGACGATTGGCTTCTTTAATGGCATTGGCTTCCTTCTGGACATCGACTACGAAGATGGCTGAAGGGAGACGGCTCATGTCGCGGATGGAACCGAGGTTCTTCTCGAGCTTGGCTCTCTGACGGTCCACCTGGAGACGCTCTCTCTTGGCGAGCTTCTCGAATGTTCCGTCCTCTTTCATCTTGTCGATCGTGGACATTTTCTTGATGGCCTTGCGGATGGTCGGGAAGTTTGTGAGCATACCGCCGGCCCATCTTTCTGTGATAGAAGGCATATTCACTTCGGCTGCCTTCTGGGAAACGATTTCCTTAGCCTGTTTCTTGGTGGCTACGAAGAGAATCTTGCGGCCCGAGCGGGCAAGCTCCTTCATTACTTCCGCAGCCTCGTCTATCTTGACGACAGTCTTGTGCAGGTCGATGATGTGGATTCCGTTCTTCTGATCGAAGATATACGGAGCCATTTTCGGGTTCCACTTGCGTGAAAGATGTCCGAAGTGAACGCCTGCATCAAGCAATTCCTGGAAATTTGTACGTGACATTGTCTTTAAAAATTCTGTTGATTTTTACTAATCCCTGAGCTTTTCCTGTCTCGGGGCTCTTTTCATCAATCCGGAAGTAGTGACCGGAATCCCCCCAGTCAGTCTCCCTGATTTTCCGCAGCGTCGGCAACATTCGGGCAGTTTCGCGGATTCGCATCCTGTCGAAAATCTGAATGTTTGGGAACCGGGCTGTGCGTGAAAGTAAAGCAGTAATTGCGGTTTAACGTTTACTGAACTGGAAGCGTCTGCGTGCACCAGGCTGGCCAGGTTTCTTTCTCTCGACCTCGCGGGCGTCGCGGGTGAGGAATCCTGCCGCCTTGAGAGCAGAACGATAAGCCTCCTTATCCTTCTCGCAGAGTGCGCGGGCGACACCGAGTCTGATAGCCTCGGCCTGGCCTTTTGTGCCACCGCCGGCGACGGTCACCTTGACATCGAACTGTCCGGCCGTACCGGTAACGGAGAAAGGCTGGTTTACGATGTAACGGAGAGACTCCTCTGCGAAATAGTTCTCAAGAGGGCGTCCGTTCACAAGGACCTCACCTTTTCCTTCTGCAAGATAAACGCGAGCCACAGCTGCCTTACGTCTTCCAAGGGCGTGAATCTGTTCCATTTGCTCTGTTTAAATTTCGTCCAACTTAATAACCTTAGGGTTCTGAGCCTGATGAGGATGCTCCGGGCCTGCATATACGTGCAGGTTCCCGAGGATATCGTCACCAAGACGTGTCTTAGGGAGCATACCCTTAACAGCTCTCCTAATCAGCTCGGCAGGTCTCTTGGCAAGGATCTCCTTAGGCGTCGTGAATCTCTGTCCACCCGGATAGCCCGTGTAATGAACATAGACGCGATCGGTCATCTTTTTGCCCTTGAGGGCCACTTTCTCGGCGTTGATCACGATGACATTATCACCGCAGTCCACGTGAGGAGTGTATCCCGGCTTGGTCTTGCCGCGGAGGACAAGAGCGATGCGGGAAGCAAGACGACCAAGTGCCAGATCGGTAGCATCAATGACAACCCACTCTTTGTTTACTGTAGCCTTGTTAAGCGATACAGTTTTGTAGCTTTGTGTGTCCACTGTCTTGATCTTTAATTAGTTAATACATAAAAATTGCGATCCCTACACAACATAGGGACCGCAAAGGTAACAAATCTTTTTTAATTCTCAAAAATTATGCAAGAAGCGCCTGCGCCTCGCAGTAGGCATTCACCCCTACGGTGATGAAAGCGAGGACGATGATGGTGGCTACGATGATGCCGATCACCTTGAGTCTCTTCAGCCAGTTCGACCCGTTCCATCCGAGAGTCTGGAACATGCTCCAGAAGCCGTGGGTAAGGTGAAACCAGATGGCGATGAACCACACGATGTAGAGCGCGAGGACATACCATTTGCCGAATACGGTGGTCAGAAGGATGTACGGATTATTCTCGTATGTGCCCACGCCGAACATCTCAGGGAGCTGCATCTTGGCCCAGAAGTGGCAGAGATGGAATGCGATGAAGCCCAGGATGACGATGCCCAGAACAGCCATATTCTTCGATGACCACGAATCAGTGGCGGCCTTGCCGGAGACCTCGTAGCGCCTGTATCCTCCGCGAGCCTTGTAATTGTTAAGTGTAAGCCAGATACCATAGACGATGTGGATGATGAAACCCAGGGCGAGGATAGGGACCATAACGGAAATCATAGTGGTGGACATGAAGTCGCACCCTATCTTGAAAAGCCCGTCACCCGGCGAAAAGAGCTGGTCATCGGCTGCGGCCACGCCGAATTTACCCCTGCAGGAATCCACTACAGAGAAAAAGTTGATGGTAGCGTGAAGGAGGAGGAAGATGATAAGGAAAGCACCGCTGATGCTCTGGATGAATTTCTTCCCGATGGAGGAGTCGAAAATGAACATATCGTCTATATGAATTTGATCAGGTTGTATACGTGCCTGCAAATATAGGCTCTTTCTTGCAAGTTTCATAATTTTCCGATATTTTTGTTCTCCTATTGAAAGAACGGCAAGAAGATGTACAGACGAGTTTTACTCAAATTGAGCGGGGAAAGTCTGGGCGGCCCTACAGGAAAAGGCCTGGATGAAAACAGTATGAACGCATACGCGCGCGAAATCGCGAACGCGGTCAGGGCGGGACTTCAAGTAGCCATAGTGAACGGCGGAGGAAACATCTTCCGCGGCCTGCAGGGAGTGGGCAAGGGCTTCGACCGCGTGAACGGGGACAAGATGGGTATGCTCGCCACTGTCATAAACTCCCTCGGCCTCGCGATGGCGCTCCGCTCGCAGGGGATCGAAGCTGAAGTGTTCACGGCCACGCCTATGGAACCCATAGCGCGCTACTACGTCCGCGAGAGTGCCGTAAAAGTGCTCGAGGAGGGCGGAGTCGCGCTCCTCGCGGGAGGCACCGGGAATCCATACTTCACCACAGACTCGGGAGCAGCCCTGCGTGCGCTCGAAATCGGAGCGGACGCTCTTCTGAAAGGGACCCGCGTGGACGGAGTCTACACCGCCGACCCGGAGAAGGACCCGAGCGCCGTCAGGTACCGCGACCTCACCTTCTCCAAGGCGCTCGCCGACCATCTGAAAGTAATGGACAGCACGGCATTCGCCCTTTGCGAAGCCGGGGGTATGCCGGTGATCGTCTTCGATATGAACCGCGAAGGCAACCTGACCGCACTGCTCAAGGGCGAGGAAATCGGAACGCTCGTGCACGCCTGAAGCGGAAAGGAAACAATTACATAAACAATGATACTATGCTGACAGACAGGGCAAAAGAAATCGTCGGAGCTGCCGACGGAAAGATGCGTGACGCAATCACCTTCCTCGAGGAGGACCTCAAGACCTACCGCGTAGGCAAGGCCAATCCGGCCATTTTCAATAACGTGACGGTGGACTACTACGGCTGCCCGACTCCGCTTCCGAATATGTCCTCCATATCCGCTCCGGATGCGAGGACCATAGTCATCCAGCCTTGGGAGAGGAATATGATCGGCAAGATGGAAAAGGCCATACTGGACGCGAATCTCGGCCTTACGCCTTCGAATAACGGGGAAGTCATCCGCTGCGTAGTTCCGCCTCTCACCGAGGAGCGCAGAAAGGAACTCATAAAGAAGGCCAAGAGCGCAGGAGAGAGCGCCAAGGTGGGCATCCGCAACGCCCGCCGCGACGCCATCGACCTTCTGAAGAAAGCCCAGAAGAACGAGGGGCTCTCCGAGGATACCGAGAAAGAGGCTGAAGACGAGGTACAGAAAGTGACGGACAAAAACATCAAGTCCATCGATGAGCTCGTCGCCGCGAAGGAAAAGGAGATTCTGACCGTTTAGTCAGGTCCCCTCATTTAAGATCCCCTCCCTGCGGTTCCCGGTGCTCTTCCCCCCCCCACAGCAAAGACCGGGAACCGTCACGTAAAGAAGACTTTATTTGACGAACTTATGAACATAGACCGACTCACTCTGGTGACAGAGTCATTCCGCAAAAGCCCCGTGGAGGCTGAATGCCCGGCGAAGAAGGTCTCCGAGTACTTCGGAGACCTGGTTTTCGACCGCGCGAAAATGCACAAGTATCTGGATGCCCGGACTCTGAAAGCCCTTCTGGACTGTATCGATGACGGCAGTCCCCTCGACCGCGAAACCGCAGACGGAGTCGCCGCAGGTATGAAGACCTGGGCGCTCGAGCACGGCGTGACCCACACCACGCATTGGTTTCAGCCGCTCACGGAAGGGACCGCAGAGAAGCACGACGCCCTCATCGACTATGACGGCAAAGGCGGCGTGATAGAGCAGTTTGACGGCAAATCCCTCGTCCAGCAGGAACCTGACGCATCCTCCTTCCCGAGCGGCGGCATCAGGGCCACCTTCGAAGCCAGGGGATATACGGCCTGGGACCCTACCTCCCCCGTCTTCATCCAGGACGACACTCTCTGCATCCCTACTGTCTTCATCTCCTACACGGGAGAAGCCCTCGACTACAAGGCCCCGCTGAAGAAGGCCCTGAAAGCGGTTTCGGACGCTGCTGTCCCTATCTGCAGACTCTTCGACCCGGCAGTCAGACACGTCTATTCCTATCTGGGCTGGGAGCAGGAATATTTCCTCGTGGACGAGAGCCTGTATGCGAACAGGCCCGACCTGATGATCACCGGGCGCACCCTTATGGGACACAACTCCTCCCGCAACCAGCAGCTGGACGACCACTATTTCGGAGCCATCCCGACCCGTGTGGCCGCCTTTATGCGCGATCTGGAAATCGCGGGACACAGGCTGGGTATCCCTCTGAAAACAAGGCATAACGAAGTAGCCCCGAACCAGTTCGAACTCGCTCCCATCTACGGGGAGACGAATCTGGCGAACGACCAGAACCAGATGCTGATGAATCTTATGAACCGCATCGCCCGCAAGCACGGCTTCGTGGTCCTGCTGCACGAAAAGCCGTTCGAAGGAGTGAACGGAAGCGGCAAGCACAACAACTGGTCCCTGGGGACCGACACCGGGCGGCAGCTTCTGGCTCCGGGCAAAGACCCGAAGGGGAACCTGCTTTTCGTGACTTTCTTCGTAAACGTCCTGGCGGCCGTACAGAGGCACAACGCCCTGCTTAAAGCCTCCATAGCCACGGCCACCAACGCCCACCGCCTCGGAGCGAACGAGGCCCCGCCGGCAATCATCTCCGCTTTCCTCGGAAAGACTATGACCGACGTCCTGCGCAAGCTCCTCAACGTACCTTCCGACACGGCGATAGAAATCGCCGGAAAGAAAGGCAAGAACGTGGGCATCATAGAGATACCCGAGATTTTCGTGGACAACACCGACCGTAACCGCACTTCCCCGTTCGCCTTTACCGGCAACCGCTTCGAGTTCAGGGCCGTAGGCTCCTCGGCCAACTGCGCGGGCGCAATGACGACCCTCAACGCAGCCGTAGCGGAGCAGCTCACCCTGTTCAAAGCGGCCGTGGACGAGAAAATGGCCGCCGGAGCGAAGAGCAACATCGCCATAATGGACAGCCTTAAACCCCTCATCGCCTCGGTCATCGACACGGTCTGCTTCGACGGGAACGGCTATGACGAGCAGTGGAAAAAAGAAGCCCTCAGACGCGGCCTGGACATCAAGACCAGTGTCCCGGAGATGATAAGTGAGTTCCTGAGCCCGAGCTCGGTACAGATGTTCACTTCCACCGGAGTCTATACGCCGAACGAACTCAAGGCGCGGGTAGAGGTGAAATGGGAGACATACAGCAAGAAAGTGCAGATCGAGTCCAGAGTGATGGGCAGGATGGCGACGAACCACATCTGTCCGGCCGCACTCGAATACAAAGCCCGCCTGCTCAAGGAGCTCTCGGACAACAAGTCCGTCTTCGGAAACCTCGACGGGTGCGAATCCGAACTCGAAACGGTGCGCATCATCAATTCCTGCATCGCAGAAATCCACAAGAGGGTGAGCGCTATGACTGAGGCCCGTTCCCGGGCCAATGCCTTGACTTCCGAATATGACAAGGCGACAGCATACCACGAGATAGCCGAGAGCCTCAACGGACTGCGCAAGCCTATCGACACTCTGGAGGAAATAGTGGACAACAGGCTCTGGCCTCTTCCGAAATATCGCGAACTGCTGTTTATCAGTTAACGGCTTCTGTGGTTTTTTTCGTATTTTTGTCCTTCGGACCGGGAGCGCGGGGAAAGCCTCCCGGGCAGTGTTTATGATAGACAGAATAATACTTTTTCCCTACAGTCTGGCTCTCAAGTTCCGGCACTTCTGCTATGACCGCGGATTCGTCTGCAAGTCCCGTGCAGCCACGGTTCCCACCATATGCGTGGGAAACATAGCTGTAGGAGGTACAGGTAAAACGCCCCACACCGAGATGATCCTGAGAACCCTGCTCTCAAGCGAGCAGTGGTCGCAGAGAAACATAGCCGTGCTCTCGCGCGGTTACAAGCGGCATAGCCGGGGATTCCAGACGGTGAGCTCAGACGGCAGCGCGAGATTTTTCGGCGACGAACCCCTGCAGCTGAAAAAGAATTTCCCCTCAGTCACGGTGGCGGTGGACCGCAACCGGCTCGAAGGCTGCGCCTTCCTTACCGCTGCAGAAAGCCGGAAGGCTTCCGCAGCGGTAAGCGACTGCCCGCACGGCGGACAGTCGGGAGCCGATCTGATCGTGCTCGATGACGCCTTCCAGTACAGGGCCTTGAAAGCCACCCTCAACATAGTCCTGAGCCCATACGGCCGCCCTCTGGCAAAAGACTCGCTTATGCCACTGGGACACCTGCGCGACCTTCCTTCCAGAATCGGAGAGGCCGACATAGTGATAGTCACCAAGTGTCCGAAATACCTTGAGGACGCGGACCGCAGCAGGGCCGTAGAGGGACTCGGCCTGAAGGGCTACAACCCTCAGACCTGCTCGGCTCTGAGTGCGGAAGGCAAAAGCATTATGGTCTTCTTCACCGGGATAGAATACCTGACTCCGGAGCCCGTCTATGAGGGGGGCAATCCGCGCTATGTCTATTCGAAGAATCTGATCCTTTTCTCCGGCATCGCGGATGACAGGCCTCTGCGTATGTTCCTGAGCGACCATTATAAGATAGTGCGGAGCCTGTCCTTCTCCGACCATCACCGCTTCACGCGCTCCGACATACGGGGGATAGAGGCCGCAGTCAGGGACTGCCCTACCGCAGCCCTCGCCACCACGGAGAAAGACGCCCAGCGCCTGCCGGACTGTCCGTTCGTCACCGATAAGCTGAAAGAGAGACTCTTCTACGTCCCTATCCGTGCAGTGTTCTCAAGCGAGGAGGAAGAGCAGGTTTTCCGTGATGCCCTGCTGGGCGCACTCGAAGTGAAGGGTCGCGGCTGACTTGCCCCGCCCTACGCGGACTCGCTGATCCACTGGCTCACAGGCCGTAAACTCCCGTCTGGTCAGACAGCTGCGTATCCGCCCAGCGCTCGGCTACGTAGTCCAGAGTCCTGTACAGCTCATCCACATCCGTGCTCGTGACCAGACGGATGCGGGTTTCCTTGAAGTCCGGAAGGCCCTTGAAATAGCAGGACAGATGACGGCGCATCTCGAAGACGCCCCTGCTCTCTCCCTTCAGCTCTATGGAAAGTGCGAGATGGCGCTTGGCCAGAGAAACCCTATCCTCCACAGAGAGCGGAGGCAGCAGCTCCCCCGTATCCAGATAGTGCCTCATCTCACGGAAAATCCAAGGATGCCCGAAGGAGGCCCTGCCGACCATAATCCCGTCCACACCATAACGCGAGAAACACTGCTGAGCGCGCTGCGGAGTGGAGACATCTCCGTTGCCGATGATGGGGATATGCATCCGGGGATTGTTCTTCACTTCCCCTATGAGAGTCCAGTCGGCTTCGCCCTTATACATCTGGCAGCGGGTGCGGCCGTGTATGGTGAGAGCCTTGATGCCGGCATCCTGAAGCCTTTCGGCAAGTTCCACTATGATCTTGCTGTTCTCGTCCCAGCCCAGACGGGTCTTTACCGTGACCGGCTTGCGGACGGCTTCGACTATCATACGGGTGATGGCGACCATCTTGTCCGGCTCGCGCATCATCCCGCTGCCGGCTCCGCGGCCCGCAATCTTGTTTACCGGACAGCCGAAATTTATGTCCACCACGTCACACCCGTAGCCTCCGGCTATCTCGGCGGCGTTCTCGGCCATCCTGGCGGCCTCCACCATAGACTGCGGGATATTGCCATAGACCTGAATGCCCACAGGAGCCTCCTGCGGGATGGTGCGCATCTTGGCGATGGCCTTGGCCGCATCGCGTATCAGGCCGTCCGAAGGCACGAACTCGGTATATACCATAGCCGCTCCCTGCTCCCTGCACAGAATGCGGAAAGAAGCGTCGGTGACATCCTCCATCGGTGCCAGAAGCACCGGCCGTTCACCCAGATCGATATCCCCTATCCTCATAACATTCAAGCTTCTGAAACGCTCATCTCGCAGCTGAGGCAGTCGAAGTGCAGCGCGAAACGGCGGCCGTTATTCACAAGAAACAGTTTTCCGCAATCTGAAGCTCCCTGATGCCGGGGGCAGAGCCCCAATTCGTATCTTATGCAGTAGCGGGTGCGCATCAGCGCGGCTCCGCCGGGACGGGAAAGTTCATAAGCGGGAGCCACATCGGCGCGACCGTGCGAGGCGTAGAGAGAGCGGGCGAGGGAATTCGCGACATTGGCCGTATAGTCGGCCTGCGGAGCGTCCACATCGCCTCGAGGGAAAGCTCTTGCGAGCGGGCGCATCACGCAGGCTTGAGCATCAAGGTCTTGCGCGACGAGACGGCGGATGGCATTCAGGGTCGCGGCACTCAGCAGCGGAAGACACCCTCCGGGGGTCGTGACCCGAATCTGCTCGACCCGGAAAGAGTAAATGGAGCTGCGCTTGCCCAGCTGCCCGGTCAGAAGCGAGAGCTGCCGCTCGCGGTTCTCCGCCTTGTCCACATCGAGCCGAAACGGACTCCACACCTCCCGTCCGTCCTCGCTGCACGCGCGGACGTCAAATTCGAACTCGCCGCTGATTTCCAGCGAGAGCGACACGGGGATCTCGCGCCGGCACATATTCCTGTCCAGCTCCCGCTCGAAGGCGGCGCTGACATTGCGCCACAGGCGGGCCCCCTTCGAGAGACCGTCCAGGGACTTGCACCGGATGCGGTTCCCCTCGCACACGTCCGCACGGAAACCGACTACCCCGCTTTTCGAGACGAAACACAGCCCGTCCCCGTTCTGAAGTGCGACACCGTCTTCCGGACGCAGAAGAACCTCCATCTCGCCCCGGCCTGTCTGCCGGAGGGAAATGACCTGACCTGCGGGCTCGCCCATAGATTTAGCCGCATCCATCGATGACCACTTCCCCCGCTGCCCATCTATGTAGAGTGAGGTGTAGCCCCGGTTGAAGGTCTTGCGGCTGTCGGGAGTGAAGCCCCCGCTCACGCGCCCGAAAGAGGCACGGGCATAGCTGTCAGGGAAGCGGGCGATGAGCTCGTCCAGAGCGAGAGAATATTCCCTGACCACGTTTTTCACATAAGAAGCGTTCTTCAGACGGCCTTCTATCTTGAAGGAGTCCACCCCGGCCGCAGCGAGATCACCGAGGCGCTCCAGAAGGCGGTAGTCCTTCAGGGACAGAAGCGCCTTGTCGCGCACCAGCACACGGCCCGAGGCGTCCACGAGGTCATACAGCGAGCGGCAGGCCTGGATGCAGGCGCCCCGGTTAGCGCTGCGGCAGGCTATGTTTTCGGAAAGGTAACAGCGTCCGCTGTAGCAGACGCAGAGAGCACCGTGTACGAAAAACTCCAGCTCGCAGTCCACCGCCTCGCGTATGAGGCGCAGCTGCTCGAGAGAAAGCTCACGCTCGAGCACGAGACGCGAACATCCGAGAGACGCATAGAAGCGCGCATCCTCGGGTGTGCGGATCGAGCACTGCGTGGAAGCGTGCAGCGGCACTTTTATGTCTTCCCACGTCATCACGGCAGTGTCCTGCACTATGAAAGCGTCCACCCCCACCTCCTTCTCCTCCTGGCATCGGAGCATCAGGGAGTGGGCGCGCTCAAGCTCATCATCATAGAGAATTGTGTTCAGAGTGAGGAAGACCCTGACTCCGAAGCGGTGCGCATACCTGCAGAGGCGGGCGATGTCCTCCACACTGTTCCCGGCATCTTTTCTGGCCCCGAACTCCTCCGCTGCGATATATACCGCATCGGCACCGCAGTCCACTGCCGCGATGCCGATTTCAGCATTTCTTGCAGGTGCAAGAAGTTCCAGATAACGCATAGAAACTTGAGCGCCTATATATGTATAGATGAGGACTACTTCTTCAGAGCCTCGATCTGCTGCTTCGCCTGAGCCCCGAACTTAGGGTCGGAAGCTATCTTGGTGAAATACTCAAGAGCGTTCCCCTTATCGCCAAGCTGCTGATAGAGAGCTGCTACGGCGAAGGTTATGGCATTTGCGTTCTTCGCGTCCGGAGAAGCCTCGAGATACTTCTTGTAGTAGGTTATCGCATCCGAGGACTTCTTGAGGTTCTGATAAGCCTGGCCGGCGATGAGATAAGCCTGGGCGTTGTCGTCATACTCGGTGGCCTTCACTGCATTCTCTGCGGCCTCTGCGAATTTCTTGGCCTTCAGAAGGGAAGCGCCCTGCTTGAGGAAGATGGTGCTGATCTGTTTCTTCGCCACAGACTCCTGACCATTAGCGGCAGCAGTCTCGAAAGCGGCTATCGCTCCGTCCTTGTCACCTGCCTGATTCAGAGCCATACCCATACGGAGAGCGGCCTGGCCGTTCGTAGGCTCCGCATCGAGAACTTCCTTGTAGGCAGCGGCGGCCTCAGCGAAACTCTTCGCCTGATAGAGGTCGGTAGCCTTCTGCATCTTCACCTGCGGGATAAGCTCCTCAGCTTCGGCGATAACCTCGTCGGAGCCGTAGGTCTTTCCGGCCTGCGCAGCTTCAGCGAGAGCGGTGAGGGCAGCCCCGAAATCTGATGCCTTGATGTAATCCTTGGCTATGGAAAGCTTGATGGTAGGGATGATGTCCTTGCAGTTGCCCACGAGCTCCGCACCGTCCTCTCCGCAGGCTTCACCTTCTTTAAGAGCCTGAAGGAAAAGCTCGAGAGCCTTCGCCTTGTCCCCGTCCGAGAGAGCGGCCGCGCCGCTGTTATACGTCTCGGTAGCCTGGGCCATGTCCTGGGCTGAAGCAACGCCGGCGAAAAGGGCCAGAGAAGCTAATACAATGATGATTTTTTTCATAACGCTGATATTTAGTCTTATTATTTTCGGACCAATTGCCGACAAATGTAGCAAATTTATTTTACTTTTGCGCTACGATTTTGTTTCGATTTATACCGAAGAAGCAAATATCCATATGTCGGTTATATGAAACTGCCCGGAACGATAGCCGCAGCCGCCGCTGCTCTCTTTCTGCTTTTCGGCTTTTCCGCAGACGCCCAGAAGCTCATCTCACTACCCAAGGCTTCTGACACGGTGACGGGAACGCTGCCGAGCGGCATTTCATATTACATAGTCACGGACTCTGAATGCAAGGGCTATGCCGATTTCGCGCTGGTGCAGAAAGGACCCCTCGAGAAGGCCCTGGCACGCGAGCTGCTTTCCGACCTGCCGAACTTCCGGAAAGACAAGCCCTACGAGTTTCTCTCGCGCCGCGGCATAGGCTACAACGATGACGGATTCGTCTCATATTCCGACAGTTGCAACATCTTTCGACTCCGGGGCGTGCACACTGATGACTCTACCGTGACGGACACCACTCTTCTGATGCTCTTCGCCCTCGGCAGCCGCTACCCCTACGAGCAGGCAGTCATCGTCAGCGGCGATGTGAACAGCTCGCAGATCCGGGAGCGGATGGATGTCTTCTCGATGATGGTGACCCCGCGCGAGAAGTCTCCGGAAAGAAGCTCCGCGCTCTGGAGGCCGAGCGGGGGAAAAGTCCTCGAGTACCGTGAAAGCTCGGGCGAGGAGGCCTCATTCAGCATTAGCTACTCTTCTCCGAGGACTCCTGCGGACGTGATGCCGACGGTCCAGAGCACCGTCACGAAACTTTTCGCGGCCGAGCTGGGATTCATAGTGAAGCACCGGGTAAGCCAGTATTTCCGTCTGCACGGCATAGCCTCCGGCGGCCTGGAGTGGGGATACCGCAGCAGCGCCGACTCTCCCCTGTGCGAGAAATACACTCTGACTGTCAGGACTCTGCCGTCGCAGATAGAAAAAGCGGTCAGGGCCTGCGCCGACATCTTCGCCGACCTCGACCAGAACGGCGCCGGCATTGCGGAATACTCCCTCGCGCGCGATCTCTTCGTCATAGAGCCGGTAAGTCACGAGCGGCGATGCATTTCAACCTTCCTCTACTCCTCCCCGCTCGCATCCTGCGAAGAGGAGGACAAGTACCTGCGCAGCAGAAAGATAAGCGCCGAGCGCGAAGCCCCGTTCTTCAACTCCTTCGTCTCCGCTCTCCTGGGGCCTTCGGCCAATCTGGAATTCTCCCTCGCCGCCCCCGCTGCCCGCTGCCCGAGCGTGGAGGAGCTCGGCGAGTTTTTTTCTTCGGCCTGGCTCAGGAGCCCGGCCAATACCTCCTTCCATAATGTGGCTGCGGACAGCTCGAAGCTGTCCGGGACCTCGATGAAAGTGAAGCTGAAATCCAGTGTCCCGGAACCTGTCACAGGCGGGACGATGTGGACATTCTCGAACGGTATGAGGGTCATCTTCAAGCAGAGCGGTTCCGAGCGCAGCTTCCGTTACTGCCTGCTGCTGCAAGGCGGCTACAGCCGCGTGGCGGGACTCCGCCGGGGCGAGGGCGGCTTTGTGCAGGACATTTTCAGCCTCTACAGCATCTGCGGGCTGGAGGGCAGCACCTTCCGCTCGATGCTGGAAGCTAATAAGGTCTCACTTTCCTGCACCGTCACTGAGTCGGATATGCGCCTTTCCGGCGAGGCTCCCTCAGAGCGTCTCCAGCTCGTGCTGAAAGCTCTGGTCTCCGCCGCATCGAGCCGCAAGATGGACAAGAAGGCTTTCGGGCTATTCAAAAGCAACGCGGCCGTTGCCCTCGCCGGGGGACGGAAGGAGAGGGAGGCACTGGATGTCCTTATGGACAGCCTCCTGATTCCGGACTACCGATATACTGCGGTGCGGGACTATGCGGCTCTGGGGGACGACCTGCCTGCTCGGGCGGACGAGTATTTCAGCGCGCAGCTGCGCAACTGCTCGGACGGAGTGCTCATCCTGACGGGGAATCTCGACGAATTCGAGCTGAAAAAACAGCTTATGCGCTATCTGGGTGGATTCGAGACCTCGTCCAGGCACTCAGTCAGACCTCCGATAAGCCTCAGCGCGCCGACATCGGTGCAGACATTTACCGAATGGGCCCCGATGATGAAAACTGGTGACGGGGTGCCGGGCGTGAATATGGCCATCAGCGCCGCGATGCCATTCAGCCCGGAAAGAGATATGAGTTTCAGGATAGCGCTCAAGATTCTGCGGGAGAGGATCATCTCCGCCCTGCCGGAGCTGGGGATGTCGGTGACGGTGTCCGGACGCTACGAGCTGTTCCCTCTGGAGCGGATGAGCGTGCATCTGTCGCTGCGCCAGATTCCCGAGGAGGGCCTGCCCGAAGGGATAATCACGGAGGATCCGCTGGTGGCGATCAGTCAGATAAGGTCCCTGCTCGCGGACATCGCATCGACAAAGATAAGCGACGGGGAGCTGAATTTCCACAAGGCCTGGCTGGGCAGTGAGCTGGATCGCGAGAGGGCTTCCCGCGAGGGGATCGAGCAGGCGGCGATACTGCGGTATTCGCTGGGCAAGGACATTGCGAGCCGCTACAAGGCGCAGCTCAAAAGTGTGGACGCTTCATCCGTGAAGCAGGTCCTCGGAGCCATCGCCGCCGGAGGAAGAGTAGAATATATCGTATATTGACGTATGGGATTCGGAAAGCGGCACGGGGTGATCGTGGAAGTGGACGACTGTCTGATTTCGGAGGAAGTGATGCAGGAGTATTTCTGCTGCGACTACGCGAAATGCAGGGGGAAATGCTGCGAGGCAGGAGATTGCGGAGCGCCGCTGGAGGAAAGTGAGATCGCGGACGTGGAGCGCTGCTACCCTGTCTTCTCGCCGCTTATGAGCAGTGCGGGAAGGGATGCCGCCGAGAGCAAAGGCTTTTTCGAGATAGATTTCGATGGGGACATCGTGACCCCTCTGGTTCCCGGCACGCAGGAATGCGCGTATATGCACACCGACCCCGGGGGGAACCGCCTGTGCGCGATGGAAAGGTGCTGGTTCCAGGGGAAATGCGATTTCCGCAAGCCCATTTCCTGTCAGCTGTATCCCATACGCATCACCGAACTCACCGGCGGCACTCTGGCCCTGAATCTGCACCGCTGGGACATCTGCGCGGATGCCTTCGTGAAGGGCCGCGAAGAGAAGATACGGGTTTACCAGTTTCTGAAGGAACCTCTGATCCGCCGCTTCGGGGCCGACTTCTACGAAAAGCTCTGCGCTGCGGCAAAATATGTGAACAAGGACTGAGCGCCTACCTGAGGAGCGTCTCGGCAGAGCCGAGGAAAGACTGGACGGTGTAGGCCTCAACGGTATAGACACCCTTGGTGCAGACATCCTGGAGGTCGTTCAGGTAGATGCTCATCTCCACCTCGCTGCCCTCATAGTCCACCTCGCGGGAGGCAGAGGCGGTGAAGACCTCGCCTGCGCACTCGAATCCCGTGCTGGAGGAATTCGTAACCACATTGCCGTCAGGATCTTTCACGATGATATAGACTCTGACCGGCCCCTTCGGCGCAAGGTCGTTCTCCACCAGAGAGAGCGTGGTCAGCATACGGATGACGCGACTGCTGCGGTCCGTGACCTTGCCGGAAGCATTGTACGCCTCCAGGCGTACGCCTCTTGCCTTGATCACCGAGCCGACCGCCACCTGCGAGCTGAGGTTATCCACCTGCTGCGTGAGCTCCCTGTTCGCCTTGCGGCTCTCGGCAGCTTCGCGACGTGCTGCGGCCGCATCTGCCGTGAGCTTTTTGTTAAGCGTGTTCAGCGAGTCGATCTGCACGATGTAGTTCCTCATAATGCTGCGCAGCGTGCCGAGTTCCTTCTCGTACTGGCGCATCTTCGCGCGGTTCGTCGCGTCAGTCTTCTTTATGCGCTCCACCAGCTGCGCGACCTCTTCTCTGGAGGAGTCGAGCTGGGAGTTTATGGTGTCATACTCTGACGAGAGGCTGTCGTAGTCCTGCTGCAGCGTCACTATCTGCTCGGTCAGGTCTTCCTTCTCGAGATTCAGTTCCTTGACGAGCGAGGATTTCTGTATCCAGATGAACGCCAGTGCGGCGGCGAGTACGGCGGCTATCGCCGCCAATGCGTATATGAGTCCCTGAGGGCCTCTGTTCTTCTTTTGTGCTTCTTCGCGGGCAATCCGCTCGAGCGGGTCTTCTTTCATCATAAGGCAAAAGTTTTTGTTTCAAGACTTCAAAGATAGTGTTTTTCCCTGCAAGAATCAAACCCGAGCGGCCGGCACAGGAGCGGCGCTTTCCGGGGGCTTCTTTCATAATCGGCGCAGAAACGCTATCTTTGCCCCCGGCAGTCCCCGGGAGGCTCGGAAGCTTTCCGGCTCTCCGTGAGTCTGCACAGTGGCGGCCGGAAAGGCCGCGTAAGAAAAGGAAGGATTATTTATAATTACTTGAATATGAGATACGTCATCAGAGCTGTCAAATATTTTATCTATGTAGTGGTGCTCGTCACCCTGATACTCGCCGTCCTCGCGCTGCCCGGCTTCGTAAGTTCTGACATCAACGTTATGTTCCGCAATGGATGGCGCTCCGTGTGGCTCATCCTCGGGGTCTTCGCCTGCGTTGCGGCCTTCTATCCGCGCTTCGGATACGGGCGCAGACAGGTGCGCATCAGCGGGGAGTACTCTGAAATCCGGCAGGGTGTCATAGACTATATGGCAAGCCGGGGCTACCGTCTCGAAAAGGAGCTGGGGGAGAATCTGTTTTTTCGCAGCACCGGCGCTTTCCGCAAGATAGCAAGGGTCTGGGAAGACCGCATAACTGCGGAGCGCTGTCTCGGGGGCTTCACTCTGGAAGGCCCGACGAAGGACGTCATCCGCCTCGCCACAGGGCTGGAGTACCGCTTCAGAAGCGGAGAGGGCGAGTAGCTCCGGTGGCTCCGCCGTGATGTCGGGTTTCTACCGACTTGGGGATGTGTCAAACTACCGACCCGCCCCATAGACGGAAGGAAAGAGGTTTGATATGTATGGGGGTAAAAACGAAATGTGTATAAGAGGGTAGGGGAGTGGGTGAGTGTAAGTGTTATGTGTGTGAGGGAGTTAGGTGTATTGAAGGGGTGAGGGGAGTGAAAAACGAAATGTTACTTTTGTTTTACTTTTGTGATACATTTGGTGGCGGTTGAAAGGGGGCGTTCAAGTTGAAATGTTACATTGCCTTCGGAAAGGGGTCAAAAGCGGCCTGTTCCGAGGGCTTTTTCGTTAAGTGGGTGATGGGTGCTTATCGGTGACGGAGGCTGGCAGAGGCTTGTTTTGGGGCTTTTGCCGGCTTTTTCCGTGCGTCTGCGGCAGCCGGGTTCAATGGCGGTGGCGGAGGGCTTTCAAATGGGACGGGAAAGCCTTTCAAACGGGCGGTCATGAGGGGTCTGAAGTCATCTCAGAATATCGGCTCAAAAAAGGATAAGGAATTCGTTTAGAAATTCTTTTAGGAATTCATTTTTTGAGATTGTAAAAAACGAAATGTGCGCATTAGAAATTCGTTTAGGAATTCACTTTTGCGACATCAGCACCCCTCTACGGAGGGGGTTAATGACACGGAGATGGGCGAAAATGGCACTAAAATGGCGGTTAAGTACCCCCTTATGGCACGGATTCGGCGGCAATATCAGGGGATAAGTGGGTGATAGATACGGGGTAAGGGTTGAATCGTGTTAAGAAAAGTGTGCGCGCAAGAGTTTACCGGCTATCGCAAGACTGACGCTCGGGGAGTTCATTGCGTGGGTGTCATTCCATCGTGTGGAAGGTGAGGGAAGCCTTGACGAGGGCGAGGGCGGTGACTGAGGAGAGGGGGATGTCCTTGGGGGCGAAGGACGGGTTGAAGCTGGCGAGGCGGATCTTGCCCGGTTCGTCCGCTTTGCGGATGTATTTGACGGCGGTGTAGCTGTCGCCGTCGTAATCGAAAGACAGGAGATAGATTTCTCCCCAGAGGATGCTGTCAATGGACAGCTCCTTCTTTTTATACATAACTATGTCCCCCGACTTCAGTAGCGGGGACATCGACTCCCCTCTCACGTAAATAGCCCCGTCCACCGGCGGAAGGTTGGGAATCCGGAGGAAGTCTTCGGGCTGGATGTTATGGTTGTTGAAGATGGCGACCAGTCCGGCGGAGGCGTCAAAATCGTAGAGGGGGATGTCCTGGGACGTGAGGTTGCGGTCGGTCTTGAGGCTGAACCGCTGATCCACCGCGACAGGCGTGGCGGAGTTGAGCATATCGCCCTCGCCTGTCATAACCCACTTTATTGAGACTTCTGGGTAGGTGGCGAAAAATTTTGTCAACACCTCCTCGGTAATACCTGTTTTTGCCTCTAATGTGCCACGGGACACGCCTATACGTGAATAAAACTCACGCTTGCTAATACCTATTTTATCGGCATAAAGAAGGATTCGCTGCTTTATCGGCGAAATCTTTTGTATCTTTTCTTGCATAATGGCGAAATCTTTTGTTATATTTGCAGTGCTTAACACTGTTAAGTCGAGGACAAAGTTAGGAAAATAAAACAGATTGAGGAAAAATGACAACGAGACGTGTTTACACGCTGTACGGCGATGTCGAGGCCTTGGGGATAGCGGTATTCCGCCTGATGGAGATGGGTTTCCATTTCCACTATACCGGGGAGTTCCTGTACGACAGCGAGCCGTGGGACAGCTTCATCGATGCATATTGCGGGGACATAAGGGACAGACTCACGACCCGCGAGGAGTGCTGGATAGACGAAGATTTCAAGGTCATCAATATGTAAACGAAACAAAACAATCGATATGAGAACATACATCAGAGTACCAGACGCGCTCCGCAAGGAGCTTATCTCGAAGTTCGGAGTCTCCAGGCCCACGGTCTGGTCTGCACTGAACTATCTGACCGCCGGGGACCGCCCGGAGGCGATCAGGCAGTACGCCCTGCAGCACGGCGGCTCCATCGAGGAGCAGAACTTCATCCCGAACTGCCGGACGGAGTACACGGACGGGGAGATAATCCAGACGTTCGCCGGCGGCGTGCAGGTCAGGGTGGACAGGCAGGACGGCAACGTGAGGGTGATGCAGGGGGAGAAGGTGGTCGAGTCCTACGGGGCAGTGACCCTGCAGGCGTGGGGGAATCTTCTGCACCACGCCCAGATGATGTCGCAGAGGCGGGTCGCGGAGGCCGCGAAGAAATGAGACGGGCGCTGCGGATGGCCGGATGCGCCCTGCTCGCCCTGGGCGGCCTCGCTGTGGCGGCGGTCATCGAACCCTGGCCGCTGGTGTGGTGCGTCGGGTTCCCGATGGTTTACGCCGGGGCGATAGGGGTAATCAAAGAAATGGATATAAACAGTGAAGGCAATGAAAGAAAAGGACTATAAACTCCAGTTCCGTCTATCCCGAAAACCAGATGCAAGATAGTGAGAATCCCGGGGAGGGCGGGCGCGTCAGGTGGTTCGACTCCACCCCTCTCCTCCAAAACAAGAAGAAAGATGACGTATTACGGGAATACCATAGCTGTTACGGTGGACGAGCTGACGGGAGGTGACTGTCCGGTCATCACCTTCGCTAACTATCAAAATCTGCGACAGCGCGGCCGCATCAACGTGCTGCGTCCGGGCAAGGGCTACGGCTCGTGCGCCCTGATCGAGTACGCGTCGCTGCCGGAGCGGTTCAAGTCGCGGTTCGTGGCGAAGTACGGGGAGCCGGAGAAGGTCCTGAGGAGGGAGTCCGCCGGACTCGCGCAGGACCAGGCGGCGCAGCTCTTCTTCCACGACTACCGTCTCCCGGACGGGAGGAGCATACAGGAGGGGAAGCAGGAGGAGTACACGGTGAACGCCCGGGTGCTGAACGCCCTGCAGGAGATGCTGGACACGCAGAGGGTGATGCGCAGGGCCTGCAACAACAGCACCCCGGTCGCGTGGGGCAACATCCTCCGTGCGTCGGAGGACCTGCGCGACGCCTACGGGCACACGCTGCCGGCCGGCGAGGCTCGTCTGAGGGCCAAGATGCGCGAGTACGCGAGGGAGGGTTACGCCTGTCTCGTGTCGGGCAAGCTGGGGAACCGCAACACGGTGAAGATAACGGAGGAGGGCGAACGTCTGCTCATCGCGCTCAGGCGCAGCAGGGTCCCGGTGTACACCCTCCCCCAGATACTCGAGAAGTACAACGGCGTCTGCGAGACGAAGGGGTGGAAGCCCCTGCGCAGCGAGAACTCCCTGCGGCAGTTCCTGGAGAGGCCGGAGATCAAGCCTCGCTGGTACGACGCGGTGTACGGCGAGCTGTCGTCGAAGCAGCTCTTCTCCCGTCGCAACAAGACCCTTATGCCTACGATGCGCGACTCCCTCTGGTACGGGGACGGCACGAAGCTGAACCTGTTCTACAAGGATTACGAGGGCGGGAAGCCGGTCGTCAGGACCGCCTTCGTGTATGAGGTGGCGGACGCCTTCAATGACACGCTTCTGGGCTATGCCATCGGGAAGACGGAGAATTTCGACCTACAGTACAGGGCCTTCCGTATGGCGGTTGAGACATCCGGCCATAAGCCGTATGAGATCGTCACCGACAACCAGGGCGGCCAGACCTCGAAGATCGCCCAGGCCTTCTTCGCGAGCATAACCTCGCGCGTGTCCCGGACCACGTCGCCGTACAATCCGCAGTCGAAGACGATTGAGCGCCTCTTCGGCGAGTTCCAGCGCAGCATACTGGGTCAGGACTGGAGATTCACCGGGGGCAACATCTCGGCGAAGGACGCATGGAAGATAAACAGGGAGTTCGTCGAGGCGAACAAGGAATCCCTCTACACCTACGAGGAGCTGCTCGCCGCCTATGCGGAGGCCAGGAGGAAATGGAACGCGGTCAACGGCAGGATGGCGGCATATCAGGCGAGCGTGAACCCGGAGACGGAGGCGGTGTCCCGGATTGATATGGTGAACCTGTTCTGGATCCGGACCGACCGCCCGTCTAAGTTCACAGCCGACGGCATCTCCATCCAGTACCAGAAACGCAGATACACCTACGAGGTCCTGACCGCCGACGGCAGGCCGGACTATGAGTGGAGGAAGGTGAACACCGGAAGGGAGTTCATCGTGAAGTTCGACCCGATGAAGATGGATATGGCGATGCTGTTCGAGCGGACGGCGACCGGGCTGCGGTACGTCGCCACCGCCTATCCATACCTGACGGTCCACAGGAACATACAGGAGCAGAAGGACGGGGATATGGCCCTGATAAGGCGGAACGATTCCGAGAACAAGAGGATGAGGGTCCAGCGCCGGATCGAGAACCACGCGCTGGAGATGGAGCACGGCGTGGCCCCGGAGCAGAACGGGCTGACGACGCCGGCGCTGAAAGGAATCAGCGAGGGAGAGTTCGAGACGCTCGCGGACGCGGTGGCCGTCGTGGCGTATCCGGAAGCCCCGGACCTCACGGACATCGGGCCGTTCAACAAGGAGCTGAGCAATATGGATTACAATCCTCTCGACGCGATAAGCAGAACATAGCAAATCATTCAATAATATGGCACAGAAACTTACATCAGAAGAAAAGCAGGACGTCCGGCGGATGCTGGCCGACTATGCGGCCGGGTACGCCAGCCAGGCCAAGGCGGCGAACTCCCTGCAGGGGGTGGCGAGCCCCGGGACATTCAACGCCGTCATCAACGGCAAGTTCGACAGGATAAGCGACGAGATGTTCCTGCGCATCCGCGCCGCCGTGGGCGGCGGGAGGACGGAGGGGTGGCAGATCTGCCAGACCTCGGCGTACAAGGACGTGGAGACGCTCCTTGCGGACGCGCAGCAGTACCGCAACGTCTCGTGGATAACGGCCCCGGCGGGCATCGGCAAGACCACGGCGGCGCTGCGCTACGCGAGGGAGCACAGGAACGTGTTCGTCCTCGGCTGCTCGGAGGATATGCACAAGGCCGACTTCATCGAGGAGCTGGCGAAGCGGATAGGCATCCGGAACGAGGGCCTGACCGTCCGCGCCACGCTGAACAGGATCGTGGACGAGCTGGTGAAGATGAACCGTCCGCTGCTGGTGTTCGACGAGGGCGACAAGCTGACGGACTCGGTGATGTACTATTTCATCAGCCTGTACAACGCTCTGGAGGACAAATGCGGCATCGTGTTCCTCTCCACGCCCTACATCCGCAAGAGGGTGGCCAACGGCCTGAAGCTGGACAGGAAGGGGTACGAGGAGCTGTACTCGCGCATCGGCAGGAAGTTCGTCCCGCTCTCGGCGGTGACGGAGTACGAGGTGAACGCCATCTGCAGGAGCAACGGCCTGACGGACGGGAAGGCCATCGCGTCGGTGGTCAGGGAGTCCGGGGAGATCCGGAACGGGCAGACGGAGTTCGACCTGCGCCGCGTCAAGAAGTCCATCCACAAGCAGCTGCGCCTCGCTGCTGCGGCAAGGCTCTAATGTCATTCGAAACCCTTTCAAACGGCACTCATATATGGCACGCACGCTATCCGCAAGACAGGTACTCACCATAAGGTTCGACACGGTCCGCCTCGGGGGCGGATGGGACTCCTGCGTCGGGGAGATAGAGACCTCCGGGATCTGGTTCATCTGGGGCAACTCGGGGAACGGCAAGACCTCGGCGGTGGTGTCGCTGTGCAGGGAGCTGTCGGTCTACGGGAAGGTGCTCTACGACTCCAGGGAGGAGGGCGTGAGCCTGACGATGCAGAACACCCTGCGCCGCTACGGTATGGGCGAGCTGGGGAGCAGGTTCCAGCTCGCGGACATGACGCTCGGGGAGCTGGACGAGCGGCTCTCGCAGCGGAGGTCGCCGAGGTTCGTGGTCATCGACTCGTTCCAGTTCATGGGGCTGTCGTACCGGGAGTTCAGGGCGTTCTGCGAGAGGCACAGCAGCAAGCTGCTGATATTCGTCAGCAGGGCGAGGGGCCGCCAGCCTGAGGGCAGGGCCGCGGCGAGCGCGATGTACGACGCTTCCTGCAAGATATGGGTCGAGGGGTACAAGGCGTTCAGCAAGGGGCGCTACATCGGGGAGAAGGGCGAGGTGACGCTATGGGAGGAGGGCGCGGCCAAGTACTGGTCAGACCCTGACAGACACAGATAAGAAAAACATTACGGCATTATGAAGAAGAAACGCAATTATTCACGGTTCTACGCCCTGTGCAAGTCGGCGGGCGTTGACCTCGGACAGTTCAAGGAGGATCTGGTCTCCCAGTTCACGGACGGGAGGACGGTGTCCCTGAGGGAGATGAAGGACTCCGAGTATGAGGAGATGTGCGACTGCCTCCAGAGCGGAAGGCGGCGGACGGAGTCGAGGGAGGACTACATCGAGCGGCGCAGGAGGATGCGTTCCGCCGTGCTGAACAGAATCCAGCGGCTTGGGGTGGACACCACGGACTTCGACAGGGTGAACGCCTTCTGCGGGAATCCAAGGATTGCCGGGAAGCCGTTCGGGATGCTGACCCCGGAGGAGCTGGAGGCTCTCGTCCCGAAGCTGGAGGCGATGCTGCGGAAGCCGAGGCCGCAGGCGGGGACGCGTGCGATGTCCGTCCCGGTGATAGTCTGCGGCAAAACGAACCGGCTGCCGAACTGATGAGACCGATTATGACGATTGACCCGGACGGGCCGCAGGGGAACATCTTCTACATCTGGGGACTCGCCACCGGGAGACTGATATCCTGCGGGGCTCCCGCCTCCGTCAGGGATGAGATGTCAGGGCGGGTGAGGGATGCCCGCAGCTATGAGGAGGCGGTCGGAATCATACAGGAATATGTGACAATCAAATGGGAAGGAGGTGAGCCTATGTAGAGGAACGGAGTGCGTATGGGGAGGCGATAGGCATATCATCGCGGGCGAAAATCAAATGGTTGCAAGCACGCCCGCGCCCCAGGGGTTCGAGTCCCCGGCCTCCTCCGGAGTTTTATCACTTAAAAAATGTGCATTATGGAAAAGATGTATTCAAGACAGGATGTCGTGCGGTTTGTCGCTCTGGAGAGGGACAGGTGCATCAACGTCGTTTATGACAGGATCAAGGAGGCCGAACGTCTCGGGAGGGCAAAGCCGGGGCTTGCGGTCAGAGCGAAGAGTGTGCTGGATGCCCTTGAAGAAGCCCTTCTGAAAGTGGTCAACGGGAAGATGGTGGAGGGTGACTATGAGGGGCGGCTGAAGCAGCTGGTGACGCGCGATTATTTCGGGGATGTGCCGACAGTGGAGAAAGTGACCGTGGACGGATGCGTGTTCCCGTCCGGGGAGAAGACCATTCAGGCGGTGTATGACCGTACCTACGGAGGGGCGCACTGCTATATCATCCGTGAATGCCTTGGCTTCGCTGATGGGGTGACATCGTACACCGGGGATGAGCAGGTGGTCCAGTTCATCCAGAAGCTTGATGACGGAACGGTCATCCCCGGGATCCAGTCGGAGCAGCTGGCACTCGTTCTGCTCGACAGGTGCCGCAAGCTGAACGCCCGGTTCCCTTCCGCACAGAACGTGAAGATGATCCAGGGATTGGAGATGTTTCTGGACGCGTGCAGGGAGAGGGTGCAGGAGAGAATGGACCGCGGCGTGATGGGCAAGTTGGAGAAATGACATTTTAAGATCAGCAATATGGATATCAGCAAGATGACACAGCAGCAGAGGGCTGAACTGAAAGCCCAGCTTGAGGCCGAGGAGCGTGCCGAGAAACAGAAACGCGAGGATGACATCAACTCCTACAAGGAGCTCACGGCGGAGTTCTGCCACAGGACGAAGGACAAGATGGTCGCGCTGAGCGCCCAGATGAGGCAGCGCAAGGACGAGGTGTTCACGGAGGTGTCCTCCCTCATCGAGCTTAAGGAGAAGCTCTTCAACGCCAAGGTGGACCGCCACAGCAACTCGTTCACGGCGGACGGCATCACCGTCTCGCTCGGACGCAGGACGAACGACGGCTGGGACGACACGGTGGAAATCGGGATCACCAAGGTGAAGGAGTTCCTCTCCACATTGGCGAAGGACGAGGATTCGTCGAAACTGTTCACCGCGGTGATGCAGCTGCTCTCCAAGGACCGCAAGGGGAACCTGAAGGCGAGCTCGATGCTTCAGCTGGAGAAATATGCGGCTGAATGGAACGATCCTCTGTTCTCGGAGGGCGTGACCATCATCAGGGACGCGTACTCGCCTGTCGAGACCTGCGACTTCATTTCGGTGTCCTACAAGGACGAGGACGGCAAGGTCCACGCGATTCCGCTGTCTCTTGCGGCTATGACCAGGGAGGACTGAGGTATGGGTGCGATCAATGTAGACGAGCTTTTCAGGCGGACGGCCGAGCAGAACATTGAGACGCTCGCGTCCACGCTCGTGAGGGAGATGACCGTCAACGAGGCGCAGACCAGGCCGGAGAGGAAGGTGCATACCGCCATCCTTATAGTCAAGGACGACGGAGGGTTCATCGCCCTGAACGGGTCCGCCCACAGGATGGAGGAGTGCTTCACGGAGCTTTTCAGACGCAGGCCGGAGCTGCGCTGGACCGTCCAGTCGGTTCTCGACAGGATGTTCCGCATAGCTGACATATGAAGCGCGTGACCAACAACCCTATAAACAGATTGAAGTTATGGAGGACAAAGTGAACTTAGGGCGCGACTGCGGCGAGTGCGCATATTTCAGTAACGGCCCCGAACACGACTGGTGCTCGCTGAGCGGAGAGCCGGCTGAGTGCTGCGATATGGCCTGCGCCGATTTCGAGGAGGCGGAGTGACCTCCGAGGCATTATCAAGGACGGGGATTGCCGGAAACGGCGGTCCCCGTCCATTATTTTCCCAATGTTTTACGGCAGTAATTATTTCGTAAGAATCTTGCGCAATCAAAAAATAATCGTAACTTTGCGATACGATTACGCTCTTGGCGACGCACGTCCGATAGCCTCCAAAGCTAATTCTTGATAATGGACGTGCCGACCCCTGAGCATTTTTTTGTTTTTATGAGAATGGATAAGAACGGGAAACAGAACCTCCCGCCCATCAAGGTGGCGGTGTTGATTGACGGCGGCTTCTTTATCAAGAGGTTCAATGCGCAGTACAACAGGGACAGATCTATGTCTCCGGACGAGGTGGCCGACCATCTCTACACAATGGCGCATTGTCACGTGGGGAACAACAATGTCCTCTACAGAGTATTCTATTATGATTGTGTTCCACTGAACAAGAAAGCCCATAATCCTATTTCCCACAAACCCATCGATTACAGCGGCTCTGACGAGTATCGTTTCCGTATAGGGCTGTTCGAGGCATTGAAAAGGCATCGCAAGGTCGCCCTCCGGCTTGGTACGCTCAAGGATAACGGGAACTGGCACATATACCCGAACAAACTCAAAGAAATCTTTTCCGGCAAGTCCGGTTTTGATGAGTTGACAGAGGATGATGTTTATCTTGAGATCCATCAGAAAGGGATTGATATGAAGATTGGCGTAGACATCGCCACCCTTTCACTGAAAAGGTTCGTTGATAAGATCGTGCTTTTCTCCGGGGATTCGGATTTCGTGCCTGCGGCGAAGTTGGCGAGGCGTGAGGGTGTCGACTTCGTCCTTGACCCGATGCACGCCAATGTGGAGCCGCAGCTGTTTGAACATATTGACGGGATGCTGAGTGCCAATCCGTCAATTCGCAAGAGAAAGACCCCCGCCGCGAAAAACAAGAAATGATTTTATATGTCCACAAAAGGGTGTATCCTGCCGGATACGCCTTTTTTATTTAATCGTGTTAAATTGCGGCGATGAACCCTTTGAAAATCCGTAACTTTGCGTATCAGCGGTCATATATGCCAAAGGGACGGAACAAGGAACTCATCAGGGCGAGGAACGAGAAGATCGCCCAGCGGTGGTATTATTGGACGGAGAAGCAGAGGCTCCGGTTCGATGACGCCCTGAAGATTCTGTCGAGGCAGGAGTTCTTTCTTTCCGAGGACCGCATACTCTGCATCCTGCGCGCGTATGCCAACAGCACGCCTGCGGCGGAATTCTCCACCCACTCGCGGATCAGGCCGCCGAAGATCACGGCCGAGCAGCTGTCCCTGTTCCAGGATCTATAGCTCCTCCATCTCCTCCGTTACGTTCACGTTGAACGTGGACTCGTACACCTTGACCCTTCCGGCGAGCGGATAGGCCCTGGCCTGTGTCCTGCGCATTTCCGACACGTCATCCCCGAAGCGGTAGCCGTGCAGGGCGCTGACTACCTTCCTGTTCACGGCGAGCCGTTGTTCCATCTGGGCGAACGTGCCGCCGGAGTCGTAATGGGTGTCCTCGTCGCACTGGAAAGCGACCTTGACGGTGACGGTCACCGTCCCCCTCTGGATGTCCGGGAACTTCTCAGCCTTGAAGTCGGCCGTGGTCGCGTCGATGAGGCAGCAGGGGAACAGTATGGGGTAGCTGTAGCGGTCGTCGTACTGGACCGGGTAGAGCTGGCCGGTGTCCTCGTCGATGTGGTCGAGTTCCGGCACGAGACTGCGGAGTCTCTCCGCGATTCTGAGATAAAGCGATTCCATTTTTTTACAGATTGATTATTCGTAAGATTTCATTCTCCACATATTCGGATATCCTCGCGTCCAGCTCGGCGCTCGGTCCCATAAACCGGCGTTGCGGGATGTTGACGGTGAGCGTCTCTTTCTTCGTCAGAGCGAGCCTCTTCCACTTCTCGGCCTCCTCCGGGACGGCCTGTCCGGAGGAGGCCCCCGAAGAGCCTTTTCTTTGGCCTTTCCGGGGCGTTACGCCGCCGTTCGAGCCTCCTTTAAGCTCGTAGTACTTCGCCCAGGCGAAACGCCTCATTTTGGGCGTTATCTTGGGGTGTACGGTTCCTCCCTCGTTGTGGATCGGGGCATAGACCACGTCGTTGAATATGGTGACCTTCGCCACTCCGGGGGTGTAGTTTATGGAGCTGAGGAGGTGGTTGCGCGATGACATAAGGGTCCCGTATCTGGAGTCGGCCCCCTTGCCTCCGGAGGACAGGCGTTTCGCCGGTGGCCACGGATGGAGTCCGCCGTCCACGAAGCCTCCCTGGCGGAAGTTGTCCTGGAAGTGCTGCTTGGCGTATTTGCCGGCGGCGACGGGAAGCTTCCGGGAGATGAGGTTCTCGACCTCCTTCTTCATCCTCTGTATGTCCTGAAGCAGTTTATCCATCGTTCGAGCGGTGTTTGAATGTCGTTTGAAATGAGTGTTTTTGCCTGAAAAGTATATGCGGTATGACAGCCAAAGAGAAAGATGAGTTAGTGGACGCGATGATCAGAGTCCGCACGCCCGGCCGGCCATTTTCCCTTTCCGAAGCCCTTTCCGCCATAGATGGCAGGATCGGGATGGGCGATGCTAAAGAGGTAGTCCTTGAACTCAAGGAGAAAGGATTTGTGGAAAAATACCAAGCAGTCAGTTTCCCCGAAGATGTCCGTCTCAAGGTCAACTCTGGATTGGAGACATTTGCCAAGAGGGGTGGATTTGAAGTGGAAGAGGTTGTGTTTCAGACAAAACTCCAGCAGAGTCTGCTTGAGGTTAAAAAGCTGCGCTCTGAGATGCAGCCGAGTCTCTACGCCAAAATTATGAAGGTACTTGAACCTCTTGCCCCATTTGCCGGGTTGGCAGCTGATTTCTTTAGAACGAGACAGTCCGAGCCGCCTTTCAAGCTCATACTGCTGGAAGGCGAGCCAAGCTTTCCCCGCGCAATGGCGAAGGATGAATCCCGTGATTATTGCTAAAACTATCTTCATTTCGCTTATCTATCGTTTGAATGATGTTAGAATGTCGTTTGAAATGAGCATTTTTGCGAAAAGTATATGTCCAACAGCCTTAAATACAACCATAAAGTCTGCGATCTCGTTCTGGACATGTTTGATAATGTGCCGGGCGGAATCATCACAGATGAACAGTTATACAGGCGTGGACATCCTCTTCCTCCCGATGAGGATGAAGTCCTTTCTTTTCTTGTGGCAGAAGGCCTGCTTGAGCAGATTCCAGGCGGCTTCAAGATAACCTACAAAGGAAGGATGGTAATACACCAAGGTGGTTTCAGAAAAATGCACAGGAGTGAAAGTCTTGTAATGCTGTGTTCCGTTGTCGCTGCGGTCGCCGGTGTCATCGCAGTTGTCCTTCAGGTGCTCTTCCGGCTGCTGTGACAGGTAGAGGGAGGCGGCCAATCGCACCCATCCATTGAGTGATTCCGTTTTTTTTCTCATTTCGCTTGCGGTTTAAAAATATTCGTTATATTTGCAATGTCGAAAGACAGGCGCGCCGGGGTGTTCCTTGAGAGACCCGGCTTTTTTTATGCCTATATGTCGAAGACTATAATTTCATCTCTCCCTTTAATAACACAATACACTCTTTTCAAGTCCTTGTCGAGTAGGTTTCCAGCTAAATCTCGATAGAATCGGAAGAAGTTTATGGATTTCTTCATTTTGACCTCATCGAATAGTGCCGGATCATGGAAGTACAGACAGAGGGAATCGGCTTTCACCTCGATGTCCGCTCTCGCATTGAAACGACGCAGCTGCTCATTCTTCTTTACGAAGATATTTGAATACCACCCACGGCCTGTGACGGAACGAATATCCATCTGGATATCATCCATCATCATGTCGAGTGCCGGCAACTGATTCCCCTTGAACTTCTTTAATTCGTCCTGCAGTATGACGACATGCCCTGACTTGAAAAGCTGTTCCTGGCATTCCTTTTCAAGTTCCGTTGAAGTCATATTTTCAGAAAAGAACCTTTGGGCCTTTGGTCCGTCATGAGTGATATGGCCTTTATGAATGGCGACAACGCCACCGCTATTTTTGTCGAACCGTACATCCTCGTAATTGTCATCACGTTTCAGTTTGCGGTATTTCAGGCGGTTTCCCTTGATGCGTTCGTTTGTCCCGTCAATTTCATTGATGCAGGCCCGGATGTAGGGGCAGTTGTAGCAGTCCTTCTTGCGGTCGTAGAACACGGATGCGAGGCGGTTCTTGACGCCGGCGTTGTAGATGCCGCAGTGGGCGCAGTCGGACGGGAAATACGGATGGTCGTCGGAAAAGACCTGTCCGGTCCTGGCCGGGTCGCCTCCGAGTCCCGGGGAGACCGGCGCGGAATCAGGGCCGTCCAACCCGGCGTTGTCCGTCACCGGGTCGTCCGTGGATTGCCAGCCGCACTGGCAGCCCCATTCGTCCCCAGGCCTGTGTTCGTTCCAGAACGGGTCGCCAATCGGCCAGACGTGATGATAGAACGGCTTGTGGGCCTCGCGCGGGTTGACCGCCGTACTCGGCAGCCATTCGATGTTCGGGAACACGTCCGCCTCCTCGATGAACTGCCTCATCTCCGCCGCCCTGTGGGCGCGCCTGATGGCGGTGTCGTACTCTGTCCGGAGCCAGGCTTTGACGTGGTGGCTCACTATCCCCTCGGTGTCCTTTTTGAACTGCCTGAACGGCTTGACGTTGCCGTCTTCGTCCAGAAGCTGCGAGGCCATGTCGCGCCCCATACGGTGCGCCTTGAACGCGGAGAAGACCTCGATGTTGGACTGCAGCTCCTGCCGGAAGCCTCCGTCAATCCGTCCGTCGCCGTCACAGGCGATGTCGATGCCATTGGCCAGAATGCGGTTGACTTCGGAGAAGAGGCCTCTGTCAATCTGCGTCCCGGTGTTCAGCCGGCGGCTTCGGATATTCTCCAGGGCCTTCTCGATGATGGAGGAGTCGAACGTGAACGGGACGGATGTCCTGTGTTCATCCACCGCGTCCCGGTACAGGGCGTCGACTACCAGTCTAAATCCGCCCCGCCGCCCTGCAGGGCTTTCACGAAAAAACGGCTCAGACGGTCGAATGCGCCTCCCTTCTTTTTCTTAGGCCTGCCGCCTGCGTCCTTTCCCTCCTTCGGGTCCCGGCTGCCGTCCCCGTCAGGCTCCGGTTCGGAACCGTCTTTGTCCGGCGCGTCCTCATCCTCATCTTCGCCGTCCCCCTGCGTCAGTGCTGCCGGGGCGGAGTGGGCCTTGCGCAGCTCCTCCTTCATCGCCTCGTAGTCCTTCGGCTTCGGGATGCCGAACTCCTCGTAGAGGAAGTCGTCCTCGATGGGGAGCTGCATCTCGTTCCTCAGTGCCTTGAAGATGTTGACCTTCTCCTGAGTGTTCCTGCTCTTCGGCGGGACGAAGAAGAACTCCCCGCCGGCGGTGTCGATGCCGAGCCGTGCGAAGGTCTCCGTCATCTCGTAGTTGAGAATGTTCAGGATGCCCTGCTTGATGAAGAAGTTGATGTCCTCCTCCCCCTCCTTCTGCACCGTCCCGAGCGCCTGCGTGCCTTTGTCTCCTGCCTCCGTGGTGAGGGTGTTGCCGGTGACGGCCTTGCTTATCTCGTTGTTGCAGTAGGTGCCGAGCTTCTCGTAGAGGTCCCCTCCTCCGGAGACGTTCTGCGCCTGCACGAGGTTGAGCCGGGTGTTGTCCGGATGGACCATAATGCCGGCCCCTCCCATCTCGGCGAGGTCGTTCACGAGCTTGCGGCGCGCCTCCTCGTCCCAGGCGCTGTACGTCCCCTCCCTGATGGGACGTCCGAAGATCTCGGCGAAGTCCGCCCAGTCCCCCACGTTGTTTCTCTTCAGGATGACCCAGAACGCTGCCACGGCGAGGTTGCCTATGGAGCGCGGTTCGCCTATGTAGACGAGGTCGTCGAAGCTGTCCCAGCTCTCTCCTGTGATGTCCCCCTGCTGGCGGAGTATCACCCTTCTGACGGCGTCGAAGTGCTTGCGCGGGACGAGAGTGTAGTCTATCCACCCGCGCTCGTCCCTGTAGAACTGGAAGAGCGTGCCGCCCACGCCTTCCCACTCGTGGTCCACCAGGTCGCCGAGGAACTGGAGGAACCACGGGGACTTGATGTGCTGCTGCATCGTCTCGTCCACCTTCCCGTCCCTCATGAACTGTATCGGGGCGGATAGCACCGCCGCCTTCTGCCTGCGCAGGACGGAGAAGAGGTGGCTGTCGAGCTTGACGTCCTCGTAGAGGTCGCAGAGCTTCTCCTTGCGCGGGTAGTCGATGACCTCCGCGGAGCGGATGGCCTTCATATAGACCCCCACGTCAAGACCCCCGCGGCGTGTCTGCTGGAGGATGATGGTCGGGGCCTGTGCATTGCCGACGTGTCCGCCGGCCGTTATGCGTCTCTTGCTGTATTTTGCCATATCAGAAATGATTTGTCCTTTTGCTGTCGCTCCTCATCTGGAATTCCGACGAGGAGGCTCCCTGCTCCTCGCCGACGCGGTCGAGGCCCTCGACCGTGACGTCCCCGGACTTCACGCCCTTGAGCCATTCCACGGCCCTCTCGTAGCGGTCTATGCGCGTCTGCGTCATAAGGCCCTCGCGGATGGAGCAGAGGTGGTAAATGGCGATGTCCTTGGCGAACATCAGCAGGAGGTTGTGCCGGTCGTCGCCTGTCGCGCCGAACGCCTTCTCGCAGTCATAGCGTCCGGAGAGATAGCCCTTCATCTCGGCTATCGCCTGGTTCTCCACGATTTCAAGGATGTTCTCATCCTCTCTGGTGACCCGCTCGATGAACTCCGTCCGTATCGATGACGGGTAGTCCTCCCTGGTGATGAAATTTGTGCTGTTCATATCCTATTGCCTGTTTTTGCTCTTGCGGGCAAGAGCCTTGTATGATACGTATGACGCCGGCTGTAGCTCGCCGGACTTCTGGTCTATTATCCAGTTACCGCCCTCGACGCAGTCGATGCCGTCGGCGTGGAAGTTGAGCCCCATCGTGAAGTACTTGAACTCGTCCTCGAGGAGCTTCATGTTCGGGTCGTCCTTTTCTGCGGCGTTCAGCACCAGAAGCCCCTCCCTGTTCAGAGGTTCAAGATGCGCCTCTATTCGTGTGGCCTTGTCCCCCTTGTTCCTCGCGTCTGGGGACACGGTGAGGTTGATGCCGGTGCGGCGGCTCTCCTGCGCTATGGCCGGCTTGAACACCTGCTGGAAGACCGGGTCCTGCAGGGAGTTGTTCTCTTGGTAGATGTAGACGGCCTTGCCGGACTTCGCCCTCGCCAGCGTCATAAGCGTGAAGTAGTGTCCGACGAACTCTGCGGTGGTCATCTTGCCGAGGAAGCCCTTGATGACATAGAGGGTCGAGTCCAGCTTCCCGAGCAGGAACATCGCCTTCTGGGAGCCCTTCCTGTTCTTGGCCACGCCTTTCGACTCGCTTGTTGTCGGGTCGGCGTAGATGACCAGGAACGGGAAGCGGCCCAGGGGCGGCACCTTCCCCCACTTCGTGCTTGGAAAGATTTTGCCTTCCGTCAGAGGGTTGTTGAAGTACTCGCCCTGCTGCGCCTTGGAGCTTATCTTGGAGAGGACGGTGTCTATCATCTCCTCCGTGTTCTTTTCCGGCCAGGTGCTCCTTCCGTTCTCGTCCCTGATATTGACGACGTCCCAGTTGTCCGCCCTCCTGCCGGCGCGGACGATGCAGCAGTCCTCGGCTATGATGTTTCCCGCCCAGATGACGAGAGTCGGGGTGGAGATGGAGCGGGTCGGGTAGACGGCCTTCTCCCACCAGTCCCAGTTTTTGTCAAGCACGTCCATGTTCCGGCAGACCTCGTCGGTGTCGAAGTCGTCCTGATACAGGACATCCGGACGGACGCTCTCGTTGCGGAGTCCTCGCGGCGCGTTGCCCGCGCCTATGCCGAGGAACATCGCCCCGCCCTTGGTCTTGAAGCATTTCTCCTCCCAGTCGCCCGTGGACTTCTGCTCCCCGTAATACTGGGTGATGCGGCGGTTGGCCTCGAAGTTCGCGCGGTATGGTGCGAGAAGCCGCTTGGCGGCGTCCTCCGTGGCGGAGCTGAGCAGTATCATCTTCCGCCGCCCTGTAAGTACGAGATACATTATCGTCATCATTATGACGGTGCTCTTCGCCAGCTCGCGGGACCAGGAGAGGACCTCGTACCATTCGTCATTGCCCAACAGCCGGTTGATGGCCTTGATGTGGAACTTGGCGAAGGGAGCCTTGGCGTAGCCGGGGAAAAAGAACTTCATCCACTCGGTGGGATGCGCCTCCAGATAGAGGCGGTGCTTCTCGATGTCCGCCTCGGACATCGATTCGTCAATTGGTGTCTCCTCGTAGACCGAGCGTTTGATGGACTCCCAGAATTTGAGCGCGTCTTTGTCTATCCGCTTCATAGGCTACAGGAGTGATCTGATGAACTTGTCGAAGGCCCCGACGAATGTCTTGGTCAGCTCGGGGTCGACCGGACGGAGCCAGCCGATGAAGCGGTTGGCCACGCTGACGCAGTCGTGGATTCCGATGTCGTTCTCGAGCTTGTTGATCGCGTCGGTGAGCTTGCAGATGACGTCCGCCTCCCTCGCGCTGGCGTAGCGCGGGCCGCGCTCGGCCGGCCGCTCGCTGATGGTGCGGTTGATTTCGGAGAGCTGCCGCTGGAGGCTCTTTATCTGCTCCTCCCGCGTCATCGTCATCGAGACCTTGAGCTCGTCCCATTTGTCCGCCTTGGCCCAGCGGATGATGGTCGCGCGTGTGACCCCGGCCGCGTCGGCTATCTCCTGCTGCGTCCGGTTCTCGTATATGTACATTGACTTCGCCCACTGCCGGGTGTTGTCTGATTTTTTATTGGCCATAATGTCCGTTTTTGTCGGCACAAAATTGACCGATAAAAGACGGCGGAGCAAATTCCGGTTTTATGATACCCCTTGAAAACGGTATGATACCGCTCCCGGGCGGTATGATGAAAGCCAAATTTTCAGAGGTCGAAATAACCGCTCAATTTTGCGGAAAAAGAAACGGGATGAAAAATGTTTTTGACATAATAGCGAACCCTGACCGGAGCGGATGCACCATACTCCTGTACGGCGAGATCGGCGACTATGCCGAAGTCCGGGCGGAGGACGTGCTGGCGCAGATAATAGAGGCCGAGAAGACCTACGGGCAGATAGACATCCGCATCAACTCCATCGGAGGGCAGGTCGGCACAGGCATCGCCATCTTCAACGCCCTGAAGGATTCCAATGCTGAAATAACCATATATATCGACTGTCTTGCGGCATCCACGGCCTCCATCATCGCCGCCTGCGGCAGGAGGGTCAAGATGAGCAAGTACGCGAGAATCCTCATCCACAAGCCGACCGGAGGCATCTGGGGCAATGCGGAAGAGATAAAGACCTATCAGGAGCAGCTCGTTCAGATAGAGGACATCATCTGCGACATCTATTCAAGAAGGACGGGGATGTCCGTCGAGGAGATACGCTCGTCCTATATGGACGGAGGTGACCACTGGCTCACCGCCGACGAGGCTGTCCGTCTCGGCTTCGCCGACGAGGTGTATGACGGTCTGCCGGTGACGGCGGAGGACATGGCGGGACTGCCGATTGACCAGAGGTGCGGCAGGTTCACCGATCTTTATGTCGGAACCTTTAACAATCAACATAAACCCAAAAGAAAAATGTTTGACACAATTAAAAAGTTGCAGCCGTTCAGCGATTGCGCTGACGAGGCTGCCGTGATGGCCAGACTGGTTGAGATCGCCGGGAAGGCCGAGGCCCACGACGCCCTCAAGGCGGAGAACGATGCCCTCAAGGCGAAGCTCGCCGATATAGAGAGCAGGGAGAAGGCGGCACAGGACGCCGCCATCAATGCCGAAGTTGACGCAGCCGTCAAGGACGGCCGCATCGACGAGACCCAGAGGGAGAAGTACGTGAGGTTGCTCCACTCGTCCGAGGCGGAGTCGGCGCGCGCCATCCTTCAGGCGCAGAAGGCCAAGAGGATGGTCAAGGACATCCTTGACGACGGGACCGTGGTCGACGGCGGAAGCTGGGCGAAGCGCCAGGAGGAGATCAGGGACAGGTACAACGGAAAGAACTAAAATTTTCAAGTTATGGCAATTGTAGTAAAAAACACGAATTACAACGGCGAGGTACTGGAGAGGATCCTTACCGTGGCGGCGACCGGCAATGAGATTGTCGGCAAGGGGCTGATCCACGTCATCCCCGGCGTCGAGAAGAAAGTCTCCATTCCGCGTCTCCACACCGGGACGATGCTCCGCAAGCACAAGGAGGACCCTCAGGTGAGCGACGCGAAGGGCAACTTCACCTACAGCGAGAAGGTGCTTGAGCCGAAGGACTTCATGGCCTTCACGACCTTCAACCCGCGCGCCTTCGAGAGCATCTGGCGCAAGTGGCAGCCGAAGGGGAACCTCGTGTTCTCGGAGCTTCCGGCGGAGGCGCAGAACGCCCTTCTGGACGCCCTGTCCAAGCAGGTGCAGTTCGAGCTGGGCAACCACTATGTCAACGGCGTGTTCGGCGAGACGGACGACGAGCTCTTCAACGGAATCCTCACCCAGGCCGCCAAGGACAGCTGCGTCATCGTGACCAGCACGGCAACCAAGATGACCGACCGCCTGAAGGCGGTGCGCAAGGCCATCCCGGTCGCCATCCGCAACAACCCGGCGCTCAGGATCATTATGAGCGTGAACGACTTCGACACCTACGACGACGAGCTCACCGCACGCGAGGGCAAGAACGCGGACGAGACCAAGGTGAACCGCAAGGCGTACAAGGACATCGCCATAGAGACTCTGGCCGCCTGGCCGGACGGCCTCGTCGTGGCCACCCTCTGCTCGCCTGACGCGATGAACTCCAACCTCTTCGCGGCGGTCAACCTCCAGGACGACGAGTCGGTCATCCAGATCGACAAGGTGTCCAACATGTCGGAGCTCTACTTCTTCAAGATGCTGATGAAGGCGGACACCAACATCGCGTTCGGCGAGGAGTTCGTGGTGCTTGACAGCAGGGAGAATCCTGCCTTCAAGGCGGCGGAGACTGCGGCAGCCGCAGACGGAGAGTAGTCAGGAATAAAACCGATTATGTCTTAGACAGCCTTTCGCGATGGATTACGATATGCTGAAGGATTTGCTGATGTTTCTGCTCCCGGGCGGCGCGATCGGGTCCGTAGTGACCTGGCTCGCCACCCGGCGGGAGCGGAAAGTCGACGTGCTGTCCAAGCTTCAGGAATCCATCGACCTCCTCACGAAGAAATATACGGAGGCCCTGGACGAGAACGTCCTGCTGAAGGCCGACAACGCCAAGCTGCTCGCCAACCAGAAGACGCTTGAGCTGAAGATCGACCATCTGACGGAAAAGGTGAGCCTATTGACACAACAGTTAAACAGACAGGGAAATGAAAAATCACATCAGGGGAATGACAGTTCTCCTCGTCGCCGCCGCTCTTATGTGTGCGGCGTGCGGCACGACAAAAAAGGCGACAGCGTACAGACAGGAGGATTCGCAAATCCGGGAAGCCCTGCAGGCACAAACGGAGCAGGTCGCAAAGACCGTAACGGACAGCGTCCAGTACAGGTTTCAGAACCTCCGGCAGGAGATGGCGGAGCTGAGGGCGACATTCGTCGAACAGATCCCGATGATTCAGGTACGGGAGACGATACCGATGCAGAGCCTCATTGACCTTCCGGAGGGCGCCAAATACGGCGCGGCCAACGGACGGGCCACGGTCGAAGCCCAAAGGCAGGGTGACAGCATAGTGCTGACCGGCAGGTGCGACAGCATCGCCCGGCGATGCACCTTGTTCGAGCGGCAGACGTACAGGCAGAAGAGCACCGTCGACTCGCTCCGCACCGTCATAGACGACCTCCGCACGAGACTCGCGCAGAAGACCTACGAGGACATCTGGAGTTCGTACTGGGACGCCGAGGAAACATCCGAGACGGTCACGGCGCCGAAGCCGGCGAAAGTCTGGCGGTGGTTTCTGGGAGGGGCGGTGTTCGGCGTCGCGGTCAGCGTGGCCGCCGGACTGCTCTGGAAGAGGTTCAGCCTCGGTAAAGTAATAAAGGGATTAATATCAAAACTCATATAACATGGAAAAAGGTTACATACACGGAAGTCAGATGATAGTGTTCGTGGGCGGCAAGGCCCTCGGCCACTGCACGTCCTGCGAGATTCAGGACCAGGCGGAGACGAAGTCCCGCTCTCTCAAGGCTCTGCCGGACTACAGCGGCGCCGATGACGAGACGGACACCGACCTCCTGCCGTCCGCCGGGGAGGACACCTCCACCGACGGACTTTGGGACGAGAAGTCCATCTCCAAGCGTTCGGTGTCGGTATCCACCGACTGCCTCGTCTGCAAGGACGAGACGGGCGCCACCTACGACGAACTCCTCGAGGCTATGGACAGCGGGACTCCTGTCAAACTGAAGTACGCCTATGCCAGTGAGGAAAACAAGAAGTACCGCGTGGGTCTGTTCGTCATCACCAGCCTCCAGAGGAACGATTCCGCGGACGACGACTCCACCTATTCGGCATCGTTCGAGAACACAGGGAAGGTCAGGACAAAGACCGTGGCGACTTCGTAGGCATTCTTTTGCCCTTCGGGGACATCCCGTCCCCGGGGGTATATAATCAAGCAAAAAGGAAAGAGAAATGAGCAGAAACACCAATAAGGCACAGATAGAGATCAGCCTGAACGGGGAGAAGTACCCGTACCGCGAGACCATGGGCGCGATGCTCGCGTTCAAGGAGGAGACGGGACGTGACACCCCGACCGACACGGCGGACTCCGTGAGGTATATGTATCACGTCGTCAAGTCCAACTGCCGGCGCGAAGGGCGGGAATTCAAGCTCTCGTTCCAGGACTTCGCCGACGCGCTCGACGGCGAGGAATTCATCCGCGTCACGGCGGCGCTCGCCGCCAGGACTGACGGAGACGGGGACGGAAAAGAAAAAAACGCGTAGTTCCCACCCCCGTAGAAGTCATCCTCGGGGTGGCGGTCGGAAGGATGGGGATGTCCGTGACCGAATTTTCAGGACTGACCCCGGACGAATTCAACGCCATCTACAAGGAGTGGCACTCCGCCCGCGAGGCTGACGAAAGGGGGCGGTGGGAACGCTGCAGATGGATATGCTATTACGCGATCAGGCCGTACGCAAAAAAAGACTTAAGACCGGAACAGGTGCTGAAGTTCGGGTGGGACGGCGGTATGCGTGGGGCATCCACCCCGAAGAAAACCAAGGAGGAGCTGGAGGCTGACTGGAAGGAATACGAACGTCTGCTGGAACTTTGGAAAGATGAGTAAGAAAGTCACATACGAGATTGATTTCACGGGTCGCGACTCCGCATCGGGGGTCGCGTCCAAAATCGTCTCCGCAGTCGTGGCGGGTCAGAAAGAGGCTTCCGCCGCCATCCGGCAGGTCAGCTCCGCACTTCAGTCCCAGGGGGACGCCGCGTCCTCGGCCGCGGCCAGGAGCAAGGCCGTCCTCGACTCCGTCGCTGGCGGCGCGGGCGGGGTCGCCTCCGGCATCAGGACGGTGGCGGACGAGGCCGCAAGCTCTATCGGGAGGCTGTCCGGTCAGGCTTCCGGCATCTCGGAGCTCCGCGCCGAGGTCGAGAGGCTGAAAAAGCTAAGGACGGAGGCCTACGCCTCCGGAGACAACAAGAGGGCCTTCGACATCGAGGGACAGATCCGCCAGCTCGGATACCAGATCAACAGGATGAAATCCGTCAAGGCCGAGATGGAGGAGCAGAGGAAGGCGGCGGAGTCCCTGTCCAGCACTTACACGCGCACATACGACGAGGTCAGACAGTCCCTCTCGTCCGGAGAGGGAGACCTGATGTCCTACACGCAGCTTATCGAGAACCAGAAGAAGGTTGTCGCCGACCTGTCGGCGAGGTATCAGCAGCTGAAGGCGGCAAGGGCATCCTCCTCCGAGACCTCCGCCCTGCTCTCAGAACTCAATGAGGAAAAGTCGGCGCTATCGGGTATGAGGGACGCGGTCGCCGGCTACCGGCAGTCCAACGCCACCCTCGAGACGCAGGTGATGAGGGTACGTGAGGAGATGGGCCGGCTCCTTCTCGCCGGGAAGGAGAACACCGCCGAATACGGGCAGCGCCGTCAGGAGCTGGAGCGTCTTGGAACGGCGTACCGTGAGGTGCAGGCCGAACAGAAGTCCCTCTCCTCCGGTGCGGCGCAGATAGGCGGCGTGATAAGCGGCGTGCAGGGTCTGATGGGAGCCTATTCCGCCGGGTCTGGCGTCGTGTCGATGTTCGTAAGGGACAGCGAGAAGCTGATGGCCGTGCAGACCAAGATGCAGTCGGTTATGGCCGTGATGATGGGCGTGCAGCAGGTGTCGAACACCCTCCACGCCACGAGCGCCTTCCGGGTCGTGACCTGCAGGAAGGCGACCGAGCTGTGGACGGCGGCGCAGAACCGCCTGACGACGGCGTTCCGGTTATCCTCCGCCGCATCCAAGGCGATGCTCGCCACGATGACTATGGGTGCGTCCCTCATAGTGACGGGCGTGATAGCCGCAATCAGCAGGCTGGTGGCGAAATACAGGGAGAAGACCGAGGCCCAGAAGGAGGCCGGGAAGGCGGAGGAGGAGGCGATGAAGTCCGTCCGGTCCTCCGTGGCCGGCAGCGTCGCCTCGCAGCTCGTCTCCTACCGCAAGCTGCAGAAGGCCTGGAACGAGCTTTCGGGCAACATAGCCAAGCAGAAGAAGTTCGTGACGGACAACGCCGAGGAGTTCAGGAAACTGGGCGTCCGGGTGAATTCCGTCAGGGATGCGGAGAATGTACTGGTCAGCGGGGAGTCGTCGTTCGTGGAGTCGCTCAAGCGCAGGGCAATGGCCGCCGCCGCGATGGAGCTGGCCTCGAAGAAATACCAGTCCGCCGTGGAGAATATGCTGAAGGCGGAGGACGCGAGAAAGGTCACGGATGATGACCGGAAAAAAGCCCGCACATATGCCGAGGGCGTTTATCAGAGCGGCCTGTCGTCAGCGGACGGCGTGCTCGGCCGAGGCCAGGTGAGCGGGCAGAAGCGGCAGATAGTCGGCGCGGCCTACGCCTCCAACGTCGGCACCTACGGCGAGGCGAGGGCGAAGGAATACGGTGATGCGGCGAAAAAGGAGATGTCCGAGGGCGACCGCTACTTCGGCATCGTGAAGAAATACAACGACGAGGCGGACAGGCTGCTGAAGAGCGGCGGGATGGGTCCGTCCGGCGACGGCGGAGGCCTCGGCGGCAAGGCCGGCAGCATCGACGCGATAGAGAAGAAGATACAGTCGCTCACCACTCAGATGAAGGCCGCCGGAGCCTCCGAGAGGGCTGAGCTCCAGAAGGACATCAACGCCTGGCAGAAGAAGCTCGAGGCGGTGAACCTTGAGATGGAGGCTTTGAGTGTGCCTTCAGACCCGAAGACGATCCAGGAACTGGACACGGCCATCACCTACTACGGCAAGTTGCTGAAGGTGGCCGGAGCCGAGGAACGATCGGAAATCCAGAAAACCATCAACGGGTACACGGAAAAGAAGGCGTCGATTGAAGACAGCCTGAAAGCCGTTTCTGTCTCCGCATCGCCAAAGACGTTCGAGGAGTATTCGACTGTCATATCCGTGTTGGAGGAGCAGCTTAAAAAGGCCTCGCAATCCGAACAGGCCGGGATACAGGCCACGATAAACGCGTACAGGCGTGAGGAGGAAGAGCTGAAAGCCCGGGTGGCGCTCGCCTCGACCCCCGTCGTGCTGAACAGTCTGGCGGACTACGAGCAGGGGATATCAGCGTGCGAGGCCGCCCTGCAGTACGCCAACGATGAGGAACGGGCCAACATACAGCGGACCATAAACGAATACAGGAAGAAAAAGGAGGCCATCGAGGAGTCCCTTGAAGCGCTTGACGTGCCGGCGGATCCTAAAACTCTCGCGGACATCGGCAAGGTCATATCCGGTCTCGAGGCCAAGCTGCAGAATGCGACCCTATCGGAGGCCGCCGGGATAAACAGGGAGATAGCCTTGTGGAACGAAAAGGCGGACGCCATACGCAACGCCGGGAAGGAGGCCGTAAAGACCGCCGAATCCGCCGGCGATGCGCTGAAGGCCAGCTGGAGCGGTGCGAAGCAGATAGGCGGCGGCATCGAGAGCATAACCGAAGCCCTGGAGGGCAACGGCAGCGCCTGGAGCAAGCTGACGGCCATCGTGGACGGCTTCCTTGGCATCTGCGACGGAATAAAGGCCGTAGTAGGTGTCATACAGACGCTCACGCTGGCCACGCAGGCCCACACGGCCGCCAAAGGCGCTGAGAGTACGGCCGTGGCGGCGGAGGCCGCGACGGAAGTGGCCGCCGGGGCGCAGAAGATAACCACCAACGCGGCGGTGTCCGCATCCAACACCGCGCTCGCGACTACCAACACCCTCGCCGCAGGTTCCGGAGCCGCCGCGGCCATGGCATCCATCCCTTATGTGGGTCCAATTCTGGCAATCGCGGCGATTGCCAGCGTGATCGGAGCCATCCTCGCCATCCCGAAGTTCGCGGACGGCGGTATTGCGAGCGGCAAGACCCTCGCCATGGTCGGAGAATACGCCGGCGCCGCCAACAACCCTGAGGTGATCGCCCCTCTCGACAAACTCAAGTCCCTCATCGGCGTCGATGACGGAGGCGGCAGGAGGGAGATCGAGTTCAGGATAAGGGGGAAGGACCTCGTCGGGGTGGAGAGAAGGGAAAACAACAGGAGAAGGAGGTCATAGTATGGCGATGCTTGTGAGATATTCCGGAGCCTTCTATTCAAGGAAGGGCGTGGTCTGGAGGTGCGACATACTCCAGGAGACCGACACGGCGTTCAAGGTCGGGAGGCTCAGATTCCCCGACAAGAAACCGCTCGTGGTGGAATACGACGTGACGGCCAAGGAGGAGGTGGTGTGCGGAAGCACGGCCACGCTGACCGTAGTGTCGCCCGGAGACAGGACATACCTCGACCTCTACACGATAAAGCCGGGCCAGATACGGCTCGACGTTTACCGAAACGGGAGTCTTTTCTGGAGCGGCTGTCTCGACCCGGAATTCTACGAGGAACCCTACGACAGCGACTCGGACTACGAGGTCAGCCTTACCTTCTCCGATTTCGGTATTCTCGACAGGATACCTTATGACGGTTCCGGACGCAAGACCCTTAAGGAACTGCTTGATGTCGCCCTCGGCAAGTCAGGACTGAATTATGCCGCGGTTGATGAATCCTTGATATCCACACAGCTCACCGACGGGACGCCGCTGGTCCTCTCTTCCCTGAAGATCGCTTCCGAGAACTTCTATGACGAGGACGGGGTGGCCTCATCCTACAGGGAGGTAATCGAGGGTATATTCCAGCCTCTGGGTCTGAAGATGATACAGCGATCCGGGAAGGTTTTCGTGTATGACATCAACGCCCTGCACGGGGCTGCGGGACCCAGAGAGATAGTCTGGCAGCGCGACGGCGCGCTCGGCACGGACTCGGTGTACAACAACATCAAGATAACGTTCTCGCCCTATTCGGCGGCGGAGGTCATAGACGGGGAGCTCGACTATGGCGACGTGTCCGGTCCGGAGTGGACGAACCTTACATCGGACAGCTCCGGGGTCAAGTACAACAACGGTATTGTACCGTCCGGGAAGAGTTCCCCGGAATGCTATTCATATTACATCGACTATGATGACAGCCACAAGCACGGCTATGACTGGGACTACTCGCTGATAGGCTTCACGATCTTCCTGTCCAGGGACACGGGCAAATGCCCCGGACTGGCGGAGATAGGAAGCGGCAATTCCTTTTTCAAGATCCAGCCGATGCTCGGGGGCAACGAGACGGAGGGCGTGGTCGGCGGATTCTGCACCGGAGGTCACGGCTCCCTGTCGTCCGGATACCCGAAGAGGAAGGGGCTGTCCCCGGAGTCGCATCCGAAGACGCTTGCTATGAGGACGGCGAGGGCCTATCTCCCGGACATGGAGGAGGCGGACGCCGCTAACAGCTACCTGCGTATCGAGCAGGAGCTGCTCTTCGACCCGAGATATAATCCGTTCGAGCAGTCCGGAGACGGCAACGAGTCCGGGAACTGTGACTTCGTGCAGAATGCCGCCGCGTTCGTCTTCGTCCCGGTGGCGATAGTCGTCTATGATGAGGGCGGCACGGCCCTCTGCCACTACTCCAACGAATTCCTGACCCAGTGGGGCCATCCGGGGAACAGCTTCGTCTCCACCGCCCGTGACGGGAGCGGCGGCAGATGGGGGTGGAAGGACGGAGAGGCGGAGTGGGGCGAGGCGTGGCTTGCCTACTACGACCCGGACGACCTTTTGTCCGGAACTGGCGTGATGGGATGGCAGTGCAACAGGCAGAGCGTCGGAAAGCCGTGGACCTATGGTTCCCAGAAGGTCAAGAACAGGGTGTACAAATACCTGGATATGTCAAGCGGCAGCGGCAGCATAAAGGATTTCTGGATGTTCGATTCGTTCAAGAAACTCCCGGACGGCCAGTTTATCCATTATCCGCCTAAGGGCGGCTATCTGGAGATAAGGGTATACAACGGGGTATGGGCGTTCGACGACACGGACATGTTCGATAAGGAGGCCTCCGGATATTTCAGCGACAAAAAGGGCTACGGGAAGATACGCTGGCAGCTGTACAAGCTGCCGAGGGTGTCCGTGGTGAAAAGGACCCTGACGCTCGACGGGGAGACGATGGATGACGTGGAGTACTCCGGTGTGCTGAACGCGGACGCGAAGGAGGGTCTCGAGATCGACACCGTCTGCGGCACCGCCGACGTGGTGTGTCCGACGGCCAAGGGCATATATCTGTCCGCCGAGAACGGAGAGCAGATACAGAAGCTTACGAGAGCGGGCAGGACGGCCCACCCCGAGCAGCTGCTTATCGGGACGCTCTACAGCCAGTACGCGGACAGGCGCACGACCCTGTCCGGAGAGGTCGACATCGACCCGGACGGCCTGTCGCCGTATGCCGACCCTCTGCAGGGAGAGGATGTCAGGTTCATAATGAGCGGGGAGACCGTCGACGCGAAGGAGGACACGTCCGAGGCGACCTTCACCGAAATCCGTCCGGACGAATATGAGGGCAGGGAGGGGTGACCATGGTAAAGGAATATATACAGAAAACGACCAACAGAACGGCAAGGCCTCGAAGCAAGAGGCTGCGGGAGCTCGGTGTCTCATCCTCAGGAGGAGCCGTGGCCATAGTCCAAAATGCCGGATCCGGGTCTGACTCGTCCTCTGCCGGAGACGGTCACACCCATGGGAACCTCCCGTATCTCGACCAGATAACGACCGATTACGACGGATATATCCACCTCGCGCAGCCGAGGGAAAACGAGGATGACGGCAGCGTCAGCACGGTCACGGAAAAGGCGAAGGCCGGGTATGCGGACGAATCCGCGCACGCCGCCGAGGCCGACCTTGCGAAGGACTCCGGGAAGTGGTCGGGTAGGGCGTTCGACGATTACCTTGACCAGCCCGTCAGGAAAGGTGACATAGTGGAGTTCGCCCGCGTGGTGGCGGGGATCATCGGCTCGCCCGATTTCTCGTCCGGCATAGAGACAGGCGCGGGATGGAAGATAGGCTCCGGCGGCGAAGCCGAGATGGCCTCCCTGACACTGAGGTCGTTCCTTAAGGTTCCGCAGCTCATCTACAACAAGGTCAGGGTGACCGGCGGGGAGATGTGGAACACCGAGGGCGGGACCATAGCCGGGGTGGCAGCCGACGATGGCAGCGACAGCGCCTACATCCTGACGATGCAGGTGGAGGACGGTGACACCATCGAGCTTGATGTCGATGATATCTGCAAGGGTCATTATAACAGCAGCGGCGGGTTTGTGACATCGTATTTCAGGGTCACGTCCGTGAACCAGGCGGCGAAGACCGTCAGGGTCGTCCTCGGGGCGGATGACGCCGTGCCAGGAGGCAAGAACGCGGCCCCGGTTCCGTATATGAACATCGCCCGCTACGGCAACTTCACACAGACGGGAAGGCAGAGAAGCCAATACTTCTCCTCTCCGGAGGGTCGGATAGCGCTGCTCGACGGGGTCGACCAGTACATCATCCTGCCGACACACTACAAGATCATAATCGGTTCCGTCCCCGATGCCCTGATCCCGGAGTCTATGCCGCTCGGCAAGCGTCCGTCAATATACCTCGACACCGTTCTGGCAAAGAACTTCGTGCAGCTGGACTATTCCGGCTCCGTGGTTAAGACGGTGCGCGACCGCGGCCTGTGGACAGCTTCCCCGGACAGCCCGTATCTCTGCAACGAGGAATACCAGGATGAGGTATATCACAAGTCCTGCAAGTACAGGTGTCTGGTAGAGGGGACGGAGGCCGAGCCGCGATACGACTCCACCGACTGGCTTCTCGTGGCCGGAGACACCGCCCTCGAGCTGTCTATCGAGAGCTCGGACGGAGAGGTCTTCCTTTACGGAAGTCTCGACACCACCCTGACAGCGACCGTCCGCAGGGGCGTGACGGACATCACGGGCGATATCCTCGACGCTGACTGGTCGTGGTCGAGGGACACGGGGGACGCGGTGGCGGACGGGGTCTGGAATACCGACCACGCCGGATGCGGCAGGAGCGTCGCTCTCACGCAGGGGGATCTGCCGGGGCTTTCCGGGAAGTTCATCTGCAGGGCATACGTGAGGGATGGTGCTGAAAGCGTGGAGGCGGAAGTGGTCATCTGACATTTGAAAGGCATTTGAAAGACATTCGATGAGCATATGAGAAAGACTAAAAGAATAGGGATTGTCTACAATCCTCTGAACATTTCCACGATGATGGTGGTCCGAGGGGGCAGCCTCACGCAGACACACTGCGCGGAGACGGGCGAGTATGTCCCGGACAGGAGACTGACTCCTCTGGTCATCCGTCCCGTGGTATATCTGAGCGACCCTGACGGCATCATCGGGGACGGGGAGGTGTCCCTGACCGGAATCCTTTGGTACGAGATACCGCAGGACATGCTCGGGCGGATAACCGACGGGGCGTACGTCACCGACGAGCTGTCGCGCTTCCTCATCACGGCGGCGACGGAGGGATACTCCGTGACCGGGGACGGCACGCTGACCGTGACCAAGAACATAGCTTATCTCGACCCGAAGGTGCTGGTGTTCACCGCGTCATATCCTGACGCGCGGAGTGGCAAGGTGCTGCGCATACAGGCGACGGCCACGCTCTCGACGCTATCATTGGCTGAGGCCGCCACACTGACCATCGACAAACCGGCGAGCTTCGTGTTCAACCCGGTCACCGACACGGGGGTGCGTACGGTCAAGGCCACGCTGCTACTCGGCGGAGCCGCGCCGGATGCCGGCAGATGCCGGGCGGCTTACTGGTGGTACAAGACGGTCGACGGGGTCGAGTCCCTGATTGACGCGGACGAAGACCTATTCTACGAGAGCGGGCAGAACACTGACACCCTGACCGTCGACCCGCGCTATGTTGACGGGCAGGTGAAGATTGCCTGCAAGGTGGAATATGCGCTTCCGGGGGAGTCCCTTCCGGCATCCCCCACGTCTGACTGTCTTACGGCCGAAACGATGGTGGTGAGACGTTACCCTGACTACGACTTCGAGCATTTCGTGCACGGCGGCGTGGAGGTGTCTCCGAACGCCGAGACTGTGAAGAACGAGTGCGTGGTCTCAGTCGGAAGGGAGGTGGTCGAGAACCCCTCGGAGTTTTTCCATATCCGCTGGCTGATAAAACGCGCCGTTTACGGGGCGGAATGGGCGGTCTTGGGCTACGGGGAGAGCATAATGATACCGGCGTCGGAGTTCGAGAACGCGTCCGACGTCGCCCTTGAGGTCGACGGGTTCGACCCGCTGGGTGCGCTCTGCGACGGAGGTGCGGTCATATGTGACAATGGCAAGGTACTGACACTTTAGGAATATGAGATACTTGTATGCAAAGATACCCGCAGCGAAGGCGGAGGACATCGGGATCACCGGATTCCGGCTGAAGACCCCGGACGGGGCATATGTCATCATCAATGAGAGCGACCTGCAGACTTATGGTCAGGACGCGGATTTCAGCTCCAAGGTCGAAGCCTTGGGAGGAAGTGTGCTGACCGCCGGTGAGGCCAGAAAAGAGTTGAACAAATAATACTGAACAATATGAGCGAAGTAAAAGGACAGACAACCATCAAATACGTGCGTCAGGGCGACACCCTGACCTGTACGCTGCGCAGCACGTTCCCGCTGAAGCAGTTCATCACGAGCGGGAACGACACGGTCACCCCGTCGTTCGCCGCGAACAAGCCATGCATCTACCCGGTGGTCAGGAGCTCGCTGAAGGCGACGCGCGTCGCTCCGACTGCCGGCGGGACGGTGTGGAGCTACAACGGACAGGAGATATCCTTCGACGCTTCCGGTCTGAACACCGCGATGGGCAACATCGCGGCCGGGACCTTCAAGAGCGAGACGAAGACGGTGGACGGATTCACGGTACCGACCTTGACCATACTGAAGGAGATCGCCTCCGCAGGCAACATCGACTCGGACACCATCGAGTTCAAGGGTGCGGTCAATACGGGGTTCTCGTCCGTGGTGTCCGCCTCCATCGAGGTCGCTATCGAGCAGACGGACGGGGAGGCGTGCCTGGGATACGTCACGATAAACAACGGCGGAGTCATCGACGATTCCACCGCGCTGCTCACCGCGACAGCCCACTTCCTGCTCGGAGGGGTCGAGAAGACCTCCGGGGTGACCTACAAGTGGTACAAGATGAAGGTGACCAACGGCGCGGACGGATGGGTCGCCACAGGCGTCACCTCGAAGAGCATAACGATTACCGCCGAGGACATCAAATCAAGCGAGCTGTACAAGTGCGAGATGACATACGGCGACAAGTCTTCCGCAGCAGTAGTGGAGGTTTGCGACGAGACGGACATCCTGATCATCTACCCCAACCCTACGGACAGCACCGGGGCGAGTGTCCCGGAGGAGCTGAGTTCCGCCCAGACCTCAATCGTATATCGTCCGAAAGTGTACAAGAGGTCGACGGGGACAGAGGTGTCCGGATTCAATTTCAATTATCTCCTGACAGATGCGGCCGGGGACACGATAGCCTCGCAGGACGGCGGCGGCTCGTTCACCGTCACCCTCTCCCACGCCGCACAGGCCGGAGGGGACATGACGCTCATAATATCGGCGGAATAATGTGCATCGGGAATATGCTTAAGAGAATAACAAGAATCGCATATAAGCAGGCTCCTGAGAAGGGGGACACAGGAGACCGCGGGCCGCAGACGCGGCAGCTCGTATGGGATGCCGGCATAGAATTCTACTGCGGCGCTCCCGGAGAGAAGTACGCCGATTACGCCTACTATTGCGGAGCAATGTATGAGTGCCTCAAGTCACATGCCTCCCAGGCCGGTGCGACCCCGTATGACGCGGTCGCGAACAATACCGGATACTGGCGGTTAGTGCCCTCATACGAGAACATAGCCACGAAGGTCCTCCTGCTCGGCACCGGGGAGGAAGGCTGGGTTATGGACGAGGGTGTCATCAAGCACACCTCCGGAAAGATATCACTTTCCGCCGCCGGACAGATAATTGCCGGCAACGGCATTTTTACGGTAGATAAGGAAGGGAATATGACGGCCAAGAGCGGCACTTTCGGTAACCTGACCATAGGTACGACAGCGGCGGGATATCCGTGTCTGACGGGAAGCGTCTTGTATGACAGCAGCGAGGAACATTTCATTGAGCTGTCTCCGGAGGTGTTCAAACTGGGTGCGCGGGTGGATGGTGAAGAGATAGAGGCGATCGACTTAATGCCTTATTTCTACTCTGACAAATATGACCGTAACGATGCGTTCAGAATCAAGATGCGGAAGAATTCCAAAATGGTGATTGAGGGCGGGATGATCTCCGGTCTGCGCCCACAGGTTGTCGTGTCACCCAAGAATAGAACCACCTTGGGTAATTACGGAGGCCTGGCACACCCGGGCGTATATGTATTGACATACACTTTGGATGCTTTTCTCGACACATTGCAGACAGAAGACTATTCCGTCGGTGACTGCTTTCTGATAATAAACAAGAATGGGAATAACGTTGGTGTTAATAACTATACCCAGCCAAACATCTTCAATACGCTCGACAACACGTCCTACGGTTCAGGGCAGACGGTACAGATTCCCGCCACTACAGCCCGCTCGTTCCATATGGTGTGGACGAATTCAGGATTTATAATATACAAATAACGCAATAATATGAGCAAGAAAGAATTATCATCATTCAAATCGTTCACCCGGGTGGACGAGGGCGACCTGCTTTTCGGCAAGTCGCTGGACGGGGGTGAGTACGGGTTCTTCCCGGCGTCGCTTCTGGGGAACGACGGCTACGCCGCCGTCCGCTTCAACCTTGACGAGAGTTCCCCTGTCGGGGAGCGCTGCGGCAATCTCGAGTATGTCCGGCAGCTGCCGTCCCTGCTCGGTCTCGGCTGCTACCTTGTGGGCGATGACCATTCCAGAAAGAAGCTCGATCCGAGCAACCATTACAAGCTCGCCACTGGCGAGACCGCCAAGCTGGACGGAACGATGGGGCAGTATATGTGGGGTACGAGGACTCCGTTCTACGTGGCCGTCTGGATCGAGGGCAGCTACCTCTACGAGGCGGTCTCCTTGAAGCCCATTCCGGGACGCTCGTGCTACAGGGTCCCGACATTCTCCGTGGCGGCCGGACACGCCGGAATCATTGACAGGACGAATGACATCCTTTGCTCCCTTATAAGCACGGCGGAGCAGTATCGTGGAGGCGGCGGATCCGCCCTCACGACCGGAAACGGGTCGGCCGAGAACCTGTCCATGCTCGGGTATGCGGCCACCGTGAAAGGGACGGCCGCGTTCGAAGCCCTGGGCAGGAAACGGGGGGAAGGCTGGGGCGCCGGCTGGTACTGGATAGAGACCGCCATAATGATTCTTTTCGACATAATCCTCGGCACGAGGAACAGTCAGGCCGCATTCAACTCAGCCAAGGACTCCGACGGCCTGTATCAGGGAGGCCTTGGATCCGGCATATCAAGCATGCCAAGTTGGGACACCTACAACGGCTATTATCCGGTCGTTCCGTATTCCGCAGGAGTCGAGCTCGGAGACGCTCTCGGCGTGGGTTCCTTCGCCGTAAAGAATTCGGGAGGGTCGGTGGTCTACAACGCGCCGATTCCTTGCTTCTTCGGTCTCAAGAACCCGTTCGGTCATCTATGGGTCGGAAAGAACCGCATCGTGGCCGTGATCAACTCGGACAACTCATATTCGTTCTATGTGGCGAAATCATCGCTCACGGAATGGACCTATTCCGACACGTCCGATATGATAAAGGTCGGGACGATAATTTCTTCCACCCCGGGAGCGTGGAATTATATCAAGCGCATCAATTTCGTCGGGTTGGCGGGCATGCCGTCGGAGGACGGGGCCACATCCTCCACCCACAGATGTGACGGATGCTACTTCCAATCTGCCACTTCTGGTTTCCGGGCTCCGCTCGGTTCGGGCAATGCTAACAATGGTGGCAATGATGGCCTGGCGTACTTCAACGGTAACTACGCGCCCTCGAATGCCAATGCGAACCTGTCGTCGCCCCACTACTTGGGAAGCCGGTTGTGTTTGCACCTGTTTCCTGCTTGGGGATGAACCCCGGCCCTTGCCGGAAGACATCTTATCAAAACGGGTTCCGGTAGGTTCGTAAGAATTCGACGGCGCTTGTGAGAGAAAGCAGACACGTGACACTCATAACACTTTGACACTTGTGCGAAGACACGGACACCTGTCGGAGACCATAGGAACGGCGGACAACTTCCGTATCGCGCACCATCTGGCCTCGCGGCGAAAGAAAAGAAGGAAGGAGGTGAAGGCATTTGAAGCCGATTTGGAGTCAAACGCCAATCGCCTTCTTCATCTTTTTCTCACATCAACGTATCGTCCGACCGCCGAGGACTACACCTACAAGACCATCCTCGAGAAGAAAGGCCGCAAGGAGAGGTTCCTTTCGATGCTTCAATACTGGCATCACGTCTATCACTGGGGCATATTGTCCAGAACCGAGAACATCATCGACCGAAGCCTCGACGAGCGTTGCTTCGCCTGTGTGCCGGGACGGGGGCAGCATATGATGGTAAAGCTGATAAGCCGTGACCTGAAGGTTCATCCCGACCTGAAGGCGTTCGCCAGCCTTGACGTGTCGAAGATGTATCCCCACATACAGCACGACGCTTTGAAAGCCAACCTGCGGAGGAAGATAAAGGATCCGGTCCTTCTTGACTCCCTTGATGCTGTCATCGACAGCAGCATCGGGACACCGATTGGAAACGACGATCCGGAGCATCCCGCGGGCATCGCCATTGGCCTGAAGATTTCGACCATCTATGCCAACGTCTCGCTGTGGGCTTTCGACCACGACCTGCGCGGGCTGTTCGGACTGCGGTCCGATCCCGTTCTGGTAAGAAAGATGGCGGGGATGTATGTCACCGCAAGGAAGTCCTCTGCCAAGACGGAATCCGACCGTGCCGAAATCGCAAGGGGCGACGCCTATCTGGAGTCGCTTTTCAACCGCTATGTCGGCGAGGGTATCCGCTTCTACTACCGCTTTATGGATAACGTCCTGATTCTCCACGAGGATAAGACGTTCCTTCATCTTGTGGTCGACTGGATCGCCCTGTACTGGGCGAATGAGCTGAGGTTCACGATTAATCCCAAGTGGCAGGTGGGCGCCACGAAGTGCGGCTTCACTATTGTCGGATACCGCATCTTCGCCGACGGCCACATCCGCGCGAACCGTGAGGTTGTGCTGGACATCAAGAGGAAAATCCGGAAAGGCCTGAAGATGGGCCTGACCTATGACCAGATAAGGATCGCTATATCGTCCCGGCTCGGTACGGTGACGCATGCGGACGCGAGAAATTTCTTAAAGGTATATCATATGGAAAAGAAAGAACGTTTGGGCGCAAAGATTAACAGGCGCAAAAGTCAATGTCCGTTCGAGATCGCTCACGGCCAGCAGAGACGGTTTGAGAACTTTTTGTTTGACCCGGGGAAAGAGCAGCCGGAGGAAGATTTTCTGATGGAGCTCAGGGACTATGCCGTGATTGACTCCATCAAGGAGAAAAACGATGACGGGACCCCGAAGAAATGTCTCGCGATACGCTTCGAGTGGCAGGGGAAGGAGTTCTCCTATACGGACGACAGAGGCAGGGAGGTGCTTGTTAAGCCAGGCGAGGAATACTTCTCGTACACCGGGTCGAAAGTTCTCATAGAACAATGCGAAACGGAGTTCTCTAAGGAGGACTTGCCTGCCCCTACTGTTATAAAGATAGAAGTGAATCAACGAAACAAAAAGTTCTATAAGTTTACTTGATATGAAAACAGAATCATTCAGCGCGGTATATCCGCGTCAGATGCGCCCCTCAAAATATGACGGGGCGCATTTTTTATGTTATCTCGATGAAAAGCCGGCCTCTTTCAAGCCAGACGACTCATCGGAGGCAGTCGACGGCTTTTCCTACACCGGAACGATGGCGGACGGCGGCACGCTCATCGAGTGCGATGAGTGGAACCGCGACAAGCTCATCAACGGCATCATCAGGACGAAATACCTCCAAACGGAGGAGGACGCCCTTAAGACGCATCAAATTCAGCTGCTCCAGGCCGAGGCCGGCTTGGAGGGAGGCGGGCTGTCCGATGAGAAGAAGGCCGAATACTTACGTGAGTGGCAGGAGTTTCAAGCGTTCAGGCAGGAGGCCATCGACCTCGTGAGCGGCTGGGACAGCTGGGATTAGGAGGGCCTGCCTATGGGAACGATAAGCAAGGATTTCTCCTACCGTGAGTTCGAGGTGACGGACGTGCCGTCTCTCCGTATTGACAATGTCATCCGTACCACGGTGGTGAGGGATGCGGTCAAAGCTCTGGTCACCGAGGTGCTCCAACCGCTGCGCGATGCTTGGGGAGCGCCGCTCTCCGTTAACTCGGGCTACCGCTGCCCGGCGGTCAACAGCGCCGTAGGTGGCGAGGCCACAAGTCAGCATTTGAAAGGTGAGGCGGCGGACATCTGTCCCTCCAGAATGAGGAACGACCCCGATGTGGGTGAGGAGAGGGTCTTCGCTCTCGCGGAAAGGGTACGGGATCTTGGACTTCCTTTCGACCAGATGATACTTTATCCGTCATTCCTGCATCTCTCGCACAAACTGAAAGGTGTGCAAAGGGGTCAGATACTCTATAACCGGAGATATAGGGGACGACGTCTCTGAACCGGTCAAAGCCTTTCGGGAGTGGGCATAAAAAACTCCCGACCTGTAAGAAATAGTACCACCCACCTCTTACACAAGAGCGTCACCGCGCAAAGCCGGGAGTAAGTCCCTCGTCTGCACGGTGACGCTTTGTGCGTATGGGTGGTACGGGGACAAAGGTAGCAATATTTTTTTATTCAACAGATATGAGAACACCAATATCCTATTACGGAGGGAAGCAGACGATGCTTAAGCACATCGTCCCCCTCATCCCACCCCATCGGCTCTACACGGAAGCGTTCTGTGGCGGAGCGGCGGTTCTGTTCGCCAAGTCCCCTGCCGAGTCGGAGATAATTAACGACATCAATATGGAGCTGACGAACTTCTACTGGACTGCGCAGGTCTATTACCGTGACCTCAAGACGGAGATTGACAAAACCCTGCACTGCCGTGACATCCACGCCCATGCGGCCCACATCAACGCATACCCGGAATTCTTCACCCCAGCCCAGCGGGCCTGGGCGGTCTGGGCACTCTGCAAGATGTCTTTCGCAGGGATGATGGACGGCTCGTTCGGGTATGATTTCGGAGGCGGGATGCCGAAGAAAGTCCAAAACGCCAAGGATGAGTTCACCGAGAAGGTCTGCAGAAGGCTTGAACATGTCACGATAGAGAACAGGAACGCCCTCGATGTCATACAGACATATGACTGCGAGGATGCGTTCCATTTTGTAGACCCTCCGTATATCAACAGCGACTGCGGACATTACGAGGGAGTATTCTCCACCAGGAATATGGAGGAACTCCTGAACCTTCTTGAATCTGTCAAGGGGAAGTTCATGCTGACGATGTTCCCTTATGACCCCATCGAGAGATGCGCGGAAAAGAACGGATGGACGATACACCGCGTGGAGAGGACAATCAGCGCATCCAAGACCTCCCGCCGCAAACAGGAAGAATGGATGGTCTGCAACTATGAGGAGCATCATCAGCAGAACCTCTTCGACCAAATCGGGGGGGGGCGATAACGGCCATTTTTAGCCCTCTGAATGGCGTTTTAACGATAATCTTTATACCAATACCATATGAACAAATATCATCAGATTTTACAGCGCATTCTGCTCGAAGGCAAGACGCAGCAGAACAAGAAAGGATCAATCAAGTACCTGCTGAACCAGCGGCTGTCATTGACTCCGGGTGACCTCCTCGACATATTCGAGGGGCACAACCTTGCCAGAAAGAAACTGAGGAACGAACTGGACCTGTTCACCCATGGTGAGCGGAACGTTGAGAAATACCGGGAGGCAGGCATCTCCTGGTGGGACTATGTCGGGCCGATACTTGTGAACTCGTACCCGACATACTTCGAGAAGCTGCCACCGTTGGTCTCCAGAATCAATCGCGAGAAGAGGAACAGCAAGAACTATGTCCTTTTCCTCGGGGCGACCGATGCGGAGAGCAATCAGGCTCCGTGCCTGTCACTTATCCAGTTCCAGATTGAGGACGGTGAACTTGTGCTGACAGCATATCAGCGCAGTTCGGACGCGAGTCTTGGACTTCCCTCGGACATCTATCATCTCTACCTGATATCGAGACAGATTGAGCTTCCGCTGAAGTCCATTACCCTCTTTCTGGGAAATGTTCACATTTACGAAAACAACCTGCCGAACACGGAAAAGCTGCTGGCCGGAGAGGAGGTCAAGTTTGAACTGAATGTCTGACCAAGATGTCCGGCAAATGGAAAGGCTCTCAAAACACGTTCAATCGGTGTTTGAGAGCCTCCCTATAATGCTGTTGTGCGCTAAATTTTCAGCACGTTTCGTTTTTGCTATTTTTGAGGGCAGAAAAGCACATTTCGTTTTGCGTTCCCATCACATTTCGTTTTGCCGATTATATATGGTCGCGGATTGAGATACACATCGTTTCGGGGAAATTCTTTATATTTGCTTGAATAATAAAAGACAGAAGCGAGATGAAATCTTTTGCTGACTATAAACAAGACGCGCCGAATTGGATTACGATGGCTAATGGCGAGTTTTACCCTGATATTCTTGTTGATGCCTGCGAGTTATATAAACCCGTTCTTGTATTGTTCGGACAGCTGCTAAGAGGGTCGGAGTCTTCAATCAGGCTTCTACAAGAGATAACAGATGTAAAAGAAGTTTGGATGAGGGTACAATTGTATAGGGTATTTCGCAAGTATGTTTCCCCACAAACTCCTGTGGAAATGCTCAAGAAGAAATCTATGATTCCGATGGTGTGCGAACAATACGGGAAAAACTTTAGATCTATCGATCGGGTGCAGGCCGCGTTCAATAGCCGCCCCTTACCGGATGAAGCCCTTTGTGCCATTTTGTGGGAGTACAAGGAAAGAGGACAAAAAGGTTACGATTTAACCGAACGGTTTTTCAATATGTTCCGGGACGCACTGCCGAATTTCACGATAGAAGGACCTGTCAGGGCTGGTGCTGACATTCAATTAAAGAGCATCTTCCCGGACTACCCAAATCCGACTCGGCCAGTTGATTTTGTGATTAAAGATAAAAAAGGCAGTGTCCTTGCAATCGGACTTGCTCGATACGATGGTGATCGTGGCGGCGCACAAGAAGACGACAGGACCGGAGGATACTCGAATTGCGCCAAAGAGATTCTTCAATATACAAAGAGCCATAATCTCCCCACTAAGGTTATCTTTGTCAATGATGGACCGGGACTGCTTCTTGGCTCAATGTGGAATGACTATTCTACGATTGAGCATATTGATCCCGATAAGGTGATGGTACTTACGCTTCGTATGTTTAATGAGCGGCTTACAACAAAGTGGCTCTCTAAAAAATAATTAACTATGGCTGTAGGTGTAGTACCAGTTCATCGGGAATCAAAACCACTATGCGTCATTCCCCGTAATGATATCCGTTTTCGTCAAATTGCCTGTAATGAGGACGGTGGAATAAAACGGTTGTATCATGCTGACAACATTAATGTCCTAAATGCGTTAGTCGCGGATACAGACGTTTCCGGGAAAGTGACACTTATCTATATAGACCCTCCTTATAATACTGGTGGGGCATTTGAAACACGCGACTTCAAGCATGCCTACGATGATCGCTATACTATTCAGAGTTACCTTACATTTATGCGTAAGCGACTCGAACTGATGCACCAGTTACTTTCTCGCGAGGGTTCTATTTATGTTCACCTTGACAGCAATATGGTTTTTCACGTCAAAGTGATGATGGATGAAATATTCGGCATCAAGAACTTCAAGGGAATGATTACGCGAAAGAAATGTAAATCGAAGAATTTTACGCGCAAGACATATGGGAACATTTCTGATTACATACTCTTCTATAGCAAGACTGATGATACCGTATGGAATCGGCCATACGAAAAGTGGAGCGATGAAAAAATTCTAAAAGAATATCCATTCATTGAAGAGGAGACGGGGCGCAGATACAAGAAAGTTCCGATCCATGCCCCTGGCATCCGCAATGGGGCCACCGGTGGCTCTTGGCGCGGAATGATGCCGCCGGAGGGTAAGCATTGGCAGTTTACTCCGGATAAACTCGATGAAATGGATGCAAGGGGTGAGATATATTGGTCGTCAAACGGCAACCCTCGCAGAAAAGTTTTTCTTGATAAAAGCAATGGTGTCCCAGTACAGGATATATGGCTTGATTATCTGGATGTAAACAACCAGAATACTCTTATTACAGGCTATCCTACTGAGAAGAACCTTGATATGCTGAAGCGAATAGTCGAAACTTCATCGCGTCCCGGTGATTTGGTTCTTGACTGCTTTGCCGGCTCCGGGACAACTCTCATTGCCGCTGAAGAACTTGGGCGTCAGTGGATTGGCGTTGATATTGGTGAAGAGGCTATTTCTGCGATTCGGAACCGTTTCAAAAATGGCAGTAAGCCGATGGGGGATTATGTTAAAAAGAAAGATACAGTCCAAATTTCTCCTTCCTTATTTCGGGATGATGATTTCATCGAGATGAAAGAGAATTCTGCATCTCATCGATTCGGTAAAACGACTTATGACATTTTTGAAGAAGTCTAATCGGCGGTAATCAGGTTTCTTTATATTGCGGTTGAATCACACGACAAGAAACTACGTGCCATCGCTGGAGTCCATTTGCTGATGCCTTGGCTAGCCACCCATCCAAACATTTCCCCGACAAGGAAACGTATATTATCTGTGCTCGGAGAAAAATAAAAAGCAGCGATCCTCAAGAATCGCTGCCGGTGCCTCGGACGAGACTCGAACTCGTACAGGCATTCCTGCCCAAGGGATTTTAAGTCCCTCGTGTCTACCATTCCACCACCAAGGCGCAAGTGCAGCGCAAAGATATGAAGATCTTGCGAGATATCGCAGGTTTTTTTCCTCGGGGATGATGAAAAAAAGTGTTGGTATAGTTCTGAGGAATTCCTTATTTTTGTGTGAATCCCTCCGGGGCTTAATGTTTATGCTATGGATAATCTGCTGATATGCATTCTTGTAACCCTTGCGGTAGCCTTCGCCGTCTGGGCTGTCACCGCTTCGGTGCTGAAGGCGCGTATGAAAGCGGCGCAGCGGCTGCGCGATGCCGCGCTGAAAGAAAAGGACGATGCCCTCGAGGACGAGCGCAGGCAGGCGGAGACCAGAATCGCTGAGCTCAGCGAGCAGATCTCTGTCCTGAACATCAGCCACGCCACGGCCAGGGAAAGGGAGAACTCGCTGGAGAAACAGCTCGAGGAGGCGAAGGAGAGGGGGAAAGCGGAATTGGACGCCGAGAAGGCGGCCGGACAGAGCCGGATGGAGGAACTGAAAGAGTCGCAGAGACGGCAGATAGAGGAGCTGAAGGCTTCGCACGAGAAGATGCAGCAGGAGCTGAAAGCTGCGCACGAGCGCTCCCAGCAGGAGCTGAAGGCTGCGCACGAGAAGGCGAAGGAGGAAATCCGGCAGGCGCACGAGAAGGCTCTCAGGCAGCAGATCGAGGCGCTGCGCTCGGAGATGAGCGTTCAGACGGAAGCGGTGCTCAAGGCGCGCGAGAAGGAATTGAGCGAGCGGGCGGAGAAGACTTTCAAGGATATCTCCGGGGACCTCGGAAAGAATCTCAAGGATATGAAAGAAGCTTTCGAGGCGGGAAAGAAGGCTCAGCTGGAGTCTTCCACGATACTGAGGGAGCGTTTCGACAGCGCGGTCGGCCAGCTTGAGGCGCAGACGAAGAATATCGGCAGCAAGGCGGACCATCTTGCGGAGGCGCTGCGCGGGCAGAAGAAGTTCCAGGGCTGCTGGGGAGAGACCATTCTGCTGAATCTTCTGCAGGGGGAAGGTATGGTGGAGGGACGCGATTTCGACAAGGAGGCTACGCTGAGGGATTCTCTGGGCTTCGTGGTCGTGAATGAGGATTCGGAAAAGAGGATGCGACCGGACTTCATCCTGCATTTCCCGGACAGCAACGACATAGTAGTAGATGCGAAGGTCTCTCTGGCCGCTTACGGCGAATGGTACGAGGCTCCGGACGAGGCTGCGAAGGCGGAGGCCGCGCGGCGCAACACCCAGGCCATAAAGGATCAGGTCGCCCGCCTCTCGAAGAAGAACTACAGCAGATATCTGCTCCCGGGGCACAAAATGCTGGACTACGTGATAATGTTCATCCCGAATTATCCCGCCCTGCAGCTCGCCTACAATGAGGACAAGAACATCTGGAAAGACGCATACGCGGCCGGGGTCCTCATAACGACCGAAGAGACTCTGATGCCGTTCCTGAGGATGATCACCATAGCCTGGACTAATGTGGAGCAGGCACGGAACCAGCAGAAGATCATCACGGCGGCCGAGAATATGATAGACCGCGTGGCCGAGTTCACCAAGTCGCACGAGGAGATGGGACGGAAGCTGGAGGATGTGCGCAGGTGCTACGATGTCTGCTCGGACAAGATCCGCAACGGAGGGCGCAGCATCCTGACTTCGGCCCGTCAGGTTATGGACCTGGGCGTGAAGCTGAGCCCGAACAAATCCCTGCCTGAGGCGTAGGGGCTGCTCATCGGCTTCCGGGTGCTTTCGATATGCAAAGCCGGCCGGAGCTTGAAGACTCCGTCCGGCTTTGCGTATGGGGGGGGATGTGCTAACCGATCATATTCTTAGGGTCGAGGGCCTTGTCGAGGGCTTCCTTCGTGAGGATACCTTTCTCGAGGACGATATCATAGACGGAACGGTTCGTTTCGAGGGCCTCCTTGGCGACCTTGGTGCTGGCCTTGTAGCCGATGATCGGGTTGAGGGCGGTCACTATGCCGATGCTGTTTCTCACCATCTCGTAGCAGCGCTCCCTGTTCACCGTGATGCCTTCGATGCACTTGGTGCGCAGGGTGTCCATAGCGTTCGTCAGCCAGGTGATGCTCTCCATAATGGACTCAGCGATGACCGGCTCCATAACATTCAGCTGAAGCTGTCCGGCTTCGGCCGCGAAGGATACGGTGGTGTCGTTGCCTATCACCTTGAAGCATACCTGGTTAGTCACCTCGGGGATGACAGGATTCACCTTGCCCGGCATAATGGAGGAACCCGGAGCCATAGGAGGAAGATTTATCTCCTTGAGGCCGCAGCGCGGGCCTGAGGTAAGGAGACGGAGGTCGTTGCAGATCTTCGAAAGCTTCACGGCCAGTCTCTTGAGAGCGCCGGAGTAGCTGACGTAGGCACCCGTGTCAGGTGTGGCTTCGACCAGATCCGGAGAGGCGATGAAATGCTCGCCCGTAAGCTCGGTCATCTTCGCGGCGCAGAGCTCGGCGAAGCCCGGCTTGGCATTGAGACCTGTACCGATGGCGGTGCCGCCCATATTGATCTCGTAGAGGAGATTAGCGTTCCTTTCGAGGTTCAGCACCTCTTCCTCAAGGTTCGTGGCGTAAGCGTGGAACTCCTGGCCCGAGGTCATAGGTACGGCGTCCTGCAGCTGCGTGCGGCCCATCTTGATCACATCGGCGAATTCTTCACCCTTGAGCTTGAACGCGGCGATGAGGTTCTTCAGGCTCGCCTCCAGTTTCCTGTTCATCCTGATGAAGGCATAGCGGAAAGCCGAAGGGTAGGCGTCGTTCGTGGACTGGGCGCAGTTCACGTGGTCATTCGGAGAGCAGAACTGATATTCGCCCTTCTTATGTCCCATAAGCTCGAGGGCCCTGTTCGCGATGACCTCGTTCGCGTTCATATTCACGGAAGTGCCTGCGCCGCCCTGCATCATATCCACAGGGAACTGCTCGTGAAGCTTTCCGTCTATTATCTCGCGGCAGGCGGAGACGATGGCGTCGGCGATCTTCGCATCGAGCGCTCCGAGCTCCTTGTTCGTCTGAGCGGCGGCAAGCTTGATGCAGGCCATCGCGATGACGTACTCCGGGTAGTCGCGCATCCGGGTGTTGGAAATCTTGTAGTTGTTCAGGGCTCTCTGGGTCTGGACACCATAGTAGGCCTCTGCAGGAACCTGGAGTTCCCCAAGAAGATCGGATTCAATCCTGAATTTCTCTTCGCTCATAATGGATAAAGATTATTAGTCGGTAAAATGTTTTACAGTCTGTCCGGCAAAGGTAATTCCAAAAAAGATTATAAGCAAAACTGCCGGCATAAATTTCAAATCATTATCTGACGCCCCTTCTGCGCACAAAACCTAAAAGTATTTCTTCTCCTCGCGGTTCAGGGCGATGAAGATGAAGAGCAGGATGGTGAAGGCCCATAGGGAGGAGCCGCCGTAGGAGAGCAGCGGCAGAGGGATGCCGATGACTGGCATAAGTCCTATGGTCATACCGATGTTTATGAGCAGATGCATAAAAATGCAGCAGGCCACGCAGTAGCCGTAGATCCGCGTGAACGCCTCCCTGCTCTTCTCGGCATCGTCTATGATCCTCCATATCAGGAACACATACAGAAGGATCACTACGGCGCAGCCCGCGAAGCCCCATTCCTCTCCCACTGTGCAGAAGATGAAGTCCGTGCTCTGCTCCGGGACGAAGCCGTAGGTGGTCTGGGTCCCCTGAAGGAAGCCCTTGCCGAACAGTCCTCCGGAACCGATGGCGATTTTCGACTGGTTCACGTTGTAACCTACTCCGGAAAGGTCTTCGGTTATGCCCAGAAGCACCTCGATGCGCTTCTGCTGATGAGGCTGCAGGACGCTGTCGAAGATGAAGGAGGTGGAGAAAACGAGGACTATCCCCAGCAGCACCGCGACCATCGCGAGGCCGAGGCCGTCTATGCGGCTTTTGTACGAGCGGATGAACTGTAGCGGGACAAAGGTGCCCAGACAGGCCATAAGTATATATATCGGCTTGACTTTCAAAAGGAAAGACCAGAAGGACGGGTCGCTGTCCTCGACCACGTCCGGGAGCGGAAGCGGGGACGCGGCATCTGCGGAAAGACTCGGGCTGAGGGCGGAAGCCTCGGGGCAGAGGGCAGAGCAGAGCAGCCCCCATAGGGTCGGCAGCAGCGCCATAAGCAGCAGGAAAGGGAGATCCCTGCGGAACCAGCTGCGGAAGCTGCCCCGGTAGAACGAGTAGGAAAAGGACATCACGGCTGTCAGAACGCAGAGCGATGCGTAGGGCGAGGCTGTAAGCGTGACTATGAAAAGAGTTATGGACAGGGCTATGAAAAGGAGGAACCAGCCGGAAAAGCCCTCACGGTACAGCACGAAGATGAATCCGACATAGACCAGTGCGGAGCCGGTCTCGCTCTCGCCGATGATGGCGAGCATCGGAAGCGCGACCACGGCGGCGACGGTCAGGAAATACCGCAGCTTGGTTATCTTGAAGCCCGGCCTGCTCATCACGGTCGCAAGCACGAGCGAGGTGGTTATCTTCGATATTTCCGCGGGCTGGAACTTGATCGGGCCGAATTCGAACCAGGAATGCGACCCTTTCGTGTCAGTGGAGACGAATATCACGAGTACGAGCAGAAAGAAAACTATGGCGTATGTCGGGATGGAAATCACCTCCCAGAGACGCGGGTTGAAGACGAAGAGTATGAGAGCGGCGAGGCCCAGCGAGGAGAGGATCCAGATGAACTGCTTGCCGCTGCGCGAGGTCAGGTCGAAGATGGACGAGGGGTCCGAAGAATGGATGGACGCGTAGATGTTCAGCCATCCGAAAAGCACGAGGGCGAGGTAGCAGAATATCAGTTTCCAGTCCACCGTCTGCTTAAGGGTCCTTCTGTATTTCCGGCTTTCGTCGAGCATAGCTAATCTTTCTTCACTCCGGACATAAGGTTGCCGTCCATAACTCTCTTTTCCACATACTCCCGGTTCGGAGCGATCTGCCCGTTAAGGTACTTCTCCACGAGCAGAGAGGCGATAGGACAGGCCCAGGTGGCTCCGAAACCGGCATTCTCTATGTAAGCGGCCACGGCGATGCGGGGATTGTCCTTCGGGGCGAAGCAGATGAATACGGAATTGTCCGCTCCGCGGGGGTTCTGCGCAGTTCCCGTCTTGCCGCAGAGGTCGAGACCCGGGATGGCCGCGGAGAACGCCGTGCCGCCCGCGCTGCCGCCTCCGTTCACCGCCATCCACATACCCTGCACGGCCGCTTCGAACTGCGTGGTGTCCACCTTCGTGTACTGACGCTCGTGATACTTGGGGTCTATCTTCACCTGATCCGAGTCCTTGATGATATGCGGGATCTTGTACCATCCGCGATTTGCCACGGTAGCGCAGAGATTCGCGATCTGCAGCGGCGTAGCTCCGATCTCGCCCTGTCCGATGGAAAGCGAGATGATGGTGGAGAACCGCCAGCCGCGACGGCCGTAAAGCTTGTTGTAATATGCCGAGGTCGGGATGTTCCCGCCCAATTCTGAAGGGAAATCGCTGCCGAGCGGGTGTCCGAAGCCGAAACTGGCCACGTATTCACGCCAGAGATCGAAGGATTCCTGTATGCTCGAGTGTCTGCGGTTCTCGAGGATGTTGCGGAACACGTAGCAGAAATAGCCGTTGCAGGAAGTGGCTATCGCGTCCTTGAAAGCGAGCGGGGAGGCGTGCGCGTGGCAGCCGAGCTTGCGGCCGGCTCCGTAGGTGAAGCCGTGGCTGCAGGGGTATCTGTCAGTGGTTTTGAGGACTCCCTCCTCCAGACCGATGAGGCCGTTCACCAGCTTGAATACGGAACCGGGAGGATAGGAGGCCTGGACGGTCCTGTTGAACATCGGGCGGTACGGGTCCTGCGAGAGTCCGGCATAATGCCGGCCTATGTCGGCGAGCTGGGAGACATCGATGCCGGGACTTGACACCATAGCGAGTATCTCGCCCGTGGAGGGTTCGATGGCGATCAGTGACCCCACCTTGTTCCGCATCAGCTGCTGCCCGTACTGCTGGAGATCCGCATCGATGGTCGTGACTATATTCTTCCCCGGGACGGCTTCCACATCCAGTTCGCCGTCCTTGTAGGAAGTCTGGATGCGGTTCCGGGAGTCGCGCAGATAGATGTGATAGCCCTTCTCTCCCCTGAGCTGCTCCTCTCTTGCCGCCTCGATTCCGGTCTTGCCCGCGTAATCTCCGGAACGATAGTTCTCGGGGTGTTTCTTTATGTAGTCGGCATCCACCTCGGAGACATAGCCCAGAAGATTGCCTCCGGCATTGATCGGATAGTCACGCACGCTGCGCATCTGCCCCCGGAAGCCGGGGAACTTGTACTGCACTTCTGCGAATCTTATGTAGGTCTCCTGAGGGACCTGCTTCAGCAGAACCTGCGACTGGTAGCCTATGCGGGTCCTGTACTTGCGGTAATAGGCCATCCTGGACCGGATGAAGTCAGGGTCCGTGTCCAGAACGGCGGCCAGCGCGAGGGTGTCGAAGGGTGACACCTCCCGGGGGGTCACGAGGATGTCATAAGCGACCTTGTTCCCGACGATTATCTTGCCGTTGCGGTCATAGATGATGCCTCTGGTCGGATAGATTACCTCCCGGACCATAGAGTTGTTCTCCGCGCTTTCCTTATAGCTGCTGTCGATTATCTGTATGTAGAACAGACGGCAAAGCAGGAGGGCGGCCGCCACGAGAAGTCCCGAGAGAAGTTTCGTTTTGCGGTCGATTACCATCTGTCGGGAGTTTTTTCGGCGGTGAGGACGCGGGCCACGGGAAGAGACAACACTCCGCCTGCTACCAGCGAGGCGGCGAAACGCAGGGCGCAGAACCAGAACGGACGGGTCCCGGCGCCGTCAGCCCAGATGTATATGAGCAGAAATAGAGCCTGCACCATAATGATGGCGACACTTACCTTCCAGATGCCCTGACGCACTACCGATATGCCTTCTCCTCTGGAGAAATGGTCTTCTCCGAAGACAAGTCTGATGACCGGGTCACGCACGAAGGCCACAGGGACCAGAGCAAGTACATTCAGCCCCAGAACCCCGTCGGAGAGAAAGTCCACGGCGAAGGCGAGGGCGAAGGCGAGGCAGAGCACCTTGACTGAGGAAAGCCTCACATCGCTGTAGAGCACCATAGCCGGAAGGATGGACACGGTCACGTACTGCGAAAGGTGCAGATAGTTGCAGAGCAATACCTGAACCATCAGCAGAATGAGATAGGTGAATAATCTTCCTGTGCTCTTCATCAGTTCTGCGTTTTATCCTTTCCTTCCGTTTCCAGCTGCTCGAGGAACAGAATCTCCTCCCTGTCGAGGGTCTGGACTACCGTGACATAGCGCAGAGCCGCGAAATCCTGGAACAGGTGCACTTCTATCTCATTTACGGCACCGTTCACTATACGGGAGCCGCCTGCGATGCCCAAGGGGATGTCGGCGGGAAAAATCGACGAATAGCCGCTGCTGTAGACCGTGTCTCCGGGAGCGAACCTGTTCTGGAGTGAGATTTCCTTCAGAACCGCCCTGTCGGTGCTGTGCCCGTCCCAGGTCATAGGACCCACGGCCCCGGAAGCCCCTATGCGGGCGCTTACGCTCATCCCTGTGTTCATAAAGGAAATACCGTAGGAATAATGCCTGTCGACGGCATCCACGATGCCCACCACTCCCTTCGGGGTGATGATTCCGGACTGAGGCCGGATACCGTCCTCGGACCCTTTGTTCAGGATGATGTAGTTATGCTGCCTGTTACGGCTGAGTTTGCGTATGGCGGCGGGGATGTACTCGAAGTCCTGCGAGAAACCCGCCCCTGCTGCCAGGGAATCCTGCAGGGCGGCATTCATCGCGTTCCTGTATCTTGTCAGCTCCCGGTGAAGCTCGAAATTCTCCTGTGCAAGCGCACGGTTCTGCGAGGCAAGAGAGAAATAACTGCCTATGCTCTCGCTCGCGCCCCAGATCCGGCCCCTGACCGCGTACGATGCTCCGGAAAGCCAGATGTTCTGAAGGGGACCGCTGCGCGAAAGCATCATAAGCGCCGCCACTTCCATAAGGATGAACAGGGCCACGCTCAGGATCCGTGCAGTCATCTTCGAGTTCCTTAGCATAGCGGGGAGGGGGCTAACGCATCAGGAAGGAGTAGTTGTCAGTATTCTTGAGGGCGATGCAGGTACCTCTGGCCACGGCGTGAAGAGGGTCTTCCGCCACGTGGAAGGTTATGTTCACCTTTTCTGTCAGACGTCTTGCAAGACCCCTCAGAAGCGCACCGCCGCCGGAAAGGAAGATGCCGCTGTCCACTATGTCGGAATAGAGCTCAGGCGGAGTCTGCTCCAGAACGTGGAGGACGGAAGTCTCTATCTTGGCTATGGACTTGTCCAGACAGTGTGCTATCTCCTGATAAGTTATGGCTATCTCCACAGGATGTCCCGTCATAAGGTTCGGGCCTCTCACCACCATAGGCTCAGGCTCCTCGTCAAGCTCCGGAATCACCGCGCCCACGGCCAGCTTTATGGCCTCCGCCGTGACCTCGCCGACTTTTATGTTATGCTGCTGGCGCATATAATACTGGATATCGTCCGTAAACACGTCACCGGCGGTGCGCAAGCTGTCCTGGACCACAAGGCCTCCCAGCGAGATGACAGCTATCTCCGTGGTACCGCCGCCTATGTCGACGACCATATTGCCCTTCGGGGCCTCGACGTCAAGCCCGATGCCGAGCGCTGCGGCCATAGGCTCGAAGATAAGGAACACGTCGCGCCCTCCCGCGTGCTCGGAAGAGTCGCGCACGGCACGTATCTCCACTTCGGTACTGCCGGAAGGAATGCCCACTACTATCTTGATATTCGGAGTGAAAAGGGACTTATGCTTGCTGTTCACCTGCTTGATGAAACCGCGGATCATCATCTCGGCCGCGTTGAAGTCGGCGATGACGCCGTCCTTCAGAGGCCTCACCGTCTTTATGCCCGGGTTCTCGCGTCCGTGCATAAGCTTGGCCTTGTTGCCGATGGCGATGCATTTGCCGGTATTGTTGTCGAGAGCCACTATGCTGGGCTCATCCAGTACTATCTGGCCGTTCTGGAAGATGATGGTGTTCGCTGTTCCCAAATCCATCGCCAGCTCCTGCGTCAAAAACGAAAATGCCATAATCAGGTATCAGATTTCAGTAAAGTTAATAATCGTGTAAAAATACGGATTTTTTTTGATTTCCTGCACTTTTTCTTTACTGACATTATGAGTATTTTTGTGCCTGCATTCCTATGCCGCACATATGGAGAGAAAGAGATATGTAATCGTGATGGCCGCCGGGCACGGGACCAGGATGGGAGCCTCCTTCCCCAAGCAGTTCATGGACCTGGGAGGCAAGCCTATCCTGCGTCTGACCATAGAGAAGTTCCTCTATGCGGACCCGGACATCAGCGTCGTGACGGTGCTTCCGAAAGAGTTTATGAAGACCTGGAAGGACTACTGCCAGCAGAATGGTTTCCTCTGTCCGCAGATCCTGGCGGAAGGCGGCATAACACGCTTCCATTCGGTAAAAAACGCCCTGAGCAGAGTCCCTGACGGGGCGGTGGTCGCCATCCACGACGGGGTGAGGCCTCTGGTGACTCCCGCCCTGATAGAGCGGATGTTCAGCAAGATGGAAGACTGCAGGGCGCTCATCCCGGTGCTTCCGTCCGTGGACACGCTGAAAGCCGTACGTAAAGTGACACACTCCGATGGCAGCGAGACTCTGGAAACCATCCCGGACCGCAGCATCGCAAGGGAGGAAGTGTACCGCGCCCAGACCCCGCAGATGTTCATTTCGGAAGACATCAAGGCCGCCTATGCCCAGGCGTACGACACGGCGTTCACGGACGACGCATCAGTGGCGCAGAAAAAAGGAATACCTCTCTCCTATATCGAAGGAGAGAGGAAAAACATCAAGATCACAACCCCGGAAGACCTTGACTACGCAAGGGTTATGATAACGGTCTGAGTAGTGAGGCGGGAGTTACTGGATCTGGACGTCCTTGAAGGAGGTCTTCTTGAATCCCTTGACCCATACCTGACGCTCGAAAGCCTCGTCGAGCGAGATCATAGTGTCCGTGGAGATGATGAACGGGATCTTCTGGATAGTATTGAGAAGCACTTCCATAAGATGGTCGTTGTCGAAGCAGTAAACCTTGAGGAGGATGGAAGCGCGACCGGTCACAAAATGGCATTCCACTATCTCCGGGACGTGCTTCAGGGCATCCACCACTTCGGAATATCTGTTCGCCTCCGACAGGCAGACGCTTATGTAGGCGCACACGTCCAGCCCGAGGGCCTGAGGTTTGACTATGAGCCTGGAGCCGGAGATGACCCCGTTCGCTTCCAGTTTCTTGACTCTCTGATGAATGGCTGCTCCGGAAACGCCACACTCGCGGGCTATCTCGAGAAAGGGCATTCTCGCGTTGTTGGCAAGGAAGGAGAGGATTTTCCGATCGATGTCGTCTATGTTATAAGCGAGTGACATAACTTGCGATTTTAAAGTTAACGGTCGCAAATATAGTCATTTTTATGCAATTTACGCTTTTTTGACTACCCTTCTTTTTCGCGGCGCGCTCTTCGGAGCGGAAGCGGCGTCGTTTATGATTTCCTTGCACAGTGCCTCGGTGAGCGAGGTCGCATCGGTCCCCTTCGGAATGCGGTAGTTTCCTCCGTCGTACTTGATGTACGGCCCGTAGCGGCCGTTGAGAATCCGGATACCGGCATCCGGGAAGTCCACCAGGGTGGCATTGACCGGCAGCTTCGAAGCTGCCGAGGAGATGAGGGAGATGCACTGCTCGAGAGTGATGGTGAGCGGGTCGGTGCCGCGCGGGATGGAGATGTTGCGGTCGCCGTATTTTATGTAAGGGCCGTAGCGTCCCTTGAGAGCTACTACATCGATGCCTTCGTAGCTGCCCACGGTGCGCGGAAGCTCGAAAAGCTTGAGAGCCTCTTCGAGCGTGATGGTCTCGATGAGCTGTCCGGCGCCGAGACTGGCGAACTGCCGGTCCTCGCCCTCACCCTTCTGGATGTAGGCCCCGTATTGGCCATATCTGGCCACGAGAGGCTTGCCGTCGGAGGGGTCCGTGCCCAGGCTGCGGCTGACCTTGCTGAATACTCCGTCTGATTTCACCTCCTCGACACGCGCGTGGAACGGTCCGTAGAACTCGGCTATGACTTCATTCCAGACCTTGTCGCCCTCGGCGATGAGGTCGAAGTCTTTCTCCACGTTTGCAGTGAAGTCATAGTCCACGATGGCGGAGAAGTTCTCCACAAGGTAGTTCGACACTATCATTCCTATCTCCTGAGGCAGGAGTTTCCCTTTCTCGGCGCCTATGACCTCCTCTCTCGGGATGGCGCTGATGACACCGTCCGCGAGATGGAGGTCAGTCACCCGGACGCGGCGGCCTTCCTTGTTCGACTTCACGAGATAGCCGCGGCCGGTGGTGAGAGTGCTGATGGTCGGGGCGTAGGTCGAAGGACGGCCGATGCCGAGCTCTTCGAGCTTCTTCACGAGTGTGGCTTCGGAGTAGCGCGGAGGCGCCTGGGTGAATTTGCTCTCGGCCTTTATGCTTCTGCAGCGGAGGATGTCGCCTACGTTCATCTGAGGCAGACGGATGTCCTGCTCCTCAGATTCTGTCTGGTCGTCCGAGCTCTCGACATACAGCTTCAGGAAGCCGTCGAAGAGGATGCGTGCGGCCTGGATGCTGAACTTTTCGCTGCGGCGGTCGGAAGCGAGCTTGACTGTGGTGTTCTGCACACGCGCCTGGGCCATCTGGGATGCTACCGTGCGCTTCCAGATGAGACGGTAGAGGCTCTTCTCCTGCGCCGTGCCTTCGATCTCGCTGTTCGCCACGAAAGTGGGACGGATGGCCTCGTGAGCCTCCTGCGCCCCCTTGCTGTGGGTCTGATACTGGCGCGGGTGCGAGTACTCCTGCCCGTAATTCTCTGTTATGAACTGCTTCGCAGTGTTGAGAGCCAGCGAAGAGAGATTCGTGGAGTCGGTACGCATATAGGTGATGAGACCGCGCTCGTACAGGGCCTGCGCGAGACGCATCGTGGTCGAAACCGGCAGATGGAGTTTGCGGGCGGCCTCCTGCTGAAGCGTGGATGTAGTGAAAGGAGCAGCCGGAGAACGTGTGGCGTCCTTCGTCTCCGTGGAGCATACGGTGAAAGTCGCACCTGCGGAGTCCTCCAGGAATCGTCGGGCTTGCGGCTCGTGCTGGAACCTGGTGTCCAGTACCGCCTTAAGCTTCACCGAAGACGACCCGGAGGCGGGCGTGAAAATCCCTTCCACTCTGTAGAAAGGCTCGCCCCGGAAGTCGATTATCTCCTTTTCGCGGTCCACCACGAGACGCAGAGCGACGGACTGCACGCGACCGGCGGAAAGTCCTCTGCGGATCTTGCGCCAGAGCACGGGAGAGAGCTCGAAACCCACGAGACGGTCCAGCACGCGGCGCGCCTGCTGGGCATCCACCAGATTCAGATCGATGGAGCGGGGATTCTGCACCGCCTTGAGGATGGCGTCTTTTGTGATCTCGTGGAAAACTATGCGTCTGGTCTTCTGAGGATCGAGACCCAGAGTCCGGGAAAGGTGCCAGGAGATGGCTTCTCCCTCGCGGTCTTCATCGGAAGCGAGCCAGACCGTGTCCGCCTTCTTTGCCGCGGCCTTGAGCTCCGCGACCACCTTCTTCTTCTCGGCAGGGATTACATAATCGGGCCGGAAAGCGTTATCTACCTCTATGCTCAACTTCTTCTCATCCAGGTCTCTGATGTGTCCGTAGCTTGGCTTGACTTCGAAATCTGCTCCGAGAAACTTCTGTATGGTCTTGGCCTTCGCCGGGGACTCCACAATCACTAAATTACTCATCCGGTCTTCCTTTTCTTTTTTTGTTCTGCAAAGAAAAGGAGAAACTCGGCAATTTTCCAAATTTAAATGTGTAATTTTGCCCTGTTTTGTCGCCCTCTCCGAGGGCTTGACGTAGTCAAGAATCATATATGAAAGCTACCGCCAGAAAAAGAATAGGCAAATGGTTCCGGATCATCATCACAGCGCCGGTTGTCCTGCTGCTCTTCCTCCTGCTGCTCGTGTGTCTCTTCGCGAAAATCCCTTCATTCGAGGAGCTTGAGAATCCTGACAACAAGCTCGCCACGCAGGTGCTCGCGGAAAACGGCGAGACCCTCACCACCTTCCATATCGAGAACCGCACCTATGTCAGCTATGACGAGCTGTCACCCTCTCTGGTAAGCGCTGCCATAGCTACCGAGGACTCCCGTTTCTACCGGCACTCCGGTATCGATATGAGAGGCCTCGCACGTGTGGCCGTGAAGACCCTCCTGATGCATAACAGCAGCCAGGGCGGCGGCAGCACCATCACCCAGCAGCTTGCCAAGACCCTCTATCCCCGCCGCGAGACGGACAGCCGGATCCCCGGCTGGTCGAAAGTGGTGATGGTCTGGACCAAGCTCAAGGAGTGGGTCACGGCAGTGAAACTGGAGCGGGACTACACGAAGAACGAGATTATGGTGATGTACCTGAACTCCATCTTCTTCGGGAGCAACGCCTACGGCATCAAGGCCGCGGCCGAGACCTTCTTCGGCAAGGAGCCTTCCGAACTGAACGTGGAGGAAAGCGCCCTGCTCATAGGAATGGTGAACAAGCCTACCCGGTACAACCCCGTTCTGAATCCCGACAAGTCCTTGACGCGCCGCAACTTCGTGATCGGCCGGATGCAGAAGAACGACTTCATCACGAAGGCCGAGTGCGATTCCATACAGCAGATCCCCATCTCTCTCTCCTATCAGGTCCAGGACCACAATTCCGGTCTGGCGCCTTACTTCAGGGATATGCTCCGCCGCACTATGAACGCTCAGAAGCCTAAACGTTCCTCCTACTCCAGCGACGAGGACTATTCGGCGGATTCGCTGCTCTGGGCCACCGATGACCTCTACGGCTGGCTGAACAAGAACAAAAAAGCCGACGGGCAGAAGTATAATCTCGACCGCGACGGCCTGCGCATCTATACCACCATAAACTACAAGATGCAGAAATACGCCGAAGAGGCTATGGCCGAGCATCTCGGCAAGAACCTGCAGAAGAGCTTCTTCCGCGACCTGCGCGGCAAGACCCACAAGCCTTTCTCGAACGATGTCGACAAGGAAACGCGTGACCGCCTGATGAAGCAGGCCCGCAGATGGAGCGACCGCTACCGCAGCCGGAAGGCTGACGGCGTCTCCGAAAGCGAGATACTCAAGAGCTTCAGCAAGCCGGTACAGATGAGAATCTTCTCCTGGAACGGCAAGGGCTACATCGACACGCTGATGACCCCTGACGACTCCATCCTGTACTACAAGTCCATCCTCCGCGCCGGTTTCCTCGCGATAGAGCCGGTGACCGGACACATAAAGGCCTATGTCGGCGGCCCGAACTACAGATACTTCAAGTACGACAACGTCCGTCAGGGAAGACGTCAGGTCGGCTCGACCGTCAAGCCTTTCCTCTACACTCTGGCGATGCAGAGCGGGATGACCCCTTGCGACAAGGTGGTGAACGTACCGCAATCCTGGATCCTGCCGGACGGCAATACCTGGACTCCGAGAAGTACGGACAAGGACGAGTACATCGGCAAGACGGTGACTCTGAAATGGGGCCTGGCCCACAGCTCGAACAATATCTCCGCCTATCTGATGAAGCAGCTCGGACCCGAAGCTATGGCGGGGATGATGCACCAGATGGGCATCAGCGCCCACATCGACGCGGTGCCGTCCCTCTGTGTGGGACCCGCTGACCTGTCCCTCTACGATATGGTCCCGTCGTACAACACCTTCCCGTCTATGGGAGTCTATGTGACCCCGCTCTTCGTGACCCGGATAGAGGACGCCAACGGGAACGTGCTCGGCGAATTCACGAACCGCAAGAAAGAAGCCATCAGCGACCGTACCGCCTACCTGATGGCCAACCTGATGCAGGGAGTCGTGAACCAGGGAACCGGCTCGCGCCTGCGCTCGGTCTATGGGCTCAAGGGGCAGATCGCCGGCAAGACCGGCACCACAAACGACAACTCGGACGGCTGGTTCATAGGCTACACCCCGAGCATAACCGCCGGCGTATGGGTGGGAGCGGAAGACCGTCAGGTGCACTTCCAGTCCCTCGCCCTGGGCAGCGGCTCCAACATGGCCCTGCCGATCTGGGGCATCTGGATGAAGAAGATTCTCGCAGACGGCACTCTGGGCATAAGCGAGAACGACCGTTTCCTGGAGCCTGCCGGTATGGTGCTCGACCTGAGCTGCAGCGGCGGGGACGATGATGCGGTGAACAAGAAACAGAAAGAAGAAGAATATTATTTCGAATAGCATAATATGAACACCTACAAGAACATCGCGGTGATCTACGGCAGCGACTCCTCCGAATGGGAAGTCTCCTGCCGCAGCGGCGAGTTTACGGCATCCCGTCTGGACGAGACCCGTTACAACGTCTATGAAATTTTCGCCCGTTTCGGCAGATGGCAGCTCGTAGCCTACAAGAAGCAGGGCGCAATGCAGGTCCCGCTTCCGGAAGGCGCACGGCCGGAAATCGACAAGACCGACTTCTCCGTGACCGTCCTCGGCGAGAAGATCAAGTTCGACTATGCTTTCATAATGCAGCACGGCCATCCCGGCGAGGACGGACTGCTGCAGGGCTATCTCGAGATGCTCGGCGTACCGTTCAGCAGCTGCGGCGCGTTCGTCTCGGCCATCGCGTTCGACAAGTTCGCCTGCAAGAGCTATATACGCGACGTGGACTTCGTCAGATGCGCTCCCGATATCCTGGTACGCAAGGGAGACGACCTGGAGATGGTCGCGGCCGCCGCCGGGGCAAAGCTGAGCTACCCCGTATTCGTCAAGCCTACGGACGGCGGTTCCAGCTTCGGAGTTACCAAGGTGCAGGCAAGTGAAGAACTTCTCGACGCCATCAGATTCTCATTCTCCGAAAGTCCCACGGCCATCATCGAGCAGGGCATAACCGGGCGCGAGCTCACCTGCGCAGCCTATATGGACTCGGGCGAAGTGAAAAGCCTTCCGGTCATCGAGATAGTCAGCGACAACGACTGGTTCGACTACGACGCCAAATACAACGGACACAGCCGGGAACTCTGCCCCGCCCCGATCAGCAGAGAACTCTCTGACAAGGTGCAGCGCACATCTGAGCTCATCTACAGACGTCTAGGCTGCAAGGGTCTGGTCCGTATGGACTACATCGCGTCAGAGGACGGGCTCTTCTTCCTGGAAGTCAACACCATCCCCGGAATGACGAACGCCTCGCTGGTACCCAAGATGGTCCGTGCGGCAGGTATGGATATGACCGACTTCCTGAACATCATAATCGAGAACTCCTGATGCTCCTTTCCTCCTTCATAAAGGAAAGCACCGCCTCGCTTGAAGCTCTCTACCCCGCTCCAGAAGCCCGCAGCATAATCCTTATGCTCTGCGAGGCCATCCTGCACACGCCAAGCTACCTCCACATCACGGAGCCGGAGTACGCCATCGACGATGCAGCACTGCCGCAGCTGCGTGACTCTCTGGAGAGACTCGAAAAGGGAGAACCCATCCAGTACGTCATCGGCCACGCCGAATTCTGCTCCCGACTCTTCAAGGTCAGCCCCGCCGTCCTCATACCCCGCCCGGAGACGGAACTGCTCGTACGTAAAGCCGTGGAGACAGCCTCCCGCATCTCCCGGATGCGCGCCCCCTACGGCAGGAATGCCGAGCCCGTGCGCATACTCGACCTCTGTACAGGCTCCGGCTGCATCGCCTGGACGCTCGCGCTTGAGGTCCCCGGAGCCCGCGTAGTCGCCGTGGACAAGTCGGAAGAAGCACTCGAAGTGGCCTCCGGCCAATCCTTCCACAAAGAGCTCAAGGACCGCGGCGCCGCCGCGCCCGTCTTTGTAGCCTGCGACATTCTGGAGAGCGGGCAGGAATTCGATTTCGGGGAATTCGACCTGATACTGAGCAATCCGCCCTATGTACGGGAGAGCGAGAAATGCGCTATGCGGAGCAACGTGCTCGACTACGAGCCTCAGATGGCCCTTTTCGTGCCGGATGAGGACCCGCTGGTGTTCTATCGCGCCATCGCCCGCTGGAGTGCCCGGCTGCTTGCCGGGAACGGAAAGTGTCTGACGGAGATAAACGAAGAGCTCGGAGAGGAGACCGAGTCGGTTTTCCGCAGCGCCGGCTTCGGGGAGACCGCCATCATAAAAGATCTCAATGATAAAAATCGGATAATTTTCTATTCCAGATAGGCCGCCCGGATAGGTAGGAGCGCGATTTGGGGCTATTTGCAAAGTTTTTTTGCGTCAATGGCAACTTTTCGCTCACTTTGCAGCGAAATAAACTTAAACACGACGACTATGGGAAGCCTCTATTTTCTCGGGAAACGCTGCAAGGCAGCCTCGTTTCTCATCCTGACACTTCTGATTTCCTGTGACCCTTCCGCCCGGGAAGACCCCCGGGATGACTCCCCCGTATCCCTGAGCAGCATCGCCAGGATGATGTCGGAGCTTCCGCTGGAGAGAGAGCACCTGAGGGAAGTCCATAACGCCGTCAGCTCCTCCTCGGACAACGGCTACGATGAAGAATACACTATGGCACAGCTCTTTTCCTCCCCGGGCTCCGGAGTGGGAGAAGATCCGGAAGATACTCGCGCACACGAGTGGGAGAATCCTCTGAAAGACCTGATTTCCGGCTGGTTCCGGGAAAAATACGGTAGCCTCACACGAGCCTCCGGCGGCTATGGAGCCGATGATTATCTCTCTATGCTCAGCAGCTCGGACACCCAGATATACTGGCCTTACTCGGAAGAGTGGGACGGGCAGAGCCTGCCGATAATCACCTTCGACCCCGGCTACAAGGCCGAGACCAATGTAGGCTATGAACTCTGCGGGGACGGCATAGTCAGAGAAGTGACGGTCAGCGAAGAATTGGCCGCATCGCGGCCGGTCTGGGTCATAAACAGCAACGATGACCGCGAGTACGAGACTCTGCAGACCTTCCGGCGCCGGCAAGCGGCAGACGGTACGAGGCTCCCTACGCGGGCCGGGAGCAAAACTCTGTACGTCAAGGATTTCACTATGCTGCGGCACTACGACTGCTGGTTCGCCGGAGCCTCGGAATTCTTCATCAAATGCGGCTCCGTCGAGAACTTCACCGCCTCCACCGAAGCTGAACTCCGCCTCTACTCCCCTATGATAACCGACTTTATGGTGGTCGTAAAGAGAAAACAGCTGAATCAGCCGGTCCCGGTGGGCACGATTCTGGTCTCGGGCATCACGGACCAGCTGGAAAGGCTGGCCTTTATGGTGACCGAAGACGACGGGGGCAGCAGAACGAGCTGGGGATGCTCCGCAGTGGTGAAAGTCAAGTCGAAAAGTTACGGCTTCGACATAGAGCTGCCTTTCAACTCCCGGGACGACATAGTGTGGAGAGGGTCTCTGGCGATGGACTTTTTCGAGGGGAAGGAGGAGATCACCGGGACTTTCAGCGGCGTGAAGGTCGGATTTCAGATAAAGTGACGGCGCGACCGCCTGATAAGTGACGCTTCGCGAGCCACTGAATGCAGGAATTAATTACCTTTGGGAAAATTGATTTCTTATATGGAGAACGTTTACTTCAACAGAGTGGAGCAGCTGCGCCGCCTGATGGCGGAAAGGGGCTGGGATGCAGTGATAATCACAGGTTCAGACCCCCACAGCAGCGAGTATCCGGCACTTCGCTGGAAACAGGTGGAATGGTTTTCGGGCTTTACCGGGGAGACCGGAGACCTGGTGGTCACGGCAGATCACGCGGGTCTGTGGACGGACACCCGCTATTTCATCCAGGCCAATACCCAGCTTGCGGGCAGCGGAATCGTCCTCCACAAGACCAGAGTACCGGAGCAGATTCTCATCCCGGAGTGGCTCGCCCTCCACGCTTTTCCTTCAGAGAAGGAGCGCATCGTCATAGCTGTGGACGGGCTCTGTCAGAGAGTGAGCGCGATCAAGGAACTGGAGACTGCGATGCGCTCGGCAGGACGGAGAACCGCGGCGGAGAACGACGAGAGCAGCTACAGGATAGTCAGCGTACCCGACCTCCTGGAGCCTCTCCGGAAAGACCGTCCGGATATCCCGTGCACTCCTGTGATGAGTCTGAGCGAAAGCACCGTGGGCGAAAGCCGCGCCTCCAAGCTCTCGAGGCTCAGGGAGTTCACCCGCTCCCGGGGGTGCGATGCCATCCTTCTTACCGCTCTCGACGAGATAGCCTGGACTCTGAATGTCCGGGGGTCAGACATAGAGTACAACCCTCTGGTGATCTCCTACCTTCTGGTCTCCGCAGAAGGGGCGCAGTGGTTCGTGCTCAAGGGCGACGGGGCCCCGGACGCCGGTTCGCTGGAAGTGTTCGCGGACCTCGAGGCCGAGGGGATACAGGTATTGCCCTACGATGACGTATCCATCGTCCTCGCCGGCGGATATGATGTCCCGGAGCGGCTTTTCGTGGACCCTTCCACGCTTAACTATGACCTCTATTCCATACTCGCAGCGACCTTTACGGACGGGCATCTGGTGGAGGGTGACTCCCCTGTGGGCCTCTACAAGGCCGTAAAGAACAGTGTGGAGATAAACGGTATGCGCGAGTGCCATATCCGTGACGGAGTGGCGATGGAGAAGTTCCTCTACTGGCTGGAGACTTCAGTCAGGGAGGGCGGAGCCCCGGTAAGCGAGCGCAGCGCTGCCATCAGGCTCGGAGAGTTCCGCGCCGAGATAGAAGACTATCAGGGCGACAGCTTCGAGACCATCTCGGCCTACGGCAAAAGCGGGGCGCTGCCGCACTATGTCACCCCTCAGAGAGACGCTCCTGTGCTCGAGGCTCGCGGGCTGTATCTCGTGGACAGCGGCGGGCAGTATCTGAGCGGGACCACGGACATCACCCGCACCGTCCCTCTCGGGAGCTGCACTATGCTAGAGAAAGAAGACTACACCCTGGTGCTGAAAGGCCATATCGACCTCGCTATGGCCGTGTTCCCGAAGGGCACGGCCGGCTGTCAGATAGACTCTCTCGCCCGCGAGCCGCTCTGGAGGACGCACCGGTCCTTCGGACACGGGACTGGACACGGCGTGGGCTTCTTCCTGGGCGTACACGAAGGACCGCAGGACATAAGGCAGAATTTCAATAAGGTGCCTCTGGAAGCGGGGATGATCACTTCGGACGAGCCGGGCATCTATCGCGAAGGGCTGCACGGCGTGCGTCACGAAAATCTTCTGCTCTGCGTGGAAGACGGAGAGAGCGAATTCGGCAGTTTCCTTGCTTTCGAGACTCTGACTCTCTGCCATTTCGACACTTCGGCAGTGATAATCAATCTGCTGACGGAAGACGAAAAGGCCTGGCTGAACGCCTATAACGCCCGTGTATTCGAGACACTCTCCCCTATGCTTCCGGCAGAGGCTGCCGAGTGGCTGGAGGTAAAATGCAGAGCCATCAAGTAGCGGATGGTCTATATCCACGTACCTTTCTGCAGAAGTTTCTGCATCTACTGCGACTTCTACTCCGAGCTCTGCTCCGCAAAGGGCGCGGAGGCGGACATAGATGTCTGGACTGAGGAGATCTGCGCGGAGATCCACGCACGTACGGAGGAAATCCGCGGCGGCATCGCCTGCGGCTCGCCCGACACCCTCTATCTGGGAGGCGGTACACCGTCCCTGCTGCCGCTGAGTGCGATAGAACGCATCCTGCGCGCGCTTCCGGAAGGCTGCGGAAAGGACGAGTTCACCGTGGAGGTGAACCCGGACGATGTGGTGCGCGGCGGGAAAGGATATGTGCGTGGGCTGAAAGGGCTGGGAGTAAACCGCGTGAGTATGGGCGTGCAGTCCTTCGACGACCGGATGCTCCGCCTGCTTCGGCGCCGCCACGACAGCGCCGCCGCGGTGAAGGCCTTCGGCATATTGCGGGAAGCAGGAGGGATGGAGAATCTCAGCATCGACCTTATGTTCGGCATCCCCGGACTGGGGAACGAAGTCTGGCGGGACAGCATAGAGAAGGCCATAGCCCTGGGGCCCGAGCACATCTCGGCCTATCAGCTTATGGTAGAGGAAGGGAGCGGGCTTGCGGCTCTGATAGAGGAGGGAAAAGTGAACGAAGCCCCCGAGGAAGACTGTCTGGAGCAGTACCGTATGCTCTGCGCAGCTCTTTCGGAGGCCGGATACGAACACTACGAGATCTCGAACTGGGCACGGGCATCGCGCAGGGCACGGCACAACTTCGCTTATTGGCAGAGACTGCCTTATGCGGGAATCGGACCCGGTGCGCATTCGCTGAGACGCATACGCTCCGAGGGCGGGCAGGTGGTGGAGATACGCAGCCGGAACGAAGAAAAGCTGCACGGCTATGCTCGGGAAGAAGAGATTCTGGACGAGAAACAGCGCAGAGAGGAGCATATTATGCTCGCGCTGCGCACCTCTGACGGCATCGAGGCCTCCTTTCTTGCGGACTGTCCGGCAGCCGGGGAAATGCTCAGAAGCGGGTCTCTTCTGCGGTGCGCAGACACTCTGCGCATCCCCGAGGAGAAGTTCTTCGTCTCGGACAGCATCATTTCGGAACTGTTCTAGAATCGGGGAAGCGGCTGCAAAAAAGGAGCGTAACTGACAAAAAGACGAGCAAAACTGCCAAGTTATTTTTCAGGAGTTACTACATTTGTGAACTAACCCATAGAATGAGAATATGTTTGAAAGTAATGTTTACGCAGGGCGCCGCAGCGAACTCATCCGCAGGATGAAAGAAAAGGGCGCAGAAGGTATAGCCATATTCATAGGCAACGCGGAGACGGCTGCCCAGTATCGCGACAATTGCTATAAATTCCGTCAGGAAAGCAACTGGCTCTATTACTTCGGGATAGATGCTCCGATGTACGCTGCGTCACTGGACCTGGACAGCGGACAGGAGTGCATCTACGCGGATGATGCGGATATCGACGATATCATCTGGAACGGCCCGACCCCGTCTGTCAGGGAGGTGGCGGAAAGCGTAGGAGTGAAGTGCACGAGAAAATATGCGGCTCTGGACGAAACTGTCCGGGCGGCATTGGCCGCAGGCCGCAAAGTACATTGGCTGCCGGCATCCCGCTGGTTCAACGCGGCCCGGCTCGCGGCTCTGCTCGGACTCCCGCCTGAGCGGTTCTTCTCGGAGGGCAAACGCGGCTGCCCGGGGGCTTCGCGCGAGATGGTGGAGAGCGTGGTGAGTATGCGCCTTGTCAAGGAAGAGCGCGAAATCGCGGAGATAGAAAAGGCCTGCGAGCTGGGTTTCGAGATGCACACCACGGCCCGCAAAGGCGTGAAGGTCGGCAAGATAGAGCAGGAAATCGTAGGAGCTATGGAGGCTTGTACGCTCGCAAAGGGCTGGGGCATCTCTTTCGCCACGATTCTGACTCAGCACGGCGAAGTCTTCCACTGCCACAGCCACGAAAACCCTATCGTTGCCGGCAAGCTGCTGGTAGTGGATGCGGGCGCGGAGGCCAATTCGCACTATGCCTCTGACTTCACCCGCACCTATCCGACAGGAGGACGCTATACGCAGAAGCAGAGAGAGATCTACAGCATAGTGCACGACTGCAACGACTACGCGTTCAGCATCACCCGTCCGGGCATAACTTACCGCGAGGTGCATCTGGCCACCGTGGAGCGGATGCTCGAAGGTCTCGAGGCGCTCGGCCTCGTGCACGGAGATGTGCAGGAGATGGTCGCCGCAGGTGTTCCGGGTCTTTTTATGCCTCACGGTCTCGGCCACAATATGGGTCTGGATGTCCACGATATGGAAGACCTCGGTGAGGACATAGTGGGCTATGACGCCGACCAGAAAAGAAGCGGACAGCTCGGCCTCGGCAGCCTCAGGATGGCCCGCCGCCTGGTCCCGGGGAATGTCATCACCGACGAGCCGGGCATCTATTTCATTCCGGCACTGATAGAGCTGTGGCGCAAGGAGGGTATCTGCAAGGAATTCATAAACTTCGATCTACTGAAGAAAGAGTACTTCGACTTCGGCGGGATACGGCTTGAGGATGATGTGCTTGTCACTGCGGACGGCGCACGCAGGCTCTGCCCTACACGGCTCCCGATTTCTCCGGACGAGGTGGAAGCGGCTATGGCTGCGGAATAGAGCAAAGAAGAATAAGAAGATATGACAGCATTGGCTATACTGGCGGTAATCGCCGGAGTGCTCGGGATCCTCGGAAGCGTGCTGCCGGCGCTCCCGGGGCCGCCGCTGAGCTGGGTGGGACTGCTTCTGGCTTTTCTCTCGCACGGGACGAACGCCGCAGGCGAGAGTATGGGCACGACCTTTCTTCTGGTCTGGCTGGGGGTCACGGTCGCAGTCACCGTGCTCGACTACTTCATCCCGCTCATATTTATGAAATTCACGGGAGGAAGCAAGGATGCGAACAGGGGAGCGATAGCGGGCCTTATCGTGGGGATGGTTTTCCCGCCGATAGGCATCCTGCTGGGGACTCTGCTCGGGGCGTTTCTCGCGGACTGGCTCGTGGCGGGCAGAGAGGTCCGGCAGTCCCTGCGCTCCGCCATCGGAGCCTTTCTGGGCTTCATCTTCGGCACCGGGCTCAAGCTGACGGCTGCCGGCATTATGTTCTACTATATCATCGTGTACATCTAATATGGATTTACTGAAAGGCAAGACAGCACTTATAACAGGGGCTGCAAGAGGTATCGGCAAGGCCATAGCTCTGAAATACGCATCGGAAGGCGCAAATGTGGCCTTCACGGATCTGGTCATAAACGATGCCGCACAGAGGACTCTCTCCGAAATCGAGGCGTACGGCGTAAAGGCCGCAGCCTACGCTGCGGACGCAAGTTCTTTCAGCGAGACCGAAAATGTCGTGGCGCAGGTGATGGCGGAGTTCGGCAGAATCGACATTCTGGTGAACAATGCCGGCATCACGAAGGATGCCCTGATGCTCCGTATGAGTGAAGAGCAGTGGGATGCGGTCATAAACGTGAACCTGAAGTCAGCGTTCAATTTCATCCACGCCCTCGTCCCGGTAATGTCACGCCGGAGAGGCGGGAGCATCATCTCCCTGTCCTCGGTCGTCGGCATTACAGGCAATCCCGGCCAGAGCAACTACTCCGCTTCTAAGGCGGGACTCATCGGGCTGACGAAATCCATCGCCAAGGAGATGGGCCCACGCGGCATCAGGGCGAACTGCATAGCTCCGGGATTCATCATTTCAGAGATGACGGAAGCCCTGCCGGAAGATGTCCGGGAGAACTGGGTGAAGAACATTCCGCTCCGGCGCGGGGGGACTCCTGAAGATGTCGCGAACGTGGCGCTCTTTCTGGCAAGCGATCTCTCAGGCTATGTGAGCGGGCAGGTCCTGAACTGCTGCGGCGCGATGTACTGCTGATTCCCCGGAAGCGGATGATTCCCTCACATATCAGCCTTCGGGACATCGGAACAGCTCTGCTGGACCCGGTGCTCCCGAGGCATTGCGTAGTCTGCGGACGCACACTGCTGCTCAAAGAACACTACATCTGCACGGCCTGTCTGGCCGGACTTCCCGAGACTTTCTTCTGGCTGCTGAGGCACAACCCTATGGCTGACAGATTCAACGCTATGATACAGAAAGAGCTGCCCGAGGGGGTCACGGAGCCTTACAGCTATGCCGTCTCGCTTTTCTTCTATCGGGGCGAGTCATCCTACCGGCTCATAACTCCGCATCTGAAGTACGGTCACGGCATCAGTTCCGGACGCTTCTTCGCGAGGCTTCTCGCGGAGAGGATGTCGGAGGCCGGGCATTTCGCGGACATAGACTGGGTCGTACCCGTGCCCCTGCATTGGACGAGGCGGGTGCGCCGAGGCTATAATCAGGCGGAGATTATCGCGCGCGCAATCGCGGAAAGACTCGGAGCGCAGCTGCACTCCCGCGTGCTTGTGCGCAGCCGGCACACTCGCAGTCAGACTCATCTTTCAGTGGCGGACAAGCTGACGAATGTCGCCGGAGCTTTCAGTCTGCGTGAGGGCTATGCACCCGGAGCGGCTCCCCGGCATATTCTGCTGGTGGACGATGTATTCACGACCGGAGCCACGATGAACGCCTGCCGCAATGCGCTGCGCACGCGTTTCGGGCCGCAGGTGCGCATTTCTGCGGCTACTCTGGCGTTCGTGGACAACTAAGATGCCGGCTTCTTTTCCAGGACCAGAATGATTACCGAGCAGAGTATCAGGGCGATGCCCGTGGCGAGGCTGGCCGTAAAGCTCTCGCTGAAGACCGTCAGACCTATGACGACGGCCGTAGTAGGCTCCAGAGCGCCGAGCACGGCTGTAGGGGTGGAACCGATGATGCGTACCGCGACACCGAGTGCGACGAGCGAGAGTACGGTCGGTACGATGGCGAGCATCCACGCGAGAAGCCAGCTGCGGGCGGTCGGCAGCCACATCAGATGGCGTTCAGGAGCTGAGAATGAGAACGCCACGAGAAACAGTGCTCCGACGAGCAGGACATAGAAACTCAGTTTCATCGAGGACATATCCAGCCTGTGCACTACCGAACGGTGCAGGGTCGGCGAGAAATAATTCGTAAGCCGGGAATGGTGGCCGGCGGCTCGCTCATCCGAGGCTCGGTTCGCGAGAATGATGTAGAATGCGTAGCTCAGCGACGAGACGAGCACCAGCAGGACTCCCACCGTACTCAGGACCGTCTGCCCGTCGCCCCGGTACAGGAGCACGACTCCCGTCAGAGACAGCAGGATGGAGATGACGGTGCGCTTTGTGAGCTTTTCGCCATAGAGCAGCGCCATCAGCGCCGCGACCATCACCGGGTATATGAAAAGCAGTGTGCACGCCACGCCGCTGTCCATATAGAGAAAGCTGCAGTAGAGCGTCGTGGACGAAATCACGAAAAGAAGACCCAGAGTCACGAGAGTCACCGCCTCGGACCTGCTCACGCGGAAAGTCTCGCAGGGCGTCTGCGCGCCGTCCCCCCGCTTCGTGCGAAGCTTCTGCAGCAGAATCTTCACTCCCATAATGGCGGCTATCAGGATAACCGCCAATGCGTATCTGTAGAAAAGTACAGACTCCACGTTCACGCCGTCCTCATAGAGGTACTTCGCACCCAGAGGATTGACCCCGTAGCTTACCGCCGCGAGGATGCCGAAAAAATAGCCCTTGGCCTTGCTTTCTTTTCCGCGTACCATTTCACCGTTCCAGAAAAACGGCGCAAATATAGACTATTTCCGAGGTTTATCCATTCTTCCGGCAATGGTTCTTACATATTCTCTCTGAATCATAACCGGATACCCCATTGCAGACACTTGTAGTGGGGTTTAACATAAAAAGAAAACCCCCCGGTCCATCGTAAAGACAGACCGGGTGATTTTCCCTGTGTGGTCCCAGTAGGGCATGATCCTACGACCCCCTGATTATGAGTCAGATGCTCTAACCAACTGAGCTATGGGACCGTCTCTGCCGGCCAAGTCACGGGGAGCAGGTGCTCCCCGCTACCGGCCTGCAAATATACTAATTCTTTCGGGATGCGGCGCACCCCGAAAGAAAAAACTTCGATCAGACTTTGATCTCTACCTCCACGCCGGATGGCAGCTCGAGCTTCATAAGAGCATCGACTGTCTTGGCGTTCGAATCCTCGATGTCGAGAAGTCTGCGGTAAGAGTCGAGTTCGAACTGCTCGCGGGCCTTCTTGTTCACGAAGGTGGAGCGGTTTACAGTGAAGATTTTCTTGTTCGTAGGAAGCGGAATAGGTCCGTTTACCTTGGCGTTTGTAGCCTTCACTGTGTCGACGATCTTTGCAGCTGACTTGTCTACGAGCATATGATCGAAGGATTTGAGCTTAATTCTAATTTTCTGACTCATATCTGCTTTCTTTTTTAATAATCATTACTCATCATCTGATGACAACTTGTAGCCACTCTTCTCGATAATGCCCTTTGCAAATGCAGGAGGCACTTCGGCGTAGTGGTCAAAACTCATAGTACTTGTGGCCCGGCCGGACGAAAGGGTTCTGAGGACCGTCACATAGCCGAACTGTTCCGACAGCGGAACGAAGGCCTTTATGACGCGGGCACCGGTAGATGTGGAGTCCATAGCGGAAATCTGACCGCGACGGCGGTTTATGTCTCCCACTATGTCACCCATATAGTCTTCCGGAGTGACTACCTCAAGATCCATAATCGGCTCCAGGAGCACCGGCTTGCACTTAGGGCAGGCGTGCCTGAAAGCCATTCTGGCCGCAAGCTCGAATGACAGCTGATCGGAATCCACCGGATGGAATGAACCATCCAGAAGAGTGACTTTCAAAGACTGCATCTCGTAGCCTGCCAGAACACCGTTCGACATGGCAGTTTCGAAACCTTTCTGTACACAAGGGATGAACTCCTTCGGGATGTTACCACCTTTGACCTGATTATCGAACTGAAGCCCGATTACACCCTCGTCTGCCGGACCTATCTCCACGATGATGTCCGCAAACTTTCCACGGCCGCCGGTCTGCTTCTTGAACACCTCGCGGTGCTGCACGGTGGCTGTGATGGCTTCCTTGTAGTTTACCTGAGGGGCGCCCTGGTTTATCTCCACGCCGAATTCACGACGCAGACGATCCACGATGATGTCCAGGTGCAGCTCGCCCATACCGCTGATGACGGTCTGGCCGGTCTGCGAGTCTGACTTGACCGTGAATGTCGGGTCTTCCTCGGCAAGTTTCCCGAGAGCGATTCCGAGTTTGTCGAGATCCTGCTGAGTCTTCGGCTCCACCGCGATTCCGATAACCGGATCCGGAAATTCCATAGACTCGAGAGCGATCTGATGGTCCTCGCTGCAGACCGTATCACCGGTGCGGAGGTCCTTGAAACCGACGGCTGCGCAGATGTCTCCCGCCTCCACGAACTCGATAGGGTTCTGGTGGTTCGAGTGCATCTGATACAGACGCGCCACTCTCTCTTTCTTGCCGGAACGGACATTAAGGACATACGAGCCGGCATCCAGATGGCCGGAATACGCTCTGAGGAACGCCAGACGGCCCACAAACGGGTCTGTGGCGATCTTGAACACCAGAGCGCAGAACGGCTCGGAAGCGGCAGGCTTGCGCTCCACCTTGTCTCCGGTCTTGGGATTGGTTCCGGTGACGGAACCCTTGTCGAGAGGAGAAGGAAGATAACGCATCACGCAGTCCAGAAGGAACTGGACGCCTTTGTTCTTGAATGAAGATCCGCAGCAGGCGGGAACTATCTGCATAGAGATGGTTCCTTTCCGGAGGGCGGCGATGATTTCGTCCTCGGTAACGGATTCCGGGTCCTCGAAGTACTTCTCCATAACGGCCTCGTCGCACTCGGCGGCAGCCTCGAGGAGATTGTCCCTCCAGGTAGCGACCTCTTCTTCCATGTCGGCAGGAATGTCCTTCACGACATAGTTTACGAGCTCGTCACCGGAATCGTAATAGATGGCTTTTTTCGATAAAAGGTCGACGATCCCTTCGAAACGGTCCTCAGCCCCGATAGGGAGGCATACGGGCACAGCCTTGGCCCCAAGCTTGGTCTTTATCTCTTCGACGACGGCGAGGAAGTCTGCTCCTACGCGGTCCATCTTGTTTACGTACGCGATCTTGGGTACTCCGTATTTGTCAGCCTGACGCCATACGGTCTCAGACTGAGGCTGTACACGGCCCACAGCGCAGAATGTGGCTATGGTGCCGTCCAGAACCCGGAGGGAACGCTCCACTTCGACGGTGAAATCCACGTGGCCCGGAGTGTCGATCAGATTTATCTGATAGACCTTCCCGCCATAGTGCCAGAATGCCGTAGTGGCGGCAGAAGTGATGGTGATACCTCTCTCCTGCTCCTGCACCATCCAGTCCATAGTGGCGGCTCCGTCGTGAACTTCGCCGAGTTTGTGTGTCTTTCCTGTATAGTAAAGGATTCGTTCAGACGTGGTGGTCTTGCCGGCATCGATGTGAGCCATGATGCCGATGTTTCTTGTGTATTTAAGATCTCTTTGAGCCATTCAAATACAAGATTAGAAACGGAAGTGGGCAAAGGCCTTGTTAGCCTCGGCCATTCTGTGCATATCCTCTTTTCTCTTGTATGCACCACCTTCGTTGTTATAAGCGGCTACGATCTCGGCACAGAGTTTTTCTGCCATGGAGTGACCGGAACGCTTACGTGCGAACTGAATCATATTCTTCATAGAGAGGGAGACTTTCCTCTCCGGTCTCAACTCCGTAGGCACCTGGAAGTTTGCACCGCCGATACGACGCGACTTGACCTCGATCTGAGGAGTCACGTTCTCGAGTGCTTTCTTCCAAATATCTAGAGGAGCCTTGTCAGAATCTTTCATCTTCTCGCCTACCAAATCGATGGCATCGTAAAAAATAGAATACGCGATACTCTTCTTCCCCTGCA
>CAVDFQ010000005.1:0-84538 GCA_963608065.1 bacterium
CCGGTCGGGGCCGGCAATGACGGTTTTCGTCATGCCCGACCTGATCGGGCATCTCTTGCTGCCCGCAGGGAAGAGATTGCCGGTCGGAGCCGGCAATGACGGTTTTCGTCATGCCCGACCTGATCGGGCATCTCGGGGTGCGGGCGGGATTGCCGGTCGGAGCCGGCAATGATGGTTTTCGTCATGCCCGACCTGATCGGGCATCCCGGGGTGCGGGCGGGATTGCCGGTCGGGGCCGGCAATGACGGTTTTCGTCATGCCCGACCTGATCGGGCATCTCGGGATGCGGGCGGGATTGCCGGTCGGAGCCGGCAATGACTGTTTTCGTCATGCCCGACCTGATCGGGCATCTCGTGGGCACGTCAGAGGGTGCTGCGGAGGGTGAGGGTTTCGCCCTCGACGGTGACGAGGACGTCAGGGAAGTCATCGGAGCCGCCAGGCTGCCGGGAAGAGTCAGACGCCGGAAGGGAGACTGACGGGAGCTGCGTAGGGTCTGTGGCGCGGGCGGGATTGCCGGTCGGGGCCGGCAATGACGTGGAGGTCGGGGCCGGCAATGACGTGGAGGTCGGGGCCGGCAATGACGTGGAGGCCAGGGGAAGGGAGCGGACTATGATCTGGGCGTAGCCCCGGAAAGGGGTGATGGTAAGAGAGTTACGCTCGGCGTGAGTGCGGCCTGCTGGTCGCTCGGTGTATTTGAAGCCGGGATCGCCGTTACCCCAGCCGAGAAGCTCGGCATTCTCGACGCTGACTTCGAGCGAAGGCAGGCCGGTGCAGATGTCTATGACGACCACGTCGAGCCCGTCAGGGGCGAGAGTGAGTTTAGAAGGAGTGAGGGTAAGCCTCGGCAGGGCGGAAGGGTAAGTGTCAGAGGCCACTTTCCGGCCGGCCCTGTAGCCCACAGCGGAAAAGACTGTCCCGGAGCCGGACACGGCCCCTCGACGGTCCCAGGAACCGTGGGAAGCGGTCACTTCGACAGGGTCAGTGGCCACAGGCTTAGTCCCCGCATCCCCCACTTTCCACACCAGATGACCGTCCGCAGGCATCTTCTTGACGCCCAGACTCTTGCGCCCTGCGAAGAGCCTGACCTCATCACAGTTCGAGTACACCCAGACCTCCCCGTCATAAGGCCCGCAGATATGCACCGTCGGCTCAGGCGTCCAGACCGACTTCAGATAGAAAGCCTCATCCTTCGGGAAACCGCAGTAATCCAGAATACCGAACTGCGAGCCCGTGGCGGGCCACTTCATAGGGTTAGGCTCACCGCGATAGTCAAAGCCCGTCCAGTAGAAAAGCCCCAGAGCCCAAGGCCGGGCCTTGTAGAACTTCCAGCCATCCTCGATGATGTTTATGCGCCGCAGCGAATCCACACGGTTTATCGGCGTCATCCATCCCCGCTCCGGCACAGTCTCATAGACCCCGCGCGTACCGCAGCCCGAAGTCTCTTCGGTGCCCACCGCGCATACAGCCGGGAAAAGAGCGTGATAATCGTCCACCGGATTCTGACGGATATAATTGTAGCCGAACACATCCACGCCCTTCACCAGCTCGGGTCCTCCCGAATTGCCGTAAGTGGTAGGCCGCGTAAGGTCCAGAGAATGCACGAACTCGCTCATCCTCAGAGCAATCTCACGCCCGGCGGCACTGTGCTCGAGCGCCCATTCCTCATTGCCGACGCTCCAGAAGAACACGCAAGGATGATTCCTGTCGCGCTCTATCATATTGCGCATCTGCTCCAGCTGCTCGTTCACTCCGAACTGCCGGTTCTCGTCTATCACCGCCATACCCAGCTCATCGCAAAGCGCGAGCATCGAAGGCGAAGCGGGGTTATGCGAACAGCGTATGGCGTTGAATCCGAACTCCTTGAGGCGCATAATCCTGTAGCGCCACACTTCGTCCGGCACCCCCACACCCACTCCGGCGTGGTCCAGATGCAGATCGCACCCTTTCAGCTTCAGCGGCTTGCCGTTCACCAGCAGTCCCCGCTCCACGGAAAACTCCAGAGTTCGCACCCCGAAACGGCAGCTGTAAGTGTCCGACAACTTCCCGTCATACAGCAGCTCGAGCTTGAGTGTATAAAGATACGGATCTTCGATGCTCCACGGACGCTCCGCGCGCTCCACGGACGCTCCGGAAGCGTCCAATATCGTGACCCTGCGCGAGATAAGTGCGGGATTGGCCGACGCGTCGGAGAATGTATATTGCATATTTATGCAGGAAGTGTCGACATAGACCGGCTGCGAATCGGAGGCGAGGGTCCACACGCTGCCGTCGGAGCACTTCTTCTGCTGAATCTCGAGCGAATAGGGTTTCAGGGCGACCGGGCCGGCACTGTGCAGACGGACGTGGCGGTAGATGCCCGCGCCCTCGTAATACCAGCCCTCCTCGGTCGAAGCGTCGCAGCGGACGGTGATGACGTTGTCCCCGCCATAGTTCAGGTACGGGGTGAGGGTATAGACGCGCGAAGAGTAGCCGCTCAGCTCGTGGCCGAGGTAGAAGCCGTTGCAGAAGACCTGGCTGTCGCGGAAGATCCCCTCGAACTCTATGCTTATCTGCTTCCCCTTCTCGGACTCGGGGACGTAGAGATGCCGGCGGTACCAGCCTACGGAGTGGGAAGGGTACTTCCAGCCTATGCATTTGTAGCCGTGCGAATGGCTCGCCTCTCCGCTGTAGGGCAGGTCCACCGCCCAGTCGTGCGGCAGACTGACCCTCTGCCAGGCGGAATCGTCAAATGATGGCATTATCGGGGCAAGGCTGCCTCCCGTGCTGCGAGCTTTGCAGTAGTAGGTAAAATACTCCGTACCGTGCTGAAAATCAGCCTCCATCGAGGAGGCGTCGCCCAGGGCGAAGGTCCAGTCGGAGTCCAGCAGACAGGTGCTCTGGGCCTGAGAGGAGAGGCAGAGCGCCGACAGGGTCAGGCAGGAAAGCAGCTTCTTCATAATCGCTAAAGGTCCAGAGTCAGGACGTGATGTCCCGGAGAGTATTTTATGAATTCCGACTTGCCGCTGCAGCTGTTGTGCACGGTGATGTCGTAAACGGCGTCGCGGAAGACGCGGTGGATCCTGTACTCGCTTATCTGCGCGGGCAGGCAAGGCTTGATCCTCAGGCCGTCATACTCCGGACGGAGCCCGAGCAGGAATTCGGATACCGCGTACCAGTTCCAGGCGGCAGTGCCCGTGAGCCAGCTGTTCTTGCCCTCACCCGGTTTCGCGGCCTCCTTGCCGGAAATCATCTGGCAATACACATACGGCTCCACTCTGTGCAGGAGCTGATCTTTCGTGAAGGCCGGAGAAATCTTGCAATAATGCTCCCAGGCATCGTCGGCGCGGCCTGCGAGGGCTTCTCCGATGATGACCCAAGGGTTATTGTGGCAGAAGATGCCGGCGTTCTCCTTGTAGCCCTGAGGGTAGGAGGAAATCTCGCCGTATTCGATGTAGTACCTCGTGTAGGCGGGGCTCAGCAGCACTATGCCGTGCTCGCTGTCGAGGTATTTCTTTGTGGAGTCGAGGGCCTTGTCGCACATACCCTTGTCGGCTCCGATGCGGGCCATAGTGCACCAGCCCTGGCTCTCGATATAGATCTTGCCCTCGGCATTCTGCTGCGAGCCTATCTTGCCGCCGTAGAAGTCGTAGGCGCGCAGGAACCAGTTCCCGTCCCAGCCGTACTCCTCCACCGCTTCGCACATACGGTTCACCCACTGGGCGACGGAGCGGGAGGAGCGCTTTTCGGACTTGACCACTTCCGCGACCGGAGAGCAGTGAGGATGGTCCTCGAAATATTTCAGCAGCTCCACAAGGTCGCGGCCCGCCACGACATAGAGCCCCGCTATCATAAGGGATTCGGCCTTGCTGCCGAAGGTCCGGTTCCCGGTGGTCTGGAAAGACTCGTCGGGGTTGTCGGAGAAGCAGTTCAGATTCAGGCAGTCATTCCAGTCGGCACGGCCTATGAGCGGCAGGCCGTGAGGACCGAGATTCTGGTGTACCCTGCTGAAACTGATGAAGATATGCTCCATAAGGGTCTTTTCGCTGCCCGGCACGTTGTCGAAAGGCACCATCTCCTCGAGTATGCTGAAATCCCCCGTTTCCTTCAGGTAGGCGAAGGTCCCGAAGAGGAGCCAGAGAGGGTCGTCGTTGAAGCCGGAGCCGATGTCGTTGTTGCCCCGGCGGGTGAGCGGCTGATACTGATGATAGCAGTTGCCGTCCGGGAACTGCGTGGCGGCAATATCGAGAATTCGCGCCCGGGCGCGCTCAGGGCACTGATGGACGAAGCCCACCAGGTCCTGGTTCGAGTCGCGGAAGCCCAGTCCGCGGCCTATGCCGCTTTCGAAAAAGCTCGCGCTGCGGGAAAGGTGGAACGTGACCATACACTGGTACTGGTTCCAGACGTTGACCATACGGTCCAGCTCCGGGATGCGGGAGGCGACGCGGAAGCGGCCGAGAATATCGTCCCAATAGCGGCCGAGCTGCTCGAATGCTGCGTCCACCTTGGCGGCGTCGCTGTAGGCGCAGAGGATCTCGTATGCCTTGCGCTTGTTTATGAGAGCGGAGCAGGAGGAGATGGCCTCGCCCGCGAAAGGAGTGCCCGACACGCTTGCTGCGATCTGTGCAAGGGCCTGCGGCTCGAGCTGATTCTCGAATTTCTCATCGGAAGGCATCTCGACGTAGCCGAGAACGAAGATGAGGTCGCGGGACTGCCCCGGAGCGAGAGTAAGGTCCAGGCAGTGCGAGGCGACGGGACTCCAGCCGTGGGCGATAGAGTTCCCGGGAGCGCCGGAGAGCACGGTCTGAGGCGCATCGAAGCCGTTGTACAGTCCGAGGAAGGACTCGCGGTCGGTGTCGTAGCCCGCTATCGGAGCGTTCACGCCGTAGAACGCATAATGGTCGCGCCGCTCGCGGTACTCGGTCTTGTGGTAGATGACACTCCCCTGCACCTCCACTTCGCCTGTCGAGAAGTTCCTCTGGAAGTTCTCCATATCGGTGGAGGCGTTCCAGAGGCACCACTCCACGAAGGAGAAGAGGCGGAAGGATCTGGTCTGCGGGGCCAGGTTAGTGAGCGTGAGCTTCTGGATCTCGCAGCGGGAGCCTATCGGCACGAAGAAAAGCGCCGAGGCCCGCAGGCCGTTCTTCTCGCCTGTGATGCGGGAGTAGCCCATACCGTGGCGGCACTCGTAGAAGTCGAGCGGAGTCCGGCTCGGCTTCCAGCCCGGATTCCATACGGTGCCGCCGTCGCTGATGTAGAAATACCTGCCGCCCGCATCCATAGGGACACCGTTGTAACGGTAACGGGTGATGCGGCGGAAACGTGCGTCGCGGCAGAAACTGTAGCCGCCGGCAGTTCCGGACACAAGGGAAAAGAAATCCTGAGTCCCCAGATAGTTTATCCACGGCCAGGGGGTCGCCGGTTCAGTGATCACGTATTCGCGCGTGCTGTCATCGAAATGACCGTATTCCTTCATATGGTATGAGCAGGTTTGGTTTCAGTATAGGGAAGCCGCCCGCAGACGGCTCCCTGGTGGTGGGGGGGGGGTTATAGGTTTTTGTTATTGTCTATCAACGCTTTCAGCCTCTCTACAGAGAGAGCGGTGCGCAGCCCGTCCGGAGCGGTGTGCAGGCAGTAGTCCACGAGGCGGTCCACGCTGCTGCGCGCCACGTGCAGCCTGGTGTCGCAGGAGGCGTAGTAGATATATACCGTGCCGTCCTCATCCGCTATCCAGCCGTTCGAGAAGAGCACGTTCATCACGTCTCCGACGTACTCCTCCCCTTCCGGCGCCATAAAGAAGCCGGCCGGCTCAGCGATGACCTTCGTAGGGTCTTCCAGGGCAGTCATATACATATAGAGCACGTATCTGAGACCGGAAGCGCAGCCGCGCACGCCGTGGGCGAGGTGCAGCCAGCCCTGCGGGGTCTTGATCGGGGCGGGACCTTCACCGTTCTTGAGTTCCTTGACGGTATGATAGTGGCGCAGATTGATTATCTTCTCTTCGCGCACCTCGGCATCAGTGATGTCTTCCACGAGGGCCCAGCCTATGCCGCCGCCCTTGCCGGCATCGATGAAGCCGTCCTGCGGGCGCGTGTAGAGGGCATATTTCCCGTCCACGAATTCCGGATGCAGGACCACATTGCGCTGCTGCGACTTCGAGCGCAGGTCAGGAAGCCGCTCCCAGTTCTCGAAGTCCTTCGTGCGGGCGATCCCGGCGCAGGCCACGGCTGAGGAGAGGTCCCCGTCCGGGGCTGCGGGGTCCTTGCGCTCCACGCAGAAGATGCCGTAGATCCAGCCGTCCTCGTGCGCAGTGAGGCGCATATCATAGATGTTCACGGCAGGCTCACCGAACTCCGGCATAGTCACCGGATAGTCGCGGAAGCGGAACCCTTCCGCTCCGTCCTCACTCTCCGCCACGGCGAAGAAGGATTTGCGGTCAGCGCCCTCCACGCGGGCTACGAGCACATATTTCCCTCTCCACTTGATGGCTCCGGCGTTGAACACGGCGTGTATGCCGAAGCGCTCCTGCAGATAAGGGTTTGTCGCCGGATTAAGGTCATATCTCCAGAAAAGCGGAGCGTGCGAGGCGGTAAGCACCGCGGAGGCATATCTTTCATAGACGCCGTTCTCATAGACCGGCACATTCTTGCGTGTCAGAAGCTGCTCGTGGCTCCTCTCGAGCCGGGCGAGCCTTTCCTTGAAGTCCATACGCTATTTCAGAAATATAGTTCTTTCGTTCTTGTAGAATTCGACGAAGTCCTCAGCATCCGCCGAGCCTTCGAACGGGGCATAGTAATGTCCCGGCTTGTCCCAGGCGTTCCTCCAGGTCAGCACGTAGCAGACAGGAGCGTCCGCGACGGCTTCGAGAAGCACCCGGGTCCACCACTTCGGGTAAGGGATGCCTTCGAAGCCAGTCTCGCTGACTGCAATGAGCTTCCCGTGCTCCTTTGCGAACTCGGCCATATACTTCAGGTCGAAGCGCATACGCTCGATGAAGTACTCGCTTGCCGCAGCTATGCGCTCCTGCTCAGAAGAGAATTTCGTCGGGTCCTCGAGGAACTCGTACTGATCGACACCCAGCACATCCACGTACTCGTCACCCGGGTAGCGGCTGAAATACTCCTGCGCCGAGATGTCGGAATTGGGCGAATACGCCCAGACTATGTTGTCCAGGCCGCGCCCGCTCATATAGTCACGCGTCAGGCGGTAGAGCGCGATGTACTGCTCGGGGGTGCAGAGCTTGCCGCCCCACCAGAACCAGCTGCCGATGTTCTCGTGCCAAGGTCTGAAGATCAGCGGAATGAGCTTTCCGTCAGCGTCGCGCAGCGAGAGCAGGAAGTCCGCCGTGCGGCCGAGCCACTGCATAAACATCCCGTGGCCGGCTCCGCCGTCCAATACGTACTCCACGACTTCGTCGCTGCTGATGTCCCAGGCGTCTCCTCCCGTGAGAGGATTGCGCGGGTGCCAGGAGAAGGTCACGATGCCGCCCTTCGCCACGTGAGCGATAGCGGCGCGGCGCATAAGAGCGAAGTCCACGCTGTCCAGATTTGCCGCATCGCCCATTTCGATGCCTCCGAGGTCGAAGCCGATCATAGCGGGCGCACTGCCGCAGACTGAGGCGACGTCACTCCGATCGAGCGGATCGAGTGCGACGTCCTCAACTTTCCAGCTGTGTCCGTAAACCGCATCATCCTGATGCGCGTAGTAGAATTTCCCTTCGGAGGCTGCCGCGTAGAGTCTCGCCAGCAGCACTCCGGCCGGAGTCTCGGTCGCTTTCGGCCCGCAGCAGCCGATGATGGACAGAGCCGCGAGCGCAGTAAGAATAGTGTTGGTGATGATTTTCATAACGCTTATGATTATTTGAGGGATGGAATGTCGTTTCTGTTCAGTATGCGGCTTCCGGAGAGGGTTTTCTTCCAGTCGTCGGCGGTGTTGTTCCAGGAGTAGGTGCCGTCGGAATTCTTGGCGTAGAAAACGGGCCGGCCGTCCTCGAAATTGCACCAGTTCATCATATAGCCCCACGGAGCATCTTCGGCGAAGGCTCCGTCTATGTCGAGAAGGTTGCCGAACTCGCTGAGCACCACCATCTTGGTCCCCTTCACGGAATTGTTTATGTACTTGAATGCCTCCGCCTGCGTGGTTCCCTTGGCCTCATAGAGGTCGGCCCCCACGATGTCCACATAGTCGTCACCCGGATACCAGGCCCGTGCTTCGCCGAGGTCTGCGCTGACACTGCCGGTGTTCTTTGTCTGGACGGTCCAGACCCAGATGAGATTGTTCAGGCCGTAGGTGCCCTGAAGAGCGTCGCGAAGATATCTCCAGAGTCTTACGCAGGCATCCGCCCCGTCGTACCCCCACCAGAACCAAGCGCCCCAGGTATAGTCGCCGGCCGCCTCGTGCAGCGGTCTGAAGAGCACGGGGATGCCCGCATCCTGAAGCAGGGACATGTACCCTGCGAGCTTCTCTATCTGAGCCTTCATCACGGCGTTCTGCCAGGTCCCCTCCGTCAGGGCGTTCTCCACTCCGAAAAGCTTCGTCTTGTAGGAATAGTTGTCCAGGTCAGTCTCGCCTTCTGCGGACGGCACAGTCCAGTGCCAGCCTATCTGGATGATGTTCCCGGCCTCCCAAGCCTCCTTCACGGGGGTGATGTCCCCGTAGTCCGGACAGCCGTCCCAGGATTTGGCCGGCCAGTCGAGGAAGAGGTAGTCGAAGCCGACGATGGCCGGGTATCTGCCGGCGGCCGCCGCAATGGCGTCGGTATAGGTGGTCTCCCAGGCGGTTCCGCCCATAGCCCCGCTGAGGGTCTTGGAGCCGTAGTTCTTCAGCAGATAGGCATAGAGTTTCTGCGCCTGAGCCGAAGCTGCGGGATTTGTGAGGGAGGCGGCGGGATTCCTGTCATAGTCGCCCTCGGCAGGGCCGGGCTTCTCTTCCTCCTTCATAGTGAAAGAGTAGCTGATGGCCTTCGCGGCATTGTCCTTGAAGCCGCTTATGACGCCTTCAGGGATACTGAGGGTATAGCTCGTGCCGGCAGTCAGGGACGAGAGCGAGACGGTGACGTCGGCATTGTAGGCGTTCACCTTGCTGATGATCGCGCCGTTGTCTATGCTCATCCTGGCGTACTGCGCGGAAGTGCTCTTCACGTTCTGGTCGAAAGTGAACACGACATCGAGGCTCGTGCCCGTGAGCTCCGTCGCTCCGTTCGCGGGACTGCAGGAAAGCAGGACGGGAGAGGCCGCCTCTTCCTTCTTCACGGGGTCGTCCTTCCCGCAGGAAGACAGGAGGAGAAGGGCCGCTGCGGCGAGGGCTGCCCAGAAAAGCAGCGCAAGGCGTATTCTGAAGGTCATCATATCAGCATCAGTAATTCCTTATGATTCTTGGCTCCCGGCGGAGGGGTCAGCCTCCGCCGGGCAAAATATCCTACATAAAGGTGAATTTGGTGAAGGTGATGCCCTTACCCTGACAGATAAGCGCGTAGCCCCACCAGGCCTTCGTAGTGAGTGCGGTATAGATCTCGCCGGTAGCCTTGAAGCTTACATAACCCTTCGAGATGGCCTCCGGAGAGTTCTCGGCATTGAACTGGTTAGGAGCTGCACCCGGAAGATTCAGGGCGTTCAGAGCGTTCCAGTGGCCGTCGAAGAGCTGGATCTGCCACTCTGTCTCGGACTCGGCCGTGAAGTAAAGTCTGATTTCGCAGCCTTCCTCGAGTCCGGCGTTGACCCAGTCGTCCTCGGTGCCGATCTGGAGGTTATTGTCGTAATCCGGTCCGGTGTACTCGGAGCCTTCCCAGACAACCTTCTCGGTCGCACCGTAGTGGACGAGACTTACGCCCGTGATGATGACGCCTTCGCCCTGGCACTGGTATGCGCCGCCCCAGCCTGTATCCTGGTTCGTGAGCTTGGCGAGGATGTCCGCGGTCACGTTGAACGCGAAGTAGCCGGAGGAAGTGTCGAAGTTGTCGGTGTTCACGGTGCTTCCGCCGTCAAGTTCCGCGATGGAGAGCTCGTCCCAGTGACCCGCAAGGTTCTTGAACTGCCACCAGTCGTTGTAGGCGGTGAAGTAAACCCTGATCACGTCGCCCTCGGCTATGCCTGCATCCTGGAACGCGTTAGGAGTTCCGAGATAAGGGGAGTTGCCCCAGCCGGAGAGATCCTCGCTGCCTTCCCAGATGAAGGTCTCGGTATAAGGAGCCGTGATCTCGAACGGAACAGGCCAGGTGAGCTCGGAGCCGTCCACGAGGGTGAGCACGAGGCGATATACGCCCGGACCTACCCCGTCAGGAATACCGAAGGCCATAGCCTCGTTGCTGCGGCTGGTGAAGTTCGTGACTTTCTTGCCCTTGATGGAGATGGTCTCGATATTCTGGAGATTGCTTCCCTCGATGGTGATGTCACGGCCGGAGCTGTATGACGGCTTGGTGAACTTGATGGACACGGCGTTGTCATAGCTTACGCTGACTTCTTCCGAAACGCTCTCGTAGCCGTTCTCGGCGACTACGGTAAGCGGGCCTGTGTAGGCCTGGTCGGAGACTTGCACTGTGAGAGTCCCGTTGTCCTTTACCTGATATGCGCACTCGATGAAGCTTTCGGTCTCATTGCCGATCTTCACCGTGACCGCGAGGTCAAGGTCAGTACCGTAGATCTCGAGCTCTGTCTTTCCCGCTACGGCCTCAGTGGCGCTCAGGGAAGTGATGACAGGCTTCACGACTTCGATCTCAGGAGTCCGGGCCTGCTTGCCGGATTCCAGAGTCACGGTGATCGCACCGTCCTTCGCCGCTGCCGGGATGGAAGTGTAGATCTTGCCGTCCCTGTAGGAGAAGGAAGCCTCGGCATTCACGAATGTGAGCTTGTTCACAAGGTCCAGGTCGGACCCGCTGATCTCGACCTCGGTGCCTGACTTGTAGCGGCCGTCCTCGGCGAGGGAGCTGATCTGCAGGTCAGCGACGCTGACTGTCTCTATCTTGCCTGCGGTGAAGAGTTTCGCACCGTAAGAGTAGAGCAGGACAGGTCCGTCGGTAGCGGTGGCAGGGAGGACTATGCTGATCTGCGTGGCATCTTCATTTACCGTGAAGTCCACATCCGTCGCGCCCTGAAGGTCGATGGTCTCTATCATATCGAGATGCTCACCGTCGATGACGATGACATCGCCGAGCTTGTAAGGGCCCTTGTCCGTGAATGTGACCGTAGGGTCGCCCACTTCGAGCTCTTCGGAAGCGTACACGGTGTTAGGGATGCTGTTCTGATCCACGAGCTCGTTCACGTCGGAGACGCGGATGAAGCCGCTGATCGCGTTCGCAGGCACTTTCACCTGAAGCTGGTGACGGGACTGGGATTCGAATTCGGTGACATAGGCGTCGCCCTCGAAGATCACTTCCTTCACTATGTTCAGGTACTCGCCCGTGATGGTGATGACATCACCAGAGAGCACCTCGGATGGAGAGAATGAATCTATCCCGATGGCCTCGGTAAATGAAAGTTCAGAAAGGGAGCTGTACTCCACTCCGTCTCTGTCCACTACGGAGATCCTGCCCGGCTGAGGGCCTTCGAGCGGCACGGTGAAGCGGATTTCCGCCTGTGTGCCTGACTTCACTACCGTATAGTCAGTCACGGAAACCCCGCCCTGAAGACGGATTTCCTTGACGTCCTGGAGATTGCTTCCGAGGATGCGGAGCTCGCCGCCGCGCATCGCCGGATTAGGAGCGAAAGCGGTGAATCTCACGCCGCCATCGCCGTACTGGTCGGTGTCAAGAGCCTCCTCTTTGCAGCCGGTGAAGGCCGCGAAGGAAACGAGAAGGGCTGCAAGAGCTGAATATCTGATAAATATATTTTTCATATTCTGTCCTCCTTATGTTATTTGCAAGGCACCACGCGGATGTTGTCGATCTGGACCAGAGGAGTACAAGGCGTACCCTCGCCGTCGGAGCTGCCCGCCGCGAAGAAGATTTCGAAGCCGGCGAACGAGTCTGCGGAGAGCTTGCCGGAAGCCTTGCCGCCGCCCCAGTCATACACGAACTCGCTCTCGATAGGGAAGGAAACGGTGATCCACTTGCCTCCCGTGTCGAACGAGCCTGTAGCCTGCCAAGGCCTGTACATAACACGCGGCAGGGAGATGGTCTCGTCGTGGAAGTAGGTATTGTTCGCCGTGCCGAGAGTACACATATTCAGGCTCGCGAAGTAGATCTGCATAGGGCAGCCTGTCCAAGGGTGGTCGGCAGGGATGCGCATCTCGAACTTGAGGGCCATACTTGCGAAGTCCGTGAAGTCCACGACTTTCGTCAGGTCGATGCCGTCAGGGTCCTCGTAGGTCTCAGGAGAGTTCCAGTTGCCCGGCCAGTACTCGAAGTGGTAGCCCGTATCGTTCCAGTCGGTGCCGTCGCACTTGAAGACGGTGGCCGCATCGTAGAGCTGCAGATAATTCCCGTCGATGGAGTTCTCGTCGCTCTGAATGGTCTGGTTGTGCCAGCCGTGGTTGCCTCGGGCATCGTCGAAGGAGAAAAGCACGTTGCGGCTGTCCCTGTATTCGAAGATGGACTGGGCTGTGCCCGAATCGGTGGTGACTTTTATCTTGCCCGGCTGCGCGCCGTCAGGGACGACCACGTCGAAGGAATCGATGGTGACGTTCGAGATGGAAGTCGCGTCGGCTCCAGGGAACGACACTGTCAGAGGCTCGGCGAAGTAGTTGCCCCTGATGGTGACGGTCTCTCCCGGCAGCGCCCACTCGAAGGACATCGAGTTGATCTTCGGAGCAGGGAGGAGCACCTTGAAGTCGTAGTCCACGACGGTGCTGTCACGGGTGATGAGATAGAGTTTGTCGGTGGCCTCGCCCGGGAGATTCTTCGGAACGGCCACCACGAGGGTGTTCTTCGTGATGTAGCTGGTGTTCAGAATGGCCGGCTGGTCGTTGAAATAGACGTCGTGCACGCTCGTGAGGTTGTCGCCCACGATGCACAGGATCTGCTCCAGGCTTGCCTGTGTGATGGCCACATCGCTGTCGGCAGATCTTACGAAGTAGATCGAAGGCACTCCGTCCGTCTGAACGAAGCGGTCCGGATAGTCGACGCTGTCGCAGGAAGAGAAGCCTGCAAGTACGAGAGCCGAGGCAAGAGAAGCCGCCAGATATTTTATGATTGGTTTCATTGCTTCCTGTGATTAAAAGTTATATACATAAGTTTCACGGACATCGACGTGCACGCCCTCCACATCGGAGCCGACGTTAGGGTTCAGTACCACGTCCTCGCTCGGGAACGGCATAGTGAACATAGACGCCTTGACGTCCACGAGCTCCATATCGCCCTTGTAGCTGATCTCGGAATTGTCCCAAGGATTGGCCCCCGGGCCCACGTAATCACCGGTGGTGGACATCACGAAGTTCGAGTAGGCGTTGCTCAGGCCGTCGTAGCCGGAGCGCCTCTGTGCCTTGAGCTCCGCGATGCAGGAGTTCACGTCGTAGTAGGAACGGCGCACGAAGTCGTACCAGCGGTCTCCTTCGAGGGCGAGCTCCAGGCGGCGCTCCTTCCATACGTCATCGAAGCTGACGGAGCTGAGAGGCTCGGCGCCCGCGCGCTCACGCACCTTGTTCACATAGGTGAGGGCGGAGGAAGCGTCTCCCGTCAGCACGCAGGCCTCGGCATATACGAGATAGATGTCGCTGAGCCTGAGGATGTGCGTAGGGAGCTGGCTGTGCATATTCGACGCGTGTACTCCGAGAGCCGCCACGTGATCGGCGTCGTTGCCGTAGAGATGCTTGCAGTAGTTGGCACCGCTCACGCACTGCCAGCTGCCGCTCGTGCTGTTCGGAGAGTAGCTCGAATCGTAGAAGAAACGGTAGAAGTCGAATCCGCCCATATCAGTCCAGAAGTAGCTGTACTGGTCGCCGAACATCATCATAGTAGCGGCGCGACGAGAGTCCTTCTCGTTTGCCTTTCTGGTTTCAGGGTTGTCTGCCGCAGATACTCCGAAAGCGTCCTGAAGGTCCACGGTAGGGCCTTTCCAGTCACCCCAGAGATCGCCGAACTCGTCGAAACCCACGAGACCCACATCGCTCTGGATGGAGTTCTGGCAGGTCCAGTAATTCGTATCGCTGCTCCAGAGCCAGGAGAAGAGGCATTCGCCGCTCTGCTGGAAGACCTTAGGAGAGAGACGGAACACGTCGGAATAGGAAGGAGTGAGACTTCTGCCGGAGTTGTCGATGACATCCTTGGCATAGTCGCGGGCCTTCGCGAGGTCGGAGTTGTCGAGACTTCCGCTCACGCCGGCACGGGTGAGATATACCTTGGCGAGAAGGGCCTCGGCGGCATAGTAGTCGATGCGGTTATAGACTCCGATGTAAGGATTCTTCGGAAGAAGTTCCATCGCCTTCTCGAGAGTCATTATGATGTACTCATAGACGTCGGCCTTGGCGACTTTCTGTATCTGGTTGTAGTCTCCCGCCTTGATCGACTCGGTGTTGTCGTGGATGATCGGCACGTCGCCGAATGTCCTGACGAGGAAGAAATAGGCCATAGCCTTCCAGGAGAGGGCCTCGCCGATGCACTGCTTCTTCTTCGCCTCGGAAGGTCCTTCGGATTTGAGAAGATTGTTTATCACGGTGTTGCAGTGGGCGTTCACGGCCCAGAGGGAGTACGCCATATTCTTCAGGTCGCCGTCGGTTCCGTTCACGGTGAGCGTGGTATAGGCGCTCTGTCCCTGATATACGTTGCCGCACATAGTCTCGGAGCCGTAGATGTAGAAGCGGACGATGTCGTACCACGGAGAGTTGTACAGGTAGTTCACTCCCTGTTCAGCCTGGGTATCGTTCGCGTAGTACTGCTCGGTGGTGTAGCTGTCCTCGGAAGGACGGTTGAGGAAGTCGGAGCAGGAAAGCGCGCCGATGCTCAAAACTGCCGCTACGATTAATTTCAGTATATTTTTCATACGTATGTTCCTCCTTGTTTAGAATGAGATGTTGAGACCGAACGAACAGGTCATAGGCGAAGGATAACGTCCGTTGTCCACACCGAAGGTAAGACCGGTGGAATCCTGGGTGCTCGCACCTACTTCAGGGTCATATCCGGTGTACTTGGTGAGGGTATAGACATTCTGGAGGTTTGCATAGATTCTGAGGTTCTCTATCTTCAGCTTGGTCAGCAGGGACTTAGGGAAGGTGTAACCCAGAGTTATGTTCTTCAGGCGGATGTAGCTTCCGTCCTCTATGTAACGGTCGCTGAGGCGGTCGTTGTCGTTAGGGTCGGAGACGGTAGGACGAGGCACCTTGGTGCCCGGGTTCGCGACTTTCACGTTCGTGATGTCGTCATACCAGCTGCCGGAAGCGTAGGTCTTCGTAGCGTCTATGGCGAGAAGCTGCGCGCGGTCCTTTACGGAGACGTGCTGGTTTATCCAGGCGCTGTTCATATGTACCAGACCATTGTAGCCCTGGCCCATCATATTGTAGTTCAGGACCTTGTTCCCGTAGGAACCGTTGATGAAGATGCTGAGGTCGATGTTTTTGTAGCGGAAGCTGTTTGTCCATCCGAAGGTGAACTTAGGGAGCGGGGAGCCGATGTTCGTCTTGTCGTTCTCGTCGATCTTGCCGTCACCGTTCACGTCCTTGAACTTGAGGTCGCCCACCCATACGGTGGTGTTGCGGTTGAACACGCCGTCGGAAGGGTATTTCTCGGCCTTCGGGGAGCTCTGGATGTCATTCAGATCCTGATATACGCCCTCGACCACATAGCCGTAGAAGTTGTAGAGGGACTCGCCCACCTCGGTCACGCTGACGATGTCGGACCACTGTCCGTAACCTACCAGCTGTGCATTGGCCGTGCCGTCGAGGGATACGAGCTTGTTGCGGTTGAAGGAGATCTGGAAGTTGCTGTCCCAGCCGAAGTTCTCGTGGTTTATCGGGTGGGTGTCGAGGGTGATCTCGAGACCCTTGTTCTCGATGGTGCCGTAGTTGCCCTTAGGAGCAGCGAGTGCGGACGAGCCGTTGCCGTGCGTACCCATATAGGCAGGAAGAGTCAGGGACATAAGCATATCGGAAGACACTTTCTTGTAGAGGTCCACGGTGAGGTTCACAGCGCTCTGCAGGAAGCTCAGGTCGAGGCCGAGATTGGTCTGAACCTGTTTCTCCCAGTGTATGCCGGTGTTAGGGATGTTCGAAGGACGCTGGCTGTCGCCCAGAGCCGAAGGCATCTTGCTCATTCCGGACTCCCAGGCTCCCGAACCGATGTTCGCGTTACCGGTCTGGCCCCAGCCGATGCGGAGCTTACCGCTGTTCATCGCGATATTCTGCCTGAAGAACTGCAGGAACTTCTCGTTCGTGAACTTCCAGCTGCCCGCGAAGGAGTGGAAGCCCGCCCAGCGGTTATCCGGTCCGAAGTTCGAAGAACCGTCGTAGCGGAATGTATAGGTGAGCAGGTAGCGGTCGTCGTAGTTGTAGGTCTCGCGGGTGAAGAAGGAGGCCATAGCCGAGGAGCCGAAGCCCGAGTTCACGCTCGCATCGCCTGTGGCGAGCTTCAGGTTGTGGATCTCATCTGAAGGCAGACCGGTGTTAGAACCGCTGAGGTAGTCGTAGTTCGACTCCCAGCACTCCTGTCCGAGCATAGCGGTGAGGCTGTGCTTGCCGAATGTGTTGCTGTAGGTGAGGTAGTTCTTGAGCTGCCAGAACATAGAGTTGTTCTTCTGCCAGCTCATAGAGTTCGAGTTGCGGGTCCAGCCGCCGAGGTTCACCATAGGCTTGTAGGTCTTCGCGTCGGAATTGCTGACGTCGAAACCTATCTCTGAACGGTAAACGAGATTCTTTATGGGAGTAAGCTCGGCGTAGATGTTTCCTGTGAGCTTCTGACGGTCGAGCAGATACTCGTCGAGCATAGCCAGGGCGACAGGGTTCGCGCTCGTGTAGCCCTCGCGCACCGTGGTGGAATAGTTCCCGTCGATGTCATAGACAGGGATGTCAGGCAGTGTGGAGAGGGAGTAGAAGATCACGCCCTCGCCGCCGTCTGCGAGCTTGAGGTTATCGCTGGTGTTTGCGAAAGTGGCGTTCACTCCGAGCTTGAACCAGTCCTTGAGCTGCGCGTCGAGGTTCGTGCGCACGGAGAAGCGGTTGAATTCCGAGCCGATGATGGTACCTTCCTGGTCCATATAGGCGCCGGACACGTAGTACTGTACCTTTTCGGTACCGCCCTGCGCGCTTATCTGGTGCTGATGCTGGATAGCCGTGCGGAAGATCTCGTCCTGCCAGTCAGTACCCTTGCCGAGGATGGAAGGGTCTGCGTAGTAGGCGCTTGCCGAGTACTCGCCGAGGGAGGCCATATCATTGTAGTATTCGGCGAATTCCCTCAGGTTCATCATATCGATGCGGCTGGTCTGGCGCGAAAGGGCGAACATACCGTCGTAGGTGAACTTGGCTTCGCCCGCCTTACCGCGCTTCGTGGTGATGAGAACCACACCATTGGCACCCTGGGCGCCGTAGATGGCGGTGGCGGAGGCATCCTTGAGGATCTCCATACTGAGGATGTCGTTAGGGTTTATGGTGGCGAGCGGCGAGATTGTGGAAACCTTGCCGTTGCCGAGGCTCCCGAGGCCGAAGTCGCTGCCCGAGTTGCCGCCGCCCTGCACGATGACGCCGTCGATGACGTACAGAGGCTCGGCGTTAGCGTTTACGGTAGCCTGTCCGCGGACGCGGATGGAGGAGGAGGAACCCGGAGCTCCGGAAGTCTGCACGGCGGATACGCCGGCCGCGCGGCCCTGCAGGGACTGGTCGAGGTTCGTGATGATGGAACCCTTGAGGTCCGATTCCTTCATGGATACGGATGCGCCGGAAAGGTCGCTTTTCTTCATCGTACCGTATCCGACCACTACGACCTCATCGAGGAATTCGTTGTCCTCTTCGAGGGTGATGATGAAGTTTGTCTGTTCACCCACAGTGACCGTCTGTGTGGTGTAGCCTACTGACGAAATCTCGAGAATCGCCCCTTTCCTCACCGAGAGGGAGAAACGGCCGTCGAAATCGGTCACAGTACCGTTAGTAGTGCCTTTTTCAATGACGCTGGCCGAGATGACCGGACCGGTCTGGTCACTCACCGTTCCGGTAATGGGAATCAGCTGAGCCATCGCACTGACGCTTATCATAAGCATCAGCAGGCACGAAAGCAGTTTACTTTTCATACTGTCGATTGTTTAGCATATAATTGGTTATTGAATAGTATTCTTCGGTCTCTGTGTTACTGTCGCTTCAGTTTCAGTGTCTCCGGGCTATAATTCAATGTGCAAAGTTAGACCTGGTCGGAAAGCTAAACAAATACTTTTTTATCCATTAATGGTACGATGGTGCTCCCGCTGCCCGGGAATCGGTATTTTATGATATATTTGTCCCCACGGGAATAATAACCATAATACCGATTATATGTATATGAAGACAACACTGAAACTCGCGGCTCTTTCGGCACTCGCTCTGGTGTCCTGCAGCCGCAATTCCGTTACAGTTTCCTACCCCGACGGCAAGACGAGGGTGGATGTTTATTCCGAAAATGTGCTCAGGGTCCGCTCAGTCCCTGCAGGTGCTGACTTCACGGACGGAAAGTCCCTGATGGCGCTGCCTTCGTCACAGAAGGTAAAGGCAAAAATCACGGAAGATGATACTTTCGTGACCATCTCCGCTCCCGGAATCACCGCGAAGGTGAGCCGAGCGGACGGCAAGGTGAGCTTCTTCCGCGCGGACGGGACAGAGCTCACGAGCGAGGACAGCAGGAGTTTCACTCCGATAACGGTGGACGGCAGTACGGCCTGGACCGTGAGCCAGACCTTCGACTCCCCTGAGGACGAGGCATTTTTCGGTCTGGGCCAGCATCAGGCCGACGAGTGGAACTACAAGGGGCGCAATGAGGAACTCTATCAGTACAATACGAAGATCTCCCTTCCTTTCATAGTGTCCTCGAAGCGCTACGGTCTGCTCTGGGACAGCAACAGTTTCTGCCGCTGGGGAGATCCGCGCGACTATGCGCAGCTCGGCGATGTCTTCACGCTCTATGACAAGAAGGGCGAGGAGGGTGCCCTGACCGGAACCTATACCGCAGCGGACGGGACCCGTCTGGTGCGCAGGGAGACAGCCCTCGCGCAGGAGTTCCTGGAGACCCCGGAGTGCGTGAAGGTGCGCAATGCCCCGGATTTCAAGTTCAATGGCGCGAACGTGCTCTTCGAGGGCGAGATAGAGCCTTCCGAGAGCGGGCTTTTCCACTTCTATATATATTATGCGGGCTACACCAGGATTTTCATCGACGGGGAGAGCGTGACTTCCGAAATATGGCGCACGGCCTGGAATCCTAACGGGCGCAAGTTCGAGGTGAATCTCGAGAAAGGGCGCAGGGTCCCTATCCGCGTGGAGTGGAAGCCGGACGGGGACGTGTCCTACTGCGGTCTGAGAGTCCTGAGTCCGGAGCCGGAGCAGCAGAGGGAGCAGATGAGATGGTGGGGCGAGATGCAGAGGCAGATCGACTACTATCTGATCGCGGGCGAGGATATCGACGAGGTCATCAGCGGCTACCGCACCGTGACGGGCAAGGCACAGATAATGCCGAAATGGGCTATGGGGTACTGGCAGAGCCGCGAAAGGTATTCGTCGCAGAAGCAGACTCTGGAGACTCTCGCACAGATGCGCGAACGCGGCATTCCGGTGGACAATATCGTGCAGGACTGGCAGTACTGGAAAGATGACCGGTGGGGCAGCCACGAGTTCGACCCGGCGAGATACCCGGATCCTAAGGCTATGATCGATTCTGTCCACGCTATGAACGCGAGGTATATGATCTCCGTATGGCCTAAGTTCTATGTGAATACGGAGCATTTCAAGGAGCTGGACGCTCACGGCTGGATCTACCGCAAGGCCGTGGAGGACAAAGTCATCGATTGGCTCGGCTACGAGCAGTCTTTCTATGACGCTTACGCGGAAGGTGCGAGGGATATGTTCTGGGAGCAGATGCGCGAGCACCTCTTCACGCTCGGCGTGGACGCCTGGTGGATGGATGCGAGCGAGCCGAACATCCACGACTGCACGGATATGGACTACCGCAAGGCGCTCTGCGGGCCGACCGCCCTGGGCAGCTCGACGGAGTATTTCAACGCCTATTCGATAGTGAACGCGATGGCCATCTACGACGGTCAGCGCAGCGTGGCTCCGGACCAGAGGGTGTTCCTGCTGACGCGCAGCGGCTTCCCGGGTCTGCAGAGGTACTCCACGGCTTCGTGGAGCGGCGACATCGGCACGCGCTGGGAGGATATGAAGGCGCAGATCACGGCCGGACTGAATTTCTCCGTCAGCGGCATTCCGTTCTGGACGCAGGACATCGGCGGTTTCAGCGTGGAGAACAGGTATATGGCGGCGCAGCGGCTCTACGATCAGAAGGGAGTGGTGAACGAGGATCTGAAGGAGTGGCGCGAGCTTCAGACGCGCTGGCATCAGTGGGGTGTGTTCAATCCTCTGTACAGGGCCCACGGCCAATGGCCGCTTCGCGAGCCGCAGAATATCGCTCCGGAGTCTGACCCCGCGTATCAGACCATCGTCTCCGTGGACAAGCTCCGCTACAAGCTGATGCCGTACATCTATACTATGGCCGCACGTGCGCATTTCGACGACTATACCATTATGCGTCCGTTCGTTATGGATTTCACCGATGATGCGGCGGCGCTTGCTGTGGATGACGAGTTTATGTTCGGAGACGCGTTCCTCGTGTGCCCGGTCTATCAGTACAAGCAGCGCAGCCGGGAGGTCTATCTGCCTGAGGGTCTGTGGTATGAGTGGGAGACGGGCCGTCCTGTGGAGGGAGGGCGCAGTCTCACAGCGGACGCCCCGTTCGAGAGGATTCCTGTCTATGTGCGTGCAGGTCAGATAGTTCCTATGGGACCTGATATCCAGTACACGGCCGAGGATGACGGCAGCACTCTGACGCTGCGTGTGTATGCCGGCTCCGATGCCGAATATGCCCTCTATGAGGATGACGGCGTAAGCTACGGCTACGAGAGGGGTGAGTATTCGTGGATTCCGTTCAGCTGGGATGATGCGAAGGGGGTTCTGACCATCGGCGGGCGCGAGGGTTCGTTCCCGGGGATGGCCCGCGTGAAGAGCATCACCGTCGAGGTGGTTTCCGCCTCCGGTCTGCGCACGCTCGACCCTATAGCCTACGAAGGGACCGAGGTGGCTGTGAAGGTGTAGGCGGCAGGGAGAGATTGCCGGTCGGGGCCGGCAATGACGGATTTCGTCATGCCCGACCTGATCGGGCATCTCGTGTAGGCGGGGGGATTGCCGGTCGGGGCCGGCAATGACGGGAACGGGGCCGGCAATGACGGATTTCGTCATGCCCGACGGATTTCGTCATGCCCGACGGATTTCGTCATGCCCGACCTGATCGGGCATCTCGTGTAGGCGGAGAGATTGCCGGTCGGGGCCGGCAATGACGGGAACGGGGCCGGCAATGACGGGAACGGGGCCGGCAATGACGGGAACGGGGCCGGCAATGACGGTTTTCGGTGCACAAAAGGCTTTACGGAGTAAAAAGATGTTTCGCGGAGGGGATTTTTTCCTTACCTTTGCGGCGGATTACGGTGAGCCGGGACCGGTTTTAAGCGACGGACAAAACTACCGGGTCATTCCTATAAGAGTCGCTTGAAGCCGCCCCAGGCCTGAAGAGGGAAGCCGGTGAGAGGCCGGCGCTGTGCCCGCAGCTGTATTTCCCGTCTCCCGGGATGATGCCGGAGGATGCCGCGAAGCGGAAGTCTCGAAATCTGAACCGCCATTGGCCGCAGGCCGAGAAGGCTCGAGACTTGGAATAGCCAGAAGACCTGCCGCAGTCAAGTGTGATGCCGGAGCTCGGGGGCAAGCTCAGCTCGATACGACCTTTGATGCTTGCATTCTCGCTGATATTGACGCTCCTTGCGGGCGTCCCGCTCGCCGGGGGCTCTGTGCTCTCTGCCGATCCGGCAGAGAGGAGCGGGAAGCTTGAACTCTGCTCTGCCGCCACGGGAGGGGAAAGTGCCACCTCGGGCGTAGAAGGTGCTGTCCGGAACATCGCGAGTGACGGCCCGGGCAGCGAAGGGTCCGCCCGGAGCGACACGCTCGAAAGGGCTGTGGTACTCTCGCAGCGGAATGTCGAGGCCTCGCACAGCGCGCCGCTTCAGAAACTCGGCCGCAAAGCGATCGAAAGGAGCGGAGCGGCCGGACTCCACGAGCTTCTCCGCTCATTCGCGGGAGTCAGCGTGCGCGACTACGGCGGGATAGGCGGCATCAAGACAGTCTCTGTCCGCAACCTCGGGGCGCAGCACACTGCGGTCAGCTATGACGGCATCACGGTTTCCGACGCCCAGAACGGCCAGATCGACATCTCCCGCTTCAACCTCGAGAACGTCTCCGAACTCTCCGTCGAGATAGGCGCCGCCGATGACATCTTCCGCAGCGCCCGCCTGCTGAATTCTGCCGGAGTGCTGAGTATCAACACCTCCCGTCCCGTTTTCGAGGACAGGCCTTACGGGGTCAGCGCCTCGATGCGCTACGGCTCCTTTTCCACTTATGCTCCGTCTCTTACCTACAGAGGCAGACTCGGAAGGCGCTGGAGTACGATGGTCTCGGCCGACTGGCTGACATCCGACGGAGTCTATCCTTTCACGCTCGTAAACGGAAGCCTGCGCACGAGGGAGAGACGTCTGAACAGCGACGTGAACACGCTCGCTGCGGAACTGAACCTCTACGGCGGCATCGGAGCGGGGCAGCTGCAGATGAAGGCGCGCGGATATCTCTCGGAACGTGGACTCCCAGGTTCCGTAGTCTATTACAGCCAGAATCCTACGGAACGCCTGTGGGACAAGGACTTGTCTCTGAGCGCCATCTACACCTCTGCGGTCGGAAGCCGCTCCCGCATCCGCCAGACTCTCAGCCTGAGCAGAGCCTATAACCGGTACACGAACAGCTCCGCGCTCTACCCTGTCCCGGAGGACGACAGGTACACGCAGTACGAGGCGGCAAGCTCTACCGTATGCGAATACCGCAGCACCGGCCGTATGCGCTTCACGCTCGCCGAAGACCTTTTCTTCAACCATCTCGACTCCAGCATCCCCGAAAGCCGGAATCCCTCGCGGGTATCGTCTGTCTCGGCCCTTTCGGGCCAATACCGCAGCTCCCGTCTGACTCTCACAGGGAGCCTTTCCTTCACGGCAGTCCACGAGTGGACGCAAAGCGGCTCGCCCGCACCGGAGCGCAGCCGCCTGTCTCCGTCACTCAGCGCATCGTGGCGCGCAACGGAGAACCTTCGGCTCAGAGCCTCGTGGCGCGAGGGCTTCCGCGTCCCGACCTTCAACGACCTCTACTACGCCCGCGTGGGCAATACCTCTCTCTCTCCGGAGAAGGCCGGGCAGTTCAATCTCGGCGCTACACTTTCCCTGTGGCCTTCGGCCGCTTCCTCCGTGGAGGGCGGCAGGGGCGGGGCAGACCGGAGTGAGAGCAGCCTGAGCCGGTACGGGGGCGGCAGGCAGGGGCAGGGGCGGGGCCGTCTGACCCTCACTTCCGACCTATACTATAACTCAGTGAGAGACAAGATAGTAGCCATACCGACGATGTTCATCTGGAAGATGCGGAACCTGGGGAAGGTGCAGATGTTCGGAGGGGATTTCACCGCCGCCTACTCCCGGGGACTGGGCAGCGGAATGGATCTGACCCTTCGCGCAAACTATTCGTACAGATATGCGGTGGACATCACTGACCCCCAGGCCAAAAACTACCGCCATCAGATCCAGTACACCCCGCGCCATTCGGGCAATGTCCTTCTGACGCTCGGCCTGAGGTGGCTGGACCTCTCCTACACGCTGAACGCCGTGGGCAGAAGATACTTCCTGCAGCAGAACATCCCCGCCAACGAACTGGCCGCCTATTGCGACCACTCCGTCTCGCTCAGCCGGGAATTCGCTTTCGGCGGGAGTGCTGGAGTGCGCATTTCCGCAGAAGTTCTGAATCTGGGAGGAGCGAACTACGAGATCATCAGATACTACCCTATGCCCGGGCGCAACTTCCGGCTCACGATGAAAATCAGCTTCTGATGCCAGGAGAGCAACTTCAAAGTCAAGAAAACAGCTTCCGAACAAGTAAGAAAATATATAATTATTTAAAATTCATAAACAAAATGAAACGCTTTTTAACTATCCTCTCTCTCGCTGCACTGCTGTGCGCCGTGTCCTGCAACAAACACAATGACACACCCGAAGTCGAAACCCCTACGGGCTACTACATCCTGAACAACGGCTCCTTCGGACTGAACAACGCGAACGTGGCCGTCTATAATGTGGAAAACAAGACTCTCACCGCTGACGTGTTCGCTTCGGTGAACGGCAAGGGGCTCGGAGACACCGCCCAGGACATACTCGTGGACGGAGAGGACGTATATATCTCCGTGAATGTCTCGCAGATCATCTTCGTGACTGACAAGGACCTGAAGATAAAGAAGGAAATCGTGGCCACTCTGCCGGACGGCACCGCACTGTCTCCGCGCTATCTGACCAAAGGTTCCAACGGCCTTATCTATGTGACCTATTATGAGGGATATCTGGGCGAGATAAACCCTTCCGGCTATTCTGTCCGCACCACGGCGGTAGGCCCTAACCCGGAAGGCTGCGTCTATGTGGGAGGCAAGATATATGTCTCGAATTCGGGCGGTTATCTCTATCCGACCTATAACAATACCGTCTCGGTAGTGGACGCGACTTCTTTCGTCGAGACTTCCACTCTCGAGGTGAACACTAACCCCGCCACGATGGAGCAGTGCGGCAACTATATCTATGTGCTCAGTCTCGGAGACTATGGCGCGACCCCTGCGAAGGTACAGGCCATCGACGTGCGCACGCTGAAGGTGAGCGATCTCAGCTACTCCAGCCCTTCGGCCATAGCCCTCGCTGATGACACCCTCTACGTGATGTGCGGCGGGTACGATGCGTACTGGAACCCGCTCCCGGGCACCGTATATAAGCACAATGCGCTTACCGACACTCCTGCGGGGACATTCGTCACCGACGGCACGGGTCTTCCTCAGGCCTACTCTCTCGCCGCCACCTCGGAGTATGTATGGGTGGGCTGCTCGGACTACAAGAACAACGGAACTATGTACGTGTTCACTCCTGACGGAAAGCTTTTCGATGTCATACAGGATACCGCAGGTCTGAATCCTATCACCGTATCAGCACGATAGGGGCAATGCTCAGCCTGCTATACGTCATCCTCTCCGGCATAGCTCTGCCGGTGGGGGGCATACAGATGCAGTACCTCTGGCGCAACCAGCTCGGGGATGTATATTCCCTCGGGCTGGGTTCCGCCGCCTGCCTCGGGGCCGCGGCGGCCACGATGTCCGGCTGGTGCTCGCTCACGGTGGGCAGTTTCATCTGCACGCTGCTCTGTACGCTGATATGCTTTTTCGTCACTCTCAGGATCAGCACCCGGAACCTCATAACCTTCGGAATCATCTTCGGCACTTTCATCGGATCGCTCGGCACCATCGTCGTGACCAACGCACCCAACGGAGATCTCCTCAAGCAGTATTATCTCTGGGGCGCGGCCAATTTCCGTCTCGAGGGCGTGACGGGGGGCGACATCATCTTCTCGCTCTGTCTTTTCGCGGGAGGACTTGCCGCAGCCATCTTGTCAGCCGGGAAACTCACGAGGCATTTCCGGGGCGAGATAGAAATCTCCAACCTCGGAAAGGCCCTGAGTCTTCTGATGATTATGTTTCTGGTGACCAGCGCCGTGAGCATCTGCGGGCCGATAGGGTTCATCTCTCTCGGGGTCCCGAATCTCAGCCGCACGGTCTGCAGCAAAAGCGATATCCGCTACCATTATCTCATATCCTCCGCGATAGGTATCGGGCTGCTGCTCGTCACCTATCTCGTGGTGGAATATGTAAGTTTCGGCATCTACCTGCCTATCAGCGCCACTATGGCCATCATCGCCCTGCCGCTCACCGCCCTGCTCTTCATCAAGGGCGCGAATCGCGGCGAGGCATAAGATAATGTAGGGTCAGCGCCTATGCGAGGCGTTCGCGGATGGCGGCGGACTGCTCCTCGTAGCCCGGCTTGTCCAGAAGGGCGAACATATTCTTTTTGTATGCCTCGACACCCGGCTGGTCGAAAGGATTCACACCCAGGGTGTAGGCGCTGACGCCGCAGGCGAACTCGAAGAAATAGAACAGGCAGCCCAGATTATACTCGTCGATCTGCTCCACCTTCACCTCCAGCTGAGGGACACCTCCGTCGATGTGCGCGAGCTTCGTGCCGAGCTGAGCCATAGCGTTGCAGTACTCGACATTGCGGCCGGAAAGATAATTAAGCTGGTCGAGATTCTGAGGATCGCTCCCTATCTTCACCTCGCGGCGGCTCTTCTCCACGGAAAGGACCGTCTCGAACATCACCCTCTCACCCTGCTGAATGAACTGACCCATAGAGTGAAGGTCCGCGGTGTTGGTGACGGAAGCGGGGAAGATGCCCTTCAGGTCCTTGCCCTCGGACTCGCCGTAAAGCTGCTTCCACCACTCCGCGAAATACTGGAGCTTCGCTCTGAAGGAAACCATTATCTCCACCTTCTTTCCGAGTGAGGAATAGAGAAGGTTGCGCATAGCGGCGTACTGCACAGCAGGATTGGCGGAGCCCTTCAGCATCAGAGCTTCGCGCTCCTCGGCCGCGCCGCGAAGAATCTCGCGCACGTCGAAGCCGGCGAGCAGAATCGGCAGGATGCCGACAGGGCAGAGGACGGAGTAGCGGCCTCCGACATTGTCCGGGACCACATAGCTGCGGTAGCCTTCCTGCGTGGCGAGCGTCTTCAGGGCTCCCTTCTTCGCGTCGGTGATCGCCACGATGCGCTCCGAAGCCCCGCTGCGGCCGTACTTCTCCTCGAGATGCTGCTTCACGATGCGGAAAGCGACTGCAGGCTCGGTGGTGGTGCCGGACTTCGAGATGACCACGCAGGCGGCGTTACGCTCGCACACGAGGTCCATCAGCTCTGCGATGTACTCCTCGGAGAGGTTGTTGCCCGCGAAGACGATCTCGGGATTGCCCCCCTTGTCCCGGAGCTGCTTGGAGAAACTGTGCGAAAGAGCCTCTATCGCGCAGCGCGCTCCCAGATAGGAACCGCCGATGCCGATGACCACCACCAGGTCCACGCCCTTCGCCTTCCAGCTGTCGCGGATCTGTTCATACTCAGTAAGTTCAGACTCTTTCATATCGCCGGGGAGAGTCAGCCAGCCGAGAAAATCGCTGCCCTTGCCGTCACCGGCGAGAAGTGTGTCGAAGGCTGAGAGAGCCGCTGTTTCATAAGTCCTGTAATCAGAAGACTTCACAAACGAATTACATCCGTCAAGATCGATTTTTACCATAATATAAGCTATTTACATACCATAATATCAAGTATCACATTGTCCGTCTCGTGCATACCTACGGAGCCCACGCGGCCCAGGTTGCGGATCGAACGTTCGATGTCGTCGTCGATAATCCCGTCGTTGCGCCCCACACAGTGGCCGGCGAGCGCCAGCTGACAGGCCTGCACCGCACTCGACACGCCGGAAGCCACCTTCAGAGCGCAGCCTACCTTCGCCCCGTCGCAGACCATACCGGTGATATTGCCTATCATATTCTTTATCGTCGCGCAGATCTGAGCGTAGCTGCCCCCCTTGAGCCAGGCGATGCCGCAAGCCGCTCCGGTCGAAGCCACCACGCAGCCGCACAGAGCCGAAAGCAGCCCTAGATGACTCTTTATGTGGATGGCGATGAGGTTGCTCAGACACAGCGCCCGGGACAGCCTCTCGTCATCTACGCCATAGTGCAGCGCATAAGCTATCACCGGCATACTGACGGTGATGCCCTGATTCCCGCTGCCGGAATTGCTCATCGCGGGCATAGTGCAGCCGGCCATCCGAGCATCGGAGGCCGCAGCGGTGAGAGACATCGCGTAAGCGAGGAAATCCTTGCCGAAATCTTCCTCGTCGGCGGCTATGGTGCTGCCGACATTGAGCCCGTAATCCCCCGCGAGGCCCTCACGGGCCAATGCCAGATTAAGCGTCCGGTCCTCGAGTATGAAGCTGATGTCGCAGGCGGAGACGCTCTGTACGAAATCATATATCTCCTTCACGGTCAAGCCGCTGCAATGCGACCCGGGGCCCGCGGTGTGCGACTCGCCCGCATCGGAGAGCACCTCCCCGCAGAGCTCGAGACGCACGATATTGTCGTGCCCGTCCTGAATCACCGCAGTGGCGTCGCGTCCCCCGCAGGAAACCGTCACGCAGACATAGAGCACGTGGGCCGTATCGGCCAATCCCAGCTTCACCTCCGGTCCAAGCGACTTGGCGCGAGCCACGGAAGCCTCGTCGAGGTCCTTCAGGACCTCAAGAGCGTAGAGGGACTTGCCGCAGACGGCACCGAGAGCGGCGGCGATGCGCAGACCGGTCATCCCGGTGCCGGGGATTCCCACGCCCATCCCGTTCTTCAGGATGTTCCCGCTGACGGAGACCGCGATGCCGAGGTCCGCAGACAGCCTGTCGGGGAGCTCCAGCAGCTCAGCCGCCTTGGCGGCGGCCAATGCCACTGCGATGGGTTCGGTGCAGCCCAGGGCCGGCTTCACCTGCGTATGGAGAAGTTCGATTATACCGCGTTCACTCTCTGTCATATATTATCTTGCTTTTAGCCAGTCAACGGTATCCTTCATAAGTTTCTGCATCTGTGCAGGGTCGCAGATGCTTTCGAGCGGCAGTCCGAGGCTGAAGACCCGGTAGCCGCCCTTGTCGGCGCAGACTGCGGCGGAGACACTGTTCCCGGTATAGCGCAGCGCTGTCCGGGCCCCTTCCCCGACAGGCAGGATGCCGTCAGGATTCTCGACGCAGTAGATTTCCGGATTCAGCTTCTGATGGAAAGTGAAGCCTCCCGCGAGGTCGCTGAAATCCACAGGAGAATCATAGAGAGTCTCCACAGCCCCCGTGTAGCAGGCGTGGTCGGAAACCCAGCGGTAGCCCAGAACCTCGCTCACGAAAGCCTTCGTGTCAGCCCTGTATGCGCTGTCCACCTGTACGGGATAGACCTCGTCCCAGACATCCGTGCCTATGTCGGCTCCGGAGATAAGGACATTCCCGCCTGAGGCCGTATAGTCGCGAAGAGACTTCTGCAGAGCCTCGGGGAAGACCTGGAAGCGGTTAGGGACAGCTCCCCTGCCCACCTTTACCGTCACCTGCTTGCCGCAGAGAAGATCGAGTACGGGACAGTCGGAGGGATCGGCCCCGAGGGCGGTGAAAGCGTCGCGCGAAGAGGACTGCACCGCATAGCCGGAAGCCATAAGGGCCTTGGCGTGCAGAAAAACGAAATCGAAGGTGTTGCCCGGGACGAGCTTGCCGGCATAGTCGGAGTAGGAGGCTCCGAAACCGGGATTGTCGTCATCCATCCAAGGCAGGCTCCTGCGGTACTGATAGACATTGCCGATGTAATTTATCTCGCTGCCGTAGGCTACGCCCCCATCGGTGGCGGCATCGAAGCCGGCGTACTGAGGAGTGTCGAACCAGGTAGGGGCGGAGACGCGGTCGAAGTTGTTTACGACCAGCACACGGGAGGCTGCGCCGTCAGGCGTGCCGACGCAGAGGACCTCGGACGGAAAACTCTTGCCGCCGGAGTTGTACGCCTGAATCTTGAAGCTGTAGAGGTGTCCCGGAGCGACAGCGACTCTGACCGAGCAGCCCTGCGAAGGGTCGAGGTAGATGCCCTGGTCGAAGACTCCGTCGTCCACGCGGGTGTAGAGAATGTAGCCGGTCGGGGCTGCCGTAGGCTCCTTCGGGTCATCGGTAGGCTGCCAGCTCAGGGTCGCCTGCTGGCCGTCGAGACGGGCGGCGAAGGAATGCACCGGAAGCGGCTGCACGGTGTAGTCGAAGGAGTAGAGGTCGCTGAGGAACTTGAGCATTCCCTTGTAGATGGCTCGGCTCACGGTGAAGCGGAAGGACGGGTCGAGACCGTATTTCATATCCGCGAAATTCTGATGCGAGAGCAGCTCCAGAAGCATACCCGGGACCGATGTGGTGCGGGACTCGCTGTAGGAGCGGTCCCAGATCATACGCTTGTTCCACTCGGGGTCGAAGTCGGAACGCACGTCGTCGCAGATCTGGTCGGAAACCAGAGTCGCGAGGTGGCGGCAGCTCATACGGCTTTCGCCGTTGGGCAGACGCTCGCTCTCGTCCGCGCGAAGCGTGTAGATGGACAGGGTGCCTATGGTAGAGTCATCCGGAGTGGTGCCGGCATCTGTGTGGAAAGCGAAGGACAGGTCCACGGGGATGTTCTTCCCGGGCTGCTTGGGGTTCGACTTGGAACCTCCGGACATCATCCCGACCCAGGATCCTCTGGAGGCATAGTCCTGAGTGTAGTCATCGTCCCACTGGCGCGTGAGGGTGCTGTCGGCTCCGGCCCACTGCATCCAGTATATCGCGCCCTCCGCAAAGGCGGGCATACCCGAGGTGGTATAGCGCTCGAGCGGGGTGTCAGGCAGGCCGCGGGCTATCTTGCCGACACCGCCGCCGAATTTGACCGCGTCGGCTGTCACTACGGTGTTTTTCACGAACTTGTGGCCAGCCGGGGTGACGTTGTCCAGCGAGACATAGCTCTCGCTGCCCTTTTCGAACTCGAAGGTACCGAGGTAGATCCAGGTGCCGCCGCCCATCTTCTGGTTCACGCAGAACTCGGTCACGCCGCCTGCGTGACGCACGGTGTAATGGGCTGAGGATGTGCTGTTCTCGAGGGTTTTGTATGAGATATATACCGAGTACGGACCGGACTCCTCGATGGTCGGGGTCCAGCGGATCTCGCTCCTGTCGCCTTTCAGGATGCAGGGTGCCTTGCGGGCCGTGCCCATAGTGAAGGGATTGTCATTCAGGACATATACAGGCTTGGAGTCTGCGAAACCCTCGCCCGCGTCACTCCAGAAGCCGTTTTCGCTGTAGCTTCCGCTGCGGCGCACAAGGCCGGAGCGCTCGCCGGTGAAGGAGGGGTCATTGTCCGCGATGATTTCGCGGACCTGGGTGTCGCGCTCGCGCGGAGTCATCACATAGGCTCCCGCGTTCTCGAGCATAGGGATGAGGAACGGGAGCACGTAGCTCTGGGTGTACATATCCTCGACCGTGCCGTGGCAAGGGGCCCTCTGCCACTCCCAGCGGTCGTATTTCGCCTCGAAGTAGCGGCCGTGGCTCTGCCAGAGAGCGATTATCCGCCCGTCCAGACCGCTCTCGAAGCGGCGTTCTCCGATGCGGGTTATGAAGGAGTCCCGTCCCCTGTCGGAGAAGGAGTAACGGTAGCTGTGGGATTTGCCGTCATTGCCCAGTGGCGGGGTGAGGAGAGTCTCGAGACGCGAGCCTGCGGTGAAGATCTCGCCGATGGTCTCCTTCGCGTACTGCTGCGGGAAGAGGGAACGGAGGGTGGAGCGCAGCCACTTCACGTCCTCGCTCCGCCAGGCGTAGTCGCCCAGTTCGCGGGTGAAATAGAAGTCGAGCTTGCTGCCCCGGCGGAGGATCTTGCTGATCCTCGGATTTGTGGATACAGTGGTTCTCTCTCGCAGAAGGACCCTGAGGGAGTCCTGCACGGGGACGAAATCCTCCGTGATGTTACGCGTCTGAGCTGTGAGGCCGCAGCAGAGCAGGGCGGCGCTCAGAAGTGTCATTATGTGCTTAGTCATATTTGTTAACGAATAGTATTTCGGTCATAATGGTCAGGACAGTTCCTACCGCTATGCCCAGAGCGTCGGCATAGAAGTCCAGAGGGTCTTCGCTGCGGTAGTCGGTGAGTCCCTGCCCCACCTCGGTGGCGGCGCCGAGTATGAGGCCCACTATAATGATGAACAGGTATATGAGTATCCTGAGCCAGAGCTTGTCGTGTCTCCAGTCGAAGGACCAGCGGGCGAAAAAGGTGAAGGGAAGGAACATACAGAAATGCACGACCTTGTCCTTGGGGATGCCGAAGAAGTCCATATCGAAGTGCCGGAACTCCTCGAAGTGCCCGAAACACAGCCATATCACGGCCGCAAGGTACGCCGCGAAGAGAAGGCGGATAAGCCAGATCCGCAGCGTGTGTTTCTTTCCGGAGCGTCTGCGTCTGCTCATAGTGCCTGCATATCGTTAAGTTTCCTGTAGTAGCCTCCGAGGGCGAGGAGCTCCTCGTGCTTTCCCCTCTCCACTATGCGGCCCTCGTCCATCACTATGATCTCGTCCGCTCCCTTTATGGTGGAGAGGCGGTGGGCGATGGCGACGGTGGTGCGGTTTGTCATCAGACGGTCGAGAGCCTCCTGCACGAGCCTCTCGGACTCGGTGTCGAGCGAGGCCGTGGCTTCGTCCAGGATGAGTATAGGAGGATTCTTCAGTATGGCGCGGGCGATGCTTATCCTCTGGCGCTGTCCGCCCGAGAGCCGGCAGCCCCGGTCGCCTATGCCGGTGAAATATCCGTCCTCCTTCTCCATAATGAAGTCGTGGGCGTTCGCTATCCTGGCGGCCGCCTCGACCTGTTCCATAGTAGCGCCTTCCACTCCGAAGGCTATATTGTTGAAGATGGTGTCGTTGAAAAGGATAGGGTCCTGGTTTACATTGCCCATCAGGGCCCTGAGGTCCCTGATGCGCAGCTGCCGGATGTCCTTGCCGTCTATGCTGATGCTTCCGGAAGTGACGTCGTAGAAACGCGGGATGAGGTCCACGAGGGTGGTTTTGCCTGCTCCGGAGGCTCCCACTATGGCTACGGTGCGGCCCTTCGGGATGTCGAGGTCGATGTCCGAGAGCACCTTGCGCTCGCTGCCCGGATAGCTGAAGGACACTGTGCGGAAGCTGATGCCCTTTTCGAAACTCTCCAGAGACTCGGGCTGCGCCGCTTCCCTGATGTCCGACTCGCTCTCGAGTATCCTGTTTATCCTCTCCATCGAGGCCATACCCTTAGGGATGCCGTAGGCCGCCTTCGAGAGGTCCTTTATAGGATTTATGACGCTGTAGAGTATCACCATATAATAGATGAAGGTAGGAGCGTCGATGGGGGAGCCGTCCTTAAGTATGAGGGTGCCGCCGAACCAGAGCACTATGGCTATCATTATGGTGCCGAGGCACTCGCTGACCGGATGCGCCAGGGCCTGGCGGGTGGCGACGCGGCTGTTTTTGTTCCTCATCTCGGTGGTGACGCCGTCGAAGCGCCCGCTCATCTTGCCCTCGGCGAGGAAGGCCTTGATGACGCGCAGACCTCCGAGGGTCTCCTCGACCTGGGACATAGTGTCGCTCCACAGGGCCTGGGCCTGCAGCGACTTCTCTTTCAGCTTCTTGCCGATTTTGCCCATAATCCAGAGCATCGCGGGGGCGAAGAGGATGGTGAAGAGGGTCAGCTCCCAGGAGATGAAGAGCAGGGCGGCGAAGTAGCCTACGATGAGGATGGGGTTCTTTATGAGCATATCCATCGTGCTCGTGATCGAGGACTCGACCTCCTGCGCGTCACCGCTCATCCTGGCGATGATGTCGCCCTTCTTCTCCTGCGAGAAGAAGCCCAGAGGGAGGGAGAGAATCTTGTTGTAGATGTCCATACGGATGTCCTTCACGACTCCCGTGCGCATAGGAATCATCACTGCGGACGAGCCGAAGTAGCAGGCGGTCTTCAGGGCTGTCATAAAGCAGAGGACGGCGCAGAGGGCGAGCAGCACGCGGGCCGGGCCCCAGGCGGCGATGAGGGAGGTCACCCCGTAGTAGAGGTTGTTCAGCAGAATGTCCTTCGTGGACACATCCGCGCTGTCCCAGAGGATGAAGCTGTAGGTGCCGCCGTCCAGGTTGAAGAGAATCTTCAGGATGGGGATGATCAGCGAGAAGGAAAAGAGGTTCAGCACCACCGAGAGTATGTTCATAAGGACTGAACCCCAGAGGTACTTGCTGTAAGGGACGACGTAGCGCCGTATCATTTTGATGAATTCTTTCATACTGTGACTGCGGATGGGGGGTGAAACGCTCTAGCCGTCGAGAGTGAAAAGCTGCGAGGGCGTGCGCCGGGGCAGAGTCCGGAGTGTCACTCTCCGGCCTTCCGGGCCCGTGAAGAGCCAGGAGTTCCTGCTCACGGGGCTCAGACCCAGCCCGGCGAGGGCATCGGCTGCGGCGCGGTAGGCCCGGTCGGGGGTATTGTTGTTCTCGCTCAGGTGGCAGAGGAAGATGTGCTTGAGACGTGGGGTGTAGAACTGCCGTATGGCGGCGGCGCACTCGTCGTTGCTCAGATGGCCGTTCCCCTGACAGATGCGCATCTTGAGCTCGTGCGTGTAGGGGCCCGCGATGAGCATATCCATATCGTAGTTAGACTCTATCACTATGGTGTCGGCCTCCGAGGCATAGTGCAGGGCCTCTGAGGTCATCCTGCCGATGTCCGTCATTATGACGATGGAGTAGCCGTCGATGCTGAGCGCATATCCCACCGTCTCCGTGGCATCGTGAGGCACCGCGAAGCATCTGGCGCTGACGCGCCCGGGGATTATCTCGTTCCACTCCTGCGGCGAGAGTTCCCTGCGGCAGGAAGCTATGTGGTCCTTCGTGAAGCTGTGGCAGGCGAGGGCGGCGTGGAGTACCGGGGTGGCATAGACGCACTTGCAGAGATTCTTGCAGTATGAGCCCAGGTGTCTGATATGGTCCAGATGGTCGTGGGTCACCAGGATGGAGGAGAAGGAGTGCGGGCCGTAAGCATTGTCCGACAGGGTTTTCTTGAGCCTGCGGAGGCTGACCCCCGCGTCTATGAGGATGCCTGCCTGCTCGCACCCGGGCTCCTCGGACGAGATGAAGTAGCAGTTGCCGCAGCTGCCGCTGGAAAGACTGATGAACTTTATCATTGCTGCTCGTTTTCACAATACCTGGCGATGACACTATAGGCGTCGGAGACTCCCAGCTCGCCTGCGCGGGAGAGATCGATGCAGCCTTTCTCCTTGTCTTTCAGATAGATGAGCACCAGTCCACGGTTATAGTAGGCATCTCCCATCGCCGGGTAATACCCGATGGCCTTGTCATAGCTGCCGATAGAGAGCAGAAGCTGCGAGGAGAGGCAGTAGAGGTTTCCGAGGTTGAAGTGCAGATAAGGCAGGTCGGGCACTATCCTGAGCGCCTCCTGCATATCCTCGATGGCCTCGGAGTAGTCGTAGCTCCGGTCTATGCGGTCGCTCACGCGGGCGCGGGTCGTCCCCTGGTCGTCCATCGTGAGGGTCTGGACATTGTTCTGTATGGTGGCGATGAAGTCTATCATCTCCGCCCTCAGGACTCCCCTGTTCATCAGGTAGAAAGCCCTGTAATATTCCGAGTATCTGTCAGATGAGACATCTGAGGACGCCTGCTGCACGGCGGCGTCATATTCTTCCATAGCTGCCGGATAGCGCTTGAGCTGCACGTCGTTCATCGCCTTGATGAAGCTGACTCCGGCCGGGGAGATGTCAGAGTCGCCGGCCGAGGCGCTGCTGTCGCCGTAGATGGCGTTCTCTATGCGGCCGGAATAGCTCAGGAGGCTGAGAGTGTCCGAGTTCGAGACTACCATAGGGACAGGGGAAGAGGCGAGGAAGCGGCGCAGAAGGGTGTTTTCGTAGCGGTTGCTCAGGGCGTAGCCCGCATCTTCCCGGGCAGCCTCGCTCAGACTGAACTTGTAGAGCGGCTTCAGACGGATGTCGATGTCGCGGTGCTGAAGGAGCTCGTCGTCGAAGTCTTTCTTCGCGAAGTCGGCATCCAGCGCCAGGAGGGAACTGTACTTTTTCGTGGTGTCGGCGAACGAGCCTTCGGCGGCTGCGTTCTTCTCCTCGTATTCGCGGATTTTCTGTCTGGCCGTGTCGTAGTCCTTGCGGGAAGAGGCGGTCATCCCGAGCATATTCTTCACGTAGGAGCGGTTCATATAGGCCTTGGCGAAGTCCGGATAGAGTTCGATGGCCTTGTCGTAGTCGTCCAGAGCATCTTTCCAGCGGCTCATCTGCACGAAGAAGGAGGCGCGGTTGAAGTAGGCCAGAACGTTCTTCGGGTTTATGTTTATCACCCTGTCCATATCCTCGAGGGCATTCCCGAAGTCCCCGACCTGCGCGTAGATGAGGCTTCTGTTGTAGAGGGTGAGGGCGTTCCCCGGCTCATCCGCGAGGACGCGGTTCAGGTCCCGCATGGAGGAGTTGTAATCCTTCGCCTCATAGTGGAGGAGGGCCCTGTTGAAGTAGGCGAAAGTGTTCGTGCTGTCTATGTCGATGGCCTTGTCCAGGTCGCGGATGGCGTCTTCAGTGCGCCCCTGCAGCGAGTAGATGCGCCCCCGGCGGATATAGCCCTCGGGGTCGTAGGGGTCCAGCTTTATGGCCTTGTCGTAGTCGCGCATAGCCTTGAGGGTGTCTCCGAGGAACAGCTCCGAGGCCCCCCGGTTGAGGTAGGCGGCCGGGTCGCGGGGGTTTTTCTTTATGTAGCGGTCGAAGTCCCCTATGGCCCTGTCGAACTGCCGGGAAAGGAAATAGGCCACGCCCCGGCTGAAATAGACGCCCATAAAGCCCGGGCGCAGCTCGATGGCGCGGTCGAAGTCCCGGAACGCCTCCTCGTAGCGGCCCAGACGGCTGCAGCTGATGGCGCGGTAGTGGTAGCCGTTTGTGAAGACGGGATTCAGCCGGACCGAGCGGTCGAAGTCCTTTTCCGCTCCCCGGATGTCTCCGAGATTGTATTTGGCGATGCCCCGGAAGAAGAAATTCCAGTAGTCCGTGGTGTCCAGACGCGCGAGTACGTTGAAATTCTCTATGGCCTGGGCGTATTTCCCGTCCGCAAGAGAAGTCCTGCCTCTGAGGAAGAAAACGTCCCTGTCGTACTGGGCGGACACAAGAGTGCCAGCGTTCAGAAAGAGTATGAGTATCAACAAGAGTCGGCGCATCGCTGATTTCGTTATGTCGCCGAATATTTCTATCTTTGGCGGCAACTTGCAAATATAGCAAGAAATAAACATTTTTTGTGCCGATACAGCGTGAGAGCAGACAGATTTTTACTCAGCATCATCCTGTGGGCGGGGGTCATTTCCGCCGCCGGCAGTGACGCAGCGGCCCGCAGCGGGCGCGAGCCTTTCAGCGAGAGCGCTTTGCGCTCGAAGGTGGAGTTCCTCAGCGACTCGCTCTGCGCGGGGCGCGGCAGCGGCACCCCGGGAGGCTCCGAAGCGGCATTCTGGCTGGTGCGGCAGTTCTCGAAAGCTAACCTCTCGCCGCTCGGACGCTTCGGGCACAGTTTCTCCCTGCCGGACAATGCCGGACACAACATCATAGGCAGCATCCCCGGACACGGAAGCCGGAAATACATAATCATAATGGCGCACTACGACAATCTCGGCACGCTCGAGGGCAATTTCTACCCGGGCGCCGACAGCAACGCTTCGGGCGTAGCCGCGCTGCTTTCGCTATCCGAGGCGTTCTCGCAGGAGCGCAAGGCGGCCGCCTCCGGCGGATGCACCCCCACCCTGATCTTCGCCGCTTTGGACGGCCGTCAGGCCAATATGGCGGGGGCTTACGCGCTCTGCCGCGAGCTGCTGGAGGGGAAGCTCCGGGACCCGCACACCGGCTTCACGATAGACAGGGAGGATATTCTGCAGGTGGTGAATCTGGACATCGTGGGGAGTGTGCTGGCTCCATTGGACGCGGAGCGTCCGGACTATCTGATAATGCTCGGCGGCGAGGGGTATCAGAGGGATCTGCTGAGCTTCATAAACCGCTCGCAGGACATCGGGCTCGATCTGGGCTTCGACTACTACGGGAGCCGCGAGTTCACGGAGCTGTTCTATCGCAGGATCTGCGACCAGAGGCCTTTTCTGGAGAACGGCATCCCCTCCGTGCTCTTCACTTCGGGCATCACGCTGCGCACGAACCGCACGGACGATGTGCCCTCCTCGCTGGACTACGGCGTGCTGCGCCGCAGGGTCGAGCTGATCTACCACTGGATTTCTATGCTCAGATGATATGAACAAAAAGGGTAAGATACTCGTCGTGGACGACAATGCCGGAATCCGGGCGGCGCTGAAGATTCTGCTGCCCGTGCATTTCGCCGAGGTGCAGATCATCTCTTCGCCGAAGACTCTGCTGCAGACTCTGCGCACCTTCGATGCGGAGGTGGTGCTTCTGGATATGAATTTCGATGCGGAGGTGAACAGCGGGAACGAGGGGCTGTACTGGCTGGGGGAGATAAGGCGCGAGGCTCCCTCGACGGAGGTGGTGCTCTTTACCGCCTACGCGGACATTCCGCTCGCGGTCGAGGGTATGCGCCGTGGGGCTTATGACTTCATCTCCAAGCCCTGGAACAACGAGAATCTGCTTTCCGTGCTGGATGCGGCCGCAGCTAAATCGCGCCGCAGCAGGGGGGGCGGGCAGCGCAAGGGCGAGGCTTCCGCCGGCATAATCTGGGGAAGCAGTCCGCAGATGGCAGCCGTGCGCAAGAGTCTGGAGAGGATCGCCGGGACGGATGCCAATGTGCTGATTACGGGCGAGAACGGCACCGGGAAGGACGTGCTCGCACGCGAAATCCACCGTTTATCGCTGCGCTCCAAGTCTCCGATGGTGAGCGTGGACCTGGGCTCGATTACGGAGACTCTCTTCGAGAGTGAGCTCTTCGGGCACGTGAAGGGGGCGTTCACGGACGCGCATACTGACCGCCCGGGACTTTTCGAGCAGGCTGACGGGGGGACGCTGTTCCTGGACGAGATAGGCAATACGCCGCAGCATCTGCAGACCAAGCTGCTCAGGGTGCTGCAGAACAGGACGGTCACCCGCGTAGGGGACGTGACGGAGAGGCCGATAGACATACGGCTCATCTGCGCGACCAATATGGACCTGGAGCGGATGGTGCGCGAGGGGACTTTCCGCGAGGATCTCTATTACAGGATAAACACCGTGCATCTGGTGATCCCGCCGCTGCGGGAAAGGCGCGGGGACATCGGGGAGTTTGCCCGGCATTTCCTGGAAATGTATGCCGCAAAGTACCGCAGAAGCGCACGTGACCTGTCTCCGGAAGCGCTCAAGGCTCTGGAAGGGCGGCACTGGAGCGGGAACGTGCGGGAGCTTCAGAACTGCATCGAGAAAGCCGTGATACTCTCGGAAGGGGAAGTCCTGACGGAGGAGGACCTCAACCTGCCGCCGGTGCGGGAGGAAAGCGCCGCAGAGGGGAACTCCAGGGGGCTTTCCACGCTTATGAACGTGGAGGAGAAGACCATACGCGAGGCGATAGAGAAATTTGACGGGAATATGTCTCTGGTGGCGAAGAATCTGGGCATCAGCCGGCCTACCCTGTACAATAAACTGAAGAAATACAACATATAGTGTGATGCTGAGGATGTCGATGACTATCGGCGGCATCGTCGCTCTTGCTGCCGCGATTGCGCTGGTACTGGGTTTTGCGCTGGGTGCGATTTTCAGCATCTACAAGGCCGGCAGGCGGGTGAACTATATGGTGGATCTGCTGGAGGACGGGGAGACGACGGTCCGCTTCAGGGAGCGGGGCATCTATCACCGCTTCAGCACTTCGCTGAACCGTCTGAAGAGTTTCTTTATGCGCGAGAAGGAGGCGGTGCGGGAGCGGGAGGAATACTATGCGAAGATGCTCGACCATATCCGGACAGGGGTGGTGGTGCTGGACAGGGAGAATGTCGCATACCGCAACAGCCGCGCCCTGGTGCTGCTGGGGCTGTCCAATTTCCATTCCCTGCGGCAGCTTGCGAACATCGACGCTTCCCTCTCGGAGGCTTTTGCAGCTGTCCAGGAGGGGCATCAGGAGGTGACGGACATATACAGCGAAAGCGGGAAGATCACCGTGAGGCTCTATGCCTCGCGGGCGTTCATCAGGGGCAAGGAAGTGAAGATCATCACCTTCGATGACATCAGCCGGGACCTGCAGGAGAATCAGGACGAGTCCTGGTCGCGGCTCATCAGGGTGCTTACACACGAGATTATGAATACGGTCACGCCGATAGCGACCCTCAGCCAGGCGCTGGCCAAGGATTTCGACAGGGCCGGGGAGCTGGGGCTGGACATCCGGGCGGGGCTGGAGACCATAGCCTCCTCGTCCGAGTCGCTGATAGGTTTCGTGGAGGACTATAGGGCGCTCTCGCGTGTGGCGGCTCCCCGGCGCAAGTCTTTTATGGCTGCTGACCTTGCGGACATCCTGAAAGATCTGTCGAAGGCTATGGGAGTGGATTTCGTCTATACCGAGAAGCAGGAGGACATTCTGATGTACGCCGACAAGGGGCAGATTTCGCAGGTGCTGGTGAATCTGGCGAAGAATGCGGTGCAGGCCGGGGCGACAAGGCTGGAGATGACGGCCGGGCTCGACAGCCGGGAGAATGTGGTCATCTCCGTCTCGAACGACGGGCGGCCGATCTCCAAGGACGCTTCGGAGCAGATTTTCGTGCCGTTCTACACTACGAAAAAGGAGGGGACCGGGATAGGTCTGAGTCTGTCGCGGCAGATAATGCGTCTGCATAACGGCTCCATCAATCTCACGCGCAGCGACGCCGAGCGCACTACTTTTACGCTGATTTTCGGGTAGTCGGCTGCTTTCTGTAAAATGGATTATTCAGCTACGCTTTCTTCCGGGCGCAGGGGGGGGATTACCTAATAAATGAAGAGTCCTATGGCTCCGGCGGAGAGGATGATGGCGATGGGGCCGAGCTTTTTCGTCTGGCAGAGAAGGAGGGCTGCGGCGAAAAGGGCCCAGGCCGTCCAGTCCGGGAAGTTCTCCGTGATGACCGTTACGGGATGCACGTGGATGGTAAGCACCACTGCGGCGGCGGCGATAAGCCCGGCCACTACGGGGCGCAGGCCATTCATCGCGTAGGAATAGGCCCGGCTCGAATGGTATCTGTCGAAGATTCTGACTACTATGAGGAATATCAGGAACGAGGGCAGCACTACCGCGAGGGTGGCGAGAAAGGAGCCGAGGATGGCCGCTGAGGTCCCGAAGCCTGCCGTGTGGATGACCTCATAGCCGACGTAGGTGGCGCAGTTTATGGCCACAGGGCCCGGGGTGCTCTGGGAGATGGCCACGATGTCGGTGAAGGCTCCCTCGGAGAGCCATCCGTGAAGCGTGACCACCTGACTCTGGATGAGGGATACCATAGCGCCGCCGCCGCCGAAATTCAGCAGGCCTATGAGGAAGAAGGTGTAGAAGAGTTCCCAGAAAAGTATCATTGCGCGTCCTCCTTTTTATTATTTACATCGGCGTGGCGGGCATCTCCGTCGGCGTGAGGGGCCGAGGACTTACCCTTCAGCAGAGCTATACTTACCGCTCCAGCGATGACGGTGAGGATGATCCAGACGGGCGAGACGCTCAGGAAGGCGACCAGAAAGACGGTTCCCAGAGCCAGGGCCGCAGTCCACCAGTTCCACTCTGTGCCTTTCGCCATATCCAGAGCGGCGGAAAGTATGAGGGCTACCGCCACGGGGCGGACTCCCTGGAAGAAGCGGCGGACGTAAATGTTGTCCTTGAAGCCGGTGAAGGCCATCGCTATGGCGAGGATTATCAGAAAGGAAGGGAGGGCGGCTCCGAGGGCCGCCACTATGCTGCCCTTGACTCCCCTGATGCGGTAGCCGGTGTAGTATGCGATGTTTATGGCGAGTATCCCCGGGGCGCTCTGCGCGAGGACGGTGACGTCCTCATAGTCACGAGCGCTGAGCCAGCCGCGCCGCGTCACTTCAGCCCCGATAAGCGGAAGCATCACGTAGCCTCCGCCTATGGTGAAGGTTCCGATCTTCGAAAAGACCCCGAAGACGCTCCATAATGAAATGTTCTTATCCATAACAGGGCGCAAAGATAGCAAGCGCAGGGCAAAAAAGAGTGATTGCCGGCCAAATAAATCCGACTTTGTACGAAACTGTCGATTCGATCACACCGTCACGCCCGACGTGATCGCGACCGTCACGCCCGACGTGATCGCGACCGTCACGCCCGACGCGATCGGGCGTCTTTTGCGGGCGGCAGAGAAGAGATTGCCGGTCGGGGCCGGCAATGACGGTTTTCGTCACGCCCGACGTGATCGGGATCGTCACGCCCGACGTGATCGGGATCGTCACGCCCGACGTGATCGGGCGTCTTATGCTGACGGCAGAGAAGAGATTGCCGGTCAGGGCCGGCAATGACGAAAAAAGGGACGGCAATGACACAGAGGGCGGGGGGGGCCGGCAATGACGGGGAGGTTTGCAGGTGAGCCAAAAAAGTCTTAACTTTGTGTGTTGCACAAATAAGCATATACTATGCGCTATCCCATCGGGATACAGTACTTCGAGATTATCCGCAGGATGCCCTTGACCAGATAGATGAGAAGGGTTATGGCTAGCCTTTTATGGCCGATGGCCGCAAGGTATTCAAGATGGCCGCAAGGCATTCAAGATGGGCGCGGCTTTCTCCGCCAAGAACTGCAGACTGGAGAATCGGGTTCTTGCAGAGTGATGCTGTAATGCGTCCGAAAAGACGGATGGGGGGGGCAGCCTGCGATTGCAAAATATCAGGGAGCAGCATCTTGGGGAGGGGGGGGAGAAGTTCTTGCAGTCTGCGATTGCAAAGCTGACACAGGGGTCAGAATTCCCCGGGATTAATTGAGGGCACAGACGAACGCACTAACTTTGTGATTATGATAGCTTTACTGACCACATTGCTGATGTCGTCCGCAGTCAGCGTTTACAATCCGCGGATTCCCGTCATTCTGGACAGGGATTACAACATCGTTTCAGAGATAGTAGTGCAGAGCGAGGCTGCAGGGAAGGTCTGCGGGGAAGTCGAAGTGGCTCTCGAAGGCATTCCTCTGAAAGCGGTCAAGAATGTGTCGCTCGTCTATACCGGCACTATTTCACCTCTCTACCGCAGGTCCGAGGCCATCATAGCCAGGACGCAGTTCTCCCGCTGGGGCAGCGGTCAGAGGACCTGGAGGGACCCCCGCTACGTCACTCCCCTCGCCTCGGTGAGGCCCGGCCGGGACGGCAAGGCACTGCTGAAATTCGACAGGCCCCTGGTGAAGGGCGAGAATCATTTCTATGTAAGTCTCAGCATCTCTTCGGGGGAAGTGGGGCTGAGCGATACCTTCGGATGCAGAGTGGAGAGGGTGGGATTGGACGGAGTCCGGATGGAGCTCGAGCAGAGCGGTCCGTCTGACGGCAGGCGCTATGGCATCGCGCTGCGCGACCACGGTGACGACGGCTCGGACAGTTTCAGGATTCCGGCGCTGGCGACGGCACTGAACGGGGAGCTGATCGCTGTGTACGATGTGCGCCGGGACGCGAGCGTGGATCTGCAGAGTGACATCGACATCGCGGTGCAGCGAAGCCGGGACGGAGGCAGAAGCTGGAGCAAGATGCAGATTGCTATGGATATGGGCGAGTACGGGGGGCTGCCGCAGGCTCAGAACGGTGTCGGGGACCCGTGCGTGCTGGTGGACGAGCGGTCCGGCGACATTTTCATCTTCGCGATATGGGGGCACGGGCTGAAGGGACACACCACTACGAGCACTTCGGCGAGGGGCTTCGACCCTATAGACGTTCCGCAGCTGGTGATGGTGCGCAGCAGCGACGGGGGCAGGAGCTGGAGTGCGCCGATAAACATAACGGAGCAGGTGAAGGATGCGGACTGCGCTTCGGTTTTCCAGGGCCCGGGAAGAGGGATAACGATGGCTGACGGGACTCTGGTCGTGCCCGTACAGATCTGGAAGTCAGTCAGCGAAGTGAGCGCGGCGATCATCTGGAGCAAGGACGGAGGGGCGAGCTGGAAGCTTTCGTCGCCGGCGGTCTCCAGAGTCTGCGAGGATCAGGTGGCGGAGGTCAGTGAAGGGGTGCTGATGCTGAATATGCGCAATTACTACAGCAATGACCGGACCCGCAAGGTCTATGTGACTGAGGATCTGGGAGAGAGCTGGACCGTACACGCCGGCAATGACCTGCTGCCGGAGCCGCAGTGCCAGGCGAGTCTTCTGATGTGTCCGGAGCGCGGGGTGCTGCTTTTCGCGAATCCGGCCTCGACTTCCGCCCGGGTGGATTTCACGGTGCGGGCGAGTCCGGACGGGGGTCTGAGCTGGCCTCATTCGCTGCTTCTGGACGAGGAGATGGGCTGGGGCTATTCCTGTATGACTATGATAGACGAGGATACGATAGGTATCCTCTACGAGGGCGGCACCGCGCAGATAGTGTTCCAGGCCGTAAAGCTGGGGGATATTCTGGGAGAGTGAGGGGCCCCCGGGAGGGATGAGGCGGCGGCCTACTGAGGGCGGGCGTATTCCTCGGTGCGGGAGTCGCTGATGACACCGCTCCAGTTCAGACCGAAGGCGAAGTCATACACATTGCCGTCCGCATCTCTGTAGCACTCCATATCGAAAGGCACGTCTTCGTACTGCTTCTCCACGGTGGACATATCGGCCGGCATCTGCATCGGCAGGAGAGCCGAAGGCTCACGCTTCCCGCTGACCAGCTCCATCAGAGCCTGACTCTGCACCTCGAAAGAAACCAGGATCGCATCGGCGTACGGCTCTATCTCGGAAAGGACTACAGGCATCCCGGTCTCAAGTATCACCACGACAGGCTTGTCACCCATCGCCTTCTTCGTCTGACGGACCAGAACCATATCGGAGCGGTTCGCGGTCTTCACGGTCTTGCCCCTGTAGGTCCTGTTCGTGAACTTCTCCAGAGGGTCGCCCCCGGCGATGCTTTCAGCCCGGGCTTCGGAAGCTGTATAGTCCTCATACTGAAGGGAGATAGGGACATAGCCGTTGCCCCCTTTCGCAAGGTCGTACTTTTCGTATCCCATCTGCGTGGCAGGCTGCTTTATGCCGACTATCGCGAAATCCGCATCCGAAGGATTATCCACGATCTCATAGCAGCGGGATACCGCTTCAGGGCTGATCATCCGGTCCATCTTCGGTTCCGAGACAGCATCGAAGAATATGGCCTGGGCCGCAGGGAAAAGACGCTTCGGAAGATAGACTTTCGCCTTCTCGGCTACCGGAAGCGTATGGGCGTGATTCTTAAGCATCACCACGGACTTGATCTGGGCCTCGTATCCCTTCGCCATAAAATCGGGATTGCCCACCACGGCCTCCGACTCCGCAGGATCCAGATAAGGATTCTCGAAGAGTCCGGTACGGAAAGAGTTGAGCATCAGGCGGCAGGCTGACTTTTCGAAGCGCTCGCGGGCGGCATCCTCGCCGAAGCGGTCCGCGTACATCCGATAGGCCTCCAGAACCGGGACCTTGTCGTTGTTCCCGCCGAACTGGTCAGTCCCGACCAGGATGGCGCGGTAGTGCCGCTCCGCTACGCTGAGCTCTTCCACGCCCCAGGGCTTGCCCTTGCCGTCCTTGTCCATATTCGCGCAGTCATAGGTAATGTGCCAGTCTGTGCAGACTACGCCGTCGAATCCTGCCCCTTCGCGAAGCTCGCGGCGGATCACGAAATCACTGTAAGCTCCCCCGACTTTCTCTCCGCCGGGAGCCTGGTCCCACAGGATGCTGTAGACCGGCATTACTGCCGAAGCGCTTCCTGTGCCTCCTTCAAGACTGAATGCGCCCTCCACGAAAGCCTTTTTGTGCATCTGAAGGTTGTCGCCCGGGAAAACGCAGTATTTGCCGTGGCCGAAATGACCGTCACGTCCGGCCTCCTCGGCCCCGTAGCCGTACCAGTGCTTGACCATAGCGTTGACGCTCTCCAGACCCCAAGCTCCGTAGAGTCTCTTGCCCTCAGGGGAAGTCTGGAAGCCGTCGCAGTATGCGCGGGCCATATCCGTGGTGAGCTTCGGATCCTCGCCGAAAGTGCCGCTGAAGCGCCACCAGCGAGGCTCGGTAGCTATATCTATCTGAGGAGAGAGGGCGGTCGCGATACCCAAGGCCCTGTACTCCACAGAAGCGATGCGGCCGAATTCCTCCACAAGCGCCGGGTCGAAAGTCGCGGCCATACCCAGAGAACTCGGCCACATGGAGATGTCTCCGCCGGCGCCCGCATTGAATTCCTTGTCGGATCCCGCCTGATTCCGAGGGTCGGAACTGGTGTTGCCGGGGATGCCGTGACCGACGCTTTCGGTGTAGGACTGCATATTGTTGTTCCAGACTGCGGCAGTCCTGACATCCTTCACCGAAGTGATGAGGACTGCGCGAAGATTGTCCTCCGAGAGGAATTTCCGCTGCGCCTCCGTAAGCTCTTCCGAGCCTATGGACTGATGGCTGCTGTAGAGCATAAGTCCTGCGATCTCGTCTATGGAGAGCTGCGAGGAGAGGTCCTTCGCGCGCTCCTGCGGAGTTCTTCGCCAGTCTTCGTAGACATCAAGCCGGCCGTTGCGGTTCAAGTCCTTGAATGCGAACCCCTTGTCTTCGAGCAGAGTGACTCCTGAAGAGGGGCTGTAGCCCAATGCCGGGCCTCCTTTCTGGATGATGAGATTGTAGCCGTCTTTCTCCTCCACCTGATACTTCGGACCGCATGCGGCCAATAAGGCCAATACTGCTATGGCCGGGATGATGTACTTTTGCATATTCCTTCAGAAACTTTTTTTTCAGATTTACGCAAATATGCGAAACCTTTGCTGACTTTCCAATAATTACGGGAACTTCCGGACGGCGGAAAGTCTGCCCGCCCACGTATCATCACTTGAATATCTTCCGGGCGAAGAGCGTAAGATAGACGCGCCAGTTGCGCCAGGTGTGGCCTCCGTCGGACTCGTAGTACTCTACGGGGTAGCCCTTGGATTCGCAGTATTCTTTGAGAAGCATAGAGTTCTTCTTCACACCGTCATCCTTTCCGCAGGCTATCCAGTACAGCAGAGGAGCCTTCCCCTTCGACATCTGGCAGGCGAGGGCGGCTTCGTCCTGAGGAGTCATCGGCGGCACCACCCCTGAGAACATCCCCACATAGGCGAATGTACCGGGATGGGCCCTTGAAACCGCGCAGGATTGGCGGCCGCCCATAGAGAGTCCGGCGATGGCGCGGTTGCGGTATCCCTTGGCGACTCTGTAGTTGCTCTCGACAAATGAGATCACGTCCTTGAAGCTCTCTTCTATTTCCTTTGTGGAATCAGAACGGGAGTTGAGCAGCGTCGGCTGGAACATATTCTCGGCATAACCCGGAGCGGCGGCGTTGTAGTATACTCCGTTCGGCATCACTACGATCATCGGTCGGGCCTTACCCTCGGCGATGAGATTGTCCAGTATCTGGCAGGTCCTGCCGAGATCTGTCCAGGCATCCTCATCTCCGCCGGAACCGTGCAGAAGATAGAGGACCGGGAGTTTATCCTTTCCGGATTCATAACCGGCCGGGGTATAGACGGATATGCGTCTGGTCGCGCCGAGAGTCGGGCTGTCATACCATCTTTTGGCGAGAGTCCCGTGGGGGATGTCGTGAGTCTCGTAGTACCACCCCTTGTCTCCCTGCTCCGCGCTCAAGGTAAAGAAATTGGTCCAGGTGGCGATGTCGCGGTTCAGATACATATTGGACGGGTCCGCCGTCCGCATACCGTCGACGATGAAGCTGTAGAGGTAGAGTTCGCCTTCGAGCGGGGCGGTGGTGCAGGTCCACACGCCGTCCGGGCCCTCTGTCATCTGCATAGGTTTTCCGTCCGCGAACATATCTCCACTGAGCTGTACGGTGACGGCCTTGGGGTTTCTGTATCTGAATGTTACGGAGTGGTCAGGATTGATCTGGGGGGATGTGACCGGTGCGCGGAATCTCAACGCCTGCTGTGCGTCTGCCGCTATGGGAAGGGTCAGGGCGAGCGCCGCCGCGAAGAAGAAGAGTCTGTAATTCATAATGTCTGTCTTTTTTTGCGCGATGAATATAGTCATTTATTCCTGTTTGCGGAACAGAAGCGGGGCGAATTCCTGCAGGTCTTTGCGCCAGGAGCGCCAGTTGTGGCCATCGCCGCAGTCGTAGTAGATGTACGGCGAGCCTGCGCGCTCCAGGGCCTCCATCAGAGTCCGCGCACTTCCCAGGGCCATATCCCGGCTGCCCGCACCTATCCAGAGCAGATTGGCTCCGGCACTCAGCAGAGGGCGCAGCGCCTCGTCAGCCTGAGCGGGAGCCGCGCCCATAATGCCGGTTCCGATGAAGCCGTAAGAGCCGAAGACATCAGGGTGATGCTCGGCGAGATACATCTCATACACCCCGCCCATCGACACACCGCAGACAGCCCTGCCGTCACGGTCCCGGCGCACGGAATAACGACTTTCCACCAGCGGTATGATATTGTGCAGCAGATCGTTCACGAACTCCCCGCCGGACTTTCCCCGTTCCGTCCCCATAAGCTCGAAATGGCTTTTCGCCCCCGGAATCGGGTCCAGAAGATGCGGAGCGGCGAGCTGGTCAGGCATAGCGTTGAGAAGCACCACGACCATCTCCACAGCCTCGCCCCGTGCGGTCAGGTTATCCATAATCTGCGGCAGACGTCCCATATCGATCCAAGTATCCTCGTCATCTCCGCCGCCGGGAATCATATAGAGGACAGGATAAGACTTCTGAGCCGAATATCCCGCAGGGAGCCACACATTCAGGTGACGCTGCCCTCCGTATTCCTCGGAGTCGTACCAGAGCGAAGTGACAGTCCCCCGGGGAGCGTCGGCATAGTCCAGAGCATCGCTCCCGGGACCTTCCACCAGAAAAGAGTTGAGAAACTCGGAGTAGTTGCAGACTAGCTTGAGATTCCACGGGTCCAGAGTCCTCACTCCGTCCACCAGGAAATAATAGGTGTAGAAATCCGGCGCAAGCCCCTCGGCCGTGTACGTCCACACGCCGTCGGAGTTCCTGAGCATATCCACGCTGCCGCCGAGACAGTACTCGTCGACCCCCGGCAGACAGTCCCCGAAAAGCTGCACCCGCGAGACGGAAGGCGGCGTCTGAAGCAGAAAGGAAGCGGACGTTCCGTCCAATACGGGATAATACTTGCTGCCCGGGTATTGCGCTCTCGCGATGCCCGCCGAAAAAAGGAGGGCCAGAAGGAGCGCAGGATTTTTTGTTTTGAGTTTCATTCTCGTGTCTTAAAAAAGCCGGCCGCTCTGATTACGGCCGGCTACATCCAATAACCAATTACTTAACCGATTTATTCTTTATGCAGTTCAGGCTATGTCGTCAAGGTTATGTCGAATCAGAGTATTTTTTCAGTAACTGCCTGTTTTTTTCATCAGTTCCATCCTTCGTTCTGATACAGACCGTCTGAACCTGTATTGAGGTCGATATAGGTCTGAGGTATCGGGAAGAGGTCGAACTTGATCTCTCCCGTATCCTCCGACCAGCGGCGGATGGACGGGTAGACCTCTGCGCCCGGGCGGGCGGAGTACATACCGTAGTTGTAGATTCTCGGCTTCCACTCGTCCGGTTTCATACGCAGGAAGGTAGCCCAGCGGAACTCTTCGTAGAGAAGCTCGCGTCCGCGCTCGTCCAGAATGGTGTCCAGAGTGACGGTGCCGAACGGAGCGGCATTGGCGCGGCTGCGCACGGCATTGACCGCCTCGGCGGCGCCTGCCGTATCGCCCGAGCGGAGCAGTGCTTCTGCGAGGATGAAATAGACTTCTGCTGTGCGCATAGCGTAGCGGGAGCGGTAGAAGTAAACGTACTGGCCGAACCAGGATGCCGGTTCAGATGCATCGTAATCCCAGGCATCGAACGGAGTTTCCTTATACCAGATCGGGAAGAAGATGCTGCCTGCCAGCTCCGGAGTGGACGTATCTATCTTATCCAATCCTATTTTCTGTTCATAAAGAGGATGATTCTCATCGCAACATAAAAACGATGTCTTGACTGTAACATCCTCGATGTAGCGGAGGTCAGCAGTGCTGTTGTTGTTATGCTCGGCATCCCACATAGTATATGACGCATACCAGGTAGGTGTGGTCTGAGCCCAGCCTGTACCTCCGTGAGTGGCAGGACTAATCTTTCCGCCGTATTTGCTCGAGAATGCTTTCCAAGGGCCTGATGATGCGCCCTCGTGTTTATATTCTGCTTTCCAATTCGCATCTTGAAGTGCCGGAGTGTATGCCAATGTGCACTGACGCCTGCCACCGTATGAGGCATATGTGGCATAATCAGGTGCTCCCACCATAACCCAGATGGCTTCGGTGTTGGAAGGACTGATTATGTTCTGGGCAACGAAAAGGTCGCTGATCACATTGCCGTCCTCGTCCGCGTTCGGAATGCCATAACTGCTACCACTTGCGCCCGGGAGACGGACACCGAAACGCTCTTTCATAAGAGGATGATGCTGAATCACTTCCTTGGCCAGCGCAGCGGCTGAAGCGAACTCGGAGGAGTTCGAGCTCTCCACTCCGTCGGCAAGATATGCTTCGGCAAGGTATGCGCCGGCAGCGCCTTTGCCCGCACGGCCGTATTCTGCAGTCACGTCCCAGGGGAGAACTTCATAAGCCTCCTTGAGATCAGCGATGGCGGCGGCGTAGGTTTCGCTGCGCGAAGCACGCTCGTAAGCATAGTTAGGGGTTTCGGAATATTCCAGAACCATCGGGACACCTCCGAAGAGTTCGCCAAGGCGCAGATAAGAGATTCCCCGAAGAAACTTAGCCTCAGCCGTAATGCGGTTCTTCACATCGTCGCTCGGCCATTCCACAAGATCTTTCTTGCTAAGAGTCAAGTTACTATATGAGATTATCTGATAGAAGTTGTCCCATAGGCTTTTTGGTAAACTCATATCTGCCGACCAGTGGCCCGAGAAATTGCTATAATGTGTACTGCGCTTGAACTTGTTGTCCGTCATATCTGTTCCTGCGGATGTGTTGTAAATCAGTCCGGTTCCGGTAATGCCGGGAAAATAGAATTCCTCGTATTTATAATAACCGGATAGTAACGTATTGATTACCTGGTCATAGCTGTCAAACGCATTCTCGACGGTAAGTTCAGCTTTCGGTTTCTCGGTGAGGAACTCCTTGTCGGACACGCAGGAAGAAACGGCTCCGAGCAGAGACAGTCCCGCAAGACCCAGTATTATTATATGTGTTTTCATATTCTTCATAATGTTAGAATGTCAGATTAAGTCCCAGAGTGACGGCACGTGGTATACCTATACCGGAACCGTGCTGATTCTGAGGGTCACTCATTTTCCATTTCGGGGCTATGTAGAAGAGATTGCGGCCGGAAAGGGTGAGACGGGCGTTCTTGACGCCTATCTTGCCTGCCAGACTGCTGAAATTGTAGGAAAGGGAGACATCCTGCAGACGGACGTGACCGAAGGAATTGTACACTTCGTATTTGCTGTCTTTTACGTTAGGGGCCGGATAGGTATTGTTAGGCTCCTGTGCAGTCCAGAACGGAATGTCAAGCGCAGTACAGGCTGAGGAATCGTTATAGGATGAGTATGCGAAGGTGTTCTCGGCAAGACCATAGTCTCCGCCGCCGAAGATGCCCTGGATGAGCATATAGAACTGCCACTTGCCCCAGTTGAGGGTGTTCGCCCACGAGAGGCGGAAGTTCTCGTCACCGTAGCCGAGGATCTGCCGGTCCTCCGGAGTAGGGTTGTCAGTTTCAGTCCCGTCAGCCTTGATGTATATGACACGTCCGGCGTTTACTCCTTCCTGAAATATTCCGCCTGTCTTGTAGCCATAAAAAGTGTTTATTGGATGTCCGATGAAATAACCCTTCGTAAGGTCATCCTGACCATCTCCGTAGAGGTCCACAATCTTGTTGCGGTTCAGGGTGAACACCCAGTTCGAAGTCCAGTTGAGAGTGGAATTCTTTATGTTCACGGTGTTGAGGTTGATCTCCACGCCCTTGTTGTCCACACGGCCCATAGTGGCTTTCTGTTTTGTTATACCTGCAGCCATTACAGGAATATTTCTGTCGAAAATCTGGTCTGTGGTCTTGGATACATAGGCGTTCACGTCCACGTGTATGCGTCCTTTCAGGACGTCCGCCTCGAAGCCGCCGTTCCAGGAAGTAGTGGTCTGCCAGGCGAGAGTAGGATTGCCCAGAGTGGAGAGTTTCTGTCCCCAGTGGATTTCGCCGCCATAGTAATTAGGTATTCCGCCTCCTCGCGCTACAGCAACGGTGGAAAGGGTGCCGTAAGGAGAGAGGGTCTGGGCTCCGTTCTTGCCCCAGGAGAGTTTAAGTTTGAGGAAGTCCAGCCAGCCGAGGCCTTTCATAAACTCTTCGTTGGTCATAGTCCAGGCAGCGCCGAATGCAGGGAAGTTACCCCATTTGTTTTCGGCACCGAAGACTGACGAGCCGTCGCGGCGCAGCGAAGCGTTGAAATGATAAGTGTCCCTATAGGAATAAATTGCGCGAGCGAGATATCCCACATCCGTATGAAGGGTATAGGTCGGGGAAGTGAAATCCTTGGTGTCGGCGTTGCCCAGGGCATACCAGCCACGCAGGGTTTCTCCGGCTGAGGTGAAGCCTGTACCGGACATCGACTCGTAGGAGTATTCGGAGCTGTCGCGGGTATATACGAGAGAGCCGCTTACATAATGCTTTCCGAACGAGCGGGAGTACGAAAGGATGTTGTCCATAACCCAGTTCTCGGACATAGAATGGCTTATGGAGCCTTTGGCGTTTGAAAGATTATAATATTCCGGTGTCTGACCTATACCTTCCCAGTCATTTGAAAGAAGCACAGGAGTGATGTTCTCGTGGGTGAAGGAATAATTGTCTGAGCGAACTTTAGTATAAGAGGCGTTGATTCTGAAATTCAGCCCCTCGACCCAAGGGATGTTGACGCTGACGAAGCCGCCCAGATTCAGGTTGAAGCGCTTTTTGTCTGCCTCGCGCCCGTTCTGTGTTTCCCAGAGCGGATTCACTGTAGAAGAGTTCACGCCTTCCACATAGTAGCGGAGAGTCTTTCCGTCAGGAAGATACGGTTCCATATACGGGGACTGCTTCAGATCTGTGCTGGCTGAAATGGACTGATTGCCACTGTTCGTATAGGCCATATTGCCTCCTATTTCGATGTTCTTGCTTACCTTGGTGCTGAGATTCATCGTGGCGTTGTTGCGCATAAAGTCGTTGCCGACGGTCATTCCCCTCATCTTGGAGTGGCCGAGAGCGAGATAGTAGTTCGAATTCTTCGTACGTCCGGAGAAACTGAGGTTGTAGTTCTGAGTGTATCCGGTGCGTGTCACCATATCATACCAGTCAGTAGTTTTACCTGCATCGTAGTTAGCTTTCTCGAGAAAGGACATCCAGTCGGTATTAGTGAGGTCGCTGATACCCAGACGGGCGTTGCGGTACTTGATGTAATTCTCCGGGGATAGGTATTTCTGCTTGTAGGAAGGCTCGGAGAAAGAATGGGAGGTGGAGAAGTTGATGAGAGGTTTCCCTTCTTCGCCTTTCTTCAGGGTGATCATTATCACGCCGTTGGCGGCTTTGGAGCCATAAGCCGCGAGGGAGGTGGCATCCTTCAGGACACTGACCGTCTCTATGGAATTCGAGTCTATATCCTCGAGGTCGCCGGTGAAGATCACTCCGTTCACCACTATCAGAGGCGAATTGCTGGTGGAACCCAGACTGCGGCGACCGCGCACGCGGATGCTCGCATTGCTTCCCACAGTGGTGGATTCCGCCCCCATAATGACACCAGAAAGACGGCCGCGGAGCATATCGGAAACATTGTTCAGACCCAGATTCGCTATAGGAGAGTCCTCCATCTTCATCACGTCCACGGAGCCGGTGAAATTTTTCGCCCTCGTGGTACCGTAGCCGATGACCACCACATCGTCGAGCAGTTCCTGAGAAACTGAAAGTACGATGCGGAAAGAAGTCTTGTCGCCGACAGGCACCTCCACTTCATCATAACCCATACTTGATATTACGAGAATGTCTCCCGGAGAACACCTGAGTTCGAATCTGCCGTCCACATCCGTGGCTACACCCGTGGTCTGCCCCTTGATCATCACAGCCGCGCCGATGACTCCCTGGTCGGTATCATCCACGACGGTGCCGGAGACAAGCCTGCTTTGTGCCAGCAGCACCGGAAGGGAGAGCATAAGCCCGCCCAGAAGAGATACAAGGCGCTTGAAAGCTTGTTTTTTCATAAAAGGTCGTTTTAATGTATTAATGTTGAACTTGTTTTCATCCTTTTGCTTATGCGGCGGCCTGCGGCTTCTTTTCGTGTGGCAGCAGCCCTCGGATTGTGCCGGCACGGCGTTCTCCCGTGATCAGTATTCACGCAGCGAAGATGTCATAATCATAAGAAAGACACTGCCTCCGGAGTACAAAGCTGCGCACACTTCCCCGCCGGCAAATCCGAAAAATGCCGTCACGGTACAGAATTTCACTTCCCGGCAGGCTCCCCAAGCCTCGCAAATGGGGATTTGCGCTCCGCAAGGGAGGAAATGCACACGGGGCCGCAATATCCGTGTCTGTTTTATCAGTATATTTGCGGTGTCCGGACACTGTTTTACACGACCACATAAGATATGAAGAAAACCAGCCTCGTCCTTTTCTTATGGACACTTTCTCTTGCCGCCTGCCGCCCGGCGGCGGAGCAGCAGGACGGCGCCCCTTCGGCACGCATAGAAGCTATGCCGCAGAACGTGACCTGCACCACCACCTGCATAGACTCCACAGGGTTCATCTGGATAGGTACCGAGGACTCGGGGCTATATCATTTCGACGGCACGAATTACCTGCACTACTATGCTTCGGAGCCGGAAGGGGGTCTGAGCTCATCGGTGATCACCAGAGTCTTTTCCGATTCGCGGGGCACCGTATGGGTGGGGACTGACAGAGGCGTGGACAGGTTTGACCCTCAGAGCAGCACCTTCCGCAGAATCCCCGGCATAAGTGAAACGAAAAGCATCACTTCCCTTACGGAAGACGGCAGAGGCGATGTACTCTCCGTCACGGAAGATAAGGTATTCCGCTACGACGGGACGGCGGAAGCGTTCAGAGCTGTGGTAGAAACGGGCAATGGGGGCATTCTGAAAGCCTACGCCGTGCAGGAGGGAGAGATGCTCCTCCTGGTCAGGAACTTCGGCATAGACCGCTACGACAAGGATTATAATCTTGTAGAATCCTATCAGTCCGGGATGGCCATCGTGAATTCCTGGATGGTCAGCCCCGGATATGTGCTTCTGATGAGTTTTCCCACCATCAGCCTCTTCGATCTGGGCACGCACTCATTCGAGCCCCTGAGTGGCGCCATAGCCGGTATGGACAACCCTGACAAGCTCTCTTTCGTCTCACCGCACGGGGACAGTTCCATCATCTTCTCTTATGGAGGCGAGTATTATTTCTATGATTTCGCTTCTGATACGCTGATATCCGAAGACGACCCGGGTTTCCCTTTCGATACCGACGTCAACGCATCGTCCGCCCTCTTCGTTCTGAAGGACCGGACGGGCGGATACCGGATACTGACGCGCACCAGGGGACTTGCCAAGGCCAAGCCTGCCGTCAATTCCCTATATTCTTCTCTCGAACGCTATGCCGCAGAGCATCAGATTAAGACCATCGCCTCAGGCCACGGGAAGGTCTGGATGATATCGGACGGACACTATCTCGTCACCTTCGATATCGCCTCGCGCAGACTCGAAGTGGAGGAGATCGGCCACATCATAGGGAGAGTCCTCGGAGATGACAGAGTCTGCGACATATTCTGGGACGAGGTTTCCGGACGGCTGTTCCTGACTGCTGACGCCAATGTGTGGGAATACACCATAGACGCGGAAGGCAGCCGCCGTCTCACCGGATTCTACCACCCCTCATTCCTGTCCGAATATATGAAGCTGGCCGTGGACAAGAACGGCGGGATATGGGGAGGAGGACGCAACGGGACACTCCAGTATTCGCGCCCGGAGCAGCGCGGCTTCGGCATCCTCTTTTCGGACGTGAATCTGAACGGTCTGACGCCCTATACCCGGGTGAGTGCCATATGCCGTCTGGACGACGGCAAGATAGCCGCGGCCTTCGGCTATCCCGCTATCGGGTTCATAGATCCCGTGACCAGAGAGAATCACACAGTGTATCTGTCCTCCGTCGAAGGGCTGAGGGACATCATCTCCCTCTGTCCCGACAATGAGGGACGGCTCTGGATAGGGACGGCAGAGGGAGGCCTGTTCTTTCTGGACCTCCAGACATATGAGGTCGAGAGGTCACAGTCTCTTTCGAGGGGCAGAATCAGCAGCATATCGCGCGACGGGAAGGGAAGGATGTTCGTGGTCTGCGGCTCGAATCTGTTCCAGCACATCCCCTCATCGGGGACTTTCAGGACACTGCTGGTATCCTCCGGCGCTTCCTCATCCGCTCTCTGCAATGTAGGAGACAACGAAATGCTCGCTTATCTGGGCGGAGAGCTGAACATCATCGAGAGGAATGCGGCCACCTCGGTCTCCAGGATACCTGAAGTGTCGGGCGTGATGGTCTCCGACGAGAGCGGCAGACTGCTGGACAAAGTCAGTTTCTCTGAGCCGGGCAGCCGCAGGATAGTCCTCGGACAGTCCGTGAACAGTCTCAGGCTGACCGTCACTCCGGCGGAACTCATCGACTGCGGCTACCTGAACTGCAGGGTGTACTTCAAGGGAGTCTTCCGTGGATGGAGGGACTTCTCCGAGACCACATTCTCACTGGACAATATCCCCTTCGGAACACACCGCCTGTCTTTCGCGCTCATAAACCCCGCGGAAGGCACTTCGGGTCCCTCTTATGATATGAAGATCACGGTGCTCCGGCCCTGGTATGGCTCGACGGCAGCAAAAATCATTCTGGGACTGATGCTGATGGGGATTGCCGGATACATAGGGAGACTCCTGAGAAAGTCCGAAGAGTCAGAAAGAAAGGCCGAATTGGCCGAAGAGGAGAAGGAGATGCAGCAGCGGCTGAACCAGCGGAACATAGATTTCTTTACGGACATCTCCCACGAGTTCCGCACTCCCCTGACCATCATCTCCGGCTCTGCGGAGACTCTGCTTCAGGATGCTCATCTCACCAGCCGCCAGGGGCGTCTTGTGCACTTGGTGCAGCGCAATTCCGACCGTATGCTCAAGCTTGTGTGCCAGCTGACGGACCTGAACAAGCTTGATCACGGGAAAATGGAGCTGAGAGTGAGAGCCTGCGACATCTCCGGCATCATCCGCAGCGTCTATGAAGCCTTCGGGAACGCGGCCGAAAGGAAAGAGATAGCTTTCCGTCTGGACTGCCCCGACTATCTGCTGTGCTGGGCCGACAGCGACAAACTCGAGAAAGTGGTCTATAACCTGCTCTCGAACGCATTCAAATACACCCCTTCCGGAGGTTCAGTAACTCTGCGGGCAGTGGCGGCAAACGCGGCCGAGGTCGGCAGGCTGTTCCCTGAGCATAAGCCTAAAGAGGGGAATTACCTTACGGTTTCCGTAAGCGACAGCGGCATAGGCATTCCCGATGACAGGAAGAAGGACATCTTCACGCGCTTCACGAGGATCAATCCGGACAGCCGTACCGGCGGGACGGGCATAGGCCTGTCATTCTCCAAATCCCTCGTGGAAGTCCACCACGGTATGATAGGGATGAGGGACAGGAAGGCGGAAGACGGCAGCAGCGCAGGCTCGGTATTCTTCTTCGCGCTGCCGGCGGACAGTTCCGCCTATACCCCGGAGGAACTCTCCGGAGCCGAAGCCGCCCGTCAGGACCCGGTGGACGGAAGCCGGTACAAGAGCGAATACACCCTGCACAAGACTCCGTCCGCAGGGGACGGCAAGCGCACGAAAGTGCTTGTCATAGACGACGACAGCGAAATCCTCTACTATCTGACGCTTGTCCTCTCTCCCGAATATGAGGTCATAACCCGCTCCGATGCCGTGTCCGGCTACAAGAAGATAGAGGAGATACAGCCCGACGTGATCATCTCGGACATTATGATGGTCGAGATGGACGGTCTGAAACTCTGCCGTATGGTGAAGGATGACATCGGCATCTCGCATATCCCTTTCATCCTGCTGACGGCGAAAACCACTACGGAAGACCAGATAGAGGGTATGAATGCCGGGGCGGACGCCTACATAGTCAAGCCTTTCGACCCGGGCTATCTGAAGGCAGTCATAGCTTCCCTGCTGCGCAACAGGGACAATGTCCGCAAGGCTCTGGGCGCAAGCACCTCCATCGACAAGGTGGAAGTGGAGGAGAACGTCATCTCCGCTCAGGACAAGAAGCTCCTCGAGAAGCTCTACGGCATTATGGAAGAGAGTCTTATGGAGTCGGAACTGAACATCCGGAATATGACTATGAGCCTCGGGATGAGCAGGACGAAACTGTATTACAAGATAAAGGGCCTCACCGGGCAGACGCCCAACGAGTTCTTCAAGACCTTCAAGCTGAACAAGGCCGCAGAGATGATAAAGGAGGGAAAATACAAGATTTCCGCCATCTCCGATATGGTGGGCTTCAGCTCCCCGTCGCATTTCGCCGCAGCTTTCCAGAAGCAGTTCGGAAAACTGCCGAGCAAGTACTGATTTTGTACTCTCGTATCCGAACTTAAACTTTTCGGATATGCCGAGCAGTCTCTTCTTTCTACTTTTGCACCTGCACTATGACAGGTACGGAGAGAATCCGCCTTATTCCGAAACTCAAAACAAACAACTTTATGAAACTCACAATCGTCAAACTTCTCTCAGCTGCAGCCCCACTCATACTGGCTGCGTGCGCCGTTACGCCGACTCCTCAGGAGAGGCTCCTTGCCCACGACAAGGAAATCGATAGGATCATCGCGGGAATGAGCCTCGAAGAGAAGGTGGAGATGCTCCACGGCAAGAGCAATATGGCCTCGGAGGGCATTCCGAGACTGGGCATCCAGGAAATCCGCTATGCCGACGGCCCTTTCGGCATCCGCGAGGAGAACGGTGCCGGTTTCCGTCCGCTGGGATGGACCACCGATTCCGCCACCTACTTCCCTACCGGCTCCGCCCTCGCTGCCACCTGGTCCGAGGAACTCTCCTATAAATACGGCACGGGAATGGGCACGGAAGCCCGCCGCAGAGGCAAGGACGTAATCCTCGGCCCCGCCATCAATATCCAGAGACTCCCTGTGGGAGGACGCACCTACGAATATTTCAGCGAAGACCCTTTCCTGACAGCCAGACTTGCAGTCGGCTATGTAAAAGGCACGCAGGATGCAGGAACGGCTGTCTGTGTCAAGCATTTCGCCGTGAACAATCAGGAGACGAACCGTGCCGGCGTAGATGTACAGATCGATGAGCGCACCCTCCGTGAGCTCTACCTCAAGCCTTTCGAGGCATCAGTCCGAGAGGGAGGAGCCTGGTCCGTGATGTCCGCATACAACAAACTCAACGGCACATACTGCGCGGAGAACGAGCATCTGCTCAACGAGATTCTGCGCGGAGAATGGGGTTTCAACGGCCCTGTCATCTCCGACTGGGGCGGAACCTACAGCACAGTGGGGTCCGCTCTGCACGGCCAGAATGTCCAGATGCCGGGAGACAACTTCTTCGGTCAGGCGCTGATCGACTCTGTAAAAGCGGGGGCTGTACCTGAAAGCGTAATAGACAGGAAAGTCCGCGAACTTCTCCGCCTGCGCTTCACCGTGGAGGCCATCGCTCCGGAAGACTGCAACAAAGAAGTCGCATCCACTCCTGAAAGCAGACAGACAGCTTATGAAGTGGCGACAAAATCCATAGTCCTTCTGAAAAACGACGGAGGCCTCCTCCCTATCGGAAAGGATGTCAAGAAGATCGCCGTCATCGGACGCAACGCCGTAGCTCTCACCCAGTCAGGCGGCGTGGGCGCGGGAGTGAAGTCCGTGTATGAGGTGACCCCGCTCCAGGGCATCAGAAACAAGGCCCCTGAAGGCGTGGAGATAAGTTATGCGCAGGCATATAAGAATTACGCAAGTTTATATGGCCGTGCGGCAGGAGGAGCTGACAATGCAGCGTCCCTCGACGAGGCTCCGGATCCGAAACTCCTCGCAGAGGCCGTGGCGGCCGCAAAGGCAGCCGATCTGGTCATCTTCGTCTGCGGTACGAGCAAGACCATCGAGTCCGAAGGCTTCGACCGCAGCGACATCAAGCTTCCTGTGGGACAGGACGAAATCGTCAAGGCTCTCGCGGAAGTGAATCCTGACATCGTGAGCGTAATCATCTCCGGTGGTCCGTGCGACCTTCAGGAACTTACCAAGTACTCCCCTGCCATCGTAGAGGGCTGGTGGAACGGACTCGAAGGCGGCAACGCTCTGGGCGACGTGCTCTTCGGAAACATAGCCCCTTCAGGCAAACTGCCGTTCACCTTCCCGATCAGGCTCGAAGACTCTCCGGCTTACGCTATGGGCAACTTCCCGCAGAAGGAGGATGTAGGAGAAGATCTCTTCACGTCCACATTCCGCAAGGACATAAGCGGCGGCAAGAACAAGTGGCAGCAAAGGAAATCGCCTAAAGCCTACTACACCGAGAAGATGCTCGTGGGCTACCGCTGGTTCGACACCAAGCAGAAACCTGTGATGTTCGCATTCGGACACGGTCTCTCATACGTGGACTTTGAGTACGGGAACATCTCCACCGACAAGCGGAGCTACAAGCCTGACGGTACGATAAAGGTCAGCTTCACGCTCAGCAACACAGGCGATATGACAGCCGACGAAGTGGCCCAGCTCTATATCCGTCACCTGAACGCCAAGGTCGAGTATCCGTACAAGGAGCTCAAAGCCTTCAGCCGCGTGACCCTCGCAGCAGGCGAGACGAAGACCGTGACTCTCGAAGTGCCGGTGAGCGAACTCCGCTACTGGGACGAAGCCACAAACGGCTGGAAGCTTGAAGAAGGCGAAATCGAGCTGCTGCTCGGCAGCGCATCGGACGACATCCGTCTGAGCACGAGAGTGAAGATTTAGGACCGGATCCGCCTCCCGCCCACAGGGCGTGCGGCGGGAAGCGGCCCGTCACCTGAGTTCGAACTCGCTGAGATTCTTGATACCCGGTATGCCGTAATAGGCATCCACTATATCACCTCGCAGATAAACCCGGCAGCCCAGGTTGTCGGGATTGTCTACGAGGTTCAATTCGTCCCGTATCGCCCCCTGGTCCAGCTGCACGGAAAGGCAGGAGGAGCGGTCTGTAGTGGAGGAACGCGGGCCTATGACTATGTTGGTCTTCGAGGTGAACGGCCCGGAGGTCTTCATTCCGGACGAAGTCAGATTCCCCCCGACGATGTAGCCGGTCACCCATACATCCTCGGCACCTGCCGAAGCGCGCGCGTCGGCGACACCCAAGGCATCTTCCTTGCTTCCGCCGCCGGAGCCGCTTCCGTCCGCGCCCCCGATGATGAAATTCTCTGAAAGCCAGGTTCTGGAAGTGTCCACTTCTATCCTTAGCCCTCCGGAAGACGAGCTCGCGGAAGGCGCAGAAATACTTAGAGTCAGGATCTCCCTCGCCTCGAGAGTACGGGTAGTCAAGGTCTTGTCGCCATCGGAGCCGCTCAGAACCAGCGAGATGTCCCCGGGGAGAAAATAAGCCGTCCGCTTCTCGCTGTAGGCATACATCAGGCTGCCGGACTTGTCTTTGAGGTGCAGACTCGCCCCGGGACAGGAAGTGAGGAAATTCTCGGCGATCTTGAGGCGCACACCGCAGTTGCGCAGAGTGCAGCTGAGAGTCACACCCGTCACCTTCGCAGAAGCGACCACCACCACCTGCTCGTCTCCATAGACCGGAGCCGCGAATGCCGGACGCGTGAAATCCGACGAGCGGACGGAAACTGTGTAGCTGCCGGGCGAGACTATCAGGGACTCGGGCGAATCCCCGTATTTGCCGCTGTACAGCTTCTTTCCCTTCGAGTCAGTCACTTCCAGAATGAAGTCGTTCGTGTCCGGAATCTCCTCCGGGGAGCGCGTCATAGCGGAGAGGTCCCTGCTGAAGCGCAGCCGGAGTTCTCCGTCCGGCGAGGGACCGAGCAGACTGTCGCAGGAACCAAGGCCTGCGGCCAATGCAGTCAGCATCAAGCTGACAAGAATCAAGTTTCTCATAGTCTGAACTTTTGGCGGGGGAAGGGGGCCGTCCCCTCCCGCGATGTAAATACTTTTCGGCGCTTCGGCCTGCGCCGTGGCCCTTTGCGTCTCGGGAGCAGTCCCTGCTGTCCGAGGGAGGGAGGGCAGCGGCAAATCTATACAAAAATTTTTCGCTCCAATGCCGGAAAAGTATAATCCTGCAGGTAAGGAATCTTAAATGGAAGCGTTACATTAGTGTCCGGAGAAAATTTCTCCAATAGGGTTTAACATTTTACATTTAAGTAAGTTACAAAGACAGAATTATTTTTCGATTAGAACTCGTAAGTTTGCGTAACGGCATTTGAGCCGTTTCTCGCAAGCTATGAACAAGGGTAAAACAATCTTCGCACAACTTATGTCTCTCTTTACCGAATATGAATTCAGCAAGTGTGTTGGTCGCTACAAAGGTGACAGGCACGCCATCAAGTTCAATTGCAGGGACCAGTTCCTTGCGATGAGCTTTGCTCAATTCACGGACAGAAGCAGCCTGAGAGATATTGAGACCACACTTGACCTTTGTTCGCAGGACTTGTATCGGTCTGGATTGAAGGTAATGCCCAAATCCACCCTTGCAGAAGCTAATGAGAAGCGCGATTGGCGTATCTATCAGGACTTTGGCTACGTTCTGATAAAGAAGGCGAAGGACCTTTATGCCGGCGAGAAGCTGAGAATAGACCTTGACGAGATGGTCTGTGCATTTGACAGTAGCACTATTGAACTGTGCCTTTCCCTCTGTCCATGGGCTACGCTTCATCATGGCAAGGGAGGAGTCAAGATGCATACTCTGATGGATCTCAACGGCTCCATCCCTACATTTATCCGTCTTACAGAGGCTTCTGTTCACGATTCCAAGATTCTTGATGAAGTGCCGGTTGAGCCGAACGCCTATTATCTGATGGACAAAGGTTATGTCAAGTTTGACACGCTTTACTCCCATTTTCATCAGAATCATGCATGGTTTGTCACCAGAGCCAAGGACAACATGAAGTATGAAGTCGTTGATAGCCGCGAGGTTGATCCTCAAGCCGGGCTCATCTCTGACGAGACTATCAGGCTCACAGGCTTTTACACCAGCAGAAAGTATCCCGACAACCTCAGACTCGTTGTCTATGAGGACTTTAGAGACGGTACTGTCTATCGCTTCCTGACTAACAACTTCTCTCTGGATGCCATAACCATTGCCGAACTCTATCGCGAGAGATGGCAGATTGAGCTGTTCTTCAAATGGATCAAGCAGCATCTGCACATCAAATCCTTCTACGGCACGACTATGAACGCAGTCTACACGCAGATATGGATAGCCATTTGTGACTACCTTCTGCTTATAATTGCCAAGAAGCAATATGGACTGAATCCAAGCCTTCATCTTATCTCTAATTCTATCGGACAAATCCTCTTCAAACGAGGTGATATCCGTGACTTTTATAACAAACCTGACGTTCCCATAGATGTCCCGGAGGATGGGATCGGCAGGCAACTCACTTTATGGTAAAATTTCTCCGGACAGCAATGGAAGCGTTAAAGAAAAATATCAGGCAGAATCCGTCTCTTTTTTAACGGCAGGGCATAAAATTCATGAAGCGGACACATCACTGCGTCCGCTCCACTACATAACCTAAACTTAAACTATGAAAAACTTCACCACAAAAATAAGCATTATTTCTGAAAAGCAAATCTTAAAACGAAAAAATAATGATTATTTAGCACTATTTCATAGCTTATATCGTTTTTATTGCTTATTTTAACCGCCGAAATTGTCGTAGAGGATGTTTGCAGGGTCCACTCCGAGGCTGTCCAGCAGCTTGTTCACGGAAGATACCATCATAGGAGGGCCGCACATAAAGTACTTGATGTCCTCAGGAGTCTCGTGATCCTTCAGATAAGTCTCGTACATCACATTGTGCACGAAGCCCGCGACATAGGATACGCCCGCCGCATCAGCTGCAGGATCCGGACGGTCAAGCGCAAGCTGGAAATGGAAGTTCGGGAATTCCTTCTCGATCTCCGCGAAGTCCTCCAGATAGAAAGCCTCGACCAGTGCGCGCGCACCATAGAAGAAGCTGACCTTGCGGCCCGTCTTGAGGGTCTTGAACAGATGCATAATGTGGCTGCGCAGAGGTGCCATACCGGCACCGCCGCCCACGAAGATGTACTCCATATCCTCAGGGTCATTGTCAGGAAGCAGGAACTCTCCGAACGGACCGCTGATGGTGACCTTGTCGCCCGGCTTGCGTGTAAATACGTAAGAGGAAGCGATACCCGGGTTCACAGGGAGGAGCTTAGGACCGAGTTCCTTAGGAACCGACCTGTCGAACGGAGGCGTGGCGATACGCACGTTCAGCTTTATGATGCCCTTCTCTCCGGGATAGGAAGCCATAGAGTAGGCTCTTACAGTAGCTTCAGGGTTTACGGACTCCAGATTGAAGAAGCCATACTTCTCCCAGTCCTTGCGATACTCAGGCTCCACCTCTATATCCTTGAAGTACAGATGATAAGCAGGGATGTCTATCTGTATGTACTCGCCGGAGGAGAACTCAAGATGCTCGCCCTCAGGAAGCTTCACGGTGAACTCCTTGATGAAGGTCGCCACATTGTGGTTCGATATGACCTCGCACTCGAGCTTCTTCACGGACAGGGCGGATTCGGCCACCCGGATCTTGAGATTGTCTTTTACCTTTACCTGACAGCCGAGTCTCCAGTTGTCCTTGATCTGCTTTCTGTTGAAGAAACCGACCTCGGTAGGGAGAATCGTACCGCCGCCTTCCATTACCTGGACCTTGCATTGGCCGCAATTGGCCTTGCCGCCGCAGGCTGAAGGAAGAAAGATCTTCTGCTCGGCGAGAGTGCTCATAAGGGACTGACCGGGGGTCACGTCGAGAACCTTCTTGCCGTTGTTCACATCTATGGATACCGTGCCCTTCGGGGTGAGCTTGATCTTTATGAAGAGAAGCACAGCCACGAGGATGATGATGGTGATCACCATCACGGCCATTGCACTGAAAATAATAGTGTTCATAATCTAAACCTCCTTACTTTAAAGTGAAATGCCCATAAACGACATGAATGCGATACCCATCAGACCCACGGTGATGAAGGTGATGCCGATGCCACGAAGACCGGCAGGCACGTTGCTGTAGGAGAGTTTCTCGCGGATGGCCGCAAGAACCACGATGGCCAGATACCAGCCGATACCCGAACCGAGGGCATATACCACAGACTCGCCCACATTTGCGAACTCCCTCTGCTGCATAAAGAGCGAACCTCCCAGAATGGCGCAGTTCACAGCAATCAGCGGCAGATAGATGCCGAGCGAGGAGTAGAGCGAAGGCAGGAACTTCTCCACCACCATCTCCACCACCTGGGTGATGGCCGCGATGACCGCGATGAAGAGGATGAAGGCGAGGAAGCTCAGGTCCACGTCCGCAAATACCGGGCTGAGCCAGGTAAGAGCTCCCGGAACGAGGACCTTGGTGTAGAGCAGGTAGTTCAGCGGCAGGGTAATGAGCAGCACGAAGATGACCGCGATGCCCAGACCGTTTGCCGTCTTTACGTTTTTGGATACTGCCAGGTACGAACACATACCGAGGAAGTATGCAAAAATCATATTGTCAACGAAGATTGACTTTACGAATAAGCTGAGATATTCCATAATCGATAAGTGTTACTTTTCCTGAAGATCTTTCTGAATGGACCTCTGGATCCAGATGATGCAGCCGAGAAGAATCAGGGCGAACGGAGGCAGGATCACGAGACCGTTGTTTGTGTAGCCGATGGCCGAGAGGACAGGGACTCCGAAGAGGGTGCCCGAGCCGAAAAGCTCACGGAAGAAAGCCACCACCACGAGGATGAGACCGTAGCCGAGACCGTTTGCGAGGCCGTCCAGAAGCGAAGGCAGCGGCTTGTTTCCGAGGGCGTAAGCCTCGATGCGTCCCATCACGATACAGTTCGTGATGATGAGGCCGATGTACACGGAAAGCTGCTTTTCGATGGCGTAGGAATAAGCCTTGAGGAACTGGTCCACTACGATCACCATCAGGGCGACCACCACGAGCTGCACGATGATGCGCACGCGGTTAGGAATGGTCTTTCTGAGAAGTGAGCAGACGTAGCTCGAAAGTCCGGTGACGATGGTCACGGAGAGGGCCATGACGATGGCTCCCTTGAGCTCCACGGTAACAGCCAGCGAGGAGCAGATACCGAGGATGAGGACAGTGATAGGATTGCCCTTCAGGATCGGGTTGAGAATCGTTTCTTTCAAATTACTCATAATTCTTTCCTCCTATTCTTCAGTTGCTGTTTCACAGGCACTTTCCGTGCACGTATTGGCGGCTGCGGCAGAGCAACCGCTCTCGAGATAGGCTCTGTAGGCTTTGAGCCAGTTTATGATCGCTGCGGAGAGTCCGTTGCAGGTCATAGTCGCGCCGCTGATGGCATCGACCGCGTTGGTCTTGCCCTGAGGAGCGCCGCCTTTGACGATGCGCAGCGGCTTCTCGTCGCCGAAGTCGATGATCCTGCCCTCGAACTCAGCGCGGAAGGACGGGTCGTCCTTGATCTTGCCGCCCAGACCCGGAGTCTCGCTCTCGTGGTCGAAGTATGCGCCCACGATGCTGTGGAGGTCAGGATTCAGAGCGATATAGCCCCATACCGGGCCCCAGAGGCCGGCTCCGTAGATAGGAATCACGGTGATGCCGTTTCTGAAGATATAGACCGGAAGCTGAGCTTGGGCGAGCTTGCTCCCGTCCTTCACGTTATAGTTCTGGGCCTTGAGGTCGGAGGTGCTGTAGATTTCGATCTTCCCGACGTTCAGATCCCTTACTTTTTCGCCTGCGGCGTTGATTACGATGGCGTGCGAAGCGTTCTCCTGATAGAATTTCAGGATAGCGTCGTTGCCCATTGCCTGCCACTCGCTCTTGGAGCCGAACTGTGCGGCCGTGAGGATCTGGCTGACTGTCTCCGCCTTCTCGTTGGCCTCCTGCTTCGGTTTGAGCACCTGGGAGACGAAAGCCAATATCGCGGCGACCAGTACACAGACCAGAGTCGTGTAGATGACTGTATAAGTATTGCTGTTAGTATTCATAACTTATGCGACTTTGACTTTTTTATTCTTTGCCGAGATATGACGCTCCACTACCAGATAGTCGAAGAGAGGCGCGAAGGTGTTGCCCAGCAGGATGGCGAGCATCATACCCTCTGCATAGCCCGGGTTGAAGAGTCTGATGATGACGCAGACCGCGCCGATGAAGAAGCCGTAGATCCATTTGCCGCACTCGGTCTGGGCCGATGTGACAGGGTCGGTGGCCATAAAGACTGCTCCGAACGCGAAGCCGCCCATAACGAGATGGTACAGGCAAGGGATGTCGGTGCCGCCGCAGAGCTGAGCGAGGCCGCCCACAAAGAGACCGCCGAGCACTGTGGAGAGCATAATCTTCCAGCTGGCCACGTTTGTCCAGATGAGGATGAAGGCTCCGATGAGGATGGCGATGACGGATGTCTCACCGACCGAGCCCGGGATAGCTCCGACGAACATATCCCAGAATCCGGTGCCGTACTGTGCGCCCGCGTTCCGGAGAGCGTCCATACCGCCGTCCGCGACGAATGACAGAGGGGTCGCGCCGGTAGCCCCGTCCACGAGGGTCTCGCCCTTGCGGAGGGCAATCCAGGTCTGGGAGCCGGACATATCGTTAGGATAGGAGAAGAAGAGGAACGCTCTGGTGAGCAGGGCCGGGTTCCAGATGTTCATTCCCGTGCCTCCGAAGACTTCCTTGCCGAAGATCACGGCGAAAGCCACGGCTACCGCGAGCATCCAGAGAGGGATGTCCACAGGGACGATGAGCGGGATGAAGAAACCTGACACGAGATAACCCTCGTTCACTTCCTCGCCCCTGATCTGGGCGGAGGCGAACTCGATGGCGAGTCCCACGACGTAGGAGACTACGAAGAGAGGGAGGACCTTGAGGAAGCCGAACAGGAACGCCTGCCATACGCCGGCGTCCGTTCCGGTGGCGAGAGCGTGCTGATAGCCGACGTTCCACATACCGAAGAGGGCTGCGGGAACCGCGGCGAGCACGGCGATGATCATTATGCGCTTGAGATCGACCGCGTCCCTGACGTGGCAGCCCTTTGCGGTGACTGTCCCCGGAACGTGAAGGAATGTCTCAAAAGCGTCTACAGTAGAGTGCAGCCAGTAAAGTTTGCCGCCTTTTTCGAATACCTTATTCATACTTTCAAGCCATTTCTTTAAGCATCAGGTCGATGCCGTTCTGTATAATATCCTGTATGTAGCTCTTTGACGGGTCGATGTACTCGCAGAGAGCGAGATCCTCCGGAAGAACCTCATAGATGCCGTATTTCTCCATCTTGTCTATGTCACCTGCGAGACAGGCCTTGATGAGATAGAGAGGGTAGATGTCCATAGGGAGGACCTTGGCGTAGTAGGCGTCAGACATCACGAATGCGCGCGGACCGCCGTGCAGGTTCGTGTCCATATCGTACTTGCGGCCCGGCTTGAGCCAGCCGAGACACCAGTTGAAATAGGAATGGTCGCAGCTGTAGCGGCTTGTGCGCAGCGGCTTGGCCCAGCCGAGGAGTTCCTTCTCCGTACCTTCCTTAAGGATGGTCACCGTGGTGTCGAAGAAGCCGAGGTAGCCGTCCGCGCCGGCATTCCTGCCGCTGAGGACGTCACCGGAAATGATGCGCAGTCCCTCGGCGGATGCGCCGTAGAACTTGGAGAGAGCTTTCATAGGCAGGCCCGGGAGAGTCTCGACGTAAGATGGATTCAGGGCTTCGGGGCCTGCGACCGCAACTTTCCTGCGCAGGTCACAGCGGCCCTCCAGGAAGAGTCTGCCGATGGCGGCGAGCACACTCATCGATACGGTCCATACGGTCTCCTCCTTGCGGACAGGAGAAATGTGGCTGATCTGCACACCCACATTCCCGGCCGGGTGAGGACCGCGGAAGATGTAGGTCCCGGTGCCCTTGAGAGCGGCGAAGCGGGACTCGGCGCTGCGTACTCCGACATATACCTTGGAAATCTTGAGGAGCGCGTCTATACCCGCCTGGAGTGCTTCGATCCCGTTTCCGAGCGTGTACTCAGTGTCGGCGGCGAGAGGCGCCGTGCTGAAAGCCGAGACGAAAATCGCTTTCGGACTCACTTCCGGGTCAGCGAGAATGCCGTAAGGTCTGCGGACTATGCCGGCCCACAGACCGCTCTTGAGCAGGGCCTCCTTCACATCTGCGGCCTGCAGGGTCTTGGGATCCTTGGCTCCGAAGTCAAGGTACTCCGTCTTCTTGTCCGCCTTGATGAGTACTGCAAGCAACTTTCTCTTGTCGCCTCTGACTATCTGCTCCACAGTACCGCTCACCGGGGCTGTGACGAGAATGTCAGTGGCCTTTTTGTCCGCCAGAACCGGAGAACCGGCCAATACACGATCGCCCTCCTTGACAAGAAGCCTGGCATTCAGGCCCTTGAAGTCGGAAGGCTGGATGGCGATAACGTCCGGAACAATCGTTTCTCTGGTTTCGAGGTCCGCTTTCCCGCTGATAGGGATGTCCAGACCCTTTTTCAAATCGATGTTGTTTGACATTATTAAACAGTTTGAATAAAAATAATTTCAAAATTGCGCCGCGAAGTTAGGCATTTTTTCAGTATTTTCGCAGCGTTATGGGAAACAAAAGTACTTATATTTTAGAGGGGTTGAGTGAGGAGCAGCGGAAAGCGGTAGAGTGCATTGAAGGTCCGGTCCTCATCGTGGCCGGCGCGGGGTCAGGAAAGACAAGGGTTCTGACCAGCAGAACGGCTTACATCATAGATCAGGGATGTCCTCCCGGGCAGATAATGGCGCTTACCTTCACCAAGAAGGCGGCGGGCGAGATGAAAGGGCGCATAGCGGCGATGGTGGGGGGCTCGAACTCGTGGAAAATATGTATGGGCACCTTCCATTCTGTGTTCATACGCTTCCTGCGCGAGTTCGCGGAGCGCCTGGGCTATCCGTCCACATTTACCGTTTACGACGCTTCCGATTCGCAGAGCGCCGTAAAGGTCTGCGTAAAGGAGCTCGGTCTCGACGAGAAAACCTATAAGCCCAAGGATGTGCTCTCCCGTATCTCCAAGGCGAAAAACAGTCTCATCACGCCCGAGGTCTACCGCAGCCGTCAGAGCATCCTGACGAGCGATGCGCACGCCCGCAAGCCGCGCATCTGCGACATCTACACTCTGTACCGGCAGAAATGCCGCGAGTCGGCGGTGATGGATTTCGATGACATCCTGCTGAATATGAACATCCTGCTGCGCGACTGCCCTGACGTGATGGAGGAGATAGCGCGGCGCTTCCGATACATAATGGTGGACGAGTACCAGGACACTAACTATGCCCAGTACCTGATAATAAAGAAGCTCAGCCAGTTCCACAACAATCTCTGCGTGGTGGGCGACGATTCGCAGTCCATCTACGCTTTCCGCGGCGCGCGCATCGAGAACATCCTGAACTTCAAGAAGGACTTTCCGCAGTGCAGAACCTTCCGCCTGGAGGACAACTACCGCTGCTCATCCGTCATAGTCAAGGCCTCGAACTCCCTGATAGCCAGAAACCTGGGACGCATCCCGAAAGAGTGCCGCTCTGTCGCCGCCGGGGGCGAGAAGATAAGGGTGCTGTCCGCCTGGAACGAACAGGCGGAGGCGGTCCGCGTGGCCTCGGCCATAGTGGAACGCCTGCAGGACGACAAGGCCCGCTACAGCGATTTCGCAATCCTCTACAGAACGAATGCCCAGTCGCGCGCCATCGAGGAGGTCCTGCGCAAAAGGAATCTCCCCTACATCATCTACTCCGGCCATTCGTTCTTCGAACGCGCTGAGGTAAAAGACCTTATGGCCTATTTCAAGCTGGCCGCGAATCCTCTCGACGGCGAGTCGTTCAAGCGGGCCGTGAAAGTCCCTTCCAGAGGGATAGGCGAGACGAGCCTGGGGAAGCTCATCACATTGGCCGCAGAAGGCGGCCAATCCCTCCTCGAAGCCGCCCTCTCGCTCCCCGAAGGTGCGGACGGGTGGAGAAAGTCGAGCATCGCCGCGCTGAAGGATTTCGGCCGGAAGGCGCTCGCCTGGTCGCAGCTGGTGAAGACTGAGGATGCCTACACCCTCGCGAAACGCATCGCGGACGAGTCCGGGCTGTACAGCTACTACTGCGCCGACACATCCATCGAGGGAGTCTCGCGGCTTGAGAATATCAACGAGCTGCTGAACAGCGTGCAGCAGTATGTGGAAGAGGCGAACGCGACCGCTCTGGCGGAGCTTGAGGCCGAGGCTCCGGAGAGCGCGACGCAGCCCGGAGCGGACAGTCTTCCGCCGGCGGGTCTGGACGGCTTTCTGGAGAACATCTCCCTGCTCGGCAGCTACGATCCGGGTGAGGACGAGGATGCCTCGAACAAGATCTCGCTGATGACGGCCCATTCCGCGAAGGGTCTGGAGTTCCCTTACGTCTTCGTGGTCGGGATGGAGGAGAACCTCTTCCCTTCCGGCGGTATGCTCGCCGCCCCGCAGGACATCGAAGAAGAGCGGAGGCTCTTCTATGTGGCGCTCACGCGGGCGGAGAAGGTCGTATATCTGTCGTATGCGCAGGAGCGTATGCGTAACGGACAGTACGAGTCGAACGCAGTGAGCCGTTTTCTGAAAGAGATAGACGGGGACTGCCTCGACCGGCCTTTCGCTCCTCAGGAGAAGGTTTCCCCGTCCGGGGGCGGGGCCGCGGGAAGAAGCTTCGGCTCAAGAAGTTACGGTACGGGGGCTGCGCAGCCATTTGACCTTCAGTTCATTCCGGATGATATGAGCTCTTTCCGGGCAGGACAGAGAATCGAGCACAACCGCTTCGGCCCCGGACTCATTCTGGACCTGAACGGAAGCGCCCCCGACATCAAGGCGAAGATTTCCTTCGACGCCTTTCCGGAGCCGAAAATCATTCTGCTGAAATACGCGAAGATGCGTGCCGTGAAAGAGTAGGCGACAGAGTTACCGGGCTGTCGGGTCCCGAGTCTGCTCGCTGAAGTTGCGGACAGCTCAATCGGCCTTCGCCTGAGGGATGTCTTTCTTCCAGCGGCGGTGAGTCCAGAGGTAGTTGAACGGCTGCTCCCTGATATCGGCTTCGAGCAGGGCGTAGTAGCGTCTCAGAATCTCGTCCGTCTCCATCTGCGCGGCATCTGTGCAGATCGGGTGACACTCCATGAAGTAGTGCCCCCTGCGGTCGGACTTCATCCCGAGAAATGCCACTGACATATGACATTTGCGCGCCAGAGCCGCAGAGGCCGTCATAGTGGCCGTCTTCTGGTTCAGGAAATCCACCACACTGAATGTTTTGGCGTTATAATAGGGACTCTGGTCGGTGTTTATGAGGTAGAACTTCTTCTCGTCACGGTGTGTGAGCACATAGCGGATGATGTCGCTCGACTCGATGTAGCCGTGGAAGTGCTTCCTGCCCTTCTTCGTCAGAGTGGCGCAGCGGTTTTCTCCCATAATCTCGTTCCAGACCTCGCTGGAGAGCTTCTTGTAAACCACGCAGCAGTTGTCCTCGCGCATAGGCATCGGCTTGCCGCTGTAGTTGCTCCGGATATAGCCCCCGTGGAGCTCCCAGTTGCCGCAGTGGGAGGTCATCAGCATCACGGAGGGAGAATTGTCGTACAGCTGAGCGAAAGGCTCCACGTCGGCGAGTTCCACTATGCGCTGCCTGTGGAATCTTTCGGGGCTGCAGCCCCCGAACCATATCGCTTCCACGAGGATATCCGCGAAATGCTGATAGAACTGCTTGCTTATCTTCTTCAGTTCCTTATACTTGAGCTCAGGAAAACTGCGGGCGAGATTTATCATCACGTCATCGCGGCGATAGCGCAGCACGCTGCGGATGAGCCAGGCGAGACCCTTCGCGTTCCAGTAGTGGACTTTCAGCGGTAAGGCTGCGAAAACGGCCATCAGAGCCTTGAGTATGCATTTGCGGACTTTCTTGATTCCTTTCATCTGTAGCTTCTTTATGGGGGGGGCCGTCCTTCCCTCTTTTATGGAGGCGAGGGCTTTCCCCGGCTTCGGAATGACGGGGAAGTCCCCGTCACACACGGATGCAAAAATAACAATCTGTTTCGAGATACGATTCTTGAATGACGTGTAAATTGCACCTTACCTCTCCCATTTCCGTCCCTGCATTTAAAAAAAGTAAAAATACCTCCCCCCATATCTTGAATCCGCGAGGTTTTCCCCGGAGCGGCCCATACCTTTGCCGCAACAGAACACTTGGACGATGAAAAAGGACAGTTCAATATTTTTTCTCTTTTCGCGGCGCTCGCCGCTGGCCGGTCCGGCCTACGTTTGCTTGCTATTGGTTATTGTATCTGTCCTTTTCCCGTCAGCTTGTACTCGTGAAACGGAAGATGACGCATCCGGCCGGAATACTCGCGGTATTATGTGGTCGAGATTTGAGGGGGAGCATTCCGCTGCCGGTTTGCCGTCATTGACCCGGACGGGACTTGTTTCTGAAGCGTCACTGTCTTTTCTGGACGTTCTCATATATGATGATGACAGCCTCCGGCGGCTGGACACCTGGCAGCGCTTCACTTCCGAGGAGATGCGCGAAGGGGAAATCTGCCTGCTTTCAGGCGGCGGCGCGAAAATCTTCGCCTTCATCGCGAACTACGCCCCGCTTCCTTCGGTAAGCATCTCCCGGGTAGGAAGTTTCGATGCCCTGCTGGACTATGAGGTTCGCCTGCAGGATGACTCGGCGGAGCATCCTGTGATGACGGCGGCCGTGAGGGCTGATGCGGGCAGTGACCTGAGCACGGTGAAGCTGGAGCCGCTTCTTTCGGCGGTCAGACTCGGGAGCATCAGCTATGACTTCAGAGGAAAGGACTACGAAAACGAATCCCTGAAAAACATCTGCGCCTATCTCATAAATGTCAGCGCTTCATCGCAGATGTTCAGGGATTCTCTTTTCACGCCGGATGACGTGCTGAATTACGGGGGACTCGTCGCGAGCGATATGTCTTCGCTTCCCGGAGCGTCCCTGCTGTACCGCGACCTTCCTTCCTTTCCGGCCCTGACCCCGTACAGGGCGGAGGCTGATTTCTTCTGCTATCCGAATGACATCCCGCAGGAGTCTCTGGGAATGCCGTTCACAAGGCTGGTGGTGCAGGCCGACATAGGGGGCGAGACCTGCTATTATCCCATAGCTGTCAACCGGCCGGATTCCGGATACCGGGGAGGGCGCCCGGGACTGGGGCGCAATGTCCTCCACTGCGTGAATCTGTCCCTGACGCGCAGAGGAAGCGACTCTCCCGAGGGGGAAATCCCCACGGAGGACATCACGGAAGGCTGGATGACGCTCTATCCCGGCCAGTATATCCGCAGGCCTGCGGGAGATCGTCTGCGGGTCTGGGTGGAAGTGTACCCCGAGGACACCGAGGTGATCTTCGACAGGGAGGATCTCGAGGATGACGCTGCGGAGGGCTACTACAGCTACGAGCTCGAAGAGGACGGGCGCGGGGTCGTCCTGCACCTTCTCAGGCCCGGTATGGGGATGTTCTGCATAGACGCGGGACCTCCCGTAAACAACGGCTTCCTCGTGCTCGTGGTCATAGACTGAAGACGCCCCGCCCGAAACGGGAGTCTCGGGAGGACTTCACTCCTCGCCCCGCTCGAAACGGGAGCGCTGAGGGAACCTGGACTCGAAAGCCTTCAGCAGGCCCCGACGGTAGCGGCGGTAGCGGCAGGCAGGCATCTGCACATCGTTTATGCACATCACCTTCGCCTTCGAGTGGCGCACAAGCCACTTTATGCGGCAGAGAGGTCCCAGAGCGAGAGAGATATGGCCGGTGCGGAACAGTCTGGGAAGAGTCAGACCCTTGTGGAACAGATAGTCCTGATAGAGGTACTGGTTCAGGTTGCGGTCATCGCGAGTGCGGGTTATGGACGCAAGTATCTCTTCCTCCACGGCCGCGTACAGCTCTTCGCTGCAGCTCCGCAGCATCGGGGCGCAGCTGTGCTGAGGCCGCAGGAATTTCGGCGCGGCAGGAAGGCCGAGAGCCTTGCGGGCGAGACGGTCCGAATTGCGCACGTGCCTCATATACCGGTTCCGGGCGGAAGCGTGGCGCGAAAAGTTCAGACGTATCTTTCCGTCCTCGAAGAAATCCGTCGCCGACAGAGGGTTCAGCGGGAAGAAATCGTCGTTGAAATAGACATACTGCTCCGACAGTCCCGGGATCCTGTGCAGGAACATCTCTATGGCCGTGCTGTTGAAGACGGGGAGAAACTCTGAGGGTATTATGTCGGAATGCAGCACCACCTTCAGCTGCCCCGAAGCCCAGAGGGGCACCTGACCAGGACCCGAAACCACCAGATAGACATTCTCCACGAAAGGCATATACCGCTCTATCCCCCGGAGCAGATACTTCAGAGTCCCCCAGTCGCGGTAACGCTTCTCGAGCAGTACCTTCCCCAGACAGTTCTCGTAAGAGCGTCTCCACTCGGGGTCCCGCCCGTCCACATAAGTTATGACTGCATCCATAAATAACGTGCTGTAATAGTGTCAGAATTCTTCATATCCTCGGGCGTACCCTCATAGACGAGCCTTCCGCCCCTCTCACCCGCATCCGGACCGAGGTCTATCACCCAGTCCGCGGCGCGTATGACGTCCATATTGTGTTCCACCACGACGAGCGAATGTCCTCCCGCGAGCAGCGCGTCGAAAGCCTTGAGGAGCTTTCCGACATCGTGGAAATGCAGCCCTGTGGTCGGCTCGTCGAAGATGAACAGTATCTTCTGCTTCTCCCCGTTCATCGAAAGGAAGTAGGCGAGCTTTATGCGCTGGCTCTCGCCTCCCGAAAGCGTGGAAGAACTCTGGCCGAGCTTGATGTAGCCCAGCCCCACATCCACAAGCGGCTGCAGCTTGCGTGCGATCCCCTTCGAGAGCTCCTCGCTCCCCCCGGAGAAAAACTCTATCGCCTGCTCCACGCTCATATCGAGGATATCGTCCACGTTCTTCCCCCGATAGCGCACATCGAGCACATCCTGCTTGAAGCGCTTGCCGCCGCAGGCATCGCAGACCATAGTCACGTCCGCCATAAACTGCATCTCGATCTTCACTATGCCCGCTCCCTGGCACTCCGGACAGCGGCCGCCGTCCTGGTTGAAGGAAAAATGAGCCGCCGTGATCCCGTTTATGCGGGCATACTGCTGCTGCGCGAGCAGTTTGCGTATATCGTCGTAAACTTTCAGATAAGTGGCCGCATTGCTCCGCGTGCTGCGGCCAATGGGGTTCTGATCCACGTACTCCACTCTCTGTATCCTGTCGAGGTTCCCCCGCAGAGCGCGATGCGTGCCCGGAAGGTCGCCGGAGTCGTTCAGCCGCCGGTACAGGGCGGGCGCGAGAATGTCACGCACGAGCGAAGACTTGCCGCTGCCGCTGACTCCCGTCACCACCGTCATCACCCCCAGAGGGAAGCGGACATTGATGTCCTTGAGATTGTTCTGCATCGCTCCGACCACCTCGATATAGTAGTGCCACCCGCGTTTCTCGCGGCTGTAGCGCTGTCTCTGCCCGCTTATGTACTGAAGCGTGAGAGAGCGCGACAGTACTTCCGGAGCGGGGGTGCCGTCCGGCTTCCCCTCGAAGACTATCTCACCGCCACCATCCCCGGCGAGCGGTCCCATATCCAGGAGCAGGTCCGCAGAGCGGATTATCTCCTCATCGTGCTCCACCACTATCACCGTGTTCCCGATGTCGCGCAGCCGCCGGAGCACAGCGATAAGCCTCTCGGTATCACGCGAATGCAAGCCTATGGAAGGCTCGTCCAGAATATACATCGACCCCACGAGCGAGCTTCCGAGCGCCGTGACGAGATTTATCCTCTGACTCTCGCCGCCGGAAAGCGTATTGCACGAGCGCGAGAGCGTGAGATAGGAAAGACCCACCTCTTCGAGACACTTCAGACGCGAGACTATCTCCTCTATCGCCTTCCCGGCGATGCCTTTTTCACAGCTGTCCAGGACCGCGGGAGTCTGACCGCCGCCGAGCAGAGAAGAGAACCACGGCAGAGCCTCGCCCACAGTCATATCGAGCACCTGCGCAATGTTTTTCCCCGCGACGCGCACATAGAGAGCCTCCTTGCGAAGACGCGTGCCTTTGCAGGCGCTGCACGTCGCACGCCCGGAGAAACGCGAGAGCATAAAACGGAACTGTATCTTGTAGCGCTGGGTCTGCACCCAGTCGAAAAACTCGTTCAGCCCGACTATGCTGTCCGGGTCCCCCTCGACGCTGTGGGCGTTCCATATCAGGTCCTTCTGCTCCGCGTTCAGCTCGCAGTACGGCCTGAACACGTCTATCCCGTAGCGCGGCGCGACGCTCACCAGATGCTCTCTGAACCAGTCCATCTTCTCCCCGCGCCAGCAGGCGATGGCCCCGTCGTAGATGCTTTTCGACTTGTCCGGCACCACGAGATCCTCGCTGATGCCTATGATCTTGCCGAGACCGCCGCAGACCGGGCAGGCCCCGAGCGGACTGTTGAAGCTGAAAAGGTACTCGTCGGGTTTGCGGAAAGTAATCCCGTCCAGCTCGAAACGGCTGCAGAAACTGCGTGACTCTCCCCCGCAGACCACGCTCATCGAGCCGTTCCCCTGACGGAAAGCAGTCTCGACAGAGGACAGCAGCCGCGTGCGCAGATCCGTGTCCATCCTCTCCGGCCCGGCTTTGAGCCTGTCCACGAGAAGCAGCAGGCCTTCCGGGTAATCCGCCTTCTGCGAATGTGTCATCACTTCATCGAGCCGCAGCGCATCTGCGTCCTTCCAGAAACGCGAGAAACCCTGCGAGCTCAGGCTCAGCATAAGCTCCACCTTATCCTGACGGCTGTCCCAGCCAATATCGGAGAGTACATACACAGGGATGCTCTCCCCCGCCGCAGCGGCGACGCATCCGCTTATGAACTCCATCACGTCGGCGGAGTGGGAGCAGCGCACCTCCGAGCCGCTCACGGGCGAGAAGGTATGGCCGATGCGGGCATATACAAGTCTGAGATAATCATATATCTCCGTCGTGGTGGCGACGGTCGAGCGGGGATTCTTCACATTCACCTTCTGCTCGATGGCGACTGCGGGCGGTATCCCCTCTATGGAATCCACGTCGGGCTTTCTGCTGCGGCCGAGGAACTGGCGGGCATAGGAGGAAAGGCTCTCGGCGAAGCGTCTCTGGCCTTCGGCGTAGAGCGTGTCGAATGCGAGAGAAGACTTCCCGCTGCCGGAAATGCCTGTTATGACCGTAAAACGCCCGCGCGGAATCTCGAGGTCGAGATTTTTGAGGTTATTCTCCCGCGCTCCCCTTATGACTATGCACCCTTTCTCCATACGGACGCAAATTTAGCGTTTTTATCCGATAATCCTTATATTTGCAAGAATCGGCTCCGCCGCCCGGGGGATCGGGGGCGGCCCGCATAAACAGAATATTATGAAGAATACAGTGAAAACGCTAATGCTCACCGGCTCAGCGGCTCTTGCTCTCTGCGCCTGTACCCGGCAGAACGAAGCCGGAGATGATTTCAGATACCTCATCGACGAATTCGCGGACCTCAAGATAATGAGATACCGCGTGCCCGGATGGGAAGAACTCAGCCTGCAGCAGAAGGAGTATGTCTACCATCTTTCGGAGGCCGCCAAATGGGGACGCGACATCTATTGGGACCAGAACGGGAAATGGAACCTGCCTGTCCGCCACGCGATAGAGGATATAATAGACAAGTACCAGGGAGACAGGGAGAGCACTGACTTCCGGAACTTTCTGGTTTACGCCAAGAGGGTCTTCTTCAGCAACGGCATACACCACCACTACGCCGAGGACAAATTCTTTCCGGACTGTCCGAAGGAGTATTTCCGCAAGCTGCTGGTAAGCTGCGGCCACGAGAGAGAGTGCGAGGAGCTGCTCAAGGTCATATATGACCCTACGGTGCTGCCGCAGCGCAAGTCCACCGAGGCGAAGGGCGACATAGTGGCGGAGTCGGCGGTGAATTTCTACGAGGGGGTCACCCGCTCCGAAGTGGAGAAATACTACGCCTCCATAGAAGTGAAGAACGACCCGACCCCTGTCTCCTACGGTCTGAACAGCAAGGTCTGCAAGGATGCTGACGGCAAGGTATATGAGGAGGTCTGGAAAGAGGGAGGGCTTTACGGAGCCGCCATCGGAAAGATAGTCGAAGAGCTCGACAAGGCCCGCAAGGTCGCGGAGAACGGGCAGCAGAAGGAATACATCGGTACCCTCATCGACTACTACAGGAGCGGCGACCTGCGGCTCTGGGACAAATATAATATAGAGTGGCTGCAGGACACGCTTGGGACTGTGGATTTCATAAACGGCTTCATCGAGGACTACAACGACCCTCTCGCCCGCAAGGGCTCCTGGGAGGCTATGGTGAACATAAAAGACCACGCGGCTTCCGAGCGCACTGAAATCCTGAGCGAGAACGCGGCGTGGTTCGAGGAGCACTCCCCGGTGGACGCGCGCTTCAAGAAAAAGGAAGTCAAGGGCGTGAGCGCCAAGGTCATAAACGCCGTGCAGCTTGCCGGAGACTGCTATCCTTCCACCCCTATCGGCATCAACCTCCCGAACGCCGACTGGATCCGCCGCGACTACGGCTCCAAGTCGGTGACCATCGCCAACATCACGGCCGCCTATGACCTCGCGGCACAGGAGTCCCCGAAAAACACCCTCAGCGAGTTCGCCTGGGACGAGGCAGAAATCGCTCTGGCGAAGAAATACCTCAGTCTCACGGACGAGATCCACACGGACCTTCACGAGTGTCTCGGACACGGCTCCGGCCAGCTTCTGCCGGGAGTCTCCCCTAACGCCCTGGGAGAGTATTCCTCCACGCTCGAGGAGACCCGCGCCGATCTCTTCGGCCTCTACTACTGTGCGGACCCCAAGCTTGTGGAGCTGGGGATCCTGCCGGATGGCGAAGCCTACAAGGCGCAGTTCGCGAACTACATCCGGAACGGTCTGATGGTCCAGTTCTCCCGCGTGGAGCTCGGCCGGAGGAACACCGAAGCACATATGCAGAACCGCCTGCTCATCTCGGCCTGGTGCTATGAGAAGGGGGCGGCGGACAATGTGATAGAAAAGAAGGTGCGCGACGGCAAGACCTATTTCGTCGTAAATAACTACGAGGCCCTGCGCGGACTTTTCGGAAAGCTTCTCGCGGAAGTGCAGCGCATCAAGTCCGAGGGAGACTATGCCGCAGGCAAGGCTCTGGTGGAGAAATACGCGGTGGACATCGACCCGCAGATCCACAAGGAAGTGCTCGAAAGGTACGCCGCCCTGAATCTGAGGCCTTACGGCGGATTCGTGAATCCGGACATCGTGCCTGTGGAGAAGAACGGAGTCATCACGGACTATGTCCTGGACTACGGCAAGAGCTATCTCGACCAGATGATGGAGTACGGCCACGACTACGCCGCGCTTAAATAAGGCCGCAGCGCCTTCCCGCGATATGGAGCGTCTGCTTAAAGACTACTGCTTTTATCTGACGATGGAAAGAAGGATGTCGCCGAACACGGCGGCATCCTATTCTTCTGACATAAAGGAGTTTTTCGGAGAGTGCGGGGGGGAGCCCGGGCAAGTGGGGACGGGGGAAGTCCGGGATTGGCTCGCGAAGAGAGCCGGTAAAGTGACGAAACGGACTCAGGCGAGGGAGTTGAGTGCGCTGAAGTCGTTTTTCGACTATCTGATACTCGAGGGAGAGCGAAAAGACAATCCCTGCGACGCCCTGGAGAGTCCCCGGATCGGCCGGCATCTGCCGGACGTGCTGTCGGTCGAGGAGGTGGACAGGATAATGGAGTCTGTGGACTGCTCCACGGCTAAGGGTCTGCGCGACAGGGCCATACTGGAGATGCTCTACGGCTGCGGGCTGCGTGTCAGCGAGGCTGTGGGGCTGAAGATTTCCGACGTGTTCCTCAAGGAAGGCTTCGTCAGGGTGATAGGCAAGGGCGACAAGCAGAGGATAGTCCCTCTGGGGGAAGTGGCGGCAGAGTGTTTCTCCAGGTATCTGGACTGCAGGCCCGCAGAAGACGGAGCGGAGTTCTCGGACACGGCTTTTCTGAACCGCAGCGGGCGGCCGCTCACAAGAATCTATGTCTTCAATATGGTGAAGGCCCAGGCCATAGCGGCCGGCATCGGCAAGAACATCTCGCCGCATACTTTCAGGCATTCTTTCGCCACGCATCTGATAGAGAACGGGGCGGACCTGAGGGTGGTGCAGGAGATGCTGGGGCACGAGAGCATCCTGACCACCGGCATCTACACCCACATAAGCTCCGCCACCTGGCAGGCCGCCGTGCTGGAACATCACCCGAGAAGAGGAATTACTTAGTATTTTTTCAGGAATTACTTACCTTTGCAGGCGTATGAAAAGGATTATCGCCAGACTGATCGTGTTCTGTGTCGCGGCCGCGGCACTCGTGTCTTCCTGCCGCTGTGGCGGAAAGCACGAGACAGAGGACGTGCAGTGCAAGAATCTGCTTCTGCTCTATGCCGCCGGACACAACTCCCTGAGCGGCTTTCTCGAGCAGAACATAGCCGACATAAGGAGCTCCGCTCAGGATGGTACCGGCTATGTCCCCGTGAAGAACAGCGAGGACGTGCTTCTGGTGATGAACCACAGTCCGAGACTGTCGGGCTACTATGCCACGAACACGCCAGCCTCCCTTCTGCGGCTATATCTGGAGAAGGGCTATAAGGTGAAAGGCTCGCGGGCAAAAGTGGACACGGTTATGGTCGACACTCTGAAAGTCTATCCCGCGGACTTCATCACCACGGAGAAAGGCGCTATGAGACAGGTGCTCCAGGATGTGGACGATCTTTTCCACGCCGAGAAATACGGAATGATATTCTCGTCCCACGGCACCGGATGGCTTCCTCCGGGGTACTATTCGGACCCTGACAGATACGATAGGGCTTCCCGGCCGGAACGGGCCCTGTCCGGGATCCCCCCGGGGGCCGTACCTTATGTGGAGAATGACGAGTTCCCTGACGGTCCGCCGGTCCGCAGCCTCGGTCAGACCAGGCTCAAGGAGAACGGGACGAACATCTCCTACGAGTTCCAGATAGACGATTTCGCGGACGAGTTCTGCATACATTTCGACTACATCTACTTCGACGCCTGCCTTATGGGCGGGGTGGAGTTCGCCTATCAGATGCGTGGCGTCTGCGACTATCTGGCGGTTTCCCCCGCAGAGGTTCTGGCCCAGGGGATGAATTACCGCAGCTGCGTGGAGCCTCTCCTGAAAGGCGGAAAGGGCGACATCGAGAGCGTATGCAAGTCCTATTACGAGCTTTATGCGAACCAGACCGGGATCTATCAGTCCGCCACGATAAGTCTTGTGGACTGCAGGGCGATGGATGATCTGGTTTCCGTGTGCAGGGAACTCTTCGGGAAATACCGTCTGCAGCTGGGTCTGCTCGACGGCACGGACGTCCAGCCTTACTTCCGCTCCTACCATCACTGGTTCTACGATCTGGAGGACATTCTGATCAAATGCGGCATCAGCTCCGATGAGAAGAGCCGTCTGGAGGCGGCACTTGACAAGTGCCACGTCTACAGGAAGGCCACCCCGCAATTCCTGAGCGGCAGCGGGGGCTTCGACATCGACATCTACTCGGGTCTGAGTATGTATCTTCCGGGCAACGGAAGCGCTTATCTGGACAGCTATTACAGCACTCTGGACTGGAACGTGGCGACTTCGCTTGTCAGCGCGGAATGACCCCCCCTTTTCCGCCGGCTTCCGGGGGACAGCTCTTCCCTGACAATTCTTCGGGGAACAGCTTCCGCTGAGGCGGGGCGGAAAGTTTTTTTATTCGCCAATTATCATTATCTTTGCGCCCGCATCCGGAAAGCCGTATGGCTTTGGTGCAATGGGGGCCGGGCCCGTTCCGGCTTGAGTAACACATTTAAAAACAATTACGATGCAGCATTTTGAACTGAAAGGCCAGATCCGTCAGGTAGGAAACAAGGCGGTCATCAAGGCATTCCGCAAGCAGGGCCTCGTCCCTTGCAATCTTTACGGTCTCGGTATGGAGAACGTTCTCTTCACGGTAAACGAGAAGGACCTCAAGGGCGCCATCGAGACTCCCAAGTCCTACATCATCGACCTCGTACTGGACAACGGCAAGACTTACAACGCCGTATTCCACGAGCTCCAGTTCCACCCGGTACAGGACAACTGTCTCCACGTGGACTTCCTCGCGGTAAACGAAGAGAAGCCTATCACCATCGCGGTCCCTATCGTCATCGAAGGACACTCGGTAGGTGTGCAGCAGGGTGGTAAGTTCACACAGAACGCCCGCAAGCTCCGCATCAGCGCTGTTATGGCCAACCTCCCTGACGAGGTGAAAGTGGACATCAGCAGCCTCCAGCTTGACAAGGTCATCAAGGCCGGCGATCTGAAGTTCGAGAACCTCACCGTCGTTACGGACAAGGACGCCATCATCTGCGGCGTCAAGTCCACACGCAATATGACCGCTCAGGCGACTGAGTAAGCCTCACACTGCGATGGACTATCTGGTAGCGGGATTGGGCAACATAGGCGCCGAGTACGCCTCTACCAGGCACAACGTGGGATTTATGATATTGGATGCCTGGGCTCAGGCATCCAATGTCGTTTTCCGCACGGTGCGCTACGGCGATCTGACCGAGACAAGCTTCAAGGGACGCACGTTCCACCTTCTGAAGCCTTCCACCTATATGAACCTCAGCGGCAACGCTGTGCGCTACTATCTGACGAAACTTCCCGTGCCGAACGAGAATCTGATAGTCATCTGCGATGACATCAATCTGCCGTTCGGGACGATCCGTATGCGCAAGAAGGGCAGCGACGGGGGGCACAACGGGCTCGCCAACATCATAGAGCTGCTCGGAAGCGACGAGTTCACCAGAATCCGCTTCGGGGTGGGCAACGATTTTGCCCGGGGAGGCCAGATCGACTACGTTCTGGGGAAGTTCAGCGCGGAGGAGCTCGAAGTGATCCGGAAGAAGAGCGAGCGGATAGTGGAAGGTATCAAGGCCATCTCCACCATCGGTCCGGACAGGGCTATGAATTTTCTTAATGCAAAAGAAGATTGATTTATTTGCATTTATGCGTGTTTTTACATATCTTGCCGATTGTTAATGGAAATCAACTGAAGAATACACGACAATATAAACCCTTAAAAACTAAAGAAATGAAAGAACTCGTTGAAAAAATCAATGCCGAAATCGCTGATTTCCAGGCAAATGCCGGAGCTCAGGTAGAGAAGGGAAACAAGGCTGCAGGCGCTCGCGCACGTAAGGCCGCCCTCGAGCTTATGAAGGACCTCAAGGAATTCAGAAAGGTTTCTGTAGAGGAAGCTAAGAAATAATTCGAAAATTATTTTTTGATGCAACGTTTATAAAACCTTCTGCATCTATCTTGCAGGTTTAGGTTTTAGTACACGTCTAAGAGTCGGTTGCCGTGAGGCGCCGGCTCTTGTTTTTTTTATGATAGTCTGACAGGAATTAAGGATTTCCCGGAAGGGCTTTGTCAAACTTTACGGCTTGATCATAGATAAACCGCTCCTTCCTGATGATCTTCTCCGCCTGTTTACTCTGCCATCTTCCAGCCGTCCACGCTGCGGGTCTGAGAGGAGAAGTTGATGCCGAGCT
>CAVDFQ010000006.1:0-43288 GCA_963608065.1 bacterium
CCATGACATTTGTATTTGTTGTGATTTACAAAGTTATGGATGCCTTTGTTTTTCCCGGCTAAGATGTACATTTACCTTTACGAAAATCGGTACATTCTACTTTGCCAAAAATTGTACAAGCAAAGTTACCTATTACACCTGCTTGCTCTCCACGTCATGCCCGGCTTGACCGGGCATCTCCCTGAGCGGGCCGCTGCTTATTTCGGAAGAAGTGATGTGCCGGAAAGGGCACGGAAGAGGGCGGACTGGTAGCTTTCGCCGATGGGGATGCGATCCTGCCCGATGATGATATGGTTCCGCTCTATCGCATCGATGCGGCAGAGCCTGACTATGAAGGATTTGTGGACGCGTACGAAACTGTTCTGCGGCAGACTGTCCTCCAAGCTCTTAAGCCGCATAAGCGAGAGTACGGGAGGGGCCCCGCCGTCCAGATGGATCTTCACGTAGTCTTTAAGCCCCTCTATATAAGTGATTTTGTCGAGCTCTATCTGCTGCAGCCGGTATTCTGTCTTGACGAAGATGCTGCGCGGATTCTGCGGGACTGCCGTCCGTGCCCGGTCGTCTCGGCAATCCCTGTCGTCTCGACAAGCTTGATCATCTCGACAATCTCGATGACCGGGATTGTTCTGCCTGCCATCGAGCCCGTCCTGCCGGTCTTCGCGTCTGTCGAGATGACCCGGCGCTGCGCCTCCGGCAGCTGCGGCTGAAGACGAAACGGGATTGGCCGCACGGTCATCGAGCCTGTCGAGATGACCCGGCGCGGCCGAAGTATCCGCGACCCGGCAGGCACGCTCCGCAAGCTCGAAATAGTCTCTCGCCTTCAGCGCCGCGCCCAGGAAATCCTCGTAGGACACGGGCTTGAGCAGATAGTCCAGCGCCCGCACCTTGAACCCCTCGAGAGCATAGTCGCTGAACGCTGTCGTGAATATGATGCGCGTGCGCTCCGGCAGCATCCGCGAAAGCTCCATCCCGCTCAGCCCGGGCATCTGGATGTCGCAGAAAAGCAGGTCCACGTCGTGCCCGTGCAGAAACTCGAACGCCGCCGCGCCGCCCGTGAAAGTGCCTTCGAGCGAGAGAAAAGGCGTCTTGCGCACATAACCCTCTATCAGGCGTGCCGCCAATGGCTCATCGTCCACCACTATGCATTTTATCGTACTCATCTTCTTTATGCGGCCTTGCGGCCGGTCCCGCCTTTATTTCTCCTGCGCTCCGGAAGTGTTGATTCTCAATAGACTCCGGTAAGTGCTCTGGACTCTTCCGTGCTCGAAGGAGTAGCGCCCCGGGTAGAGCATCTCGAGTCTGCGGCTGAGATTCACAATACCTATGCCCGAACCGCTGTGGTCACTCTCCCCTTTCGGGAAACAGCTGTTCTCCACCAGAAATGTCACATAATCGCCGTTCTCTGACAGACTTATGCGGATGAACGACTGCTCCTGCTGCGGATCCACTCCGTGCTTGAACGCATTCTCCACCGGAGCGATGAAAAGAAGCGGGGCGATCTGCCGTCCGGACGGATTCTCGGGCAGCGAGAGTTCCAGCTTCACCTCAGGCGAAAGGCGCGCAGACATCAGTTTCACGTACTCCCGGATGAACGCGCACTCCTTCTGCAGCGCCACCGTAGGAGCCTGACTCTCATAGAGCACGTAGCGCAGCATTCCGCTCAGATCGTGGACGGCCTCACGGGCCAATCCCGGATCTATTTCTATGAGCGAGTATATGTTGTTCAGCGTGTTGAAGAGAAAGTGCGGATTCACCTGATTCTTCAGGTTCGCGAGCTCCGCCTCCGCTCGGGCCTTTTCCAGCTCCTTCCGCTGCGACTCGTTGCGGTACCAGCGGACTGTCATCCACACAGCCACGGAAATGCCCACTATCACCGTATAGATCACGGTGTTCCGTACAGCGAAACTTACCGTATCGATGAGCGGACGCGGGGGCAGCGGCAGTGAGGACGGGGCCAGCACATATCTGAAGAAAAGATGCACCGCCAGCGACACTCCCGCTATCAGCACCACGTTCCAGAGGACGAAACGTCCCGTCTGCCGGGTCGAGAGGAAGCGGCGCACCAGCACGAAATAATTTACGTAGAATACTGCTCCGAAGGAGATTATGACGGGGATGAAATGGGAATAGTCCAGTCCTCCGTGCAGCGGACGGCCAGGCTGCGGGGAGAAGAAAGGCATCGCCAGGATGACTGTCCATATGGCCAGATGGATGATCCATCCGCCGCTTTTCTTTATGGTAGCGCTTTCAGGCATTTGTCTTCATCATACAGAGCTGTTCCACGTATTCATAGCGTTGGGATTGAGGCCGTCATTCTCCGAGATCTATAGTGCCGAAACTCTGCTGCACACACCGGTGCAGACTGCGCAGACGCAGCGAGACGGCGATCATAATCGCACCGATCACTATCAGCGCCACTCCGGTGAGAATCACCACGGCAGCTGCCCCGAAAAACGGCTTGAAGATGATGAGGACGGAGAGTATCAGCAGGAGGACACCTCCGGCTATGCCCCAGCCGGCTCCTGATACGCCGAACATTCTGAGGTCGCCGGCCAGACCGATGATCATAAAGCTGTGGTACATCATCCATATGCCGAGGAATACAGGCAGAAGCGCGACTGTGATGGACGGCATAGAGCAGAGCAGTATGCCGACGATAAGGTCAAGCACGCCTCCGGCGATATTGTAGCCCCTCATCATAAAGTAGTTCCGGCTGCTGATCGCCACCACGAGCTCGACACATCCTGACACGAGCATCACGACGCCGAAGAGCAGGCTGAGTGTCATATAGCTTTCGAGAGGATTGCAGAAAACTACGATTCCGGCCGCGATGCACAGCAGGCCGCACAGCAGAAACAGCCACCAGCACCTGACGGCTCTGGAAGCCCTGCTGAAAAGTTGTGAGATAACGTTGCCCATATCAAATACTTTTTTTATCTATATACGGCCCTGACGGGTAAAAAGTTGCATTCCCTCCTGCACGTTGCATTCCCTCCTGCATAAGGAAGCCATCAGCAAACTGCCGTGTAATTACCGGCTCGCTCTCCCCGTCATTGCCGGCCCCGACCTCCCCGTCATTGCCGCCCCCGACCTCCCCGTCATTGCCGGCTCCGACCTCCCCGTCATTGCCGGCTCCGACCGGCAATCTCGCTCCCGCGACAACAAAAGACGCCCGATCACGTCGGGCGTGACGAAAACCGTCATTGCCGGCTCCGACCGGCAATCTCGTTCCTGTGCCAGCAAAAGATGACCGGCCATCTGCGCTTACTTGCCGTAGCCGAAGAGATCGACCTCGACGATGTATTGGGCGCAGCCTTCGGCTTTCGGATTGTCGAACTGCGACTCGAACTTCTCGAGGTTCAGGTCAAGCGAGAGCTTGCGCGAGTCTTGCGGCGGAGTGATGGTCCAGTACTGCACATTCAGCGGATTGCCCGGAGCCCAATTGGCCCGGTCATAGAGGTAGGTGCCCGCCTGCGGGTAATTGTTCCTGTTGCTGTAGTAGATTCTTCCCGTCACTTTCTGAGGGACACCGTTTATGACTACGGTGTAGGTGTTCTCGTCGAACTCAGCCGCGTTTTTCGTTACGTAAGCGGTCCTTTCCGTGAATCGTCCCTGATCGTGGCCGTGACCGCTCACTGCCACCTTCATCAGCACTGACTTGACTTCAGACGGCAGAGTGAACTCTCTTCTGCCCATTCTGGAATCGTCTTCGATGTCGTGCCCTTTCACGCCGTAGGACCAGCCCCTGTAGCCGGAATTGCCGTCACGGCTTGAGTCATAGACCTTGGCGGTCCAGACCGGCTTTTTCGCTGCTTTCTCCTCGTAGAGCCTGAAGTCCAGCTTCACGGCATGGCTTCTTGTCGCGGTCGCGTCAAACCCTCCGTAGTACAGTCTGAACTCTGTATCCCCCGTGAGCATCGATGCATACTCGGAAACATCTATCCAGAAAGTCTTTTTCCAGCCGCTGTCGAATGCGTTCCCGAACGGGGTGAACGCTCTGGCGAGCTCGTACCAGCTGCCGTCCGCTTTGTTGCGGACAAATAGCATAGTAGTGTTGTCATAAGAGGCGGGGCCCTCCAGAACACTCGTCATCGTATAGACGAGGAAGACTCTCCCGAATTCCTTGTCTTTCGGGAAGCTGAGCTGAAATGTGAAGTCTTTCTCTTCGCCCCAGCCGAAGAAATGCAGCTCCATCTTGTCGCTGCTTACGGTGGCGGAAGGAGTCTTCCCGGTCATAGGGTCGGAAGTGTGGAACGGTTTCCTGTCCTCCTTGACGGCAAGACTGTCGGGGTCACGCGGGACCTCTGTCTTGTCCTTTCGGCAGCCTGAAAACATTGTGATGCACCCGGCTAAAACAACGCAGGCAACGGTGATTCTGTTCATCGTGGTCATAGCTGTAAAGGTTTATCCATTAGCGGCTAAAAATAAGAATTTTCAGGATAAGAACAAAATAAGGTAACTTCCCATCTTCTTTAATCACCCTCAGTAATCGCCCCGACGGACTGAACAGCGTATGCAATGCCGGCATCCCGGAGGACGGAATCAGACGTTTTCCAGCGCCGCGAGCACATCGTCCCAGACTGTCTGACGGAGAGTTTCGTTCAGGATTTCGTGGCGCATACCTTCGTAGAGCTTAAGGTCGGTGCGGGCATAGCCGACTCTCTTCATCAGTGCCACGGCTTTGCCTATGGCCTTCTCACTTATCAGACAGGGGTCGTCTGCCCCGGAAAGGAAGTGCACCGGCAGCTCCGGCCTGGAAACCTTCCAGCCCTCAGGCGAATAGCAATCCGCCATCAGCGCAGTCAGGTTCGAGAAGCCGTTTGCGGTAAACCGGAACATACAGAGCGGATCGCTGTGGTACGCCTCGAGCGTTTCCCTATCGGAGCAGACCCAGGCGCAAGGGAAGCCCTCGTCAGCGAAAGGAGCGTTGTACCTGCCGAAAGAGAGCTTCTGGAGCAGCTTCGGACGGCTGTGCCCGCCACATAGAAGCACCGCGCAGTCGGCGAGCAGCTTTCCGGCAGACTTGGCGGGGTTGTCGCTCGGACAGCCGCAGACGAAAAGCATATCGATCATATCGTCGTAGCGCTTGGTAAACGAACGCACCACCATCGAGCCCATACTGTGCCCGAAGAGGGCATAGCCCAATCCCGGATAATGCCCCCTGCCCCACTCGGCGACAGTCTTCACATCCTCGACCATAGCTTTCCAGCCGCCCTTGTACATATATCCGAGGTCTTCCGGCGACTTCACCGACTCCCCGTGTCCCCGATGGTCGTGGATTATGCAGACATAGCCCCGCGAAGCGAGGAATTCCATAAACGGCACATATCTTTCCTTGTGCTCGCACATCCCGTGGACTATCTGCACGACCCCGCGAGGCTCTGCTTGAGGCTCGATGGCGAGCGCGGAGAGTTCGATACCATCGCAGGAAGATGGGACTTTGAATTTTATCATTTGCAGCATTGTCAGAAACTTTTTTTATCATCCCGCTACCCAATTCTCCAGCCTGCGGTTCTCTCGTGGAGCACAGGTGGCTCCGATCCTAAAAGACTTTGCCTCTCTGTAATAATCCACATAGACATAAGCGTCTCTACGGATTGTCTCAAAGTCCCGTATGCCGGGGGGGGGGTAGCGCATATTAGATTTTTTGTACGTAATACGCGAAGGTAAGGCTTTTTTCTGACAGTTTCAACGGGACTGATTCAGATTTTATATATGGTGATGACGGGTATTGAGAGAATCCGCCTTCCCGCCTCATATATTCCGATATTTTCGCTAAATTTGTGGTGAATATCCATTTAGCAAAAGCAATGAGCATCAATAGACACGAACTCATCACCAAGATTCACCAACTTCAGGGGCTGGACGACAGCGAAAAATCCACACTGATAGAACTGCTCAGAACTCAGAAGAAATACGGTCTCGTCTGGGAGGACAAACCCGAAGATGTCGAAGAACGCCTCCGCGAGGAACTCCCTGTCCTTACCGAGGTCAAGGACAGGGCTATCATAAGCGATGACCCCGATGCTCCTGACCATATCCTCATCGAGGGCGACAATCTGGAAGCCCTCACAGCACTTTCCTACACCCACGCCGGAAAAATTGATGTCATCTACATCGATCCGCCGTATAATACGGGAAACAAGGATTTCGTGTATAATGATTCTTTCGTGGACTCCGAAGATTCGTTCAGACACAGCAAGTGGCTATCGTTTATGAGTAAACGGCTGCGTATAGCAAAGCAGTTGCTGTCCGACAAAGGTGTAATTTTTATCTCTATTGATGATAACGAACAGGCACAATTAAAGCTTTTGTGTGATGAAATTTTTGGGCAAGAGTATTACCTTGGTCTAATCACGCGAAAACAAAGCAGTGGTGCCAAAAACGATACTGGTGAGAACAGAATTATCACTACAGCAGATTACATTTTATCCTATGCGAAAGGCCGATTTGCATTCAAGCCATATTTTGTAAAGAATCAGAAGACATACACAAGAGAAGATTCTGAAGGGAAATTCAGTCCACGAGCGTTGGAGATGCAAGGTGGAGGGGACACATTACCGGCCAGGCCGAGAATGGGCTATTCTGTCTATTATAGACAGTCTGACAATTCGGTAAAGTTGCTGTTTGATTACGACCTGACACATACTCCGGTCTATAATGACCCTGACAAAAAACTTTTGGCAGAAGGCTATGAGTGTTTCAGACCACGTAAAAGGGATATGGCGTTGGGGAGATGGCGTTGGGGAGATGGTACTTTTATGGAGATGTTCAAAAACAATCTTGTACATTTCGAAAAAGGAAGAGTATTCATCAAAGAAAGATCAAAAGATAATATCCCCAAATATCCGGAGGCTATTTGGGATGATTATTTGAACACTCTGGGAACAAATGAATTAAAGGATATTTTAGGGGGAAAGTCTTTTAATTTTCCGAAACCAAGTAGCTTAATCGCCCAATTATTGCGTGTGACAGACTCCGTCACCATCCTCGACTTTTTCGCAGGTTCCGGCACCACTCTTCACGCCACGATGCAGCTCAATGCCGAGGACGGCGGACACCGCAAATGCATCCTAGTAACCAACAACGAGAATGGCATCTGCGAAGAAGTCACCTACGAGCGCAACAAGCGGGTAATTAATGGCTACACCACCCCAAAGGGTGTGCAGGTGGAAGGTCTGAAGGGCAACTCCCTCCGTTACTTCAAAACCGAGTTCGTGGACCGGGCCCTTACCCACCAGAACAAGAAAGCCATCTTCACCTCTCTTGTGGATACGCTCCGCATCAAGGAGAACTGCTTCACCGCGCAGACCACCTTCGGCAGCGTCTCTCTGTATGGGAAAGACCGTTTCCTCCGCTACTTCGAGGAAAACGGCCGCAGGCTCCTTATCCTCTTCGACTCCAAGATAATCCCTCTTATAGTCAAAGAAATCGAGTCCCTTGACCTTGCAGACAACTCCCTCAAGATTTACATCTTCGCTGACGGCTCCTATCCTTTCACGGCCGAATTCGAACCGGTCATCAGCAAGATAAATCTTGTCGCAATGCCTGATGCCATCATCTCGGCACTCAGATACGTCCTCCCGTCACAGACTGATACAGCTATCGACGAGACCTCTCTGAGTCCCGATGAACTCACCTCCGAATTGCAGGCTGCAACCGATGCGGAAAACCAAGAACAGAATCAAACCGGAATGCCATTATGATAGAACTGAAAGAATATCAGAAACGTGCCGTCAAGCAGCTCAAGGACCTATTCTTTGAGCGACTTTCCATCCCGGAAGACCGCCAGAAAATCGTATTCAAAGCCCCTACCGGCTCCGGCAAGACTGTGATGGCAAGCGCGCTGCTTGACCAGCTCAACCAGGAGCTCTCCGCCGTCGGAAACGAAGTTGCCTTCATCTGGATCGCCCCGAATAAGCTTCACGTCCAGACCTATATGAGTATGCGCAACTTTTTCAGCGAGACACGTACTCTCCGTCCGGTCTTCTTCAGCGATGTTGACCCGGCTGAAGGTCTCAATCCGGGAGAAGTTCTGTTCCTTAACTGGGAGAGCATCAACAAGGAGAACTCTGTAATCATCCGCGATAACGAACAGAACCGCACACTTTACCGTCTCACCCGCCGCACCCGCGAGAATGGTCTTCCGATAGTGGTGATAATTGACGAAGAACATATGTTTGCAGGTCGCAACGCAACCAAAAGCGAACTCGTACTTCGTAACATAAACCCCAAGATTGAACTCCGAATCAGCGCTACTCCTACCACAGCCGGCTGTCCCCTCGTGGACATCCCGCGTTCCAAGGTTATCGAAGAGGAGATGATAAAAAAAGGCATCCAGCTCAATCCTCAGCTACACGGCTCTAGCACCGGAGAACTTACGGTAAATCAGCAGCTTCTTGAAGATGCACTCCAACGCCGGGACTCTCTCGCGAAGGCCTATCGCGACTTCAACATCAATCCACTCCTCCTCATACAGCTGCCCAACGACTCCAACGACAATCTGTCCTCAGAAGAGAAACGGCTTGTCGACGAGATAGTCTCCTATCTTGATGACAAAAAAAATATCTCGGTAGAGAACAATAAGCTCGCCATCTGGCTTTCCGGGCAGAAAGAGAATGTCGCAGGAATCGGGAAACTCGACTGCATAACCGACGTACTTATCTTCAAACAGGCCATAGCCCTCGGCTGGGACTGCCCTCGCGCTTGCGTCCTCCTTATCTTCAGAGAACTTCAAAGTCAGGCCTTCACCATTCAGACCATCGGACGGATACTCCGGATGCCGCATCAGAGACACTACTCCAATGACCTTCTGAACTACGGCTACGTCTATACCAACCTCAGTTCGGATATGATCGACATCGTCCGCGACGATATGAACTACATATCCAAGATTCCGGTAAAGCGTAAAGCCGGTCTGAACAATATCTGGCTGAATTCCGTCTATCAGAACAGAAAGAAGACACCTCACGTCCTGATGTCTCCGTTCAAAGGAGTATTCAAACAGGTCATTTCTGAACTCTGGGATATGCCGAACTATGCACCTCTGCTCTTTGACAGTTGGGATGACGTTGACAAGGCTCAGGAACACATTCTGACAGATGACGACACCTTAATTATCTCCGAGAATAGACGCAAAGCATCCCGCAAGGGTATTCAGCTGGATGTCACCAGAATAATGGTCAAAATTCCTAAAGACCTGACACTCACAGGCGGCGAGCAGCACGTAGAAGTGGAAGATCGAGCCAGTTTCGCCAGAACCCAGAGCGAACTTCTTACCGTGTTCAACCGCTTCTGCCGCAAGAATGTCGGCTCTTTTGAGCCTCAGCAAAGTTCCGAGATGATCCGCAGCGCCATCTACGAATTCTTCGAAGAATACCTCGAAATGGATCAGAACGACGCCATCAAGATTGTCCTCTACCACATCAACCGTCCGAAGTTCGAAGCATACATCAAGACAGCCGAAGACAGATACGCTGACTTTTACAAAGAAAAGGAACAGGGAAGAGACGCTACCGAATACATGCCTTTCATTTGGGAAGTCCCTGAAACACGCGTATATAACACCGAGACTTTCAACTCCACCGAAGGAGAAATCTTCAACCACGCCCTGGTTCCGTTCTTCGAGGAGAAGAATGTCAGCCGTCCCGAATACGAATTCAGCCGTATGCTCGACCGCAACAACGAAGTCATCGACTGGTGGTACAAGAACGCCGACAGCGGCAATATGCACTTTGCAGTTCCTTATACCGACGTTTATGGCGAGCCTCGATGCTTCTACCTCGACTACATCATCCGTCTGAAGAACGGCACAGTTTGCCTATTCGACACCAAGACGATGGGTAGCGATGTCAACGCAGCAGCCAAACACAATGCCCTGCTGGATTACATCCGGAAGGAAAACGCCGAAACCGGCAAACGTCTCATCGGCAGCATCATAATCCGGGAAGGCGAAAACTGGTTCTACTGCCCGCTCAAAATTGAGAGGACGGACAGCCTCGACGGCTGGACGGCTCTCGACTTCAATTCCATCAATGTTGAACCCGCGCATTAGACACAACCGATATGACCAAAGGATTAGACGGCAGTTTTCTCCATTATGGTGTACGCAAGCAGGACTTGTTTGTCAAGGAAGACCGCCCGATAGTTCTTGTCGGCGAAGTCCTAAGCGGAGCGAGCCATTGTGGCGAGCTCGCGCAGCTTTGGACCGCAGCTCGCCGGAGGTCGTAAATTCCGGCAGCTACATCGCCTTTTCAGGAGGGAAAAATGTGGTGGACAAGAAGATGGAGAACGGTAGTTTCATTGGTGAGGACTGCTTCTAGCACCTGCTTGCTGAAATCTGGGAAATCCGTCCGAGCGAGCGGAGTTTCTGTCAGAAACGCTCGGACAATTGTCTCGACACTGTTGAGACAATCTTGGAGCCGTACTTTTCCTCGCCGATTGCGTCTATCTCTCCGGCGATGTATCTACCTATTCTCCAATATGTCATCGAAACTTCAGAGTTGAGATAAACGGCAACCTTCTGCTTGGCGTGTTCGATGATACCTGCCACTCCTTCGATGATGCGGGAACCTATTTGTTGGAGTTCGACCGTACTCATTTCTTTTGTCAATTCTTCCATCTACATTCAATTTGCCAATCGACAAAGATACCTGTTTTGTCCGATTCGGGCACACGTATTATCAACTTCTTTCTTATACTTCTACTTCTCCCAGCGACTCGAAGGCCGGGGAACGTTTTCCATTGCTCAGAAGATGTTGAAATGTTCGTTGTATTTCTGCAGCCCTATGCCCGACGTGGTCGGGCATCTTTTGATGCCGCAGAGAAGGGATTGCCGGTCAAGGCCGGCAATGACGGGGGGGGTGCGGAGCCGGCAATGACGGTTTTCGTCATGCCCGACGTGTTCGGGCATCTTTTGCTGGCACAGGGAAGGGATTGCCGGTCAAGGCCGGCAATGACGGGAGGACGTGCCGGCAATGACGGGAGGACGTGCCGGCAATGACGGTTTTCGTCATGCCCGACGTGTTCGGGCATCTTTTGCTGCCGCAGAGAAGGGATTGCCGGTCAAGGCCGGCAATGACAAGGGAGGACGTGCCGGCAATGACGGGAGGGGACGTGGCCGGCAATGACGAGGCTCAGCGACCGGCAGGAGAATCTCAGTTGTGCAGCAGCCATTGCCATACAGGGATCTTCTCGATGACTCCGAATTCGTCCTGTATGGTTCCGCTGTCTTCATTAGTCAGGATGAGACGCCGTTTGCAGGGGAAACGCCCCGGCAATCTGGTGAGAGCGTCCGTTTCGCGCAAAAGCGTTTCGGAGGACTTGTCCACGCTATAAGAAACCTGAACCGCCAACTCCTCTTCGGGAACATAGAAATCCACTTCTACATTGCTCCCGTAAAAGAATACCCTGTCGTTTTCCTTGTCATAACCATATTTTCTGAACAATGCGAGCGCGACGACATTTTCCAGCAACTTCGTCTCCCCGGAAAGAAGAAACAGATTAAGGAGCCCATTGTCCACGAAATAGTATTTACAGTTGCTTTCTTTCTCTGAAAATCTGGAAGTGATATTCCTCAGACGCAGACACAGGCAGGCATCCTCGCAATACTCAATATACTTGCTGACTGTAGGCATCGATATCTTTCCGGCCACGGAAGAAAGCGTGTGGGAGAGCCGGTTATACGAAATCGGCTGGCCGACATTTTCGGCCAATTTCTTGACCAGCAACCTCAATAGACTTGCGTTGCTGATCTTGTTTCTGGCGACAATATCACTCAAGTAGATTTTTTGGAAAGTACTGCTGATGTAATTGCGCTTCACGGCAAGTCCCAACGCCTCAGGCAATCCTCCCCACGACAGATACTCCGACCAGAATCTGATAACCTTCGACCGTGACTCGGTTCCGAGCAGTGAGATTTCATCGTGATTCACGGACTGAAAGTCCAGATATTCGGCAAAGTCGAACGGATACACATCCGTCGGAAGATAACGTCCCCCGAGAGCTCCCATCACCTCAGATGAAAGCATTTTGGCATTGCTGCCGGTTATCCATACGAAATACTTTCTGTCCGCAAGCCGTCGCGCGAACTTGTCCCATCCGTCAATGATCTGGGGCTCATCCAGAAAGATCATCGGCCGGACTCCGTACATCTCTGAATGGGCCTCCGGAATAAGGTTGAAATCTCCAGCTGTAAACTCGCTCAGCCTGTCATCCTCGAAATTGACATACAGCATCTCTTTCCAAGTGTGCCCCGATGACAGCAGTTCCTGCATTTTTTGATATAACAAATATGATTTCCCACAACGCCGCACTCCCGTAAATACCCTACACCGGAAGTCGTCGTCCGGCAAACGTCTCGGGAAAACCTTGTAATTTACTATGTCTTCCTGGTTGGAGACCAGAATCTGCTTGAGGAGTTCTTTTGTAACCATAGAATTCAAAATATGATTTAGAATGATGGTTACAAAGTTATAAATAATATTTCGAATTACAAGCGGTCCGGCAAGCGGCAGCGGTCCGGCAGGGAACGAGATTGCCGGTCAAGGCCGGCAATGACGGGGGGGGGCGTAGCCGGCAATGACGGGTTTCGTCATGCCCGACGTGATCGGGCATCTTTTGCTGGCACAGGAATGGGATTGCCGGTCAAGGCCGGCAATGACGAGGGAGGATGGAGCCGGCAATGACAAGGGAGGGGACGGAGCCGGCAATGACGGGAGGCTCAGCGACCGGCAGGGCTCAGCCGCTTGACGGCTTCGCCGAAAGAGATCAGCTCGATGCTGTGCTGCCTGATGTAGTCGAGTACCACGGGACTGGTCCAGAGGTCCACGACACCCTGACGGTCCTGTGCTACATTCTCATAACCGATATGGAAGGTCGCCTCCATCTCGGCGGAACTGACGGCAGGATGATCGATGGTGACATAATAGCAGCCCTTCTCCATCTTCGAGAGAGCCTCTATGAACTTCTCCACTCTCTCCCCTACCGGAACACCCATTCCGAAGCCCAGAGGCTTGACATCGATTCCGCCCTGCCCCATAAAGCTCCGGGCCGAATCCATATAGAACAGGCCGTACTCCCCGCACAGACGCCGTGCGATATCATCGATCCTCTGATCCACAATGCACCAGGCCATATGACTGGTCAGATGAGTCAGATTCGGAACATACTTCCTCGCCATCTCGATCTGGGCTCGCATTTCCGCCTCGATCTCACCCATATCCAGCCTGTCCCTGTTCTCCATCATCGACTCTCCGGGATAATCCGCAGAAGGAAAAGTCCCCCGCAGGAAATAACCGTCCCCGTCGCAGAGCGACGGACAATGCGTGAGCGGTCTCCACTTGTAATTGTCCCATTCGCTGGTGAATACTATATGCACGCCCACATCCAGCCCGGGATTCTCCTTCAGGAGCGAAACGGCCTCCTTGAACCAAGGCGCGACAGTCATAATCTCCGTGCTGCGTTCGATCCCTTCCCGATAGGCCTTGATCACGCCCATATTCGAGCCGTGCGAGCCTCCGATATCATCACCCCGCACGATAAGAGTCTGACCTCCGGCCGCAGGAGCCGATAGAGCGGCCCCTGCGGAGAGGATGGTCAGAAAACGAAAGAATCTTTTCATAGAAATGCTACTCCTGAGGAAGCAATACCGGATGCACCGGCCAGGTCTGAGCCTTGGCCTGCTTGAAAGTGGCTGTGGAGCGGATGTCCGCCGCAGAAGCTCCGACGAGCACTTTGTAGGTGCCTGCCGCAGTCTCCCACCGGGAGGCGGCGTCGTTGAAGGACGCGAGGCCGTAGGCATCGACGGTCATAGTCAGAGTCTCGCTTGCGCCCGGAGCCAGCTCGGAGGTCTTGGCGAACGCCTTGAGCTCGTATGCAGGCTTCTCAAGACCGCCTGCCGGAGCAGCTATGTAGAGCTGCACGGCTTCCTTGCCGGCGACCTTGCCGGTATTCTTCACGCTTACGCTGACGGTGATGCCGCCATCCTTCGCGACCTTGACCGCAGGCTTGCCGTACTCGAAAGTGGTGTAGCTGAGTCCGTAGCCGAACGGATAGGAGACTTCCTTCCCCGCGGTCGTGAAATAGCGGTAGCCCACATTCAGCCCCTCGGCATAGTCGGTATAGTCATAGTCCTTCACAGGCTTCTTCTCCTCCTTCTTCCCGAACATAGCGGCGAAAGGATTGTCCTTGGAGGCCTTCGGCTTGTAATAAGGGAAGTTCAGCGAGGACGGAATGTCGAGATAGCTCAGAGGGAAGGTCATAGAGAGCTTGCCCGAAGGGTTAGCCTTGCCGGAGAGGATGTCCGCCACGGAGTTGCCGGCTTCCTGGCCCGGAGTCCAGGCGAGCAGAATCGCATCCGGAAGACTCTTCCAGGAAGCGGTCTCCACCACGCCGCCCACATTCAGGACCACGATGACCTTCTTTCCGGCCTGATGGTAGAGATTGCAGACTTCGGTAATGAGCGCGCGCTCATCGTCATTCAGGTCGAAGTCACCCTCGAGAGAGCGGTCGTCACCCTCACCGGCATTGCGGCCGATGACCACCACTGCGGCGTCGTTGCGCTCCACCGAGTTGCTTATGACCTCCTTGCGGAGGGCGAGTTCAGGGACTACGCCCTCGCCGAGCGAAAGTCCGCCGCCCAGAGCCTGTTCAGGAATGATCTTGGCGTTAGCCTCCTCGGCGTTTATGTATGCGCGGTATGTCCTATAGAGCGAGGCTACCTTCTCGTCCAGCTGATAGCCGGCGGCGCTGAGACCTTCGTCGATATTGCGGACATAGGCCTTGTTCACGTTGCCGGAGCCGGTGCCGCCGGCGATGGTCTTGTATGCGTTCATACCGAAGAGGGCCACCTTGCCTCCGGAGAAAGGAAGCGCGGAGTCGTTCTTGAGCAGAACCATACCCTCCGTGGCGGCCTTGCGGACAGCCTCGGCGTGGGCCTTGAGGTCAGGAGCGTTGCTGTACTTGTAGCCGCGGAAGCGCGGAGTCTTCACTATGAACTCCAGGATGCGCCTCACGTTGCGGTCGAGGTCGGCCTCGGAGAGAGTGCCGTTTTTCACGGCCTCTATGATGCGTTGAGTCTCGAAAGGCATACCCGGTTCCATAAGGTCGTTGCCTGCGTGAACCGCAGCGACAGTGCCTTCCTTGGAGCCCCAGTCAGTCACAACGATACCCTTGAACCCCCACTCGTCGCGCAGGATGGTCTGCAGCAGCTCTGGAGACTGCTGGGCATAGACTCCGTTCACCTTATTATATGAAGACATAACGGTCCACGGGTCCGACTCCTTGACGGCGATCTCGAAATTCTTCAGATAGATCTCCCGGAGGGCGCGCGTACCGATGCGGGAGTCGTTCGCCATACGGTTGATTTCCTGATTGTTGCCCATAAAGTGCTTCATCGAGACACCTACTCCCTGACTCTGGATGCCGCGCACGTAGGCGGCGGCAATCTTGCCGGAGAGTACCGGGTCCTCGGAGAAATACTCGAAGTTGCGCCCGCACAGAGGATTGCGGTGTATGTTCATACCGGGAGCCAGAAGCACGTCTGCGCCGTATTCGAGCACTTCGTTGCCCATATCGGAAAGCAGACTCTCCACGAGACCCTCGTCCCAGGTGCAGGCGAGCACGGTCCCTACCGGGAAGCCGGTGCAGTAGAAGGTCTTCCCGGTGCCTTTCCTCGTCGGTTTTATGCGAAGTCCGGCAGGGCCGTCGGAGAGCACCGTCTGAGGGATGCCGAGACGCGGGATGGCCTTGGTGGTGCCTGCGGCCCCCGGGACGAGGGTCGCGTCCGCCGCGGTCATAGAGCCTGCTGTCATACTCCCCCAGCCCGAGCCGACGCAGAGTTCCGCCTTCTCCTCCAGGGTCATAGCCTTGAGGACCTTATCGATATTATCCTTGCTCAGTTGTGGCTGTGCGCCAGCCGGAACGGCTGCGAGAGCACAGGCCATAAGAATCATTGTTTTCTTCATTTTATGTGGTTCTCTACAAAGTTAATCATTTGAAAAGTCTCTGGGCGAAGTCCACGAGATAGATTCTCCAGTTTCTCCAGATATGTCCGCCCGGAGTCTCCACATAGACATAAGGATAGTTCTTCTCGTCGAGATGATTGCGCAGCTCTTCGTTCGCCTTGTACAGGAAGTCCGTCTCGCCTATGGCGATGTAGTAGAGCTTAGGCTGATTCGCGAACAGGACATCGAGCTTCTCGTAGGTGTTCTTGTAGAAGTCAGGAGCTATGTAGCTACTCTCGTCACCCTGACGGATTCCGAGGCCGGCCGAGAAGAGGCCCACGTAATCGAAGGTCCCCGGATAGTTCAGAGATACCTGATAGCTGTGCCCGCCGCCCATAGAAAGGCCGGCTATCGCACGTGCGGAGGACTTCCTTATGGTGCGGTAATGGCTGTCCACATAGGAGAGCACATCCTTGAAGTGAGCCTCGAAGGAGGTGTCGAAGGAGCCGCAGTTATACGGCTTGTACATACCGGAAGCGTCCTCGCCCGGAGCTGCCTGGTGAAGGGTGTTGCCGTTTGTCATCACCACGATCATAGGTTTCGCCCTGCCGCTCGCGATGAGGTTGTCCATAACCTGGGCGGCGCGGCCGGTGCACAGCCAGGCCTCCTCGTCTCCGCCCATACCGTGGAGCAGATAGAGGACAGGGTATTTCGTCTTGCCGTCCTCGTAGCCCGCAGGAGTATAGACGGACATTCTGCGGTCTTTGCCGAGCACGTCCGAGTGATACCATACGCGAGACACGCTCCCGTGCGGCACGTCCTGCACCTTATAGTCGTCGGCCTTGCCTCCTCCAATGATGAAATAATTTGTCTGCGAGGCGATATCGCGCTGGAGATAGGCGTTGTTCGGGTCCTTCACGGAAAGCCCGTCCACTATGAAGCTGTAGCTGTAGAGTTCGCTTTCGAGAGGTCCGGTGGTATACTCCCAGACTCCGTTCTGGCCTTCCTTGAGTTCCGCCGTGCCCGGAGCATCGAAGGAGAAGTCCCCCATCTTCACCGGAGTGGTCGGGAGAAAGTCTCCCGTAACCTGCACCTTTATGGCCTTAGGAGCCACGAAACGGAAGGTCACTGAATTGTCTGAGTTGATTTCCGGGGAAATGATCTGCTGGCCTCCCCAGAGGGCCTGCTGAGCGAATGCTCCCGCGCCCGCCAGAAGCAGAGCGGCGATAGTGATGATTCTTTTCTTATTCATTTCTGAGTGTTTTTGTGGTCGTTTCCTTATCGCAAAGTTAGCCTTTATGCGATTTAAGAAACGTCACCAGAATTCAAAATTCATATCCAAATGTGCGAATAATTGCCCGTTTGTTCAGAAGCGGGCAATTTTCCTCAGTCGCCCCTCAATTAAGCGCGGCATTGGACGCGGCAGCGTCCGGATACCTGCCGTAGAATCTGTTCGCGCCCACGGAGAAGGTGTAGGAGAGGTCGGCGTTGCGCGTGACGGTGATGCTTTCGCCGGTGCCGATGAGCACCACGTTGCCTGCCGTGTCGTAGTAGAGCGAGCCTCCGATGGCTCCCGGGTACCAGGCCGAGTAGTCGTAGCCCGCCCAGGCGCTCAGGTCCGCTGTGGTGGAGTAGTAGTCAGCGACCGTGTATGTGCCCTCGATGTCCTCGCCTGAGGTGCGGTTCAGCACGAAACTGGCGGTGACGGCGGAGCTGGCGTTGTAAAGGGTGATGGCGTGGTTCGACACTCCGCCCATATCGGTGACTATGTCTATAATGGTGTCAGGGTCGATGTCCTCTTCGAAGGACAGGGAGAAGCTTCCGCTGACTCTGACTATGTTGCCGTCGGAAAGCCATACCGTTCCGGAGATGCTGTAGTCAACGCCCTCGGTCCAGGTGTCTGAACCGGCCTCGATGGTGAGGGTCCCGCTCTCGATGGCAGTCCCGCCCAGTGTGGAGCGTCCGGAAATGTAGTTGCCCTTGCCGGCACTTGAGGCGGCAGCGGCCGAATAGGCGGTCGGCTGGATATAGTACTGGCCGCTGACCAGATAGAGATGCAGGTCCTTGCCGCCGTCACCTTTCACGGTGAGGTCGAAGGTTCTGCTGCTCGCGGACTTTTCTATGCCGCTTACCGCAGCCGAGGAGAAGGACTGGAGTTCGGGCTTCTGAAAGATGCCCTCCAGAGGGTCGAGCCCGCTTTTTTCGCAGGATGCGGAGCAGAGAAGCCCTGCCGCCGCCATCAGTATGATGGAAATGTGTCTTTTCATAATCGTGTAGTACTAATAACCCGGGTTCTGCTTGATTTCGCTGTTCAGACGGATTTCAGTGGCAGGATAAGGCAGATGGTCGTGCTTGCCCGCCTTGAAACCGTAAGTGGAGTTGTTGCAGTCCTTATAGACGATCTCGCCGTTGGCCTGCAGGACAGGATAGGTCTTGCCGTTATCGGCCATAGCCTTTTCGGCTTCGCCCCAGCGGAGCAGGTCCTGGAACCTTACGCCCTCGCCGCAGAGTTCGAGTCTCTTCTCGAGCTTGATGTCGTCCAGAGTCACGGAGGCTTTCGCCGCGAGGCCGGCGCGGGCGCGTATCATATTCGTGTACTCGGTCGCCTTGGCGGCATTGCCCGCCATCAGATGGGCCTCAGCGCCGCACAGAAGCACCTCCGCGTATCTCATCCAGAGAAGGTTCGCCGCATAGTAGAAGTCGGAAGCGGTTCCGCGGTCCGCGCTGTAAGGCACGTCCTTCCACATGAAGTAGCCTTCGTTTATGATGCTGGAGCTGACGCGCATTCCGAGCTGGTCCTGCACTTGCTGATAGGTCTTGAGGGTCTGGTTCAGACGGTAACCGTTCTCGCCCTCGTCGCTCACGAACGCATCGTAGAGACTCTTCGTAGGCACGCGGAAGCCCCAGCCGGTCTGCAGGAGAGGTGTCCCGCTCACGCCGGTCATACGGTCCACGCGCCAGTTTATCATAAGATAATAGAGGGAGAAGTTGTAGCTGTAAGGATTCGCCTCGTCGGCGACGCGGTTAGTCTCGAAGATGCTCTCGCAGAAATGCTTGTTCTCGTTGCGGTGCATATCGCCGTAGTTCCCGGTGTAGAGGGCGTATTTGCCGCTGCCCACCACAGCGTCAAACTGCTCTGCCGCCTCGGAATACTTCTGCTGCCAGAGGTAGGCTTTGCCCAGAAGCGCTTGCGCGAACTGACGGGTCGTTCTCCAGGTCTGAGTGTCGTTTACGTCCGACTTCTCGGGAAGGGCATTGGAAGCGACAGCTTCCGTCAGATCCTTCTCCACGAGGGCCCAGAGTTCCTCGGTGGTCCCGTTCGGGCGCGAGTACTCGGACGGCAGGAGCTCGTGGTCCACTACAGGAGGGTTGCCCCAGATGGTGATGAGGTCGAAATACGCCCACGCGCGGAGGACCTTGGCTTCGGCGAGCGAGCGCCTTGCCACTTCGCCCTGCTCTTCGCTCACGTGGCCGAGAACGACGTTGCACTTGTAGATGAGGGTGTAGAGGGAGGTGAACATAGCCTGGACGTAGTCCTGCTCGGTGTCGAAGGTGAACTCGTTCAGCTGCTGGAGGTCGATGTTGTCACCCCGGTCAGCGCCGCCGGCGTAGAAGTCGTCGGTGAGCATCTCTTTCATAAGGCGGATGTAATAGTCGTAGTTCCAGCCCTTTGCCTCAAGATAGATGGCTGCGGTGGCCGACTCTATCTGTTCGTCGGTCTTGTAGTAGGTCTCGTAATTCAGCACTCCGTGCTGCGAGATGTCGAGAAGGTCGCTGCAGGAAGATGAAGCGAGGGTCGCGACGCACAATGCCGAGCCGATAAGTATATTCTTTATTTTCATTGTCTGTCGGGATTAGAATGTTATGTTTACTCCGAACACCACTTTCTTCGAGGTAGGATAGCTGCCCTTGTCCACGCCGAGGGAGCTGCCCACGCCCGTGACCTCAGGGTCGAAGCCCGGATAGTCCGTGAAGGTGAAGAAGTCGTCGAGCGAGCCGTAGATGCGCAGGTTCTCGACTTTGAAATTGCGGACTATCTGCCTAGGCAGGGTGTAGCCGAGCTGTATCTGCTTGATCTTGAAGAAGGAGCCGTCAAATACTACCGCATCCGAGGTCAGATACTGGATCCAGTTCGAGGCGTTCGCCGCAGGTCGTGTCCCGGAGGTGTTCGTAGCTGTCCAGCGGTCCTCGGTAAACCAGGTGAGGCGGTTGCAGGCGTAGTCCACATTGTTCAGGCAGTTGAAAACCTTGTTGCCGTAGGTGCCTGTGCCGAACACTGTCAGGTCGAGTCCCTTCCAGGCCGCGTTCAGGGTGATGCCGTAGGTGAGCTTCGGGATGCCGGAGCCCAGGTCCATCTTGTCGCCCTGGGAGATGCCTTCCACACCGTCTATGTCCTCGAAGGTGGCGTTGCCGGTCTGAGGGTCAATCCCGGTGAAATGATATCCGTAGAAATGCCAGGCCGGTTTGCCCTTCTCGAAGCGGGTGATGGTGCCGTAGTTGCGCACTCCGACTCCGTCGATGCCGTCGCTGAGGGACTCGTGGATGTAGGTCACTTCATTGTGGAGGGTGGAGAGGTTTCCGGAGACTCCGTAGGAGAAGTCTCCTATGGTGTCGCGCCATTTCAGCTCGAACTCCCAGCCCCGGTTCACGACGTTACCCGCATTGACCGGGGAGGCTGAGACGCCGACCACGGTCGAAGGAGTGATGCCCGAGACGATGAGGTCGATGGTCTTCTTGCGGAACCAGTCCACATTGAGGGAGAGGCGGTCATTCAGGAAACGGGTGTCGATGCCGACGTTTATCTGGTCGGAGGTCTCCCATTTGAGGTTCTCGTTGCCCGAGGATGACGGAGCGTAGGCGATGATGTATTTCGCTTCGCTGTTCGCGACCGGATATACGCCGGTGGAGGCTATCACGTTAGCGTAGGCGTAGCTGCCCAGCGATGCGGTGCTGCCGTTCTGACCCCAGCTGGCGCGGAGTTTCATATAAGGGACGAAGCTCTTCAGGGAAGAGTAGAAACTCTCTTCGGAGACTGTCCAGCCGCCGGATACTGCAGGGAAATATCCCCAGCGCATAGGCTTCGGAAGGATGGAGAGGTCGGCTGCGTCGGCGCGGAGGGAGGCCTGGATATGGTATCTGTTCAGGTAGTTCCAGCTCAGGCGGCCGAAGTACGAGAGGTTGCGGCTGTAGATGGGTTCAGCGCCGGAAACGCTCTTCGAGGCGTTAGCCGTGGCGTATGCGAAATAGTAGAAGAGAGGGTCCCTCTGGGTCACGCCGAGGTCCGTGTCGTTGCCGGATTTGGAGCCGGAGAGATAGAACGAACGGTTCTGGCTGTAGGAGGTTCCCGCCATCAGGCTTAAGTTGTGTCCGCCGAAACTGTGGTTCCAGTTCGCGAAGTTCTCCCACTGATAATAGGTGCTGTTCGAGTCGGAACCGCTGAGGGAGATATAGTCCGCGTGGGCGTTGGTGTCCATATAGTAGTCCAGGGAGTAGCCGTAGGAGTCGGAACTCGTGAGACGGTAGCCCAGACGGGAGGTCAGGACGAAGTTTCTGAAAGGCTTGAAATTCAAGGAGGTGGAGCCGTTGATATTGAAGCCGTTGCTGATGGAATAGCTTCTGTCCCGCATCGCGAGAGGATTTACGTTGCCCGAGTTGGAGAAGGCGGAGATGCCGTAGTAGTCGCCGTTTTCGTCCTTGAGCAGAGTCTTGCCCTCGGCGAGATATTTCTGCATGAATGCAGGCAGATTCTCCTCGCTGTAGCTTGGTGGGGTGAGAGGGTCGAGCTGCAGGGCCGACAATATGGCCGAGCCGTAGTCGCTGCCTTCCGATACGGTGCGTACCTTATAGGATTCGACCTGGTTGTTAGTCTGGATGTCGAGCCAAGGCTTGATCTTCCAGGAGCCGTTCACCATACCGGTGTATCTTTCATATACGTCGGCGTCGCCGGCGAACATACCGTCATTGTTCAGGTACGAGCCGCTGATATAGAGGGAGCCCCTCTCGTTTCCGGCCTGGAAGGTCAGGTTGTGGTGCTGCATATATGAGGTCTCGTAGGAGTAGTCCATCCAGTCGGTGTTAGTCTCGAAATCCCAGTTGTTGTAGAACTTCTCGAGGTCGTAGCGGCCATCCTCGAGGTAGTACTGCATATACTGCTCGGAATTCATCACCTTAGGGATGCGCGCGAGGCTCTGGGCCGTAAGCTGATAGCTGTAGCTTATCTTGCCGTCGCCCTGGCCTTTGCGGGTGGTGACGAGGATGACTCCGTTGCCGGCACGTGCGCCGTAGATGGCTGCGGAGGCACCGTCCTTGAGCACTTCCATAGACTCGATGTCGTTAGGGTCGATGCCGGAGATGTCGCTCGCGATACGGCCGTCCACTACATAGAGAGGGTCACTGGAGCCGTTTGAGCTGATGCCCCTGATGCGTACGGTAGGGGAAGCTCCCGGACGGGCGGAAGAACTCTGGATGTGCACGCCCGCCGTCTTGCCCTGGAGGGCCTGTACGGGGGCGGTGATGGTCCTGTTCAGGATGTCCTCGCTTTTGACCTGGGAGATGGAGCCGGTGATGTCGCTCTTTTTCTGGACGCCGTAGCCCACTACCACGGTCTCCTCGATCATCATCGCGTCTTCGGCCATAACGACATTCAGGATACCGTTTACAGCCTGTTTCTCGACCTCGGTGTAGCCCAGACAGGAGAACACGAGGATGCTGCCCGGGTCTGCGGTGATGGAGTATTTTCCGTCATTGTCCGTGACAACGCCGTTTGACGTGCCCTTCTGGAAAATGCCCGCACTCACCACCGGCAGGCCCGATCCGTCAGTCACGGTTCCGGAGACGGTGACCTTCTGCTGGGCCTGAGCTGAAGCAAGCGCCATCAGAAGGGCCATCGCCGAGACCGCGATTTCCCTTAGAAGAATAGATTCTTTCATTGCGTGTAGATTTGGTTGTTATTAGTTCTGTGTGTTTTTTTCACGATGCAAAGAAAATGTATGTTTTTCCGCTGCTTTTTCTTTAATGTGCGGAAAATGTGTCGCGATGTGCAAAACGTATTATACAAAAGTCCAAAAATTTGCGTCAGAGTGTAAAATCGGGCGTACAGTGCACTGCGAGGGCATATTGGCCGGCTGCGGCCGGCCTGAAAAAATCCGCTTGAGCCTGCGGCGGTCTCGCCCGGAGTTCCTATCTTTGCGTCTGTTATGAAGAAAAAGACCGCTCTGTGCATACTGCTCGCGCTCGCTCCGCTTGCCGCAGGCTCGTACAATGAAGTTACTCCGAGCATCTCGAACGGAATCGTGAACTGCATCACCCAGGATGCGGACGGTTTCATCTGGATGGGCACTTTCAGGGGGCTGAACCGCTACGACGGGCAGCTGTTCCGGCAGTACTATTCGCAATACGACTCCCTCTCCATCAGGGACAATCAGGTGAAAACCGCTTTCTGCGACAGCCGCGGCCGCCTCTGGGTCGGAACGGTGAACGGACCGAGCCTCTATGACAAGGACAGTGACACCTTCCGCGAGGTGAAGGTCCTTTTTACCCACAGGAACATACTGCAGTTCCTCGAAACCCGCAGCGGAGACGTCCTGGCGGGCAATTACGACTGTATCCTCAGATATGACGAGGCCTCAGGAAGTTTCAGTCCTCTCGAGGGCGTAAAGCAGGGCAGCGGCGTATATGCGCTCCTCTCCCCCATCGGAGACCTCTGGGTCTGCGATAACGATGCTCTGCGCTGCTATAATCCCGACACGGGTTCCCTCAAATACGAGGAGCCGCTTTCCACCCTGCTTTTCGGCCGTTTCTTTATGGTCGGCAGTGACATATGGATCTCCGATATGGCCGGTCTCAGAATCTATTCCACGCTTTCCAGAAGCTTTCTTCCCGTCCCGAAGGCCATCGCGGAGCGCCTGAAGGGGGAGATGGTGAGCATTATACATCCCTACGGGGACGGGCTCCTGTTCTATTCGGAACTGGCCGGGATGTACTTTTATGAGGACGGGCGGATTATTTCCCAGTACGACTCCGCTTTCCCTTTCACCGTGCCTGAGTTCCGGGTCAGTCTGCTTTTTACGGATGCGGCGGGCAATCTCTGGATAGGTTCAGCGGACCAGGGTTTCTCTGTGGTGTACAGATACGCCAAGAAATACAACGACCCTTCTCTCGTGAAGGTGAAGATAAGCGGCAAGTCGGTGAAGGTCATCGAAGAGGACTGGGACGGGAATATATGGATAGTCACCCTCAGCGACGGTATGTTCGTCTATGACAGGAAACTGGGCAGGCTCGTGCCGCTGAGTTTCGATTTCGACGGGAACAGGGGCGACAGGAAGAAATCCGAGATATCCGGCTGCGTGGCTATGCCGGACGGAGACATCTGGATAAGCTCCGCGACCTATTCCAAGGTCCTGCGCTGCCGCTATGACGCTTCGGTACTGTCCGTCAAGGAGAGTTTCGATATCCTTTCGCCTATGAGCCTGCGGGCCGCGCCGGACGGGGACATCTGGTGCGGGAACTTCTTCGGCCAGGTGTTCCGCATCCGCAGTTCCGACCACAGGGTGGATGTGCTGAATCTGATTCAGCAGTTCGCTATGGATTTCGTTTCGGACGTCCTTCCGATGGAGGACGGCAGCGTTATGGCCACGCTGCTCTATTATCCGCCTAAGGTCATCCGTCCTTCCGACGGTCCGGCTCAGGAGTGGGAAGTGACTGATTTCGAGCCTTTCACGAAGTGTTATTCCGACTGCATAAAGACTTCGGTCACGATTCCGACCCGCCTTATGCGGGACTCCGAGGGAGACATCTGGCTCGGAACGATCGCGAACGGTCTCATCCGCTACGACTCCTCCTCCGGGAAGATGTACCAGCTCACTACCCTGCCCTGCATGGACGTGGAAGACATACAGGAGGATCTTTCCGGCAACATCTGGTATTCCACCCAGCGCGGCATAGGCAAGTGGAACCGCTCCGACGGGAGCATAACCACCATCTTCAGGGAGAACGGAATCGGGGGCGACCAGTTCTACGACCGCGCAGGCACGCGTCTGCGGGACGGCACGATAGTGTTCGGGGGCACGCACGGCCTCACCTGGTTCGACCCTCTGAAAGTCGTTCCGGACGAGGATATAAAGGTGCTTTTCGAGAACATCCGTCCTGCCGGGGAGCAGCCTGTCCCGATACGCTCGGGGCGGGATGTCACCCTGTCCCACAGGGACAACAGTTTCAGCCTTACTTTCTCGGTCCTGGATTTCGCCGAGTATCAGCGGGTCCGCTTCGAGTATATGCTCGAAGGGTACGATGGCGAATGGAATGAGGCCTCGGGCTGCACCGTAAACTACGGCAATGTCCCGGCAGGGCGTTATGTCTTCAGGGTGAAGGCTCTGTCGCTGGACCTTTCGAGAGTCATCTGCTCGAATTCCATAAATCTGCGCGTGAAGCCTTCTCCGTGGCTTTCGTGGTGGATGACACTCATATATCTGGCGGTTCTGTCCGCCGCCGCGACCCTTTTCCTCATCCAGAGGAGCAAGATAGCGCGCGAGAACGAGATCCTGGAGGAGGCCGCCAAGGAGCGTGACTTCTTTACCAATGTCTCGCACGAGTTCCGCACGCCTCTGACTATGATTTCGGGGCCTGTGAACAAGATGCTCGAGCCCGGAGTCGCCGATGCCGAGAAGAACCGCCTGCTCCTTATAGTGAGACGCAACGTGGACCGGATGCTGCGTCTGGTGAATCAGATGACGGATTACGGGAGGATGGAGAAGGGCGCTCTGAAGCTCTCCGTCGCGCGCAAGGACATCATTCCGCTGCTGCGCGCCATCGCTGAGAATTTCACCACCGCTGCCGCCGACAAGGGGATAGACTTCAGCTGCCGGGGGCTCGAAGGGAGCCTCGAGCTCTGGTTTGACGAGGACAAGGTCGAGAAGATCTGCTACAATCTGCTCTCCAATGCGTTCAAATACACTCCCGCCGGCGGCAAGGTGCGGTTCGCTCTGGACTGCGGCGGGCGTGACGGGAGCAGGATTGGCCGCGACAGCGGCTCAAGCTCCGCCTCCTCCCCCGGCGAAGTTTTCATAAGCGTCGAGGACAGCGGCATCGGCATCCCCGACAAGTACAAGAAGCGCATTTTCGAGCGCTACTTCCGTGTGGACCGGGGAGGCGCGCAACGCGTTTACGGCACCGGAATCGGACTCTACTACGCCCGCAGCCTCGCGCAGCTCCACCACGGCAGCCTCGAAGTCTCGGACGGCGAAGGCGGCGTCGGCAGCATCTTCACCCTGACCCTGCCCGCCTCCGAAGATGCTTACAGAGGCCGGGAACGTCTCGAAGAGAACGCTCCGGGCACATCTTTCCCGTTCGCGAAAGGCGAGCTGAGCCCGAGTCCGGCCGCTGACGCGTCCAATCCTCCTCTCCATACCGTTATGGTGGTGGACGATGACATCGACGTGGTCCACTATATGAAGGAAATCCTGTCGCTGTCCTATAATGTGGTGTGCCGTTTCGATGCGGACTCGGCTATGGCGAGCCTTCGCGACGAGCCTGCGGACCTGATAATTCTGGACGTGATGATGCCGGGGCGGAGCGGTCTGGACTTCTGCCGCTCTCTGAAGTCCGACCTGCTGCTCAGCCACATCCCCGTGATACTGGTCACCTCGAAGAGCGCCGTCTCCGATCAGGTGGAAGGCCTCCGGGCGGGGGCGGACGCTTATATCACCAAGCCATTCGACCCTAATTATCTGATGGCTCTCGTCCAGTCGCGCCTGCTTGCCTACCAGCACCTCCAGACTCTCATCGCGGGGGCCACGGACACCAGCGGGATGAGCCCTGAAGAGGGTCTTTCCGAACGGGACAGGGCTTTTATGGACGAGCTTTACAGGATTATGGAGGAGGGCCTCTCGAATTCCGAAATCGACATAAACACTATGACGGACCGTCTCCATATCTCGCGCTCGAAGCTGTACTACAAGATAAAGGGTCTGACCGGCGAGAATCCGGGCGAACTGTTCCGCCACTATAAGCTGAACCGTGCTGCCGAGCTCCTGAAGGGCAACCGCTACAATGTCTCCGAGATCGCCTATATGACCGGCTTCACCACCCTCTCCCACTTCTCCAGCGCCTTCAAGAAGCAGTTCGGCTGCCCGCCCTCGGAGTATGGTAATGCTTAAGACCTGATCGGGCGTCTTTGCTGCCGCAGGACAGATTGCCGGTCGGGGCCGGCAATGACGTGGAGGGCAAGCCGGCAATGACGGCTTTCGTCACGCCCGACGGTTTCCGTCACGCCCGACCTGATCGGGCGTCTCGCACGCTACCTCACCGTCACGCCCGACGTGATCGGGCGTCTTTGCTGCCGGACCGGCATTCCCTTCGAGCGGCACATCGTCTCCGACTCCATCCGGGGTGAAAAAGAGGCCTTTTTTCACCCCGTACCTATTTCCGAAGCCCCCGGGGTGATAATAACGTTTTATTTCACCCCGACTTCGAATCGGACCGGCCCCGCAACAGCGATTCAGGATTGCGCCAGAGGCGACACCGTCCGGATCGACTGCGGATCAGGAGAAATGAAAGTGCGAAATCGTGGGCACGGGAGTGTTAAATCGGGAGATTTTATGTAGATTTGTCGGGAAAGGGACTGTCCTTTCCTTTTTTTGGGTAATTACTTAGTAGGGATGAAATAATGAGTTGCTAATGTTTTGTTCAGTTTTTTTGTGGTTTAATGTGTTTATAAAGATGGAGTGTACCGGAGTACACAAGGGATGAATAGATGAATTTAGACCAGAATGACGAGCAAAAGTACCAAGTTTTTTCAGAGTTACTTAGTAACCCCTGACCGCCTCCGGACACCGGACCGATATACGACATACGAGCCACTGACCGCCTCCGGACACCGGAACGAAATATGAACCCCCAAACCGCCTCCAAACCTCGGAACCTATATGAGAATAACCGCACTTTCTCTAGCATCGGGAGCACTTCTCGCCTTCTCGGGCCTTCTCGATGCCCAGCCGCGCCTGACGGGCGGCACTTCCTACCTGATGAATCAGACCATTGACATCAGCGACGATTTCCGCGACCTGGCTAACACCTACTTCATCGCGGATCACCTCGCGAGTTTCGATGCAGCCTCGGGCGAAGGCCTCGTGGGCTGGAAGCGCTACCGGATGACCCCGCGCCAGGCGTTCAATACCAATATCCAGCAGGTCCAGGAGCTTCAGATGCTCGACTTCCCCGGCACCGCGTACGTGAACGACCCCGAGCTGAAGCTCAAGCTCGACTTCATCTCCCCGCGCACCGTCCGCGTCCGTATGCTCACCACCCCTGTCGTCCCTTCGGAGGAGGAGTCCATTATGCTGGCCGGCAAGCCGTCCAATGACACTTCCTGGAAGGTGAGCGAGACAGAAGATTATATCCTCTACACCAGCGACTTCGGTTCCGTCAGGATAGACCGCTCCCCGTGGCGCATCGTGATAATGGACCCGGAAGGGCGCGTCCTCACCCGGACAGCCGCCCGTCAGGACACCGACCTCACGCAGGTCAAGTTCCTCCCCTTCTCTTTCATAAAGAGGGGCAGCGACAACGCCCGCAGGGTCAATCCCGTATTCACCCTCTCAGCCGGAGAGATGATTTTCGGCTGCGGCGAGAGCGCCACCGGTCTGGACAAGGTCGGGCAGAAGCTGAACCTCTTCGTCACGGACCCTCAGGGGCCGGAGACCGACCAGATGTACAAGCCCGTCCCGTTCTATATGAGCAGCCGGGGCTACGGCTTCTTCTACCACACCTCGGCTCCACTCACCTGCGATTTCGGGGCGAGCTACATTGGCCTGCAGAAGATATATATGGGAGACGAGAACCTGGACCTGTTCATCTTCCTGGGCGACCCCAAGGACATCCTCGACGAATACACCACCCTCACAGGCAAGGCTCAGATGCCTCCGCTCTGGTCTTTCGGCACTTGGATGAGCCGCATCTCCTACTTCACGCAGCAGGACGGCTATGACGTGGCGAAGCACATACGCGAGGGCCGCTATCCCTGCGACGTGATCCATTTCGACACCGGGTGGTTCGATGTGGACTGGCAGTGCGACTACGAGTTCTCGAAGACCCGCTTCGAAGACCCGCAGAAAATGCTCGACGACCTCAAGGCCGACCACTTCCATACCTGCCTCTGGCAGCTTCCATATTTCACTCCGAAAAACCGCTATTTCGGCGAGCTGATAGACAAGGGCCTGAATGTCAGAAACGGCAACGGTTCCCTCTCCTACGAGGATGTCGTGCTGGACTTCTCGAACCCGGAGACCGTGAAATGGTATCAGGACAAGATTGGCCGCCTGCTCGATATGGGAGTCGGAGCGATAAAGGTCGATTTCGGCGAGGCGGCCCCTCTGGACGGCATCTACCATAGCGGCAAGAGCGGCTGGTACGAGCACAACCTCTATCCTCTCAGGTACGGGAAGGCTGTGTCCGACGTCACGGCTGAGCGTCACGGAGAGCGCATAATGTGGGCACGCTCGGCCTGGGCCGGTTCGCAGAGGTACCCTCTGCAGTGGGGCGGCGATGCGGCGACGTCCGACACCGGGATGCTCGGGACGCTTCACGCGGGCCTCTCCTTCGGCCTTTCAGGCTTCTCCTTCTGGAGTCACGATATGGGCGGTTTCGTGCAGTCCAGCCCGGAGGACCTCTACTGCAGGTGGATTCCGTTCGGCTTCCTGACCTCCCACACCCGCGCCCACGGCGCGCCTCCTACCGAGCCTTGGCTCTATGAGAGTGAAAGGGTGCAGACGGTCTTCCGCGAGAGCGCAGAAATGAAATACAGGCTTATGCCTTACGTGTATGCCCAGGCCAAGGAATGTACGCAGAAGGGTCTGCCTATGCTCCGCGCCCTCTTCGTGGAATTCCCGGATGACCCGGGGGCCTGGAAGATCGACGACGAGTATATGTTCGGCTCTCAGATTCTCGTGGCTCCTCTTCTGGAAGAGGGGATGACGGGGAGGACGGTCTATCTTCCTGAAGGGAAGTGGATTGACTATCAGACCGGCAAGGTCTATCCTGGCGGATGGAGAGAAATCGAGGCAGGAAGGCTTCCTGTGATAATGCTCGTGCGCGACGGCTCCGTCCTTCCGCACGTCGCCCTCGCCCAGTCCACTGAAGAGATCGACTGGAGCCGGATGGAGCTGCGGCTCTTCGCCGCCGATGCGAAGACCGCGACGGGCCTGGTCTGCCTTCCGTCCGATGGACGCCTGCAGACCGTGAAAGTCGACCGCGCCGGCCGCATCCTTGCCGCCCCGGAGGGGACAGTGGTGAAAGTCCGCCGATAGCCGTCACGCCCGAATCTCACCGTCACGCCCGAATCTCACCGTCACGCCCGACTTGATCGGGCGTCTTGCACGCTGCCTCACCGTCACGCCCGACTTGATCGGGCGTCTTCCCCGCGACAGCAAAAGATGCCCGATCAGGTCGGGCATGACGAAAACCGTCCTTGCCGGCCTGCCCCCCCCCGTCATTGCCGGCCCCGACCGGCAATCTCTTCCCGCGACAGCAAAAGATGCCCGGAATGGAAGGGGCGGAATTTGGATTATTCGAAATAAGTTCATAGCTTTGGGCAAGTTATGCTTTCTCGGAAGTTTACTGAACTCATGAGCCTGAAAAGAACCTTATCGACTATTCTGTTCTGTCTGATGCCGTTTCTGGCATCAGCCCAGAGTCTTCCCGACGTAAAACTTGCTGATGCTAAGGGGAATCCTGTCCGGATGTCTTCGCTGCTCGACGGCAAGACTCCCGTAGTGGTGACATTCTGGTCTACCACATGCAAATACTGCATAGAAGAAATAGACGCATTGGGCGAAGCACTCGAAGATTATGAGGAACTTCCGCTCAGAGTGGTCTGCGTCTCCGTGGACGACAGCAGGTCTGTGCAGCGGGCGAAAGCTATGGCGGCTTCGCGCGGCTGGGACAGTTTCACGGTGCTCTACGACACGAACAGGCAGCTCTACCGTGCGCTGAATGTGGTGAATATCCCCCAGCTTTTCGTCTATGACAAGGACGGGCGGCAGATCTACGCGCACACGGGCTACGCTCCCGGCGATGAAATCGAAATGTTAAAATTCATAAACTCTTTCTGAGCGCTACAGGCTTCAGAATCAAACCAACAGCGTATGAAAAGACTTTTTAGCTTACTCGGAGCCGCTGCGACAGCGTTGCTGATTATGACCTCCTGCGATGAGACGGTGAAAGAACCGGACATCATCGAAAGCAAGATTGCAGTCTCACCGACAGTTCTTACCTTCGGTGCGAAGTCTGACTCGAAGACGGTCAGCGTCACTGCAAATGCCGCCTGGACGGCGAACTCTACCGAATCTTGGGTGAGATTGGGCGCTGCCGGCGGCAGCGGAGACACCTCTCTGAGCATCTCCGTGGACGAGAATCCCTCGACCGCGCAGCGCAGCGCGACCGTCTCTTTCAAGTCGAAGGACGGCAAGGCTACCGCCAATCTTTCCCTCACTCAGGATGGAGCCGCCGTGGTGTTCAGTATAGACCGGAATGAGGTGAGCATCGCGGCAGAGGGTGAAGAGTTCACTCTGAAGGTGACGAGCAACATAGGCTACAAGATAGACTCGAAGCCTGAGTGGGTGGAGCAGAAGAGCAAGGACGCTTCCGGAAACGTGGACACCTACATCTTCAGCGTAACGGCGAACAGTTCTTCCACCGCCCGCGAGGGGACCATCGTATTCTGCAACGAAAACAAGGTCTGCATCCCTGTCACGGTGAAGCAGGCTGCCGGCAAGGACGACGATGAGGAGGACTCCTCCTCGTGGGCCGGGAGAGAGTTCTATCACAAGTCGCTGGGAATGAGATTCACCGCCACCTGGTGCGGATACTGCCCGATAATGGCGGAAAGCTTCAGGCTGGCGCAGAGCAAATATCCGAACAAAATCGAATTGCTGAACCTCCACGCCAGTACCTCGAATCTGGGTTTCAGCGGCACGGCCGCCCTCGAAAACGTATTCAATATCACCGGATATCCGACAGGAATCGTGGACTACAGGAAAGAGATAGACAATTACAACAGCGATTACGCCTCGACCCTGATAGTCAATGCGGCGAAGGAAACGGAAGCCAATTATCCGACCCTGAGCGGCATCTCGTTCACTTCGTCTGTTTCCGATAATACAATCAGCGTGAACGTCAAGCTCTACATCAAGGAGAAAGGCGACTACAAACTCGCCGTAGTCCTGCTTGAGGACGGAATAGTGGGTTATCAGAACGGCGGAGGAGACAGTTATCACCACGACGCAATAGCGAGGCTTGCCATTTCCGACATAAAGGGTGACGCTTTCTCCACTTCCGCTGACAACAAGACCGTCAGCAAGCAGTACAGCGCTACCCTCTCGTCCGGATGGAACAGCGGCAACCTGAGGATTCTGGTCTATGTCCTCAAATCCTACGGCTCCCGAAGCGTCATAAGCAGCGGCAGCTACGGGGGCTACTATGTGGACAACGCCATAAGCGCTGCAGTCGGCATCGAGCAGAAACTCACATTCACTGACGGTTCCTCCCTAAGCGGCGGCAACGAAGACACGACTGACGGAGGAGAAATCATTCTGAATTAGAACGTTATGAAGACATATAAGATAATGGGAGCATTGGCTCTCAGTACAGCTCTCTCCCTGACTTCCTGCGTGGAAGAGAAGATGGTGAACGAGGGGCAGAGCACCATCCTGAAGGCGAGCATAGAGCAGCCGTACGATACACGCACACAGCTCTCGGGACCGGACGGGGGCGTATATAAGACCCTGTGGGTGGAGAATGACGCCATCGGAGTGTTCGATGGCGGAGGTCCGGTCACTGAGTTCGGCCTCATCGGCGGTGCGGGGACAAGCACCGGAGAATTCAAGGGCGTCCTGTTCACCGGCGACATCGTGGCGGTGTATCCTTTCTCCATCTGCGAAAGCATCTCAGGAAAGACGGTCTCGGTCATCCTGCCGCAGGAGCAGAGCTACAAGGCGGGCAACATCCCGGACGGGTCCTATCCTATGGTGGCGGTCAGCTCAAGCACCAGCCTGAACTTCAAGAACCTCTCCTCCGTACTGAAGGTCTCTATGACAGGAAGCCTGAAGGTAAACTGCATCTCTTTCCTGCCGAATGACTCCGGTGTCAAGGTATCCGGAGCGGCGACCATAACTGCGGACTCCTCCGCGCCGCAGCTGCAGGTATCAGAGAGCGGCACGGGCTTCGTGAAACTCGTCTGCCCTTCCGTCGCCCTGTCGGCCGAGGCGACCGACTTCTACCTCGTCGTCCCGGCCCGGAAATACCCGGGCGGCTTCTCGCTGAAAATCAACACGGACGAGGGAGATGTGGTGAAGAGCATCGAGACCGATGTCACCCTGAGCCGCTCGCAGCTCTACCGCATCGCTCCGTTCGAGTGCAAAACGGATGAAAGCGGCAAATACATCTTCTTCGAGGACAAGAACTTCGAGTCCTACCTCATCGCTAACTTCGACACCGACGGCGACGGGGCGATCAGCTACGACGAGGCTCTCGCCATCAAGGAGATAGATGTCAATACGGACAATATCTCTTCCCTTTCCGGTATCGAGCATATGACGAATCTGGAAAAACTGTACGCCAGAGGCAGTTTCGAGTGGGACAGTTCCGAACAGAAAAATATAAAAGGCGGAATACTGAAGAGCATTGATGTCTCCCAAAATACCGAACTATATATCATCAGTGTCTCATATAATCTATTGACTTCGCTGGATGTCAGCTGCAACTCGAAACTGCTTGACCTCTCCTGTGACTACAACGAACTGTCCTCTCTGGACGTAAGCAGTAATCCTAAACTGAGTTCGTTGAATTGCAACAGCAACCGACTGTCCTCTCTCGACGTGAGCAATAACCCTTTGATTTACTCTCTGGACTGTATCGACAATCAGTTGTCCTCTCTGGATGTAAGCGGGAATCCGAAATTGCAGTGGTTGTATTGTGAATATAATCGATTGTCCTCTCTCGATTTAAGCCACAGCCCGGAACTGATAAACTTGCTCTGCAGCAACAATAATCTTTCCTCTCTGGATGTAAGCACCCTCCCCGAACTGCAGTGGTTATACTGTAATGACAATCAATTGTCCTCTCTGGATTTAAGCAGGAATCCGAAACTGCATTATCTGGAATGTGGCGGAAATGACCTGTCCTCTCTGGATGTGAGCAAGAATACGGCCCTGACGACAATATGGTGTCACGACAATCGATTGTCTTCACTGGATTTAAGCAAAAACTCAGAACTCGGGATCTTGCTGTGTAGCGGCAACCAATTGTCCGCATTGAATGTAAGCGGCAACCCCGAACTGCAGAGGTTGCTCTGTTACAGCAATCAATTGCCCACGCTGGATGTTAGCAACTGCCCGAAACTGCTTATCCTTCAGTGTTACAGCAACAGACTGACCTCGCTGGATCTGAGTTCCTGCACTCAGCTCAGGCAACTGGTCTGCCACGAAAACAGCTTGACCTCGCTGAAACTGGGCAGCAGTGCCGCGCTGGAGGTCCTTTACTGCTATAGCAATCAGTTGTCCACGCTGGATGTAAGCAACACTCCGAAACTTAAGGCTCTACATTGTTACAGCAACAGACTCACCTCCCTGGATCTGAGTTCCTGCACTCAGCTCAATCAACTGAACTGCCACAAAAACAACTTGACCTCGCTGAAACTGGGTAGCAGTGCCCTACTTGGGACCGTTTACTGCTACAGCAACAGTCTCACTTCCCTGGACATCTCGAAGAATACAGGTCTCCAGCTGCTTTACGCAAAAGAAAACCCGCTTAAGACCCTCTATATCTACGAAGGCCAGCTTTCGGACATCCCGAATCTGTACCTCCCTGACGGCGTGACCGCCGTGGTCGGTTCCGAGCCTGACGAGCCTGACGAGCCTGGCGAAGAAGAGCAGTTCTCGGTAAGCCCTACTTCCTTCGACATCGACGGACAGCAGCAGGACATAAGTATGACCGTGACCGCGAATGTGGAATACTCGCTGAGCTACTTCCCTGACTGGATGAGCCGGAAGTCCGAAAGCTCCGGGACCTACACCTTCACGGTGAGCGAAAACGGCACGACATCGGCCAGAAGAGGCTTCATAGTATTCAAGAGCGTCAGCGGCTCGGCCCTTACGGTGACGGTAAGCCAGAGCATAAATACCTACACATCTTCCGACTACAGCCAGGACGGAGTCGTGACCAAGCTCCAGTCCGCGGCCGTGGGCAAGGGAATAGACGTGGTGTTCGTGGGTGATGCTTTCGCCGACAAGGACCAGGACCTTTTCTATAAATATGTGAATATCGGTATGGAAGCCTTCTTCACCGAAGAGCCGTTCAGCAGCACCCGCAACCGCTTCAACATCTACCGCATAGGCTCCGTATCGAAAAACGGAATCATCACCCAGGAAGGGGGCGATACGAAGTTCTCGACTCAGTTTACGGGCGGGACCCGCATAAAGGGCTCGGACGTCGATGTCTTCAACTTCGTGAATACCTGCCTCCCGTCCGTGGACCTTAAGAAGACCATAATCTTCGTGATAATAAACAAGGCCAGATATGCCGGAACCTGCTGGATGTACAGTACCAACGAGGCCATCTGCTATGTTCCTCTCTGTACCGGCGAGGAGGAATATGCCCAGACCCTGAGGCACGAGGGCTGCGGCCACGGCTTCGGAAAGCTCGCCGACGAATACGTGGTGTCCGGCTCGGCCATCCCGCAGAGCGGGATAGACCATCTGAACCAGTGGCGTACTTTCGCCTACGGCTTCTATGAGAATGTGGATGTCACTTCTGACCCCGCCGCCATACTCTGGTCCGGATTCATCTCCGATACGAGGTACGCGGGCAAGGTGGGAGTCTACGAAGGCGGCTACACCTACGCCACCGGAGTCTACCGTCCTACGGAATACAGCATAATGCGCTACAACACAGGCGGTTTCAACGCTCCGTCGCGCGAAGCCATCTACAAGAAGATAATGAAATACTCCGAAGGGGACAGCTGGACCTACGACTACGAGACCTTCGTGGAGTTCGACGCACCGGCGAGAAGCGCGGCCGCAGTCTCCCGGGCTGCCGCCCAATGCGCCGCCGTCGACAAGTCCTCCTTCGTCCCTCTCGCTCCGCCTGTGCTCGTGATGGTGGACTGACGCTCCGGAAAGACCTGTCATCATCACGAGAATGAAGGCGAAGTTCTGCGCAGTCCTCACCTTTGCGCTGGGGATCAGTGCCATCTCCGGTGCCCGGAACGAAAGTTCCTGGCACTGGAGTTTCGAGTCGAACGATCCGGTCTATACCGACAGAAACAGTTACGGCTCGAACAACTATCTCAAGATCGACTGGTCTGCCGGCCGCTTCCGCACCGGACTCCAGGCCGAATGGTATCCCCGGCCCCTGCTCGGCTACGATGAGGGCCTGAAGGGGGTCTCCCTGCCCGGTAAATTCATCAGCTACGTCTCGGACAGATTCCATCTCACGCTAGGCGACTGGTACGACCAGTTCGGTACCGGCCTGCTTTTCCGCTCGTGGGAGGACCGGACCCTGGGGATGAACAATGCCATCGGAGGAGCCCGTGCGGAATATGCTTCGGACCGCTTTGCGGCTAAGCTCGTATGGGGATTCCCGAAGCATCTGAGGGGCTACAGCGACACTCAGATACTCGGGACGGAAGTGACGCTGATGCCTATTCCGGTATCGGGCGGAGCCCTCGGAATGCGGATGTCCTTTCTGGAACGCTTCGAAAAGAGTCTCCCCTACTATCTGGAGAAGGATTGGACGAAAGTCGAGGTGCCGGTAAGCAACGCATCCTGGTCGCTCGGCGCGGATTACTCCTCGGGCGCTCACTACATCAAGCTGGAGTATTGCGGAAAGCAGCGGGACTGGCACGACTTCACGGCGGGCAGCGTCGAGAGTCTCGCGCCGGGCAAGGCTTTCTATGCCGAGAGCGGGCTGTATGCGGGGGATTTCAGCGCGGCGGCTTCGTTCAGGCACCTCGACAATATGTCGAACAAGGCTTTCCGGACGGACAGGACTTTCATCTCGAACACTCTGAACTACATTCCCGCCCTGTCGCTCCAGCACACCTATATGCTCTGCACTCTGGAGCCTTACTATCCGAACTCGGACGGGGAGAATGCCTGGCAGCTGGACTTGCTCTACAACACGGGCCGTAAAGGCCGCCTGCACCTGAACTACAGCGAAGCCCACTGCCTGGGGAAGTATCACGCCCTGGGCAAGAACGCCCTGCTCTTCAGGGACATAAGTCTCAGATATGAGCGGAAGTGGAACAGGCGTCTGAAGAGCGTGCTGCTGCTGAATGTACAGGAAAGCTCGCCTTCGCGGGGCGTGCACAGGATGACGCAGGTGAGGAACACCGCGGTCGCGGACCTTTCCTGGCGTGCTTCTGAACGCTTCTCTATGAGGGGCGAACTTCAGTATCTCTACAGCGCGGAAGGAGAGAAGGACTGGTGCGCAGCCCTTCTGGAGGCCAGTCTGACTTCCGGCTGGTCGTTTTTCGCCAAGGATATGTACAATCACGGCTCCTCCGGGATCCATTACTGGCAGGGCGGCCTCAGCTACAGCAAGGGACATTACCGCATCGGGGCGGCCTTCGGGCGGAACCGCGAGGGTATGGTATGCTCCGGCGGAGTCTGCCGCTGGCAGCCGGGATTCACGGGAGGAAACCTTTCACTTTCAATCATTTTCTGACGACGATGACAAGACGCTTGGCCATTCTTCTGCTCTCTGCGGCGTTCACTCTGTCCCCGCTTATGACGCTTTCTTCCTGCGAAGGCATACACGTGGACTGGAAAGAATATAGGACAGAGCCGGAGCCGGAACCCGAACCGGAGCCGGAAGAAGTGGAGAACTGCGCCCTCGCCTTCTATTTCACGGCCTCGTGGTGCACGTATTGTCCGAATATGGCCCAGACCCTGAAAAAGGTGAACGAGAGGCTCTCGGGACGGCTTCTCATAGTCAGCATCCACAAGAGCGACGCCTACAGCATAGGCTTCGAGAACGACTTCTGCCGGAAGTATGCGGTCAGCAGCTTCCCTTCGGTGACGTTCAATTTCGACCCCACCATCTTCTCGAACAGCGAGACCATAATCTATGAGGCCGTGAGCCGTCATCTGGAGGCTGTGGAAAAGCCTTGCAGGATAAGTGTCACTCTGGAGAGTGCGCATCCCGCCGAGGTCGGGGCGAGGATAGATATCACCGGAAACGGCCGCTACAGGATCTTCGCGGCCCTGATGCAGGACGGCATCAGAGGCTATCAGACGGGCAAGGGCGACGATTATGTGTTCGACAATGTCGTCCGGGAGCTTCTGACTTCGCCGGACGGGGACGAATTGGCCGCCGCAGACGGCGGCCTGACTCTTCAGGAGGGGATGAGGGTAAGCTGGAGCGCGAGCGCGAAGTACGCCGGCGCGGCTGAGTGCTATCTGACGGTAGCCGTCCTCAAAGAAAACGCCGACGGCCGCTTCCTGCTGGATAACGCAGTGCGGGCGGGGCGGGAATAACTGTGCCTGCGGGGACGGGCGTGCGAGTCTATCGCTTCTGCCGGAAGTCGTAGGTGTGAAGCCGCTTGGGGTTCGCGGGGAACCAGCCATTCTCGACGCGCCTTTTCTGCTCGAAGACTTCGAGGATGCTCCAGAAGCAGGAGAAGGCGAATACGCCGAGCACGGTGGAGAGGATATAGCCCCGGATCAGGAGCGATGCGGCTGCGGCGAGCAGTCCCGCCACAAGGAATACCCACCAGCATCCGGTACCGAAGCGGTACTCGGCCTTGATGACGATGGGATGGAACATCCCTATGAAAAGGAATGCAGACAATCCTACGATCAGACCTGTAAAATTCATACTGTTTCAGTCACTGAGATTTGCACGGCAAAAATAGGACAATTAGCCCGCGTTCACAACAGCGGCGACGATAAATACCCACTTCTTGTTAGCGTCTCCCGGGAGATTACCGAAAAAATGTGATTGACCGGAAGCGTGGCGGCGATGTACTTTTGCAGCCGAAATGAAAGAGACGCAAATGAAAAGTATAAAGTATTCAGTCGCTGCGCTGCTTCTGGCGGCAGGGACGGCGATGCCGCTGCTGAGCCGGAGCCTGGGCGAAGGCCTGCCGCAAAGCCGGACCGAGGCGCAGAGCCTGCCGCAAACGCAGGAGCAGCCGGAAAACCGGATATCCGGCAGCGGCAGCAGACTCACCATCGGCGGCTACGGCGAGGCGATGTACACCAGAAACTTCTACAGCGACGCCTGGCAGAGATATATAACTCCCGAGAAATACACGGATGACCGCAGCCACGGCCGTTTCGACCTTCCGCATTTCGTCATCAGCCTCGGCTATGACTTCGGCAGAGGCTGGAGCCTCGGAAGCGAAATAGAATTCGAGCACGGCGGCACCGAAAGCGCCGTGGAGCTTGAAGCCGACGAGACCGGCGAATACGAGAGCGAGATAGAGAGGGGCGGCGAAGTGGCTCTGGAACAGGCCTGGATTCAGAAAAGCATCCACCCGGCCTTCAATCTCAGAGCCGGGATGATCATAGTCCCGGTAGGCCTCACGAACAGCCATCACCTCCCTACCGAATTCTTTACCGGCTACCGTCAGGAAGGCGAGAACACCATCTTCCCCTGCACCTGGCACGAAGTCGGCATCGAAGCTCTGGGCACATTCGGAAGGAAAAACGACTGGGCATACGAGCTCCTCTTCCTCCCGGGCCTCGACTCCGACCGCTTCAGCACGGAGAACTTCATCCGTAACGGAGCCGGTTCCCCCTACGAATTCAAGATAGCTAACTCATACGCCGGAGCCTTCCGGCTCGACAACAGCTCCATAAAGGGCCTGCGGCTCGGCATCAGCGGCTACTACGGCACCAGCTTCCGCAATTCCCTGACCAAGAACAAGAAATACGAAGACTGCCGGGGCGATGTGCTCATCGGCTCAGCCGACTTCACCTACAAGGGCCATAACATCATAGCCCGGGGAGTCTTCGACTACGCCCATCTGAACAATTCCGCAGAGATCACGGCCTTCAACAAAAACAATATGTCCGCCGCCTCCCCTTCGTCCCGCAACGCGGTGGGGTCGGACGCCCTCGTGGGCAGTTTCGAGATAGGCTACGACCTCTTTGCGCACTTCAGGAAAACTGACGGAAAGTGCTACATCTTCGCGCATTACGAGTACTACGACGCTATGCATAAGGTAGCTTCCGGCGTGCTCGACTATCCCTGGGTGGGCAAGCACCGCATAGCCTTCGGCATAAACTGGTATCCGCTCGACAGCATCATCATAAAGGCGGAATACTCGAAGCGCTACTACGTGCAGCCCTATAACGACGAGCCGTCCGTAACCCTCGGCATAGCTTTCGCCGGCTTCTTCGACAGACACTAGAGCGAAAGCTTGCGCCTGCGGGAGAGTCAGAGGATCGGACGAAGTGGCGGGGTCCCCCGCCGGAGAGCCGCCCGGAGAAAGCAGAACAGAAGAAAAACAACAAATACTATACAGATATGCACAATCTTATGAAATCGGCTGCCGCAGCAGCCATCGTTCTCGTCGCAGCAGCCTGCGACAAGAACGGTACAGACACCACAAGCGAGAAAGAGCTGAAACTGCAGAGAGCCAACGAAGAATTCGTGGACGCCACGGTAATCCCTACCTACAAGGCGCTCGCGGACAAATGCCTCGACCTGCAGTCCGCACTCGAAGCTCTCGAAAGCTCCTTGATCGACGAAGGCGTGAAGAGCGCCTGCGGCCTCTGGAAAGAGGCACGCCAATACTGGGAGTGGAGCGAAGCCTTCCTCTTCGGAGCCGCCTCGAAATACTCCATCGACCCGCACATCGACACCTGGCCCCTCGACCGCGTGGCCCTCGAGAACCTCCTCGGCAGCGAAAAGATGATGGCTGACATCGACAACGTGGTCTCGAACCTGAATAACGGCCTCGTAGGCTTCCACGGCATCGAATACATCATCTTCCGAGACGGAGAGCAGCGCCCTGCGGCCGACATAAGCACGGTCGAGCTGAAATACGTCATCGCAGTGGCCCGTGACCTCACGCTCAACGCCTGCCGCCTGGAGGCAGCCTGGGCCGGAACGGCCAATGTCACAGCCGCAAAGCAGAGCATCCTCGAAGAGGCCGAGGCCGAGCCGGAAGACGACTTCGGCGAGCAGATGAAACTCTGCGGACAGGCCGGAAGCGTCTGGAAATCAGTCACCGCAGGCAGCGAACAGATCATCGAGGGCTGCAAAGACATCATCGACGAAGTCGGCAACTCGAAGATCGGCAAACCGTACACAGGCGAAGACGTGAACTACATCGAGTCCCCTCACTCCTGGAACTCCATCACCGACTTCTACGACAATGTGGTCAGCATCCGCAGCGCCTACTTCGGCAGACTCGGAGCCACCTCAGCCCAGGCAGGCAGCGTCAGCGCATACATCGCCTCGGCCGACAAGAAAGCGGACGACAACGTGGTCTCCGCCATCGAGAACTGCCTCAAGGCCATAGACGCTATGCCGAGGCCCTTCGTGAAGAACTACAAGGATGCCAAGGTGGGAGAGGCCATCGAAGCCTGCGACGCCCTGAACACCGCCCTCGAAGCCGCCAGACAGGTCCTCATAAACGATTAGGATTATGAGAAAAGTGTATCTTATCACCGCTTCCCTCCTTGTCGTGCTCGCCGCCTGCGACAGGCACGACACTCCGCCCCCCGCCCCGGAGGAGCTGAGCGACGAATGGTATGCGGGCGGGAAGCTCGGAACAGCTTTCAATTCAAGCGCCTCCGCCTACGAGCAGCCCACCCCGGTGGTGGAAAGCGAAGGTATGGTCCAGGCCTTCAAGAACGGAGAGCAGCTCTTCGAGCGGGACTATAACCAGAACAAGGAAGGAGCCTTCCGGGGTCTGGGCCCTCTTATGGTGCGCAGAGGCTGTCTGTACTGCCATCCTAACTACAGCCACGGCCGCAGACAGACCGAATACAGGGCCGACAGGATGACGAACGGCTACCTTCTCGTCATCACCGACGAGACCGACACCTACCTGAGCTCCCTGACCGGTATGCCTCAGACACTCGCCGTGGAGCCTTTCAAGGCCCCTGTCGATGAGACCAAAATCAAAATCGAATGGCTTGACTATCAGGACGAGTGGGGCAACCGCTTTCCTGACGGAGAGACCTACACCCTCATCTACCCCGAAGTCACCATCCCGGAGGACGCATATTACGTCCCGCTCGAAGTGACCAGAAACGGAGTCACCACCACAGTGCCCCACAGCAATGTGCGCGTGCGTCTGGAATCCACCATCGGAGTCTATGGGGTGGGCCTGCTAGACGCCATAGACGATGCTGACCTCAAGGCCCAGTATGCAGCCGAAGAAGCCGCCGGAGTACCCATAAACCCCGCCATCTTCGCGGGCGGCGAATGGGTGAAGACCTACGGCAATACGGGCCGTCCGCTGCGCTACACCTACGCCCTTTCCCGGGGACCTCTGCAGGACGCGGCCGGGGCCAATGCCATCTGGAACATCACAAACGTCACCAGAAGCGACCGCCGCTATAACTATATGACGGCAACCTACGCCCGCGTAGCCTCTCAGGACAAGGAAGTGCAGGAGCAATTCTACAGATATTTCCCTGAGGAGAAAAAGACCGGCGACCCCTCCACGGACATCTACAACTATCTGATGGCAAAAGACATAGAGCCGGAGATGTCGGACAGCGAATTCACTGACTTTATGATATGGCACCGCGGCCTCGCGGTCCCCGCCGCCCGCGATATGGACGACAAGGATGTGCAGAGAGGCAAGGAAATCTTCACCCGGATAGGCTGCGCCTACTGCCACAGGCCGACCTGGACCACAGGCGAGGACAACTTCACCGATCCTAACGGATTCTTCGAGGACGGGGACAGCCGTCTGCCGCGCTATCCGCACCAGAAGATCTGGCCTTATACGGATATGGTCCAGCACAAGCTGAATATGAAGAATGACATACGCACCGGCTGGTGCCGCACCACTCCCCTCTGGGGACGCGGACTCAGCACGCTCGTAGCCGGAGGCGTGGACCGTCTGCACGACTGCAGGGCAAATACCGTAATCGAGGCCATAATGTGGCACGGAGACCCTCAGAGCGATGCCCGCACATCCGTAGAGGAGTTCCGTCAGCTCTCCAAGGCCGACCGCGACGCCGTAGTGAAATTTATCGACTCCATTTAGTTGTTATGAGAGGCGGTCCGGGGGGGGGGGAGCCTGAAGCTCCCCTTTCCCGACCGCCGTATTACTACTACAGAATGCAATGTTCAGAAGACTGATGAAAAGACCTGCGGCGCTATCT
>CAVDFQ010000006.1:43298-79867 GCA_963608065.1 bacterium
GGGGGGGGGGGGGGGGGGGGGGGGGGGGGGAGCGGAGCCTGAAGCTCCCCCTTTCCCGACCGCCGTATTACTACAGAATGCAATGTTCAGAAGACTGATGAAAAGACCTGCGGCGCTATCTATCCATCTCGCGGCGCTGCTTATCATAGCGGGAGCCCTGATTTCCACATTTTCCGCGAGGAAAGGGATGCTGCATCTGCGCAGCGGAGAAGCCGTATCCTCATATCTGGATGATGCCGACGGAAGCACCGAGATGGGTTTTTCGCTCCGTCTGGACTCTTTCGACATCTCCTACTATCCCGGCACGGACACCCCTTCCGGCTACAGGTCGAAAGTCACGGTCCTGGACAGGGATGGTAGAATTGTGAAGAGCGCGGAAGTAAGTATGAACCACATACTTGCATACCGGGGCTACCGTTTCTGCCAGAGCAGCTACGATGAGGACGAGGCCGGCTCCGGCTTCACCGTCTCACGCGACGTGGCAGGGACGGCTACGGTCTATACGGGCTATGCCCTCTTTCTTCTGGCATTTCTCGCATTCTTCTTTACCGACCGCCGATTCCGTTCGGTAGCGAAGAAAGTCGCGGGGACGGCGGCGGCAGCAGCGGTGGTGCTGCTGTGCGGAAGCGGATTGGACGCGGCAGCGGCCGCGAAAAACACTGACGGGACTTGCGGCGATAGCGCGTCCGCAAGAAAGGCTCCCAAGACTCTGCCTCGCGAGAGCGCGGCGAATTTCGGAAAACTCTATGTCTATTACCGCGGAAGGGTGTGTCCGCTGCAGAGCGTCGCGCACGACTTCCGCCTGAAGCTCTACGGAACCGGCGACCTGTATCAGCTTAGCGATGAGCAGGTTATGACGGGCTGGATGTTCTTCCCCTCCTCCTGGAAGGATGTTCCGCAGAAGAGCAGGCGCAGCGCGGACGATGCGGGTGGCAGACAGCAGGCCGTAAGCGCATTGCTCGCGGGCGAGCTGCTGAAAATCTACCCGCTTGCTGACTCCACGGGGCGCATCCTCTGGTACAGTCAGAATGACGTCCTTCCGGATGATCTGCCTTACGACGAGTGGCTTTTCGTGCGCAAGAGTATGAATTATATAGGAGAGCTGGCCGCGAAGAAGGACTATGCCGCGCTCGATGCCGCGCTCGAAAAGATCCGCAAATTCCAGACGCTGCAGGCGGGGCGCGAGAGGCTTCCTTCCGCCTTACGCATCGGGGCCGAGCGCATCTACAACACCTTCCCGCCGATGTTTCCGCTCGCAGGTGTCTTCCTGCTTGCCGCCCTGGGCCTTCTCGGATTCTTCGTCAGCGACTATGCCGGGCGGCGCAGCGTCAGCGTCCGGGTCTCTCTCGCCGCTCTGGTGCTCGTCATTCTCCTTTTCGCGTATATGACTCTGATGCTGGGACTTATATGGACAGCCACGGGACACGTGCCGCTCTCCAACGGCGCGGAGACTATGATGTCCATCGCCTGGACCGTGCTGCTCGCCGCTCTGCCCGCAGGGAGACATTTCCCGCTGATGCGTCCGTTCGCGCTCATCGTGGCTTCGCTCTCTCTGCTCGTGGCAGCTATGGGGCAGGCCAATCCCGCCCTCACTCTTCTGGTCCCTGTCCTGTCTTCGCCGCTGCTGAGCATACACGTGTCGCTTATGATGCTCTCCTACGCCATCCTGGCGGTGATTATGGTAAACAGCGCGGCGGGCCTCATAGTCAGCGGCATAGCGCGGCGGCGGGAACGGGCGGCGGCACGGAAGAGTTCAGAGCGCCTCGCGGACATTTCGTCCCTGCTTCTCTACTTCGGCCTCTTCTTTCTCAGCGCCGGCATCATCACCGGCTCCGTCTGGGCGAACGTCTCCTGGGGCTGCTACTGGAATTGGGATCCGAAGGAGACCTGGGCCCTCATCACCCTGCTCATCTACTCGGCGGCCGCGCACCGCAGCATCTTCAGTTTTCTGCGAAAACCTGACCTCTATCACATCTACCTGCTGCTCGCATTTGTCTCCGTCCTCTTCACCTACTTCGGAGTGAACTTTCTGCTCGGCGGCCTGCACAGCTACGCGGGGTAGGCCTGCCGCCGCGGAGTACAATAGAGAGAAAAATGACTATATTTGCGGCGATGAATCCCGCCGGGCGAGACTCTCCCTGCAGACAGCCTGCCGAGCGAGACTCTCCCGCCGGACGAGTCGACGCAAAGGCAGCTGAAAAAAGCCCGCGCGAGGCGATGAGATAAAACGGACAGAATGAAATTTCAGATAAAGAAGCTGATGCTGCGGGCATCTGCGTTATTGACACTTATAGCTTTAGCTCTGGCGCTCGCCGCTGCGGCATCCGCCCAGAGCACCAGAGTGAAGGGACGCGTCACCGATTCCGAGACCGGCGAGGGCATCCCCTTCGTCGGAGTCTTCTTCAAAGGCACCACCATAGGTGTCTCCACCGACCTGGACGGATACTACACCATAGAGACGCGCGAGGACGGCGTGACCCTCCTCTGCGCATCCATCCTCGGCTACGAGACGGCGGAAAGCGTCGTGAAGCAGAATTCGTTCAACTCCATCGACTTCCGCCTGAAGATGATCAGCAACTCCCTCGATGCGGTCGTCGTCAAGCCGGACAACCGCTATATGAAATGGATACTCAGCCAGATAGACGCAAACCGCCACCGCAACGACCCCGAAAGGCGCGACGCCTACTCCTGCGACATATACACCAAGACCGAGCTCGACCTTACCAATGCCGACGAGCAGATACGTAACCGTATGATACGCAAGAATTTCGGCTTCGTCTTCGACTACATGGACACCTCCGTCGTATCGGGCCGTCCGTACCTGCCGATAATGATCTCCGAGAACCGCTCCAAACGCTACCACAGCAAGAACCCCGACGTGGACCGCGAGATCATAGAAGCCAGCCGCGTCTCCGGTCTGAACGAGGAGAACGCCCTCCTGCAGTTCACCGGCAGCATGCACCTGAAGACGAACTTCTACAACAACTTCATCGACGCGTTCAACATCCAGATACCCTCCCCGCTCTCCCCTAACGGAGACGTCTATTACAACTATTTCCTCATCGACAGCCTCGACATTGACGGCCGCAAGACCTGGAAGATCCGCTTCCACCCCGGCAAATACGTCTCCTCCTCGGTGTTTGACGGCGAGATGGCCATCGACGCCCAGGACTTCGCGATGCGCGAGATGCACGTGAAGCTCCGCAAAGGCGCGAACGTGAACTGGATACGCGACATCGTCATCGATCGCGTCGACACCCGGGTGGACTCGCTCTGGTTCTACAGCCAGGACAAGCTCTACGTCGATTTCTCCGTCACGATGAACGACTCCTCGAAGCTCGCCTCCTTCATCGGCAACCGCCGGATCGACTATATGAACCCGAAGCTGGGAGCCGACGCGCAGCGCCTGCAGGCGAATCCCGAGCCTCCTGTCACCGTCTTCAAGGATGCCGGCCGCAAAAGCGACGAGTGGTGGGACGCCGCCCGTCCCTACCAGCTCTCCGAGAAGGAGAAGAACATCTACCTTATGGTGGATTCCATAAAGAACGTGCCTCTGTACAACAATATCTACAATCTGGTGAACACCTTCATAAGCGGCTATTTCCAGACCAAGTACATAGGCTTCGGACCCTACTCGAGCATCTACAGCTTCAACAAGCTGGAAGGCCACCGCTTCGCTATGGGAGTGCGGACCACGGCTGACTTCAGCCGCAGGTTCCGCTATACCACCTACCTCGCCTACGGCACCAGGGACAGGGAGCTGAAGGGCGGAGCCACTTTCGAATGGATGCTGAGCCGCTATCCTACGAAAAAGCTCACGCTTTCGGCCCGAAAGGACATCCGGCAGCTGGGGCGCAGCTCCTCCGCCTTCAACGAAACCAACATCCTCTCTTCCCTGCTCACCAAGAAAAACAGCGAGAAGCGCAGCCCGGTGAACGACTACTCCCTCACCTACGAAAGGGAACTGGCCCCGTGGCTGAACACCTCCACTTCCCTGCAGTTCCAGAGGATCTTCGCTAACCGCTACGTGCCTATGCTGCGCGTGGACAGCACCCCGCTGCCGGACGGGAGTCTGGGGCGGGACACCATAGCCGTCAATTCCATAGGCTCGAACAGCGTGCACTTCGAGGCCCGTTTCTCGAAGAACGAGACCGTGGACCGTGGAGTCTTCAACAAAAGCTATCTCCACACGAAATTCCCTGTCGTCGTAGTGGACCTCACAGGCTCGCTGAAGGGCATAGGCAAGAACGAATACAGCTATTTCCGCTCGGAGATGCTGTGCAAATACAAACTCCGCCTCCCTCCGGTCGGGGCTTCCGACATACGCTTCAGCGTGGGCAACATAGTGGGCCGCGTGCCATATCCCATGCTCAAGCTCTTCGAGGGGAACGGGACCTATATCCACGACCGCAACGCATTCTCCTGTATGGAGTTCTACGAGTTCGCGGCCGACACCTGGACCACCCTCTTCTGGGAGCACGACTTCGGCGGATTCTTCCTCGGGAAGATTCCTCTGATAAAGAAGCTGCATTGGCGGGAAACCGCCTCGCTGAAGGCTGCCTACGGCACGCTGACGGAAAAGAACAACGGCATAGTCGGCAGCGCCACGTCCGCTGATGCGCCTATCCTCTTCCCTGTCGGAATGTACTCTCTGAACAAGCCTTACGTCGAGATGGCGGCCGGCGTCAGCAACATCTTCCGTCTGCTTCGCGTGGACTGCGCCTGGCGTATGACCCACCGCTACCTGGAGCTCCCGGACGGAGGGAGGAGGAAGTCTCCGCGCTGCTTTACCGTCACCGTCGGTCTGGAGATGAAATTCTAGCGTTTTGCCCCTCTTTTCGGGCTGAATTCATCTGTTCATCCCCAGTGTACTTCCGCTACACTCCTTCTTCACAAACTTTTTTATCCACAAAATCCTTCGCAAAACCGGAGGAAGAAATCAGAAGCTGCTTAAAAATGTTTATATTTGCCTTTTCGGAGATTCCCGGTGAGGGTTTTCCGGGAAGGCATATTTTTTATAACTACGGAGTGTTTCTCGTTTTATGACTGAAAAGGAAGCGGAAATAAGGATAGGCGAACTGCGCAGACTGCTGGAGGAGAACAGCTACAGGTACTATGTGCAGAACTCTCCGACTATAAGTGACTTCGACTTCGATATGATGATGCACGAGCTGGAGGACCTGGAGAAGCAGTGGCCGCAGTTCGACTCTCCCGACTCCCCCACCCGCAAAGTGGGAAGCGACCTGGAGGGCGGAGCATCGCAGGGGCGCGAAGAGGCAGAGCCCGGAAACGCCCCGGGTGAAGTCAATGACGGAGCGGGACGCGAATTTGCCCGTCACCCCCACCGCTACCCTATGCTCTCCCTCGGAAACACCTACAGCATAGAAGAAGTGGAAGCGTTCTCCCAGCGTGCCGACAAGACCATCGGAAGCGGCTTCAGCTACAGCTGCGAGCTGAAATTTGACGGCACCGCCATCTGCCTGGAGTACCGCGGAGGCAAGCTTTACCGCGCACTCACACGCGGAGACGGCACGGTCGGTGACGATGTCACCGCCAATGTCCGTATGATTCCGAACATCCCCCACACTCTCCACGGGGACTATCCCGAGGACTTCGAAATCCGGGGCGAAATCCTTATGCCTTACAAGGCCTTCGACCGTCTGAACGAAGAGAGGGAAGAGTGCGGGGACGCGCCCTTCGCGAACCCCCGGAACGCCGCCTCCGGCTCACTTAAACTGCTGGATCCCGCGGAAGTGGCTCACCGGGGCCTGCTGTGCACCCTCTACCACATACCTTCAGAAAGCCTCGATATCTTCGACACGCACGCACAAGCATTGGACGCGGCAGCGTCCTGGGGACTGCCCGTCTCTGACGAGCGGCGCGTGGTCAGCAGCATCGCGCAGATCGAAGAGTACATCCGGCACTGGGACGTGCAGCGGAAGTTCCTGCCTTATCCGACGGACGGCATAGTCATAAAAATCAACGAGATGCGCTTTCAGCGCGAGCTGGGCTTCACCGCGAAGTCGCCGCGCTGGGCAGTGGCCTACAAGTTTCAGGCGGAGCGCGCGCTCACACGCCTCCTCTCGATAGACTATCAGGTGGGCCGCACCGGAGCTGTCACTCCGGTGGCGAATCTCGCCCCCGTGCAGCTGAGCGGCACGGTGGTGAAACGGGCCACGCTGAACAACGCCGACCAGATGGCGCAGATGGACATCCGCACCTCAGACTGGGTCTATGTCGAGAAGGGCGGCGAGATCATCCCGAAAATCACCGCAGTCGAGCTCAGCCGCCGCCCCGCCGACGCAGCCAGACCGCAGTTCCCGCTCGTCTGTCCTGACTGCGGGACTCCGCTCGTGCGCGAAGAGGACGAGGCGAAGTACTTCTGCCCGAACGCCGACGGCTGCCCCACACAGATCCGGGGCAGGATACTGCACTTCCTGAGCCGGAAAGCGATGAACATATTGGCCGGCGAGGCCACGGTCGCACAGCTCTACAGCCTCGGTCTCGTGCGCACGGCCTCTGACCTCTACGACCTGAGAAAGAGCGACCTGCTGCGCCTCGACGGCTGGAAGGAGCGCTCCGCCGAGCGTTTCCTGCTCAGTCTGCGGGCTTCGCGCTCTGTCCCTTTCGAGCGCGTCCTCTTCGCACTCGGGATCCGCTTCGTCGGAGAAACGACCGCCAAGGCGCTCGCCAGGCACTTCGGAGACATCGACTCACTCGCTGCGGCGGACTGTCAGACGCTGCTCGCGGTTCCGGACGTGGGTGAAGTGATAGCGCGGAGCATAGTGGACTATTTCGCGGACAGCAGGCATATCGAAGAAGTGAAGCGGCTGCGTGCACACGGGCTGCGCTTCTCCGTAAGCGGGGACGCCCCGGTTTCCGACGCCCTCAAGGGCTGCACTATAGTAGTGTCCGGGAACTTCAGCATCTCTCGCGAGGCCCTGAAGGAGATGATAGAGAAAAACGGAGGCCGCAACAGCTCCTCCGTAAGCTCGAAGACCTCCTTCCTTCTCGCCGGCACCAAGCCGGGCCCCGAGAAGATCTCCAAGTGCGAGTCCCTGGGAATCAAGATACTGGACGAAGCCGCCTTCGCGCAGATGCTGCCTGCCGGGCAGCGGGAGCAGCTAAGCCCCGAAAGAGGCGAAGAAGAAGAAGCGGAACCGACACTTTTCTGATATGACGAAGATGGATACGGACAGACTGATGGCGGAGGCCAGAAAGATATTCAGCGACCAGATATGGGAGCTGAATATGGAGAACCTGTCCCGCTTCAAGCGGGGTCTGGTGAAATTCATCAAGCTGGTCCGCATCACCTTCAACGAATTCGCCGAGAACCGTATGGGCTTCCAGTGCGTGGCCCTGAGCTATTTCGTGGCCCTGTCCATAGTCCCGTTCGCGGCCTTTGTCTTCGCGGTGGGCGGCGGTATGGGAGTCGCCGACAAGATTTCCGAGCTGCTCTATGCCGTGCTTCCGTCCTATCCCGAGCTCGTCGGTTTCATAGTCGAGAAGGCCGAGGGGATAGTGGATATCGCCCGCTCCGGGGCTGTGGGACTCATAAGCGCCCTTACCTTCCTCTGGGCCGTGCTCTGGCTTATGTTCCAGGTCGAGAGGGTCTTCAACAATGTCTGGAAGATACGCAAGATCCCGCGCCGCATCTACAAGCGCTTCTCCTTCTACATAGGAGCCCTGATGATTTCGCCTTTCGTGCTGCTCGTCTTCGGAGCCGGCATCGCCCTGTACACAAACGTCACCGGACTCATCGGCATCCACATAAAGATAAAGGAACTCTCGTTCCTCACCACCCTTATGGGCTGGGCTGTATTCTACGTCATCACGGCATTCACCTTCTCCGCGATGTACAAGTTCATCCCGGCCGTGGAGGTGAGATACAGATGCGCGCTGCGCTCCTCGCTCGTCTCCGCCTTCATCTTCGTGCTCTTCCAGTACATCTATCTGGAAGCCCAGCTCTTCGTGTCGAGGCTGAACGGAGTGTACGGGGCCATCGCGGCCATCCCGCTCTTCCTTATGTGGGTGAACTACAGCTGGCAGATAATCATCTACGGCGAACAGCTCTGCTACGGAATGCAGAACATAGACAAATACAATATACCCGAGGGCAGCCTGAGGGACTTCACTCCCCTTCTGGACCGCCTCAAGGCTGAAAGAGAAATGGAGGAACCCGAACCATGAGCCTATCCGAATTCAACGAACAGGATTATGAACTGATAGAGCAGGAGTATCAGAAGCTGCTCGCCATAGCCAGGAAGCGCTGTCCGAACGAGAACGAGTTCGAGACGGTGAAGAAGGCCTTCGACTTCGCCAACGAGGCGCACAAGAACGTCCGCCGCCGCTCCGGAGAGCCGTACATCCTCCATCCTCTGGCCGTGGCCAGGATAGTGGTGGAGAATATCGGGCTCGGCTACAAGTCCATCGCGGCGGCTCTGCTGCACGATGTGGTCGAAGACACCGACTACACTGTCGAAGACATCCGCACGCTGTTCGGAGACAAGATAGCCTCGCTTGTGGACGGTCTGACGAAGATAAAGAACGTGCTCGACAACGAAGGCCGGCGCCCCGCCGCCTCAGCCGTGAGCATCCAGGCGGAGAACTTCAAGCGCATCCTGCTGACGCTGAACGACGACGTGCGCGTGGTGCTCATAAAGCTCGCCGACCGTCTGCACAACTGCCGCACCATAGAATTTATGCCGGAGGCCAAGCGAGACAAGATCCTCAGCGAGACTATGTACATCTTCATCCCTCTCGCGCACCGCCTCGGCCTCTACGAGGTCAAGTCCGAGATGGAGAACATCTGGCTGAAGTACAAAGAACCCGAGGCCTACGCCGACATCCTGGCGGAGATCGACAGGACGGTCTCCGACAAGGACGCAAAGATAGACGAGTTCATCGCCCCCATCTCCGAGTCCCTCACGCGGGCCGGTTTCGACTTCAGGATACTGAAGAGGGTGAAGACCCCGTATTCCATCTGGTACAAGATGCGCACGAAAAACATAGGCTTCGAGCAGATCTACGATCTCTACGCGGTGCGCATCATCTTCAATCCGCCCGCCGGTTCCAAGGAGACGGAGCGGGACCAGTGCTACCACATCTTCTCCATAATAACGAGCCTGTACAAGTACAAGGCCAGCCGTATGCGCGACTGGGTCAAGCACCCGAAGAGCAACGGCTACGAGGCCCTGCACTGCACGGTGATGAGCCAGATAGGCATCTGGATCGAGGTCCAGATACGCTCGAAGAGGATGGACGACATCGCGGAAAAAGGGATCGCAGCCCACTGGGCCTACAAGCGCGAAGGCTTCATCAGCGAGAACGATTCCGAGATGGACAAGTGGCTCTCCGAGGTGAAGGAGATAATTATGAGCGACGACGTGAGCGCTCTGGAGCTCCTGGACATCATACATAACGACCTCACCGGCCACGAGATAGTGGTCTATACTCCGAAAGGAGACCAGAGGACCCTGCAGAAAGGGGCCACGGTGCTGGATTTCGCATATAACATACACACCAAGGTCGGCAACCACGCCATCGCGGCCAAGGTGAATATGAAGCTCGCCACGCTCTCGCAGCCGCTCAAGAGCGGAGACCAGGTGGAGATCCTGACGGCGATGAACGCCACCCCGAAAGCCGAGTGGCTCCGCTTCCTGCAGTCCCACCACGCCCGCGCCAAGGTAGTGGAATACTTCAAGACGCACGCGCGCGAAGAGACGGAAGCGAAGGGCGAGCTGCTTTTCAGACAGGAGATGAAGGCGCTGGGACGCAAGAAAACGAACAGCGTGGTCCAGCGTATCCTGGACTACACAGGCCTGCGAGACTTCGAGGAGTTCTGCTTCCGCCTCGGTCTGGGGATGCTCCCCACCGACATAGTCTCCCGCTCGCTGAGCAGCACAGCACGCAGCAGCGCGAAGTCCGAAGAGCGCTACATCGTCAATCCCGACGACCCCGAGAAGCGCAAATACTTCATCGCGCCCTGCTGCAACCCTATCCCCGGCGACGCCGTGATAGGCATCAAGACCCCCGACGGCAAAATCACCGTGCACAAGAAAAGCTGCGAGGTCGCGGACAACATAGCCTCCAAGCACGGCGACTGGGTCGTAGTCCCGATGTGGGAGAGCGGCGGAGCCGCCCAATCCTTCCCCGTCCGCCTGTCCATCACCGGCATAGACAGAGTGGGCCTTCTGAACGACATAAGCTACGCCGTATCGAATCTTATGGGCTTCAATATGCGCAAGGTTCATCTGGGCTCCGAAGGCGAGCTCTTCAGCGGCTACATAGAACTGCTCGTAAAGGACAAGAAAGTTCTGGACGAGCTGATATCCAAGCTCTCGGCCATCGACGGGATCAAGAGCATACTCAGAACGGACATATGATGAAAATAAAAGCTTACCTGCCACTGCTGCTGCCACTGGCGGTGCTCGCCGCTTCGCTGATGTTCTCGCACTCCTGCGCGAACACCACCCAGGCGCCCACCGGCGGTCTCAAAGACACCATCCCTCCGGTCATAATGAAAGTCACACCCGCCCCTCTGAGCAGAAATGTGGCCCTCGAAGGGGTATCTTTCACTTTCACCTTCGACGAGTACGTGAAGGTGAAGACGGCTTCCAGCATAATCATCTCCCCTCCACAGTCGAAACCACCTAAATCGAAAGTGAAGGGCAAGTCGGTGATAGTGACTCCGGTGGAGCCGCTGCTCGCGAACACCACCTACGTCATAGGTCTGGCCGGAGCCATAGTGGACAACAACGAAGGCAACGCCTTCCCGGGCTACGACTATGTCTTCTCCACCGGAGACTCCATAGACAGCCTCTTCATCACCGGTACCGTCCTGGACTGCAGTACCCTCTCCCCCGTGAGCGGGGCTACGGTGATGCTGTACAAGGACCACGCTGACTCGGCGGTATTCAAATCCCGCCCATATATGGCCACCAGGACCGATGCCTGGGGCTATTTCAGTCTGCGCAACATCCAGGACACCCTCTACCGTCTATACGCGCTCACAGACCAGAACAACAACAGTCTCTACGATGCCGACGGCACGGAGCACATCGCCTTCGCGGATTCGGCGATAAGGCCGGTGCGCATCGTAAACGACTCTCTGCCGGAGCTTCAGAAATACGATGCGAAGGACACCCTCGCCTGTCTGGCCCGCGAGTCGGAGCACGAGCTGCTGCTTTTCCGCGAGAAGCCCTCGAAGCAGACCATAATGAACAGCCGCCGCACAGGCCGCCGCACAGCCTACATCACCTTTATGGCTCCCGAGGCTCATATAGACACGCTCTGGATGAGCGGGCTCCCGTCTTCGCGCATCATCTCGCAGTTCAACGTCGAGCGCGACTCTCTCGAGCTCTGGATAAATGACCGCCGCCGTATGCCGGACACCCTGAAACTGTTCGTGAACTATAGGAAGACCGACAGCCTGGGGCAGCTGGTGAGCACCACGCAGCGCGTGAATCTGGCGATGGATGCGGAACAGATAAAGGCCGAAAAGAAAGCCCGCAAGGAAATCAGGCACGAGGATACCACCTGCGTCTTCACCCTCAAGGCGGAGCCGGAGACCGTGGAGAAGCAGGGCTACCGCCTCGAATTCGCCTATCCCATCATAAACGAGTCCTTCGACTCGCTGAAGTTCACCTCCGTGAATCCCAAGCAGATATCCTCTCCTGCGGCCTTCAGGGTCGTCGCCGACAGCCTGAATCTTCGCCGCTACCGAGTCCTGCCCGCCGAGAAGCTTCTCCCCGGCTACGAGTACATCCTGAAAGTACCCCACAGGGCCTTCCGCGACATCGGCGGCTTCTACAGCGACAGCCTCGAAGTGAAAGTCTCGCTGCCGACTGACGAGAAGCTGAGCACACTTACGCTGAATATGGCGGGAGTCGAGGGGAGATACCTCGTGGAGATAATGAACGAGAAGAAGTCCCAGGTGCTCAGAAGCGAGATAATAGACAGCTCCGCCGTCCTGACCTTCCCTTATATGAAGGCAGGCAAATACCACATACGCGTCACTCAGGACGTGAACCGCAACACCATCGTGGACACGGGCTCGCTCCTTGCCCACCGTCAGCCCGAGAAAGTGAAGTTCCTGAAGCTCGCGAAAAAGGACGACCCGCTCGAGATAAAGGACAACACCGACATCATACAGGACATAAACCTCGCAGAACTCTTCAGATGATGAAAAAGGCATTACTCGCTCTGGTGCTGTCTGCCTCGGCATCAGCCTCCTACGCTCAGAGTGCGGACAGTCTGCGCCTCGTCTCCCTGATGACTGACAGCACCCGCGTCCTGCAGCAGCCCGGAGATACTCTTTCGCTGCGGCCTTCGGACAGATCCGGCCGCCGATCCCGCAAGGCGGGGGGGGAAGCGGCACTCCCCGAGCGGGAAGCGGAATGGACCGATGACTTTCTGGATACGGTGGATACGAAAAAAGCTTTCATTCTGAACGACTACGCTATGGTGGGCATCCATTACGGCGTCAGTTTCAACAGGATGTCCTTCAACCCCCAGTACCCCCAGACCTACATCTTCAGCCCCGAGTATTACGGTGTCACCGTCTCGAAATACGGCAAGCTTTTCAATATGTACCCTAATTTCGGCCTCGAGGCCGGAATCTTCTACGGACACGAAGGGTATAAGTTCAAGCAGAACAAGGAGACAGGTTCCATCGCCTCCATCCGCGGAGCCACGGAGTGCCGCTTCACCGTAGTGGAGGCTCCCCTGATGGCTGCGATGCACATAGACTCGAAGTATCTCAAGCTCGTGGCCAATCTGGGCATCTACGCCGGCTACCGGCTCACCGTGGAGAGGATAGGCGAGAATGTGGCTGAGCAGTACCGGAGAAGTTTCATCGGGGATATGGACAGGCGCTTCGACTACGGAATCCGGGGCGCGCTCGGTTTCGGAGTGGTCTTCGCCCCCGTCGAATTCCATCTCAAGGCTAATCTGCGCTACGGCTGGGGCACCATCTACGAGCCGGACTGGTACAGCGAATACTACTACCGTTTCGCCTATCCTTTCGACCTTATAGTGACGGGCAGCCTCTATATCCATCTGGGCAGGCGTACGGGCAAGACGGACGCCGTCCTCAAAAAAGAAGCTTACAGAATGGTTTATGGCACAGAATAGACTTAAGACATTGACCGTAGCAGTCGGTAAAGTGCTCATCGGCGGCGGCAACCCCATCGCGGTGCAGACTATGTGCAACACCCACACTTCGGACGTGGACGCCACTGTGGCGCAGTGCATCCGTCTCGCACGCGCCGGAGCCGAAGTGATACGCATAACAGTCCCCGGACCCGCTGAGGTGGAGTGCATAAAGAAGATCCGCGCACGCCTTCGCGAAGAGGGAGTGGACACTCCCCTGGTGGCGGACATCCACTTCTCCGCCGACACGGCCATCGCCGTAGCCCCGCACGTGGAGAAGGTCCGGATCAATCCGGGCAATTTCCACCGCGACCACGATCAGGCGCGGCTCCGGTTCGCGCAGCTCATCGAGGTCTGCCGGCAGCACGGGACCGCCATACGGATAGGTCTCAACCACGGCTCCCTGGGCAGCTATATCACCGAAAAATACGGCAATACTCCCTTCGCTATGGCCCGCGCCGCTATGGAGTGGCTGGAAATGTGCATTGCGGCGGAATTCTATCAGGTGGTAGTGTCGCTGAAGGCCAGCAACACCATCGTGATGGTGGAGGCCTACCGCCTGCTGGTCAGCCTGATGCAGGAGCGCGGCGTGGTCTTCCCCCTGCATCTCGGCGTGACCGAGGCCGGGAACGGGGACTCCGGGCGCATCAAGTCCTGCGTGGGGATTTCGGCCCTGCTGAGCGAGGGTATCGGGGATACTCTGAGAGTATCTCTGACGGAGGATCCTCAGAACGAGATTCCGGTGGGCCGTTACCTGGCGGACCGCTACGCCCATCTGCTGCACTCCTCGCTGCGCGCCCTGAATGTGAGCGGCCGCGTCGCTACAGCGACTTATGACTCTCCGTCCAGGGAACGTCTCCTTCTGGACTATGCCTGCGACTTCGGCAAACGATTGCTGGATAAGGAATTGGACGAAGTCCACCTGGACGGTCCGCTGACCGGTGAGGGCTACGGAGAGTATCTGGAGGATGAGCTGCTGCAGGCCTGCCGTCGCCGGTTCTACCGGGCGGAGTATATCGCCTGTCCAGGCTGCGGACGCACGATGTATGACCTTCAGGCGACTTTCGAGCAGGTCAAGGCGCGCACTGCGCATCTGAAGAATGTGGTCATCGCGGTGATGGGCTGCATAGTGAACGGCCCGGGCGAGATGGCGGATGCGGACTGGGGCTATGTCGGCGAGGGCGGGCACAAAGTCTCCATTTACCGCAAAGGCGCGGTCGTGCTGCGGCACGTGCCCGAGGGCGAAGCCATAGACAGGCTGCTGGAACTTCTCGAGGCTGAGAGCGGAGCGGCTGCGCTATAGCGGCAGCTCTGCGAGGACAGTCTCGCAGGCGCGGACTTCCTGTCCGAGGGTGACTTTTATGTCGGCGTCGAGCGGAAGGTACATATCTATGCGCGAGCCGAATTTAATGATTCCGCACTGCTTGCCCGCGACGGTGCTCAGACCGGGCTTCGAGTAGCAGACTATGCGGCGGGCGAAAGTGCCGGCGAGCTGCTTGAAGAAGACATCGTGACCGTAAGGAGTGCGTATGCAGGTGCAGCTGTGCTCGTTCTCTTCGGAAGCCTTGGGCTTGAAAGCCAGGAAATGCTCGCCCGGATGATACTGATAGTAGGTGACCACCCCGTCCACAGGCCAGAAATTCGCGTGCACATCAAAGAAGTCCATATATACGGACAGCTGAATGCACTCGCGCTTGAGCCATTCCGGCTCATACACCTTCTCTATTATCACCACCCTGCCGTCGGCGACCGAGGTCACCTTGCGGCCGTCCCCCGCAGCCTTGCGGCGAGGTACCCGGAAAAATGCGGTCTGCCAGGTGCAGACCAGAGCAAACAGCAGCACCAGAGGCCAGGTAATCCAGGGATTGTGCACAAATACCGCAAGCGGTATCAATATGGCCAGGGCCGTGAGATACACCAGCGCGAGAGTTCCGTATGAGTTGTGGTCAAGAGTCATAGCAGGGAGAGTGTACTGGAATGGTCAGAAGAGGTCGAATACGACCAGATAGATGGCGGCGCAGCATACTGCGAAGATGGTGCTGTCGAAACGGTCCAGCATACCGCCGTGCCCCGGGATGATGTTTCCCGCATCCTTCACCGAGCACCAGCGTTTCCACTGGGACTCGAAAAGGTCGCCGTAAACGCCCCCTATATGGATAGTGAGCGCAAGTCCCGGACAATGGTAAAGAGGGAAAGGGAAAATGCCGGCGAAATGAAGTATGACGGCGGATACCAGGGCCAGGAACAGTCCTCCCCAGAATCCTACCCAGGATTTCTTCGGGGAGATGCTCGGGAAGAGCTTGCGTCTGCCCTCCTTCTGCCCGAAGGCTGTCCCGAAACAGAAGGCGCCTATGTCGGAGCCCCAGTTTATGATGAAGAAGCACAGCAGAAGCACGGCGCTGAAATTCCCCTCAGAGTCGAAGGCCAGAAGATTCACGAGCGAGAGCGGAGCCGCTATGTACAGCAGGCCCGTGTAGATGAGGGGGAACTTTCCGAAATTCTCCCTGTCCTTTTCGTAGAGAGAATAAATCATCAGAAGAAGCAGCGGTACGAGGGCGCAGGCTATGAATCTTGCCGGCAGGCCGTAGCACTGCAGGAAGTAAATCAGCAGGAACAGCGTCACTCCCGTCGCGATGGCGATGATGCGGGAGTTCCGGTACAGTCCCCCCATAGTCATCTTGTAGAATTCGTGCATCATCGATATCATCATCAGGATGATGAATGCGGCAAAGAGATATCTGTTTATCAGCAGGCAGGCCAGAATCACGAGGACAAAGCCCACCCCCGATATGGTACGTACCACTACGTTCTTCATAAGCTAAACTGTTTCTCAGGAGGCGGAAGAAGACTCTTCGGAGTCCGGCTCCGAGGGTGCGCAGCCGGTCCCGTCAGTCGCAGGAGCAGCTGCTGCGGAAGTCTCTTCCGGCTTCCTTTCGTCGGAAGGAGGGAGCACCTTCGGTCCCAGAATCTTCTCGACATCATCCGCAAATATAACTTCTTTTTCAAGAAGTAGAGCCGCAACCTTCAGGAATCCTTCCTTATGGCTACTCAAAAGCTCATAACTGCGGTCGTGTATCATCTTCACGAGCTCCTTGACTTCGCTGTCCATCACCTCTGCGGTCTTCTCGCTGTAAGGCTTGGTGAGGTCATATCCGCGTGAGCCGGTGGAGTCATAGAATGACAGCAGGCCGACCTTGTCGGACATACCGTAATACTGCACCATACCGTAGGCCATATGGGTAAGCCTTTCGAGGTCGTTCTGGGCTCCCGTGGAAGGCTCCCCGTTCACGATCTCCTCGGCTACGCGCCCTCCGATGAGCGAGCACATCTCGTCTATCATCTGGGACCTGGTCCAGAGCTTTCTCTCCTCCGGCAGATACCAGGCGGCTCCGAGAGCCTGTCCGCGAGGGATGAGCGTCACCTTGAAGAGAGGGTTGGCGTAAGGCAGAAGCCAGCTCACCACCGCGTGTCCGGCCTCGTGATGGGCTATGGAGTTCTTCTCCTTCACGGTCATTATGGAACCCTTTTTCTCCAGCCCGCCGATGATGCGGTCCACTGCATCGAGGAAATCCTGTCTGTCTATCTCGCTCTTGCCCCTGCGTGCAGCCGTGAGGGCGGCCTCGTTGCAGACATTCGCGATGTCGGCTCCGGAGAAGCCCGGTGTGTGCTTCGCCATAAAGTCCACATCGAAATCCTCCGCGATCTTGAGGCCCTTCATATGCACCCGGAAGATCTCCTCGCGTTCCTTCAGCTCGGGCAGGTCCACGTGAATCTGCCTGTCGAAGCGTCCTGCGCGCAGCAGGGCCTTGTCGAGGATGTCGGCACGGTTAGTGGCTGCAAGCACTATGACGCCGGAGTTCGAGCCGAAACCGTCCATCTCTGTCAGGAGCTGGTTAAGGGTGTTCTCGCGCTCGTCGTTTGACGAGAAGCCGGCATTCTTGCCTCTGGCGCGGCCGACCGCGTCGATCTCGTCGATGAACACTATGCACGGGGCCTTCTCCTTCGCCTGCTTGAAGAGGTCGCGCACGCGCGAGGCGCCGACTCCGACAAACATCTCCACGAAATCGGATCCGGAGATGGAGAAGAACGGTACGTTCGCCTCGCCCGCCACTGCCTTCGCGAGCAGGGTCTTGCCGGTTCCCGGAGGCCCCACGAGGAGGGCTCCCTTAGGAATCTTGGCTCCCAGAGCCGTGTATTTCTGAGGGTTCTTCAGAAAATCCACTATCTCGACGACCTCCTCTTTCGCGCCGTACATACCGGCCACGTCCTTGAAGGTCACATTCACCTGATTCTTGTCCGTAAGCTTGCCCGGGGCCTTGCCCACGCTGAAGATGCCGCCGCCGGCTCCTCCCCCCGGTCCTCCGCCCATAGAGCGGTTCATCCCGCGGAACATCCACACCCACATAAGTATGAGGAGCAGAGGGAACATCAGCCATTCGAAGATATTGCTCCAGACCTTCGAGTCGTTCTCCATCACAATCTTGGCACGGGACTCCACAGGCAGGGCGGCGTTCAGCTCGCCGAATTCCTTCTCTGCGTCGAACTTTCCGGATACCAGGAAAAAGAAATGAGGGGACTTCTCGGGAACCTGTCCGCCGGCGAACTTGCCTGCATACTTGGCTATGCGGTCCGGACGGATGGTCACGTTACCCTTGAAGTCGTTGCGTACGAAGTGTATTTCCTTCACGTCGCCTGCAGCTATCATCTCCTGCACCTCCGCCCACTCGATCTTCTGAGGGGCCGGGCCGTTGCCGCCCAGCAGCATCCACAGGATGGCTCCTATCAGGATGATGTAGAGCCAGGATATGTTCAGACGGACCCGGACGATTTTCCTTCGGGGTTCTTTCTGGTCCCTGTTTTCGGTATTGTCAGTATTATCTGCCATAAGTCTTTCTATTCGTTGTCGTCATTCTTCGCCTCTGCGGCGGCCTTGCGCGGGACTCTGCGCTCTTTCCAGACTTTCTTCGGGGCATCGGCCCAGAGGTCCTCCAGACGGTAGAATTCGCGATACTGTGTCAGAAAAACGTGGATCACTATGTTCCCGTAGTCGAGTATGATCCAGAAATTGTTCTCGAGACCCTGGGTGCGCAGCGGTTTGCGACCGAGCTCTTCACGGGTCTTTTTGATGATATTGTCCGCTATGGCCGCTACATTCGTGGTGGAATCACCGTTCGCGATTACGAAATGGTCAGCTATGGCTGAACCTAGTGGTCTGAGGTCCAGGGAAATGACATTCTGTCCCTTTTTCTCCTGAATGGCATCGGCGATGACGCGGAGATCGTGTGTAATCATTATTCTGATTTATGTTTTAATTTTGCACACAAAGATAATACAAAAATTCAACCAAATAAAATGGCAGTACGAATACTCTGGCACAAGTGCCTGGATTCCACAAACAGCGAGGTCAGGAGGCGGATTTCGCAGCTTGACAATCTGTCAGTCACCGCCGCTGTGTGCCAGAGCGCCGGACGCGGGCAGGCTGACCACAAATGGCACAGCGCACCGGGAGAGAATCTCACTTTCACTCTGCTGCTCAAGTTCACTCCGGACTCCCCTCTCAAGGCGAGGGACACTCTGCTGCTCACTCAGATGATAACTTATGCTCTGCGGGAGTTCCTCTCTTCCGAGGGCATCACAGCACGTATCAAATGGCCGAATGACATCTATGTGGGCGAGAAAAAGATCTGCGGGATTCTCATAGAGAACATTCTGGAGGGCGACGATGTGGCGGCGAGCATCATAGGCGTGGGGCTCAATCTGAACCAGACGGTCTTTCCTCCTGACATCCCGAACCCGACTTCGCTTGCGCTGCTTTCCGGGCGCAGCTACTCACCCGAAGCTACTCTGGTGCGCCTGTGCGGCTACATCGAGGCTGCGGCGGAGCTGCTCCGGACTCCGGAGGGCCGCTCCGGTCTCGAGGAGTATTTCAGCGCGCATATGTTCCGGCTGCACTGAGCGGTCTCAGAGGCTGCGGAGCGCGGCTATGGTGCCACGGGGGTCGCCGCTGAGAAAGACTGAACTGCCGGCGACGAGGATGTCAGCGCCCAGATCGCGGAGGCGTGCGGAATTGGACGGCGTGACGCCGCCGTCCACCTCTATGAGGCACTGCGGATTCCTGACTGACACTTCGCGCTTCAGGGCTGCGAGTCTGGAGTAGCTCTCCTCGATGAACGACTGGCCGCCGAAGCCGGCGTACACGGACATAAGTACGAGATAGTCAGCGCTTCCGATATACGGATAGACCTCCTCGAGCGGCATGTCAGGGTTAAATACCACTCCTGCCTTCATCCCCAGCCGTCTGATGGCGGCGAGCAGCCCGGAAGGGTCGGTGCCGTCCCTTCGGGCAGCCTCGAGATGGAAGCTGAGCATAGAGACGCCGCAGGAAGCGAACCTTTCGAAATACTTCTCCGGGTGCACTATCATAAGATGGGCGTCCAGAGGCTTGGTGGCTATCTTCGCTATGGGTTCGATGACAGGGAAACCGAAGGAGATGTTCGGCACGAGGGTGCCGTCCATCACATCGAGATGAATTATATCCGCAACCTCATCGAGGATGCGGATATCTTTTTCCAGATGCAGAAAATCTGCTGCAAGTATGGATGGAGCTATCTGTAATTGCATACTACATCGGTGAGATGTGCCACGAACATATCCAGTGACTTCAGGTCCATCCTTTCGCCCGGCGCGTGCACGCCCTTGAGGGTAGGACCGAAAGAAATCATATCCAGACCCGGGAACTTCTCGAGGAAGAGACCGCACTCGAGTCCGGCGTGTATAGCCTTGACTATAGGGTCCTTATGGAAGAGCTTGCGGTAGGACTCCACGCAGACTTCCAGTACGTGGGAGTTCATATCCGGCTTCCAGCCCGGGTACTCGGAGAAATGCTCGCATTCCGCTCCGGCGGCCGCGAAATTCTTCGCCACTGCGGCGGCTATCTTGCGGCACTCGCTCGTGACGGAGCTTCTCTGGCTCGTGGTGACGGTGATGACTCCCTTTTCCACCATCCGCACGGAGGCGAGGTTCGTGGATGTTTCAGGCAGCCCTTCGATGTCCGGGCTCATAGTGATGACTCCGTGAGGGCAGGTGGTCAGGCTTCTTAGCAGGTTCTCGCAGGTGAATGAGTCGATGGCCTTGTCGTTCGAGTTGTCGCGGAGGGCGGTGAAGCGGATATCCGGCTCGTCCGCGGCATATTCCTTCTTCTTCTCTTCTCCGTAGCTGAGGAAGCGGGCGACGGTCGCGTCGGCATCAGGAACGGCGATGTGCACTTCGCAGTCACGCGAGAGAGCGTTATGCTTGCCGCCGCCCTTTATGAGGAAAAGCTGAAGGCCATATGGAAGCTCGCCCAGAAGGAAGGAAGCCATCGCAGGCACGGTGTTCAGCCGGTGGAAAATGATGTCATCTCCGCTGTGTCCGCCTCTGGCCCCGTCTATCTTCAGGCTGAGGCGCTGCCATTGCGCTCTGCAGTTCTCTGTGCTGTAATGGAAACGGGCTACGGTGTTCACTCCGCCGGCGCAGCCGATGCAGAACTCCCCTTCTTCCTCTGAATCGAGATTTATGAGTACCTTCCCGTCAAAAAAGCCCTCTTCGAGAGCCATCGCGCCGTCCATACCCGTCTCTTCGGAGATGGTGAAAAGGCACTCTATCTTGCCCATAGGGAGGTCGCTCTGAAGAAGTGCGAGGCCTGCCGCTATGCCTATGCCGTCGTCCGCGCCGAGGGTGGTCTCCTTGGCCACCATCCATCCGTCCTCGATGACGTATTCTATAGGGTCTTTACTGAAGTCGTGGCTCGAGCCCGCGACTTTCTCGCAGACCATATCCTGATGGCCCTGAAGGACCAGTGCAGGCACGTCTTCCTTTCCGGGAGAGGCCTCTTTGGTGATGAGGACGTTTCCTGCCCCGTCGGTTTTGCATTTCAGAGAGTGGGAGGCCGCGAATTCCTGAAGGAAAGCTGTCATAGGAGCCTCGTGTCCGGATTCCCTCGGAATACGGGTTATCTGCTTGAAGATATCAAGAACGGTTTTAGAATCCATAAATCAGGTCATTTTTTAGTGTCCACAAAAATAACCATTTCTTCAGTAATTCCTAAACAATTGCTGAAAAGCTGTCCAAAAAAACGGATTCTGTGATGCGGGTGCGCGGCGTGTGGGAGCCGCAGAGACTCTATCCGTTCCTTTCACCCGAGCGGGCGAGGAGCTTCTCGATGCCCCGGACATCCTGCCTTACGTTGCGGTCGGTGGCCATAAGGTCAGCTACCGCCGAGCAGGCATACAGGACGGTGGCGTGGTCCTTGCCTCCTATGCCGGAGCCGATGCCGGAAAGAGAAACGCCGCTGACCAGATTTCTGCTCAGATACATAGCTATCTGGCGGGCCAGCACGATCTGGCGCTTGCGGGATTTGGAGACCAGGTCTTCGCGGGTGAGGCCGAAATAGTCGCAGACAGTCGTGAGCACCTTCTCTATGGTGATATCGGACTTGTCCTCGCTGACGAGCTTGTCCGTGATGCTGCGGGCCAGGGCGATATTTGCATCCCTGTGCAGGCGGGTGGCGTGGGCTATGAGGGAGATGAGCACGCCCTCGAGCTCGCGGAAGTTCGTGTTTATGCGGTTCGCGAGGAACTCGAGCACATCGTCGCCGATGGTGACTCCCTCTCTGAAACATCTGGCCTTCAGCATCGCGAGACGGGTCGCGAAGTCCGGACGGGAAAGCTCCACGGAAAGTCCCCATTTGAAGCGGGAGAGGAGCCTGTCCTCGAAATTCCGCAGATCCACAGGAGCACGGTCGGAAGTGAACACGAGCTGCTTGCCGGACTGGTGGAGATGGTTGAATACGTTGAAGAAAGCGTTCTGGGAGCCCTGTCCGAGCAGATCCTGGACATCGTCCATTATGAGCACGTCTATCTTCATATAGAAGGCGAGGAAGTCGGTGAGCTTGTTCCGGACATTCACCGCGTCCATATACTGCGTCTTGAACTCGTTTCCGGTGACATAGAGCACCACGAGCTCCGGGAACTTCTCGTGTATGGCTATACCGATGGCCTGGGCTATATGGGTCTTGCCGAGTCCGGAACCTCCGAAAAGGAAGAGAGGGTTGAACGGATTCTGGCCCGGCGCCAGCGCGATGTCGTTTCCGGCAGTGATGCCCATACGGTTGCACTCCCCTACCACGAGGTTTCCGAAGCAGTAGACAGGGTTCAGCCTAGGGTCGATTTTCAGCTTATGGAGTCCGGGATATACGAAAGGGCTCGGGTTCACTCCCCGGGCGGCGGTGCTTACGCTCACGCTTGGGTTCTCCGGCCTCTGTCCGAGGGCGGCCGGGATGACCATCCCGGGAGCGCTCTGAACCGGCTTGATGACATAGAGGAGTCTGGCCTCTGTTCCGATGACTCTTTTCAGGGTCTTGGAGATCACGTCGAGATAGGCGCCCTCAAGATACTCGCGGAAAAAGTCGGAAGGGACCTCGATGGTGAGGGTGGAGTCCACGATACTGACAGGCTTGATGGGCTTGAACCACACATCAAACTTCTGAGGCTCTATTATCTGCTTTATTATCTGCAGACAGCCGTTCCAGACGTCAATATGTCTATCCGTGTTATCCATTGTGACTGCTTTGGGATTGCAAAGTTGGTTGAAAAAAAAGATAAAAAAATAAAAAAAATGTATTGACATTTATTTTTCTTTTTGTTATCTCGGGGAAAGCAACGTCCCAAATGGCAGTTTCGCAAAGATTTACATATCAGTCAGTTATGGGGAGGTTTTTTCTCAAAGTCTCTATTATGGTGATTTATAGAATCTGGAAGGATTCTAAAGTAACACTTTTCATTTAACACGTGTGGCAGAGCCGTTTTCGACCTTGACGAGGAAAGCGTCGGAGTATGTTTTCCTTATGATCTGAAAGTATTCTTTAGCTTTGGAAACATCCGGAGATGCGCCGATGTAGTATTTGTACATTTTCCCCGCCTTGAGTTCGACAGGGGTATAGCCGAGGAAGATGTCATCGGAAGGATCCTTCTTCGTGCCCGTCACTAGAATCTGGGTGGCATAGACGGTCCCTCCCGGGGCGGAGCGGCTGTCCCCGGAGCCGGAAGAAGCGTCCGGGCTTCCCGCAGCCGCAGTCTGAGAGGAGTCTTCCGTGCGGGAGGCGCCCGCCTTGTCGGAGCTGCCGGAAGACTTGCCGGAGGCGTCCGAACCTGACACTGCCCCGACGCTCTCGTCATAGAGGGTCTTGTACTCGCAGAACGCATGGCAAAGACTCGAGGCGAGCCTCTCGCGCGATTCCCGGCTCCGCAGGGTCGTGAGGTCTTTGCTCGAGGAGATGAATCCGAGTTCGAGCAGCATCGCCGGCATAGTCGCGAGACGCAGGACGGCGAAATTGTTCTGGTATATGCCGTTGCTCTTGCTCAGCGGGCCGCCCTTCAGCTTCTCGTCCACTATCTGGGCGAAAAGCAGGCTCTGCTCGCGGTAGGCGTTGTGCATAAGATGAAGGAAGATGTCGGATTCCGGGTCATTGGGGTCGAAACCCTGATAGGTGGTGGTGTAGTCATCCTCGAGCAGGATCACTTCATTCTCCCGCTTGCACACTTCCATATTATACGCATAGGTGTTCTTGCTCTTGTCCGACGGTCCGAGCAGATGCACGGAGTAGCCGTTTATGGCGCTCGAGCGGTCGGAAGCGTTTATGTGGACCGAGATGAAGACATCCGCGTTTTTCCTGGTGGCGAACTTGGCCCGGTCTATCAGGGGGACATAAGTGTCATCGCTGCGGGTCAGAAGCACCTTCACATCCGGGCAGGCCTTCTCTATATTCTCTTTCAGCCGCTTCGAGATGTCCAGGACGAAGGCTTTTTCCTGGCTCTTGCCGTCCTTGCTGACAGCTCCGGGATCCTTGCCTCCGTGTCCCGGGTCGATCACTACGGTATGCAGTCCGGGGGTGCCGTTATTCTGGGCGCAGACCTCCGCTCCGCATACGCAAAGAAGCAGCGCAGCGAACGCGGCACGGAACTTGACAAGGTTCAAAATCATATCCGGTCTTGGTAAACTTGGAAAATAGTCTTACTTTTGTACCTTGCAAATATAGTAAAAAACTTGCATTTAAGGTTTAGGAAATACGCATTATTGACTTTGGTGCTGCTGTTTTCGCTCTGCACTATACTCTACTCCCAGGACGACCGCCGATCGCGGCGCAGGAGCAGGAATGAGCGCGTTTCTACAGAACTTATTGACTCTCTGAAGATTAAATCCCCCGTGGTTAGTAGAGCCGCTGTGGCGGCGGATTCTCTCGGCATTGGCGGCGGTGTGACCGCCGCTGAATCAGATTCTCTCTTCATTGGCGGCAGTGCCGCCGCGGGGACTGATTCTCTGTCGGCTGCTGCGGACAGCATCACGGCACGCTCGGACTCGCTCGTGCGGGCTGATTCGCTCGCGCTGCTGGAGAAGAGTTCGCTCGATCTGCCGGCTTTTTCGGGCGCGAAGGACTCCATCGTGGAAGTGTTCAGCGACGGGCAGCGAAAGGTCTTCTACTACGGTGACGTGTCCGTGAAGTACCAGGGGATGGAACTCACGGCGGATTATATGGAATATGACCTGAACACGAACGACGTCTTCGCCAGAGGCACCTACGATGCCGAGAAAGACGAGTGGAAAGGGACTCCGAAGATGACTGTGGGCAAGGAAGTCTATGAGATGGAGACTATCCGCTACAATTTCGGCTCGCGCAAGGCGCGCATCTACAATATGACCACAAACGAGCAGGAGGCCCTTCTGCACGGCAAGAACATTAAGATGATGCAAGACCGCTCCATCAACATCAAGAACGGTCAGTACACGGTCTGCGACGCCGACCATCCGCATTATTACGTGGCCCTTTCCAGCGCCAAGGTGCAGCCCTCGAAGGGCGGAAACAAGATAATGTTCGGTCCCGCCTGGCCTGTGTTCGAGGATGTTCCGCTGCCGCTCTGCATCCCGTTCGGCTTCGTGCCGAAGAAGCCCGAGAGGGCTACGGGTATGCTGATGCCCTCCTTCGGAGAGGAGACCTCCCGAGGTTTCTATATGAGGGACGCCGGAATGTACTTCGTCCTGGGCCAGCACTTCGACCTCTCGCTTACCGGAGACATCTATTCTATGGGTTCCTGGGCGGTGAACCTCAATTCGCGCTACAAGGTGAACTATAAGTTCAACGGCAACCTCGGACTCACATATTCCGTGGACCAGACCGGAGAAAAGGACAGCCCGGACTTCTTCCAGACTAAGAACTTCGCCCTCAAGTGGTCGCATTCGCAGGATTCCAAGGCGCATCCCGGGCAGACATTCTCGGCTTCCGTAAATTTCTCCAGCCCGTCGAACAGCAAGTATAATTCGACCTCCGTCACCGAGGCGCTCCAGAACCAGATATCCTCCTCCATCTCCTTCGCGAGGAACTGGAACGGCAAATTCAACCTCTCCGTGAACGCCCTGCACAGCCAGAATTCGAGGGACAGTTCCTATTCCTTCACCCTGCCTAACGTGACCTTCTCGGTCAGCACCTTCTATCCGTTCAAAAGGAAAGTGCGCGTGGGCAAGGAGCGCATCTACGAGAAGATTTCCTTCGGGTACAATACGGCCCTGCAGAACAAGATAAATTTCAAGGCCTCCGAGTTCGGCGAGGAAGGTTTCCTGAACCGTTTCCAGAACGGAATGCAGCACAACTTCAACATAGGCCTGCCTTCCTTCTCGCTGCTAAAGTATCTGAATTTCAACCCTTCCGTAACCTACGGACAGAACTGGTTCTTCAAGAAGTCCACTTTCGCGTACAATCCCGACACCGACAAGGTGGAACAGCAGGAGGGAGACCAGTTCAGCTCATTCGGGCTCACCCAGACCTATTCGGGAAGCATCGCGATGTCCACCCGCATCTACGGTATGTTCAATTTCGGTTCCTATCGCAGGATACAGGCCATAAGGCACGTGATCTCCCCTTCCTTATCCATGTCGTTCAGCCCCGAGAAGGGCACCTATGCGAACGGCTACCGCACGATGTACTACACCGACAGGAACGGGGATGAAAAGGAGTACCAGTACAACATCTACTCCGGTCAGCTCTACGCCCCGCCGGGCAAGGGCCGTTCCGCCACGGCGAGCCTCTCGATAGGAAACAATTTCGAAGCCAAGGTGCGCGACTTCGCGGATACCTCCGGCACGGCCACGAAGAAAGTCAAGCTCATCGACCAGCTGAATTTCAGCACGGGCTATAATTTCCTCGCAGACTCTATGAAGATGAACACCGTGAGCGTGTCCGCCTCCACCTCCATCTTCGGGAAGCTCAGCATCAGCGGAAGCGCAAATCTGGACCCTTACGCCATCGACGCTCAGGGCAAGCGGTACAACCGCTTCAATTTTCAGCAGGAAGGCTTCTCGCATCCTCTGCGCCTGACGAACGCCAGTCTCTCGATGTCCTATTCCCTCTCGGGAGAAGGCCACAAGGAAGGGAACGACGGAGGGCAGCCCAAGGGCTCCCCGTCTGACTACTATATAAGGTATTACAACCACCCCGTAACGGGTGAATACATCCCGGGGGGATGGCTCTACTACACGAACCCTAACGTGCCGTGGTCTGTGAATATGAGCTATTCGTTCAGCTACAGCAAGAGCTACTCGTACACGAATGCCGTGCTGACCGTAAAGAACAGGTACACCCAGACTCTGAACCTCTCGGGCAACCTCAAGCTCACGCCGAGGATGAATCTCCAGGCCAATGCGAACTTCGACATAATGGCGATGAAGATGACCACTACGCAGATCAGCGCCACCTACGATCTGCACTGCTTCAACATCTCCGTCTCCTGGGTGCCTACGGGGACCTGGCAGTCGTACAGCTTCCGCATTGCGGCCAACGCCTCGGCACTCTCTGACCTGCTGAAATTCAAGAAAACGAGCAGCTACTGGGACAATTAGTCGGCTGCGGAGATTGCGGAATCGATTATTGTTCTTATATTTGCGGCGCAGCTCCGGGCGAAGGGCCCGGCTGATTATCTGGCGCGACCGTCCGGATGCGCTGAAACAGAATTACATACATTTTATCTATGCCACATACCCTCTACGAATTGGAGAAAATGACGCGTGAGCAGCTCGAAGAGATAGCCGCTCAGCACTCGGTCAAGAATATCAAAAAACTCCCCATCGAAAACCTCGCTTTCGCCATCCTCGACGCTGAGGCTCAGGAGGAAGCTCTGAAGCCGGCTCCCGAGAAGCCGAAAGCGCGGCGCGGGCGTCCGCCGAAGTCCGCCCAGAAGGCGGAAGGCGGAAAGGGCGCTCAGCAGACTGAAGGCGGAAAGCCGGGCAAGCAGACAGAAGGAGGCAAAGGCGAGCCTGCAAAGGCCCGTCAGGAGAGCCAGGACGAGAAAAAGCAGGACGCTGACAGTCCCAAGCAGCCGGTCCGCGAGAATGCGCAGCAGCAGCCTAAGCGGCGCGGCCGCAAACCGGCCGCGGCCCATAAGGACGCCTCCGAGGCCCCGGTGAAAGCTCAGGAGAGCAGTCAGAGCGCATCCGAGCCGCAGCAGCCTGCCGAGAATCCTCAGGCAGCCGAAAGCGCACGCCCTGCCCCTGAGGCTCCGCAGCCTCGCGGCAGAAGAGGCCGCAAGCCTAAGGCGCAGCAGGTTCCTTCCGAGACTGCCGATACGGAGAAGCCTGTGCTCAAGCAGGAAGAACCTCAGCTCTTCCCTACCGTCCCTGAAAAGCCGGCAGCCGAAGCAAGTGCGGCGTCCGACACTGAAGGACGCTCCGAGAACGGAGAGGACAGGGGCGAAGAAAACAGGGAGCACCGCAGCGAGAAGCATTTCGAGCAGCAGCGCAGACAGCCCAAGCCTGTCGTTTACGAATTCGAAGGGACCATCGAGGCCACGGGCGTGCTGGAGATTATGCCTGACGGCTACGGATTCCTGCGCTCGTCGGACTATAACTATCTGAACTCCCCCGACGACATCTACGTGTCCCAGAACCAGATAAAGTTCAATGCCCTCAAGGCCGGAGACACCGTCACCGGTGAGATCCGTCCGCCGAAGGAGGGGGACAAATACTTCCCTCTCGTCAGGATCAAGTACATAAACGGTCGCACGCCTGAGTATATCCGCGACCGCGTGCCGTTCGACTTCCTGACCCCTCTCTTCCCAGAGGAGAAATTCAATCTCCTGGGCCACGGACACCAGAGCGACATCTCCTGCCGCATCGTGGATATGTTCGCGCCTATCGGAAAGGGGCAGAGAGGCCTCATCGTAGCCCAGCCGAAGACCGGCAAGACTATGCTGCTCAAGTCTATAGCCAACGCCATCGCGGACAATCATCCGGAGGTTTACGAGATCGTGCTCCTCATCGACGAGCGTCCCGAGGAAGTCACGGACATGTCCCGCAGCGTAAAGGCCGAGGTGGTCGCGTCCACCTTTGACGAGCCTGCCGAGAGACACGTGAAAGTGGCCAATATGGTGCTCGAAAAGGCCCGCAGACTTGTGGAATGCGGTCACGATGTGGTCATACTTCTCGACTCCATCACACGCCTCGCACGCGCATATAACACCGTCCAGCCCGCTTCCGGCAAGGTTCTTTCCGGCGGTGTGGACGCGAATGCCCTCCAGAAGCCGAAGCGTTTCTTCGGAGCCGCGCGCAACATAGAGAACGGCGGCTCGCTCACCATCATCGCGACAGCCCTCACCGAGACCGGCTCGAAGATGGACGACGTGATCTTCGAGGAGTTCAAAGGCACCGGCAATATGGAGCTCCAGCTCGACCGCGCCCTGTCGAACAGGCGCATCTTCCCTTCCGTGAACGTGCTGCTCTCCGGAACACGCCGCGACGATCTCCTGCTGCAGAAGGGAACCGCGAACCGCATCTGGATCCTGCGCAAGCTGCTTGCGGAAATGAACTCGATCGAGGCGATGAACTTCATGCTCCAGCTTATGGACGAGTACAAGACTAACGAGTCCCTTCTGGACAATATGTCCAAGGTGAGTCCACGCGAGGCGAAGTACTATGATTAACTAGCGCTCACCCTTCGATATGCGTTTCACTGACGATACCATAGTGGCGCCGGCTACCGTTCCCGGGACCGGCGCCATTTCCATCCTGAGACTCAGCGGAGCTGGAGCGACGGGCATCGCCGATACCGTACTGGACGGCGGAGCCGGCAGCTTGAAGGACGCCCGGGGCTATACCGTTCATTTCCGCACGGCGCACTGCGCGGACGGCAGGGTGCTGGACGAGGTGCTCTGCTCTGTCTTCCGCGCTCCGCATTCGTACACGGGCGAGGACTGCGTGGAGATCTCCTGCCACGCCTCCGCGTACATCGTGCAGGAGCTTCTGTGTCAGCTGATTGCGGCAGGAGCGCGAAGTGCCGCCCCCGGCGAATTCACCCGCCGCGCGTTTCTGAACGGGAAGATGGATCTATCTCAGGCTGAGGCGGTCGCTGACCTCATCGCTTCCTCCTCCGCCCTCGCGCACCGCACTGCTGTCGGGCAGCTCAAGGGAGGCATCTCGAAAGAGCTCGCGTCGCTGCGCTCGTCCCTGGTGGACCTCTCCGCGCTTCTGGAGCTGGAGCTGGATTTCAGCGAAGAGGATGTGGAATTCGCGGACAGGGGCAGACTCAGGAAGATATTGGACGAAGTCCGGGGCAAGATTGACCGCCTCAGGCGGTCGTTCCGGACGGGGAATGCCATCCGCAACGGTGTGCCTGTAGCGATCGTGGGCGCGGCGAACAGCGGGAAGAGTACGCTGCTGAACGCGCTGCTGCGTGACGAACGCGCGCTGGTCTCCCCCATCGCCGGGACGACGCGCGATACGGTCGAGGAGACGCTGAGCCTGGGCGGAACTCTTTTTCGTTTCATCGACACGGCAGGTCTGCGGGAGACTTCCAATGAGGTGGAGTCGATGGGCATTTCGCGCACGCTCTCGCGCCTCTCTTCGGCGGACGTAGTCTTCGGAGTGATCGACGCATCGCTTCCTACGCGGGAAATCCTCTCCGCAGCGGAAGGGCTCGCCGCTTATGTGCAGCTCGACTCTCAGGCTCTGCTGCTTCTGCTGAACAAATGCGACAAAGTGGCCTGCCCCGAAGAGCTTAACAAAACTGTTGCGGAGCTAAACAGGAATGTTTTATTCTCTGATAATAAAGTATCTGTGCTGAAGATTTCCGCGAAGGAGGGCTGGGGCGTCGAAGAAGTCGAAAACCGGCTCTGCGAGCTCTACAGCGAGCGGTTCGCCTCGCTTTCCGATGCCTCCGACTCGGTGATAGTCACCAATGCCAGACATTACAACGCCCTCTGCTCCGCCTCCGAGGCCCTCTCCCGCGTCAGCTCCGGACTCGATTCCGGCACCGCCACGGAACTCATCGCCCAGGACCTGCGCGAAGCCCTCTACCACCTCGGCTCCATCACCGGAGAAGTCACCTCCGACGAGGTCTTAGGGGAGATTTTCGGGAGGTTTTGCATCGGGAAATGATGGGGTCGGAAGAAGCGGTGGAATAGGGGTAACAATCGGGATAATATATTGAGTTTCAGAGCCGAGAGTGTGGATAACTTTTCGGCTTGTTTCTTTGTTTTTCGGGATATTTCGGGTATTTTTGAACCACATTTGAACCACGGTGGTTCAAGTGGCCGGAATGTACCGCCATATTGGACGTGTTTACATAGATTTACGTAGATTTACACAAAATGGCAATATCAGTGGCTTTTAGTGCCGTGCGGAGGTCTCTGAAAGTGCATTCCTGAGGGGTCGGAAATTTTGCGTGGCGTTTTGCGGGTTTTATGGGGACTTTGGGGAATGCGGTCTGCCGCAATTGCGGGAGGGTCTTCGAGCGGGAGTTCGGAAGGCAGGTGTTCTGCTGTGAGAAGTGCCGCAGGGAGAAGATGAACGAGAGGCGGCGGACTGCGAGGCGGCTTGCCGGTGAGGCTGCGGTGGAGGAAAGGATTGTGACGGATTCGGGAGCGGAGCGCGGAGCCAGGTATGTCCCCATCAAGGATGCCGCGCTTATGCTGGAAGTGAGCCGCCCGACCATTTACAGGAAGATTGAAGCCGGAGAGTTGCATCCGATAAAAGTTTCGAGCAGAACGGTCAGGATTTCAGTGGCTGAACTGATGGCGGACAGCGGACTGGAAGCCGGAGCGAACAAGGGGGATTTCTCCGTTCCCGTCAAGTTGGACGAGGCCCTGGAGTTTTACGGCGTTTCGAGAAGCAAGTTCTTCGCTGACATCAGAAAAGCCGGAATACGTCCGCGGCGCATCAGTGGCGTGGATTTCTTCCCGAAGCCGGATCTTGACAGGCTCTTCCCCGCCCCGGTGAAATACAATCGCGACGAATGGTATTCCGTGGCCGAGCTTTCGGAGAAGACCGGAATGAGCGCAAAGCATATCCGCGATTTCGCGAGGAAGAAGTCCATCGGGAGAATTACGGTCGGAAGGCGGGTTCTGATAAACAGGAGAGAATGGGACTTGGAGAGGTTCTCCAAGGGACAGCTGGACGAGGAGTTCCTCACTGTGGATCAGGCGAAGAAGCTCTACCGCATCGGGCAGGGGCGGTTCTATGAGGCCGTGAATGCGGCGGGGATTCAGCGGCATAGGGACGGAACGTTCGTTTATTTCAGAAAAACAGACTTGGACAAGCTGTTCAGGCGCACCGGACCGGATGTGCCGGACTATGTCACAAGGGAATTCATCTGCGCCAAAGATGCGTTGAAGACCTATCACGTGGGGCGCAGACGGTTCAGCGAGGAGACTGCCGGATTCGGAGTCAGGAAGATGAAGCTCAAGGGCTTTATGTGGTACAGCAGGGAGGATTTGGACAGGATTTTCGGGAAGGGCAAGAAATGAGATGATGACACCGGAAAGCAGGTCCATAATTAAATCATTGAAAGATATGGCTACTAAAGTAACACTGAGACAAAGAGAACTAAAGAGCGGGAAAATCACTCTTTACCTGGACTATTATCCTCCAGTGCGGGACCCTCGCACCCGCGAATATGTGCGACACGACTACCTTGGGATCTATCTCGTAAAGAATCCACGCGAGGGCTATGAGAAGCGTGCCAACAAGGAAAAACTCCTGCAGGCGGAGGCCATCCGCGCTGAAAGGGAGGTTTCGCTTATGAGGGGGCAATACGGTTTTCTCGACAAGAATGTGCGGAAGATGGATTTCCTGGAATATTTCCGCAATCAGCTTCCCGACCACGACCAGAAATGGATGAGGGTGTATGACCACTTTTTCCTCTACTGCAAGGGGCGCTGCCTGATGAGCGAAGTGACAGTGCAGTTCTGCGACGGATTCCGGAAGTATCTGATGGAGGCAAGGCAGCTCCGCAACGGGGACAAGGCGCTTATGCGCAATTCAGCGGCCGGGTACTGGAGCACTTTCCGGGCGCTTCTGAAAATCGCCTATCGGGACAAGTACCTTACGGAAAACCTCAACGACGACCTCGAAAGAATAGAAACCATCGAGAGCCGGAGGCAGTTCCTGACTTTTGACGAACTCAAGGCTCTGGCCGCCACGCCTTGCAGAGAGCCCGTGCTCAAGGCGGCTTCTCTGTTCAGCTGCCTTACGGGACTGCGCATCAGCGACATACTTGAGTTGAGGTGGGAGAATATCCAGAAATCCCCTGACGGAGGCTGGTGCATACGGTTCCGCTCGGAGAAGACCGATGCGGAAAGCACGCTCCCGATAAGCGATGAGACCTATCTGCTTTGCGGAGAACCGGGAGAGGGACTCGTTTTCAAGGGGCTTACTCGTCAGATGACGCAGCACAAGCTGCAGACCTGGCTGAAGGAGGCCGGAATCGACGGGAAAAGAATCACGTTCCACTGTTTCCGGCATACTTTCGCCACATTGCAGGTGGCTTCCGGAACGGACATCTACACCGTCCAGCATATGCTGAGCCACGCAAACGTCTCGACCACACAGATTTATGCCGACATTATGAACTCCGGAAAGAGAAAGGCGGCCGAGAGGTTGAGCCTTGACGGAATAAACAAGGAGTAAGTTATGCTGTTACATAGAGCTTTTCAGGCTCTGGCATCCGCAAGGCGGGTGTCGGAGATGCAGTCACGCATAGACTTTCTTGAGAGGGAAAACGCGAAACTGAAGGCGGAACAGGACGTGGAACGCTCCCTGAAGGTGTCCGATATAATTGTCGCAATCAACAATTATCAGACTCCCGTCCAGCTGCAGATGTACAATATGCTGCGCACACTCATCGCACATCAGGACAACAACTGGATTGAGGAGATAAGGGCCTGCGAGGAGAGGCTGTCGGTCGCTGCCGTCTCAGTCGAAGGGACATCTGGCAAGAAATATCTGTGTCTCGGTGTGGCGACAGACCTTCTGCTCATTCTTCTGCGAAAGGCGAATATCGCCAACTATGCCGACAACACGAAGATGGCCACTTTGATTTCCCTGCTCACAGACTATTCCAAGGAAAAGATCCGCCAGAGGCTTTCGGACAACTCTCCCCTGCCGAAAAGGCATCAGGCGGAAATCGACAAGGTGAACCAGGCTCTAAAGAATCTCGGGATAGAAGACAGACTAACCGCCGATATCCGATAATCTGTGACCGGTTACAGAACCGGTTCAAGTTCCGCATAATGCCACCTTTGTGCCGTCAGAATGCGGAGACGGTAACCGAGCTGCAACGCCATCCTCATTCTGAACCCCGCAGGGACCGATGTGCAGCGAGGTTATTCCGTGCGGGGATTATGAATTATGACGGATATCACTTTCGAGACATTGCCGAGCGCGGTGTCTATTCTTCTGGAAAAGGTGGAGAAAATCGAGAACAGCCTTGCCGGGATGAACAATCGTCAGCAGGAGCCTGACAGATGGATGAACATCGATGAACTCAGCGGCTACCATCCGGACAGGCCGGCGAAAAAGACCATTTACGACTGGGTCACACTTCGCAGGATTCCTTATCACAAGGACGGTAAACGGCTCCGCTTCCTGAAATCGGAAATTGACAGCTGGCTTATGGGTGCATACCATAAGACCGAAGAAGAACTCTATGAGGAGAGCGTCCGCTTCGTCAATTCCAAAAGGGAGGGCCGACGATGACAGCGAATATGGAAGAGGGTCCTGTGGAGATAATCAGAAACGAGGTGGAGGCGAAGGTCGGGAGCCGGGATTTCGGTATGCTGACGCTCCGCTCGGCCAACAGGACCTTGCAGGAGGCCGCTTTACGACCCGACCCGGTGAATCTGTACCACGAACTGTGGTATGAGGGAGAAGTCTGCTGCCTGTTCGCCGATTCGAACCTGGGCAAGAGCATCTATGCCGTGCAGATGGCGGACGACATCGCGCAGGCCCAGAATGTGCTTTATGTGGACTGCGAACTCTCTGACAAGCAGTTCCAGCTGCGTTATACCGACCCTGCCAACGGAAAGCTCTATCAGTTCCCGGAAGCGCTCACACGAGCCGAAATCAATCCGGAGAAGATGAATCTGAAGAATTTCGAGGAGGAAATCATCCGGAACATAGAGGAGGCCGCGCTCTCCACGGGGTCAAGGGTCATAATCATCGACAACCTAACCTATCTCTGCAACAACTCCGAGAAGGGCGACGTGGCCGGACTGTTTATGATCAGCCTGATGAACCTCAAGAAGAAGTACGGCTGGAGTCTGCTGATTATAGCCCACACGCCCAAGCGGAGTCTGACGAGTCCGATAACCCAGAACGACCTTGCGGGCAGCAAGAAGCTCTACAACTTCTTCGACTCGGTGTTCGCCATCGGCAAGTCCGCACGCGACGAGAGTCTGAGGTATGTCAAACAGGTAAAGGTCAGGGCGGGAGCGTACAGGTACGACGGCGACAACGTCATCCTCTATGAAATCGTCCACGACAGGGAGAACGTGCGTTTCGAGTTCAAGGGCTTCGCCAATGAGAAGGAGCATCTGAAGGAGTCTGACGACAAGGAGAAGAACACTCTGATGGAGAATGTGATGGAGCTTGTGGGCAAGGGCAGGTCCTACCGGGACATAGCCCAGGCTTTGGGCATAAGCAAGAGTCTTGTCGGCAATCTGGTGAAGAAATCGTCGGTGTCCACATCGTCCACGATGTCCAGTCCTGTGGACGGAATGGACACTGTGGACAGCGGAAACGGGGAGGTGAAAGATGAGACGCTGTTTTAGTCTTCAGAAATACGCCGGGGTCAGGTCTCGGCACACCTGCCCTTCCTGCGGCGGGAAGAGGTGTTTCACTCTGTATGTGGATGAAGCCGGAGAGCCGCTTGCGGAGAATGTGGGCAGATGCGACCACGAGAGCGGCTGCGGTTATCACTATACTCCGAAAGACTACTTCCGGGATCATCCGGAGGCTGACGGGAAGGATTGGCGCGAGACTGAACCCGAATGGCTGAAGAAGGCTCTGGAGAGGCGGAAGCATCAGGATGAGAAGCCGCTCTGCATTATCCCGGCGGAGGTGGTCGGGCGGTCCGTGCGTCCAGAAATCCCGAGTTCTTTCACGACATTCCTGCTTCATCTGTTTGATGATGTGACGGTGGTCAAGCTGGTGACGGAGTATCAGTTGGGCGTAACGAGAACCGGGGATGTGATATTCTTCCAGATTGACGCCTGGGGCCGGTGCCGTACCGGAAAGATTATGAAGTATGACCCGGAGACCGGGCATCGGATAAAGGATGAGCGGACGAAGGGTCGAATCAACTGGGCGCATTCTCTGATGAAACGCTCCGGCGCATTGCCGGAGGACTGGCAGCTGACGCAGTGCCTGTTCGGGGAGCATCTGCTGGCCGGGCATCCCGACAAGCCTGTCGCCCTCGTGGAATCGGAGAAGACCGCCGTAATCTGTGCGGCGATGATGCCGGAATACGTCTGGCTCGCCACGGGCGGCAAGAGCCAGTTCAACGAGCGGCTGAATGTTCTGAAAGGCAGGGACATCGTGGCTTTCCCCGATGTGGACGGATTCGGGACCTGGACACAGAAGGCCGCCCTGCTCCCCCACCTCGGCATCAAGGTCAGCAACCTCCTCCAGAAGAACGCGACCGAAGAGGAACGGGAGCAACATATCGACATCGCCGACTGGCTTGTGAGGTGGAAGCTGGAGCCGAGGCCCGCCTCCTCCACGAGCCTCAACCGCACATTCAGGAAAGTCGCAAAGTACTTCAGCCCCGAACATCACCCGGAAATCCTCGCGCTGATCGAGGACTTCGACCTGGAGGCGTGGTGATAAAAAAGCGGGTCTCATCCGACAAAGAATGAGACCCGACTTAGCACGTTTTTAAGTGCAGGGTATAGCGACAAAGTCTATACGGGCACTAAACTGCCGCAAATATACGACTTTTAAGCGTATTATCAGTACCTTCTTGAGAGTTTGAGCAACAACATAATGACGATTGTCAGACACGATAGCACTCCCGCCCACATCAACGCCTTCTGCCACCAGTGGAGGATGTTGACTTCCTTCTC